>JADYZZ010000038.1 GCA_020852865.1 Rubrivivax sp.
GCCCATCGCCTCGGAAAACCCGACACCCCCCCATCCACCACAGGAGCCCCCCACATGCTTCACAGAGGCCGAGGCTCATCGCCTCGGAAAACCCGACCGACTTCACCAGCTGCGAGCTGGGCGTGTACGCTTCAATGAGGCCGAGGCTCATCGCCTCGGTAAACCGCCTGAAGGTAAGCATGGGATACGCGGTTGTGTCGGCTTCAATGAGGCCGAGGCTCATCGCCTCGGAAAACCATGTCGACATTGCACGCTTTGCGTGAGTCCCGCGGCTTCAATGAGGCCGAGGCTCATCGCCTCGGAAAACCACCCAGCCCTCGCCGACGATGACCTGGCGCACCTCGCTTCAATGAGGCCGAGGCTCATCGCCTCGGAAAACTCTCGCGCCTGCTAGAAAGCAAGCCAAGCTACGTCACGCTTCAATGAGGCCGAGGCTCATCGCCTCGGAAAACGGACGCGATGCTGCTCCCAGTGCAGGCCCGCCCATTGCTTCAATGAGGCCGAGGCTCATCGCCTCGGAAAACAACTCCTTGGGCGGCGTCTTGTCGGTCTTCCTCACGCTTCAATGAGGCCGAGGCTCATCGCCTCGGAAAACTTCGGCGTCTGGCGCGGCACCGATCCTGGATCGCAGCTTCAATGAGGCCGAGGCTCATCGCCTCGGAAAACGGCGTGCTCGTGCGCATCGAGCGGCCCGCTGGCACGCTTCAATGAGGCCGAGGCTCATCGCCTCGGAAAACAGAGGGCGCCCATGACCGAACCGAAGTGGCACCGCGTGCTTCAATGAGGCCGAGGCTCATCGCCTCGGAAAACCGCCCGCTCGAAAAGCAAGGCCCTGGGCCGATTGTGGCCCATGATTGCGAGCGCTCGCCGCCGCGTGAGCGGTGGCTCGCGCCGCGACGGCCATGCCGGGCCGGCGCGCCTTCCAAGTGCTTGAATTGTCAAGGCGCGCGGGCTTGCGAGCGCTGCCCGCGTGGCCCCTCGCCACGACAGCGCTCGCACCACCGTGCAGGCGCGCCCGCATTGACTGCCGCCCTGCCGCGCGCTCACACGATCACCGGCGCGCGCCCGAGGGGATCGAAGCCGCGCTTGCCGAGGCTGTGCACGCGCGGCTTGACGCTCTCGGCAGGGCCCACGTCGATGATCATCACGTGATCCTCCTCCCGGTTCAAAAGCGTCTCGAGACGGCTGCGCAGTTCCACCTGACGCTGCCGGTCCAGCCGGCACTGGAACACCGAGAGCTGCAACCACTCTCCGTAGCCATTCATCAACTTGAAAACCGCGCGCCAGCGCCGCGCATCGGCGATGTCGTAGGTGACGATGAAGAGGTGCTCGTCAGCCATGCCGGTTTGCTGCCCGGCCCGAGAGCCGTCAGCGAATGGGTCAGCGAATCGCTCAGCGCGTGGTGAAGGCCGGGTAGTCGGCCAGTTCGCCCAGCAGGTGGCGGCCCAGCAGCCGGCACTGGATCTCCACGATCTGCCGGTACTGCGCCGCGTAGCCGAACAGCGGATGCGTCACCTCCTGCGACAGGCGCCGCTCGAAGGCGGCGATGAAGGCGCGCCGGCCGCCCTCGTTCAGCGCCACGGCGCCGCCTGCACGCACGAAGTTGCCCTCGTCCAGCTCGCCGTTGTTGATGGCCATGAGCACCGCCGAATCGGCCACCAGCGGCCTGAAGGGCTCCATCATGTCGAGCGCCAGCGCCGGCCTGCCGTAGCGCGGCTGGTGATAGAAGCCGCGCATCGAATCGAACCCGACCGCCGTGAGGGTGACGGCGAAGCTGCGCGTGAGCAGCGCGTAGGCGAACGACAGCAGCGCGTTCACCGGGTCGGCCGGCGGGCGCCGGTTGCGGTGCTCGAAGTCGAAGGCCCAGGTGCCTGCTGCCACCGGCTCGCCGCCGCCTTCGCCACCGCCCGGCCGCGCCAGCATGGCCGCGAAGTGCCGGAAGTAGCGCGCAGCCGCGTTGCCTTCGGCCCCCAGCAGTTGCGGCAGGTCGTGCGCATGCTGCGCCGCTTCGACGTCGCGGCGGAACTCCGCCAGCAGCGGCTCGGGCATCTCGCCGCGCTTCCAGTTGCGCCGCAGCAGCGTGCGCTGGTTGCGGATCTTGGCCACCACGAGCACCTTCGCCAGACGCAGGCAGAAGGCCTCGTCGAAGCTGGCGCGGTACTGCGCGCTGCGCAGCTCGACGTTCTTGTGCCCCAGCCCCACCGTATGGCCGAGGAACCAGCCGCCGTGCGAGAGCCACGTCACCGGGATCTCGCGCGACATCAGCTCGTGCAGCGCGGGCGTGGTGAGATAGACGCCGCCTTGCAGCACCAGCTGCGAGACGTCGATCAGGCGCGCGCTCAAGACCTTTTCGTCCTCGATGCTGACTTCGAGCAGCTCGCCGCTCTTGGCCACCTTGGCGCCGCGCGACTGCACGTACATCGGCAGCGCCGGCGTCTGCGCCACCGCCAGCGGGCGCGGTGGCGCCCCGCCCGCGCGCAGGAAGTGCACTTCGTCGGGCAGGCAGATGGGCGCCAGCGAGCAACGCGGGCACTTGGGGCTGTTTTCCAATGGCGGCGGGATTGCGCCGCCCTCGGCCATGCGGCGCAGGCCGGCCGCGGCTTCGCGCGTGGCGAGGCGCAGGGCTTCGTCGAACGGCACGCGCACGCGCTCGCGCGAGGCGGCGAAGTACAGCACGCCCTCGGGCGCCTCGTGGCCGTGCTCCTCGAGCAATAGGCCCTGCACGCACAGCTGCACCCGCTCGGGGTCGTAGGCGCCGGCCGGTACATGCGGGCGCTTGCCGCGCTTGTAGTCCACGGGCACGGCGCGGCGGCCCTCGAATTCGGCGAGGTCGAGCTTGGCGACGAGGCCGAGCGTGGTGGACGAGAGCTCCATCGAACGGACATGGATGCGTTCGGGAGCCTCGGGGCCGGCCTCGTCCTCGCTTTCGCGCTCGCTTTCGCCTTGGGACGAGGCGCCGCCGCCGGCTGGCGGCGGCGTGCCGCTGCGCCGATCGACCCGGCGATGGACATGACGGCCCTCCACCGTGTCGGCCGAGTGCGCCCATTCGCCCTGCACCCACTCGAGGTAGGCCAGGCGCGGGCAGTAGACGTATTCGTTGAGCATGCGGGCGGGCAGCAGCGGCGGGCTGGCCGCGGGCGGCACGGCGCCGGGAAGTGCGGCACGCTGCGCTTCAGTGGTCACTTCGCTCTCCCCTGCGTCCTTGCATGCCGAGCCGCGTACGCGAGCCAGCCGCCGTTTCCGGACGCGGCCGACCGGCCTTTCATCACCTGCGCCCTGGCGGCCGGCTCCCCGGTGATCACGGGCAACGCACGGCACTTTCCGCCGGGGCTGGGCGTGAAGGTCATGACGGCGAGGCAGTGGCTGGAGGCAACGCCGCCGCCGCGCTGAGACGCGCTTCGGCCGACTTCGCTTCCACTCCGGCGGCCGCATGCTCGAACCGCCCCAGACCGAAATGGCTGGCGTATCCCAGGCACAACGGCCCTGCGACGGCGCACTCGAACTCGAGCCGCAGTACAAAGCCGATGTCGCACGCCGGCGCAGGGCCGGTCTGCCGCGTGCGGACATGGTGCCGCAGTGCGCGGGCCGTGTCATCGGTGCGCGGGTCGAGCCAGACGACACGGGTGGGTTCGGGCAGCCCGCGCGAGCGCAACTCGGCGCGAACCTGTCCCTCCAACGAATTCGTGCCTCGCTTCTTCAGGTGCCGGGGCGGGACGAAGGGTGTCGCACTGATCCAGATGCGGCTGGGGGCAGTGGCACGCCAGAGCGAGTTCTCCGCTGCAGAGGCGCTCAGCACGTCTTGCAGGTTGCCCGCGCCGGCCAGCGCCAGACGCAAGGGCTCGACGCCACCCTTGGTGTAGGTGCGCCGCGTCGCACGGACGGCAGCGCGCGCCAGGTCGTCGAGACCCATGGGCGCCCAGATCAGCACGTGGTCGAGCGCCCCGTCGCCGTCCAGATCCAGATGAAGAAGATGCGCATGCCGATGCGGCAACGTCAGTGGACGCCCTTGCTCGTCGCACCCCGACAGCACGGCCGAGTGGCCACCCAGACGGCAGGCGTTGTCCACCAGGGCGCGATGCAGCAGCTCGCCCTGCGCGAGGCTGCGTTGCGCACGCGGCAGCGTGTTGGCACGGCCGCTCGCGCTGGCGAGCGCCAGCAGCATGCAGGCAACGGGTGGAGCGTGCGCCCGCCGTTGTTGCGGCTTCGGCGGGAGGGTTGCCAGGCTGTCGGCCCGCCGCCAGTACAAGACTTTGCGGCTGCCCGGCGGCTGCGTCCAGCCCAGCTGCTGCAGCCAGGCGGTTTCCACCTGAAGGCAGGCGAGCGTGTCGCGCGGGTGCGCACGCTCGATGGCTTCGATCTCCTTGCGACGCCTCGCGGCAGGGAGCGGCTTGCCCTTCGCATCGAGCGTGCTGACGGCGGCCGCGCCCGCGGCGATGGCCTTTGCACGCCAGGCAGCGTACTCATCGGGGGCCAGCGCAGCGAGCAGCGCGACCTGCTCCCACCCGGGCCCCGGGCAATCGGCCGCTTCGCCGGGCCGCACGTCGAACGCGCCGGCGGCCTCGTCAGGCGATGCGAGCGTCGCTTCCGCCCAGCTCTCGGAGCGCCCGACGTAGTCGAGTGCCGACGCCAGCTGCTCGAGTTCGGCGCGCTCCTCGGCGTCGAGCGCGACGTCCCAGTGCACGGCGATCTCGCCGTCGTCGATCTGCGCCCAGGTGTCGAAGACCAGGGTCGTTTCCTCGCGGCCGTTCTTGAAGCGCGCCAGCGGCATGTAGTGGCGGCTGTGCGTGCCCACGGCGTTCGGCAGCCGATAGTGCGGCACCACGCCGGCCAGTTTCTCGACCAGGCGCCGCGCCGCCGGCGGCGGGCCGTCGGCGGGCCAGTGGCATTTGGCATAGCCCGTGGCTAGCAGTGCGCGCAGCAGTCGCCATGGCGACGGCGGCCACTCGATCAGGCCTTCGTTGACGTGGTGGCCCCAGGGCGTGGCGTGGTACCGCCGGCCCGGGAAGCGCAGCAGCAGCGTGGGCATGAAGTCAGCTCGCGTCGCCGTCGCCCGGCTCGCCGTCGTCGGGCTGTCCTTCGGCCTTGTCCGAATCCTTGCCCTTCTTCAACTCGTCGTTGAACTCGACCTCCTTGACCTGCATGCGGTCCTTGCAGGCAGCGATGGCGTCCTTCAGGGCCGGCTCCAGTGCGGCGGCATCTGGCAGCGCGAATCCTGCCGGGCGGCGCGCCAGGATGTCGGCGGACGCCGGCTCCAGGTCGCAAGCCGTGCGCAGCCGCAACGAGCCGTCGAGCAGCAGGCGCAGCTTGTATAGGGCCAGCAGTACCAGCAGCCGTTCGACGTCGGCGCCGAGGCCGTAGCCGCGGATCTGACCGAGATCCAGGTTGACGAAGAGCGTGATGCGCTCGGCGGTGAACTCGTCGCGGGCGAAGGGCACGTTGCCGAAGCCCGCCTTGGTGTCGCCGCTCGGATTGACGTGGTCGTTCTTGACGCCGCCCGAAGCGGCGACCCGCGCGCCGTCGGCTTCGATGAAGGCGGAGAGCGCGCGACTGAGCCGCAATCGACCGCCCGCAAGCGTCTTGTCCTTACCTTTCTTCGCCGACAGGAAGGCACCGTGCAATAGCGCCCCAGCGTCCCAGCGCAGGAGATGCGCGGCGATGTCGCGTCGGCTGGGCGCCGGGCCAGCCTCGAACGCATTCAACTCCGCCCCCAGTCGATCAAACAGCTGCTCGCCTTCGAGCATGCCAAACATCACGTAGGGGCTGTTGATGCGATGCGCCTCTATGAGGCTATCGGTCAAGAACTGTTTTGAACCTGAGCCCGCGCGCTGAGTCGGTGTCTCACCAACGCCACGGACCACGCGGACGTGAGACAGGCCCATCGCCGGACCTCGCAGCTCGCAGTTGGCATCGTCCCACAGCGTTCGTTCAAGGTGGTTCGCCATGCTCTGCGCGCTCTCCACCAGCAGGCTGAGCCCCTGCGGCGTCTGGAACGTCGCGGCCCCGAGGCCCGGAAAGCCCGTGGGCTGGAAGCGCTGCCCCTGCAGCGGACGCAGGGCGATCTCGAACAACAACCTCGAGCACGGTTCGAGGGGCGAAAGGTCCAGACTCATGCAACGTTCTCCTTGGCGAGGGACGGGTCGAGGCGCGCGGCCAACGCCGTGGCCGTATGGCGGTCGATCGGGAATGCGAGGGCCGCGGCATAGCGCCGCGCAAGCCCGGCGTCCGAGACGACCGGGCCGTTGGAGCCAATCGGGCCGATAGCACCGATGGGGCTGTGGATGCCGGCGATGCGCAGCCGCCGCGCGGCGAGCTGGACGGCGGCTGCGACGTCGCCGGCCTGAAGCCGGCGCAGGATGGCCGGGTCGCAGCCCGGCGCGCGGCCGTCGGGCAGCGGCCAGGGCAGGAGAGCCAGCCGCACGGCGATCCACGCGTCGTCGGGCCAATCCGCGGGCGGGGCCGCAGCGAGCCGCGGCGGCCGGCGAACACAGGCGCGCGCGTCGAGCGCCATCAGCGCGCGCGCCAGCGCCAGGCCGTGATCGAGATCGACTTCGCCGGCCAGCACGCGGGCGATGTCGTACCAGCTTGCGGACGTGCCGTAGGCCGCCTCCAGCGGCAGGCGCCGCTCCCCGGCACGACCGGCTTCCAGCAGACGTCGCGCCACGAGGGCGATCGCATCGTCGATGCCGTCGCGGCCCTGGAGCACGCGCGCGTTGCGATCGCCCTCGTCATCGCCAGCCACCCAATGACGGCGCACGCCGTCGCGCCTGTCGCCGGCACGAGCATCGGCGCGCTGCAGGGCGAAGGCCAGCGCCAGCCGAAGCTCCGGACGGCCGTCGTCGGCCACGGAGGCCCATTGCGGCCGCAGGCGCGGGATGGGCCCCGCCTTGGCCGCGGTGCCGCGAACCTGCAGCGCCTCGATCTCGGCCATGCGCAGCAAGGCGGACTGCCAGCGTGCGGCCTCGGCGGGCCGCTGGGTGACGGCCAGCAGCGCCTCCGACAGGCGGCGCTCGGCGAGAACAAGTCGCGCCGGCGCCTTGTCGCCGCGCGCCTCGCGGCGCAGGCGCCGCAGCCACGCATCGAGGTCGTCGAGGCAGGCCAGCGCGGGTTCGGCGCGATCGGCGACGACGAATCGGCCCAGCGGAACAGCGAGGTTCGATTGCCCGTTGCGTTCGATGTAGCCGAACCGCTGGAACGACCGGATGCCCCGCGACGTGCCCAGCCGCGCGATCGCGCGGGCCAGATCAAGAGGCTCGGCCGACACCTGTGCACCGAGCTGTGCGCGCCCCGCCGCGAACACCTGGCGCAGATCGGCGAAGGTGGTGGGCTGGTGCCACAGCGGCATCCACTGCTCGCCCCTGGCGCTTTCGTCGGAGCGGCCGGCGCTTGCATACCCGAGCGCTCCGGCCGACACCGCAAATGGTGCCGTGGCCCGCGCGCCCGATTGAGACTGAAGGCGACGTGTCGCGGCGGCGGTGAAGAGCTGAACTCCCTCCATCGTCAGGACGAAGTCCCAGGGGTTCACGCCGCTGTCGCTGCTCGGTCCCGCGGACATGTTGGCGCCTCCGGCATGGCCGGGCGAGAACTGACCGACCGCCAGGCCCGGGGCCAGCGCTTGCGCGGGGGCGCCGAACAGCGATGCCTCCAATGACGCCGCCGCCTCGGGCCGCGCCGCGCCGCGGGAACTCGCGAAGTCGTACAGCTCGGTCAGGCGCAGAAAGAAGTTGTAGGTGAAGTCCAGGCGCCCATCCGCGCCGCCGGTTCCGAGCAAGGATGGGTAGCGCGCCGTGCCGCCATCGGTGAGCACGATGGCCACGTCCATCCAGTTCCGATGCGAGCCCCGCCAGGTGCGACGCAATTCGGGTATCAGCTCGGCTTTCAGCGTCTTGAAGCGACGCTCGGCCGCAGCAAGCCGGGCCTTGTAGTCGGCGGAGTCGCGAAGCGCCGCGCGCTCGGCACGCGTGGCGGCACGGTTCTTGGCCTCGCCCTTGATCGCTCGTACCGTGCGATCGGCCTCGGCCAAGGGATCGAGATGCGCCCTGGCATCCCGGACGCCCGCGCGCAGGCCTGCGAAGCGCTCCGCGCTGCTCGTCGCGATGGCCGCCAACGCCGGGTCGTCGAGCTGGTAGAAGCCCGAGCCTCGGTTCCACGGCGAGACCACCGCGGTCGGGCGGTATCGCTCAAGGAAAAAGCGTGAGAGCTGGTCCCGGTTCAGCTCCGTCGCCAGCACGAACCTCTCACCCTCCCACCACCCTCGCGCCCCATCATCGAGCTGTTCGGCGACCAGGCGAAGAATGCCCAAGGCCTTGAGGTAGTGGGCCAGCGGCGCGGGCGCGCAGCCGTCCAGGCGGTGGACGTTCATGCGCCCCCTTCCTGCGCGAGGCGCTCGCGCCAGATCGCGGCCAACGGCGCCCAGTGCGCGCGGTCGCCCGCAGCCAAGGCCTGCAGGTAGTCGGCCGTCGCCTCGGCCGACGGCACCAGGTCCACGGCCGGCAGTTCCAGCCGCCGCAGCACCAGGCGCAGGAACAGCCGCGTCGCGCGCCCGTTGAAGTCAGCGAAGGGATGGATGCTGAGCAGCCGCCCCTCGGCGAAGGCAAGGAACTCGGGCAGCAGATCGGGCTGCGCATCGAGGTGGCCAAGGCGCGCCGCGAGGTCCAGCGCGTACTCGCGCATGCCCATGGGCACCTTGAAGTGCGGCATGGGCTCGTGCGAGCCGATCACCACATCCTTGCGGCGCCAGCCGGCGAAGGTCGGGACCAGGTCGCCGCACAGCCGCGCGTGCAGCTCGCGGATCAACGCATCGTCGAGTGCCTGGTCGTCGAACTCACCGGACTCGATTGCCCGCTCGATCGCCGCCACCCGTTCGCCGAGCAGCGGCGCCAGCTCGGCGTAGGTCAGGACGCCTTGGGCGGTCTCGACGTGGCGGGTGGCATGGGGTGGCGGGCGTGTTCCGCTTCCAGCCGAGCCAGGCTCACCGGCTCGCCCTCGAACGCCATGCTCTGCGCCACGTTGCGTGGAATGCGCTGCCAGCGCAGACGATGGCGCTCCTGCGGGCTCAGCCGGCGCCAGTTCTCGATGGCTTGCTTCCAGTCCATGGTGCGTATTGTCGGGTTCCAGCAGCGGATCGCCAACCGGCGCGCGCGAGGCGCGCTGGTCGGCCGCGCGCAGCAGGGCTTCGAGATAGGCCAAGGCGAAGGGCCCCTGCCGGGCGAGCAGGCCCAGGGTTCGCTCGGTCCACCCGCGGCCGGTGACCGGGTTCAGCCCCACCGCCGCGGCATCCAGGCGCAGCCGGCTGGGCGGCAGGCGGCAAGGCGTGCCGTCGCGTGCCGTGAGCGTCAATGCGGGAAGCTCTTCGCCCTCGCGCACGCCCCTGAGCCGCAGCACCGTATCACCGGCCTCTTGGTCGGCCGGCGAGGCATGCCAGGCCATGCGCACCTTGCCGTGGTGCGCGCACACGAGGTAGGCCAGCAGGTCGAAGTCGTCGGCATCGAGCTCGAGAATCTCCTGCTCCAGCGCATTGGGCTCGATGCCGCTGCCGGCGGGCGCCGGGACTTGGCGGCCCGCCGAAGCAAGCAGTTCGCGCCAGGGCCCGACCATCGCCGCGTGCTCCGGCCGGTGCCTCGCGAGCACATCGAACAGCGCCAGCGTGCTGGCGAGCTCGTGCCGCAAGCCGGCGCGGCGCGGATGCGGAGGATCGGGGTAGAGCCTGCGGCCCGGCAGCCACCGGTTGGGCGGCGCCTTGGCCAGGTCGAGCCGTGCCGGGCGGTCATCGCCGACGATGGAGTTCTGGAACGGTGCGAGTGCCTTGCCGGCGTCGTGCCAGCGGCCGGCGAGATCGAACAGGCGTTCGTAGCGCTTGCCCAACCCGGCCGCCAGCGCCGCCGCCTCGCGGCCGACCTGCGCGCCGTGGGTGGCAATGGTTTGCCAGGCCTGCACGGCGCTGAGCGACTCGTCGTCTTCGCTGGCGTCGGCCCGGTCTTCGGCGCTTGGCTGCGGCGCGTCCAGCGCAGGCACGGCGGCGCTGCTGGCGGGCGACCACCCGAACCTGGAGTCGTAGCCTCCGGTGTCGGCGGCGACCAGCACGGTCTGCCCGGGATAGAGGTCACGCCGCTCGGCCGTACGCCAGCGGCCACTGAGGTACTCCCAGACCCACGCGCGCCGGCCCCGCGCGAGCCTCGGCGCCTTGCTGCTGCCCGTTTCCTTGCCGCAAAGCCAGTCTCGGGCAGCGAGAAACGGAACTGCGCACAAGGCATCGCGGTCCGCTCGCCGGTCTGCCCCGGGCGTCTCGCCCTTCGGTACCTCGGACCAGAACACCGACAGGTCCCGCTCGTCGCCGCTGCGGATGAAGCGGGAGACGTCCACGTCGGCGCCGGACAGGTCCGCACTGGTGTCGAACAGCTCGTCGAGCTCGTGGCGCAGCAGCAGATGGGCCGGACGGTAGGGATAGAGGCTCGCCGCCCGTTCGGGATGCGCCTCCTCGAACGCCTCGAGGCTCCGCGGCGCCACGTCGTCGACGAGCGCCAGTGCGCTGCGGGCCGCCTCGAGTTCTTCCGCCGCGTAGGGCGCGGCGCTTGCGCGATCCGCCGCCAGCGCATCGAAGACGATCACGTCCGCCTCGCCGCCATAGCGCGCGCAGCGGCCGAAGCGCTGCACGAGGCTGGGCCAGGGTGCCAGCTCGGTGACGAGCACGCCGGCCGAGATGTCCACGCCGGCTTCCACGACCTGGGTGGCGACGATGATGCGATCGACGCCCGGCGCGCAGGCCGCGCGGTTGAGGAAGCTCTCGCGCCAGTGGGCGCGGTCGGCCGGGCGAAACCGGCTGTGGACGAGGCGCAGATCGGTGCCGCTCGACGGACCCTTCGCCGCGGCGGCCAGGGCCTTGTAGATCTCCACCGCACGCTCGACCCGGTTGACGACGACCAGCGTCGGCCCGCGTGCCCCGCGGCCGCCCGCGGCATGGGCTTCGGCGACGAGCGCCGCCAGCAGGCTGGCGTGCGCTGGCGGCTTGCCGGCGGGCTGCACTTGCCTGACCTGCAGCGGCTTGCGCACCGCCTGCGCGTCCCACAAGGGGCCGCTGCGTTGCGCCGGCGGGATGCGGATTTGCGCAAGGTCGCGCAGGGGTTCCCGCGTATCCGGGCCGCCGTTCACCCAGGCCGGCTGCAGCGTGGCGCTCATCCACCACGTCTTGCAGGGGCGCAGGCTCGCGCCTCGGCCTTGTTCCTCTTCGCGGAAGGCCTGCAGTTGCGCCGAAGTGGCAAGCCCCGCGTCCATGAGCTGGACTTCGTCCATCACCCACAAGCAGTCCTGGTTAAGCAGGCCGAAGTCCATCGGCCAGCGGGCGCGGGGGGCGGCATAGCCGCGGTTCAGGGCGCGCGACAGCAGCATGTCCTGGGTGCCGACGAGCACCGCCTCGCGCCCGGGGGAGAGATGCCAGTCGCCGGCCTCGGCACCGCCCATCAGGGCGCGGACCGGTATCGGGACGGCCTGACTCCCCACGCGGGCCAGCGCGGCCTCGGCCTCGGCCACCACCTGCTCCACCAGCACGCGCATGGGCAGGCACCACACCAGGCGCCGGGGCCAACCTTCGCGCCGTTGCGCGATCCGGTTCCACCACCAGGCACCCAGCACGCCGAAGGTCTTGCCCAAGCCCGTGGGAACGCGGACCAGGCGGTTGTCGCACGCCTGCGGCATCGCCAGATCGACCTGCCAGGCATGCGGTTGCTGGCCCGGAGCGAGGGCGGCCAGCAGGCTGAACGCCTGCGCATACCGGCTCGGCGTTGGATGGAGCTCGTTCAATGGGTGTCCCTCTTGTCCCTCTTGTCCTTCTTGCCCATCTCCCGCGCCTCGATGCCGCGTAGGCGCCAAGGCGACGATGCAATCGTGCGCCGTGCTCGGCTCATCGCGTGAGCTGCTGCCGCCTGCGGCGACTGTTCATTCATCCAGCCTCCCCAGCCCGGCCGCCAGTCGCCTCTTCACTTCGTCTTCCAGTTCCTGAGGGGCGATCACCTCCACCTCCGGCACATGCCGCAGGATGTCCATCACCAGTTCCCGCGGGTCGGCATACGGCAGGCTCAGCACCCAGCGCCCCTCGGCATCCCAGCGCCCGTGCTGCTCGCGGTGCCAGCGCTCGGCGGCCACCCAGCGCGCGCGCTCGCGGCTGAAGCGCAGCGTGGCCCACTTCACATCGCGGCCGCCGAAGATGCCGTAGCCGGCGCCGAGCGCTTCGTCGAGTTCGCGCTCGGGCATGTCCAGCGCCCGGCGCTCGAGCACCTGCACCTGCGTCACCGCGTCGACGCTGAAGCTGTGCAGCGCGCCGCGCAGGTGGCACCAGGCGTCGAGGTACCAGTTGTCGCGGTAATGGATCAGCCGCTGCGGGCTCACTTCGCGCTCGCTCTCCTCGTCGCGGCCGCGCGCGCGGTAGCGCAGCGCGGCGCGCTGGCGCCTGAGCAGCGCGGTGCCGATGGCCTGGAAGTGCGGCAGGTTCAGCGGCCGCGCCGCCAGCGTGGCGATGCGGATGCGGCGCGCGGCCTCTTCGCTGGCGCGCACGCCGACGTCCAAGGCCTTCTCGAGCCGCCTGCGCAACGGCTTCACGTGGCCCGCGAGCAGCTCGCCCGCGTCGAGGTTCTCGAGCAGTTGCTGCATCGTCAGCAGCGCCAGCACCTCCTCGGCGCTGAACCACATGCCGGGCAGTTCGTACTGCGCGCCGGGCAGCGCGGCCTTGGCATCGAGCCGCCAGCCGCCTTGCTCGCGGTCGAAGCGCAGCGGCGCGTTGAGGCGGTCGCGCAGGAAGGCGAGGTCGCGCTTCAGTGTCGAGGACGAGACCGCCAGCTCGCGGGCCAGCCGCTCGCTGGGCACCGCGCGACCTTCCCGCAGCCGGTGCTCGATGCGCGCCAGGCGCTCGGTGCGCGTCATACGTGTTCCCTCGGAGCCTGTTCTCTTCGGGCGAGTGTAGGCAGCACACTCCGACGCGCGCCACTCGGGTCGCCCCGCCCCCTATCCGCGGCCGTACGTCCATGGCTCTTGACCGGGCGCAACCACGCAGCCGGCCGACGGGCAGCAACTTGCGTGAGGCAAAGGTGCAAGTCCGGCAGCAAGTCTGCCGAGTCAATGCGTAGGAGCGGTCAGGATAGTTGACGCCCGCCTCGGCAGGTCTGCCGCAGCCGCGCCGCAGCCACGCCGCGGGCACCCACAATCGGCCCCATGCCGCGCCGCCTGCATGTCCTGCCCGGCCAGCCGCACCCGCTGGGCGCGCGGCCGCTGCGCGACGGCACCAATTTCAGCGTCCATTCGCAGCGCGCGCAGCGCGTCGAACTGCTGCTGTACGACGCGGTGGACGCGGCACAGCCCGCGCGCGTGATCCGGCTCGACGACCCGGCGCACCGCACCTGGCACTACTGGCATGTCTTCGTGCCCGGCGTGCGGCCGGGGCAGCTCTATGCGTGGCGCGCGCACGGGGCGTTCGAGCCCGCGCGCGGCCGGTGCTTCGACGCCGGCAAGGTCCTGCTCGACCCCTACGGCCGCGCCGTCGAGACGCCGCCCGACTGGAGCCGCGCCGCCGCCCGCACGCCCGGCGCCAACGATGCGCAAGCCGCCAAGAGCGTGGTCTGCGACGACCACGACTACGACTGGCAGGGCGACCAGCCGCTGCGCCGCCCCTTCGCGCAGACCGTGATCTACGAGCTGCATGTGCGCGGCTTCACGCGCCACGCCAGCTCGGGCGTCGCCGCGCCGCGCGCCGGCACCTATGCCGGGCTGGTGGAGAAGATCCCCTACCTGCGCGCGCTCGGCGTCACCGCGGTCGAGCTGATGCCGGTGTTCCAGTTCGACCCGCAGGATGCGCCGCCGGGGCTCGTCAACTACTGGGGTTACGCGCCGGTGTCGTTCTTCGCGCCGCACGCGGGCTACGCGTCGCGGCCGGGTGCGCTCGCGGCGCGCCACGAGTTCCGCGACATGGTGCGCGCGCTGCACCGCGCCGGGCTGGAAGTGATCCTCGACGTCGTCTACAACCACACCGCCGAGGGCGACGAGCGCGGCCCCACCTACGGCCTGCGCGGCCTGGACGACGGCACCTACTACCTGCGCGACGCCGACGGCCGCTACGCCAACTACTCGGGCTGTGGCAACACGCTGGCCGCCAACCACGCCGTGGTGCGGCGCCTCGTCCTCGACAGCCTGCGCTACTGGGTGCGCGTGATGCACGTCGACGGCTTTCGCTTCGACCTCGCCGCCATCCTCGCGCGCGACGAGTTCGGGCAGCCGCTGGCCAACCCGCCGCTGCTGTGGGACATCGAGAGCGACCCCGTGCTCGCCGGCACCAAGCTCATCGCCGAGGCCTGGGACGCCGCCGGCCTGTACCAGGTGGGCCGCTTCGTCGGCCAGCACTGGAAGGAGTGGAACGGGCGCTTCCGCGACGACGTGCGCGCCTTCGTGCGCGGCGACGCCGGCGTCGTGCCCGCGCTCGCCGACCGCCTGCTCGGCAGCCCCGACCTGTACGGCGCGCGGCCGCGCGAGCCGGCGCAGAGCATCAACTTCGTCACCAGCCACGACGGCTTCACGCTCGACGACCTGGTTTCCTACGACCGCAAGCACAACGAGGCCAACGGCGAAGGCAACCGCGACGGCAGCGACGACAACCGCAGCTGGAACTGCGGCGCCGAGGGCCCGAGCGACGACCCCGGCGTGCTGGCGCTGCGCACGCGCCAGGTGAAGAACCTGCTCGCCATCACGGTGCTCTCGCTGGGCACGCCGATGCTGGCGATGGGCGACGAGATGCGGCGCAGCCAGCGCGGCAACAACAACGCCTACTGCCAGGACAACGAGACCTCCTGGCTCGACTGGACGCTGCTGCAGCGCCACGCCGAGATCCACCGCTTCGTGCAGGGGCTCGTGCGCATCCGCAACCTGCGCGAATCGGTGCAGCGCGACCACCGCCTCACGCTGGCCGAACTGATGCAGCGCGTGCGCGTGCAGCTGCACGGCGTGCACCTGGGCGCGCCCGACACCGGCCACGAATCGCGCAGCCTGGCCGTCACCGCGTACAGCCTGTCGGGCGACCTGCTGATGCACTTCGCGCTCAACGCCTGGTGGGAGCCGCTCGACTTCGATCTGCCGGCGCTGCCCGCCGACGCGCCCGGCGGCTGGCTGCGCATCATCGACAGCGCGCGCCCCAGCCCGCAGGATCTGGTCGACCCGGCCGAGGCCGAAGGCGCGATCGGCGCGCGCCACCGCGTCGAGCCGCGCTCGGTGGTGGTGCTGTTCGCGCCGCTGCGTTGAAGGGGGCAGCGACGCGGTGGGGCCCCAAGCGCCATGCCGCGTGCGCGCCACCTCGCGCGGCACTGCCTGGACGGCGCGACGCAAACGGCTAGAATGTGTATCCATGACAGGAGCGTACACATGCGGACCAACATCGTGATCGACGACAAGCTGATGGCCGACGCGCTGAAAGCCTCGGGCGCACGGACCAAGCGCGAAGCCGTGGAACTCGGCCTCAAGACGCTGCTGCAACTCGAGCGGCAGAGCGAACTGCGTCGCCTGCGCGGGAAGGTGAAGTGGGAAGGAGACCTGGATGCGATGAGGCGCGACAAGTGATCCTCGTCGATTCCAGCGTCTGGATCGACTTTCTCAAAGGCACGCACACACCGCAGGCGCGCAAGCTCGACGCCCTCCTGGGCGCAGTGCCGCTCGCGATCGGCGACCTCATGCTCACCGAGGTCCTGCAGGGCTGCAGGACGGACAAGGAGTTCAACGATGTCCGCAGGCTGCTCCTGACCTTGACCGTCGTGCCCCTGGGAGGCATCGAAGTCGCCGTCGCAGCCGCGCGCAACTTCCGAAAGCTGCGCTCGATGGGAATCACCGTGCGCAAGACCATCGATACGGTCATCGCGACTCGTTGCATCCTGGACCGCTACGAACTTCTCCAGCGCGACCGCGACTTCGATGCATTCGAGGCGCATCTCGGTCTGCGCTGCGTGCCTTGCGGCGCGTAGGCGCAGGGGCGGCGGACAGCCAGCCCGACGCTCCTGCCGCATGGAGATCCGCGCGCGGGCGGCAGCAAAGGCGCACACTGTCGTGCCGCGCCCGGCACGGCGCAATCCCCGGGTCCGCCCAAGCCCGTTGCCGCCGCAGGCAACGAGCCGCCGTCACGAGCCGAACCGAATGAACCCGAATCCCGCCACGCCTACCGCGACCCGCACCGAAACCGACAGCATGGGGCCGATCGAGGTCGCCGCCGACCGCTACTGGGGCGCGCAGACCGAACGCTCGCTGCACCACTTCGCCATCGGCAGCGAGCATTTCCCGCGCGCGCTGATCCGCGCGCTCGGCCTGCTGAAGAAGGCGGCGGCGCTGGCCAACCGCGAGCTGGGCATGCTCGAGCCGCGGCTGGCCGATCTCGTCGTCGTCGCCGCCGACGAGGTGATCGACGGCCGGCTCGACGCCCATTTTCCGCTCTTCGTCTGGCAGACCGGCAGCGGCACGCAGACGAACATGAACGCCAACGAGGTGATCTCCAACCGCGCGATCGAGCTGGCCGGCGGCGTGCTCGGCAGCAAGCGGCCGGTGCACCCGAACGACCATGTCAACCGCGGTCAGTCGTCGAACGACGCGTTCCCGACGGCGATGCACATCGCCGCGGCGGAGCAGACGGTGCAGCATCTGCTGCCGCGCATCGAGGCGCTGCAGGCCACGCTCGCGGGCAAGGCGCGCGCGTTCGCCGACATCGTGAAGGTCGGACGCACGCATCTGCAGGACGCCACGCCGCTCACGCTCGGCCAGGAAATCTCGGGCTGGGCAGCCCAGCTCGAGATCGGCCGCGCCGCGGTGCAGGCGGCCTTGCCGGCGGTCTACGAGCTCGCGCTGGGCGGCACCGCGGTCGGCACCGGGCTCAACACCCACCCCGAGTTCGCCGCACGCGGCGCTGCGCACATCGCGCAGCTCACCGGGCTGCCCTTTCGCAGCGCGCCCAACAAGTTCGCCGCGCTGGCCGGCCACGAACCGCTGGTGGCGCTGCACGGCGCGCTCAAGGTGCTCGCCGTCGCGCTCACCAAGGTCGCCAACGACGTGCGCTGGCTGGCCTCGGGCCCGCGCGCCGGCCTGGGCGAGATCACGATCCCCGAGAACGAGCCGGGCAGCTCGATCATGCCGGGCAAGGTCAACCCCACGCAGTCCGAGGCGCTGACGATGGTGTGCGCGCAGGTGCTGGGCAACGACGTCGCGCTGGCGGTGGGCGCCGCCGGGGGCAACTTCGAGCTCAACGTCTACAAGCCCCTCATCGCCCACAACCTGCTGCAAAGCCTGCGCCTGCTCGGCGACGCCGCGGCCCACTTCGAGCGCTTCTGCGCACGCGGCATCGAGCCCGAGCGCGCGCGCATCGCCGCCAACCTCGAGCGCAGCCTGATGCTGGTGACCGCGCTCAACCCGCACATCGGCTACGACAACGCGGCGCGCATCGCCAAGAAGGCGCACCACGAGGGCACGACGCTGCGCGCCGCGGCGCTGGCGCTCGGGCTGGTGTCGGGCGAGGACTTCGACGCCTGGGTCGACGCGGCACGCATGACGCAGCCGGGCGAGTGAGCCGGGGGCCGGCGCGAAAGGCGCCGGCAGGGGCCGCCGGCACCGCCCCGCTCAGACCTCGAGCCACTCCTTGCGGATGTAGGCGTTGGCGCGCAGCTCGGCCGGCGTGCCCTCGAAGACGATGCGGCCGTGACCCATCACGAGGCAGCGGTCGGCCACTTCGAGCGCGATCGTCAGCTTCTGCTCGACGAGCAGCACGGCCACGCCGCGGCGGCGGATCTCGCGCAGGTACTCGGCCACCAGTTCGACGATCTTGGGCGCCAGCCCCTCGGTGGGCTCGTCGATCATGACGAGCTCGGGGTCGCCCATCAGCGTGCGGCACAGCGTGAGCATCTGCTGCTCGCCGCCCGAGAGCACGCCGGCCTCGGTGTCGCGACGCTCGGCCAGGCGCGGGAACATGCGGTACATGTCGTCGAAGCCCCAGCGTGCCGGCTGCACTTCCTGCACGCCCCGCACATCCTTGGCATCCATGGCGCCCTGCGCGCCCTGCGCGCCCTTCGCGCCCTTGGCGCCCTTCTTCTGGCCGAGCAGCAGGTTCTGGTGCACGGTGAGCGTGGGAAAGATGTCGCGGTTCTCGGGGACGTAGCCGATGCCTGCGTGCGCGATGCGAAAGGCCTTGCGGCCGAGGATGTCCTCGCCGCGCCAGCGCACCGAGCCGCTGGCGTCGACCAGCCCCATGATCGCCTTGACGGTGGTCGAGCGGCCCGAGCCGTTGCGCCCGAGCAGCGCCACGATCTCGCCCGGGCGCACCTCGAACTGCACGCCGTGCAGCACATGGCTCTTGCCGTAGAAGGCATGGACGTTGTGCAGTTCGAGCATCGCGCTCTCAGCCCGCGTGTCCGCCCCGGCCGAGCACGGCCGCGGCCTGCTGCTCGGCCAGCACCGAGCCGAGATAGGCCTCCTGCACGCGCGCATCGGCGCGCACGCGCTCGGGCGTGTCGAAGGCGATGACCTCGCCGTACACCAGGACGGCGATCTTGTCGGCCAGGCCGAACACCACGCCCATGTCGTGCTCGACGGTGAGCAGCGTGCGCCCGGCAGTGACCTCGCGGATCAGGTTCACGAAGCGCTGCGTCTCGCTGCGGCTCATGCCGGCGGTGGGTTCGTCGAGCAGCACGACGCCGGCGCCGCCGGCGATCGTGACGCCGATCTCGAGCGCGCGCTGCTCGGCGTAGGTGAGGTTCATCGCCAGCACGTCGCGCCGCTTGTCCAGGCGGATCAGCTCGAGCACCTCGTCGGCCCGGTCGTTGGCGTCGTCGAGATCGGCGAGGAACTTCCAGAACGCGTAGCGGTAGCCCATGCTCCACAGCAGCGCGCAGCGCAGGTTCTCGAACGCCGACAGATGCGTGAACAGATTGCTGACCTGGAAGCTGCGCGCCAGGCCGAGCCGGTTGATGCGGTACGGCGGCAGGCCGTCGATGCGCCGGCCGTTGAGCAGGATGCGCCCGCTCGTCGGCGCGAAGCGCCCGCTGACCAGGTTGAACAGCGTGCTCTTGCCCGCGCCGTTGGGGCCGATGATGGCCACGCGTTCGCCGGCGCGCACCTGCAGGCTCGCGCCGCGGATGATCTCCGTCTTGCCGAAGCTCTTGCGCAGATCCTGCAGCTCGACGGCGTAGGGCGCGGCGTTCACAGCGCCTCCCTGCGCTTGATCTCGCGTTCGATCTCCTCCTGCGTCTCGCCCCACTGGCGCACGAAGTGGCGCCGCGTCGCCTCGAACAGCGCGGCTCCGGTGGCGAGCACGAAGACGGCGCCGAACCAGCTGTCCAGCCTGGCGGTGTCGAGCGTGGCGCCGGCAAGGTGCAGCTGCGGGCCGAGCGAGGCGTTCAGCTGCAGGTGGTAGACCATCTCGACCAGCGCGCCGCCGCCGGCCAGCATCGCCAGCACGCAGCCGCCGAGCGCGAGGTAGGCACCCCAGGTGCGGCCGAGCTTGCCGAAGGCGGCCAGCCGCAGGTTCATCATGATCAGGCTGGCGATGCCGCCCGGCGCGTACATCACCATCACGAGGAACACCAGGCCCAGGTACAGCAGCCAGGCCGGCGTCAGCTCCGACAGCAGCACCAGCGCCACCACCATCAGCACCGCGCCGATGATCGGGCCGAAGAAGAACGTCGCGCCGCCCAGGAAGACGAACAGCAGGTAGGCGCCCGAGCGCGCCGCGCCCACGACCTCGGCGGTGACGATCTCGAAGTTGAGCGCACCCAGCCCGCCGGCGATGCCGGCGAAGAACCCCGAGACCATGAACGCCAGGTAGCGCACGCGCTGCGCGCTGTAGCCGATGAACTCGACGCGCTCGGGGTTGTCGCGCACGGCGTTGAGCATGCGCCCGAGCGGCGTGCGCGTGAAGGCGAACAGCGCTGCCGTGCTCGCGAAGCAGTAAGCGGCCACGAGGTAGTAGAGCTGGATCTGCGGCCCGAAGGTGATGCCGAGGAAGGGCCGCCCGGCGGTGCGGTTGCCGCTCACGCCGCCCTCGCCGCCGAAGAACTCGGGCACCATCAGCGACATCGACCAGACCAGCTCGCCGATGCCCAGCGTGATCATCGCGAATGTCGTGCCCGCCTTCTTGGTCGTGACGTAGCCCAGGAGCGACGCGAAGAACAGGCCGCCCAGACCCCCGGCCAGCGGCACCAGGCTCACCGGCAGCCAGATCTTCCCGGCCGCCAGCGCGTTGAGCGTGTGGATCGCGAGGAAGGCGCCCAGCCCGCTGTACACGGCGTGGCCGAAGCTCAGCATGCCGCCCTGGCCGAGCAGCACGTTGTAGGCCAGGCAGGCGACGATGCCGATCGCGATCTGCGCCAGCATCGATTGCATGAAGCTGCTCGTCCACAGCAGCGGCGCCAGCGCCAGCGCCAGCGCGTACAGCCCCCAGACCAGCCAGCGTCCGACGTTCCAGGGCCGGAAGTGGTAGTGCGGCCGGCCCTCGTGCACGCGCGTGGCCATCGGCTCAGCCCTCCCGGCCGGGCCGTCGCGGAACGCGACGGCTCTTCGGCTGGCATTCGCCAAGAAGCGGCTCTTGTGTCATGTCCGGCCTCAGCCGTCCCGCGTTCCCAGCAGGCCGCGCGGCCTGAAGATCAGCATCAGCACGAGCAGCAGATACGGCAGGATCGGCGCCACCTGTGACAGCGTGAGCTTGAGCAGCGAGTTGCCCGCGGCCGAGGCCGGCAGCCGGATGCCGAGCGCGCCCAGCGTGCCGCCCACCGAGTAGTCGAGCGCGACGGCGAAGGTCTGCACGATGCCGATCAGCAGCGAGGCGAGGAAGGCGCCGCCGAGCGAGCCCATGCCGCCGACGACGACCACGACGAAGATGATGCTGCCCACCGTGGCCGCCATCGCCGGCTCGGTGACGAAAGTGCTGCCGCCCACCACGCCGGCGAGTGCGGCGAGCGCCGAGCCGGCACCGAACACCAGCATGAACACGCGCGGCACGTTGTGGCCCAGCGCCTCGACCATCTCCGGGTGCGTGAGCGCGCTCTGGATCACGAGTCCGATGCGCGAGCGCGTGAGCAGCAGCCACAGCGCCAGCAGCATCGCCACCGCCACCAGCATGAGGAAGCCGCGCGTGGCCGGAAACGGCGAGCACACCACGCGCACGGCCGCGTCGGCCGCCTGGCACAGCGCCGGCGCCGCCGCGCCGGCCACGACGCGCAGGCCGTCAGCCGACGAGTTGACGAGCGTGAAGGCGGGCCCGCGCAGCGCCTCGGGCGGCAGGAACTCCACCGCCGTGCGGCCCCAGATCAGTTGCACCAGCTCGAGCACCACGTACGAAAGGCCGAAGGTGACGAGCAGCTCGGGCACCTGGCCGAAGCGGTGCACCCGGCGCAGCGCGTAGCGCTCGAACAGCGCGCCGAGCAGCCCGACGACGAGCGGCGCCAGCACCAGCGCCGGCCAGAAGCCCACCACCTTGGCCAGGCTGTAGGCGACGTAGGCGCCCACCATGTAGAAGCTCGCGTGCGCGAAGTTCAGCACGCCCATCATGCTGAAGATCAGCGTCAGGCCCGAGCTCAGCAGGAACAGCAGCAGCCCGTAGCTCAGGCCGTTGAGCATCGAGACGGTGAAGAACTCCATCGTGCGCGCATTGTCGCCAGCACCGCACCGGACGAGAAAACGGGGCCCGGGCGGCTTGCTGCCGTCGGGCCCCGCCGGGCGGCGGCGCCGATCAGGGCCGCTTCATCTGGCAGCTCGTCGGGGTGCTCGAGACGTAGTTCGGGAACTCGCGCACCGGCACCAGCGTCATGCCCGTGTTCTCGGGGCTGTACGGGTACTTGGCGTCGGCCTTCTGCCACACCGTCATGTACAGCGGCTGCTGGAGCTGGTGGTCGGTCTTGCGCATCTCGACCTCACCGTTGAAGCTCTTCCACTTCAGGCCCTCGAGAGCGTGCGCCACCTTGAGCGGGTCGGTGCTCCGGGCCTGCGCCATCGCCAGGCCCAGCGCCTCGTAGATGCGGATCGTGGCCGCGGTGTAGAAGTCGTCGTTGTACTTCTGCTTGAACTCCTTCATCCACGCGTCCATCTGCCCGCCCATGTTGTAGTGGTTGTAGGCGATCTGGTAGACGCGGCCGGCGCCGTTCGTGCCCATCGCCGTGGGCGTGCCGGTGACGCCGGCGTAGTAGGTGTAGAACTTGCCCGTGTAGCCGCCTTCGTTGGCCGCCTTGATGAGCAGCGTCAGGTCCGAGCCCCAGTTGCCGGTGACCACGGTATCGGCGCCCGAGGCCTTGATCTTGGCGATGTAGGGCGCGAAGTCGCGCACCTGCGCCAGCGGGTGCAGGTCCTCGCCGACGATCTTGACGTCGGGGCGCTTGCGCGCCAGGTTCTCCTTGGTGAAGGCGGCGACCTGGTGGCCGTGCGAGTAGTTCTGGTTGAGCAGGTAGACCTTCTGGATGTCCTTCTGGTCCTTCATGTAGGTGGTCATGGCCTCGATCTTCATCGAGGTGTCGGCGTCGAAGCGAAAGTGCCAGAAGCTGCACTTGCTGTTCGTGAGGTCGGGGTCGACCGCGGCGTCGTTGAAGTAGAGGACTTCCTTGCCCGGGTTGCGCTCGTTGTGCTTGTTGATGGCGTCGACCAGCGCCAGCGCCACCGACGAGCCGTTGCCCTGGATGACGTAGCGCACGCCCTGGTCGATGGCCGACTTGAGCGCGTTCAGGCTCTCGGCCGGGCTCAGCTTGTTGTCGATGAAGCTGATCTCGAACTTGACGCCGGCCGGGTTGCTGGCGCTGAACTTCTCGGCGAAGAACTCGTAGCCCTTGCGCTGGCTGATGCCGACGGAGCCGAGCAGGCCCGACAGCGGATCGATGCGCACGATCTTCACGACCTGGCCCTGCAGCGGCTTGGCCTGCGCGAAGGCGGCGCTCGGGGCGAGCGCGGCGGCCGCGACGAGGCTCAGGGTGAAGAGGCGGCGCGTGGTCTGGGGCTGCGGCATGAATGGATCTCCAAGGACGGAATTGAGCGGCGGAAGGTAACGGAACTGCCCGCATCCGGCTTCAGGGAATAACCCGGAACCCGGGCGCGGCGCCGGGGCCGGGGCCGGCGTACGGCATGCCCCCACCGCGGCGAGGCGGCCGGCAGCGCCGGACAATGCGCGCATGAACGCCCCCGAGCCCGAGCTGCACCGCCTCGCTGCAGCACGAGGCGCACCGCGCTGGGCCGAGCGGCCCTGGTTCGCCACGCTCGGCGCGCCCCTTGCCCGCCCGGTGGCGCCGCTCGGCCTGCCCGCCCCGCATTGGGTCGTGCGCAACGGCAGCCTCGCTGCCGAGCTGGGTCTGGCCGACTGGCTGCAAGGCGACGCGGCGCTGCAGCTGCTGGCCGGCAACGCCCAGCCTCGCGGCGGCACCTGGGCCACGGTCTACTCCGGCCATCAGTTCGGCGTCTGGGCCGGCCAGCTCGGCGACGGCCGCGCGCTCTTGCTGGGCGAGATCGAGACCGCACAGGGCCCGTTCGAGCTGCAGATCAAGGGCGCCGGCCGCACGCCGTATTCGCGCATGGGCGACGGCCGCGCCGTGCTGCGCTCGTCGATCCGCGAGTACCTGTGCTCGGAGGCGATGGCCGGCCTGGGGATCCCGACCACGCGCGCCCTGGCGCTCGTGGGTTCGCCGCTGGCGGTGCGGCGCGAGGAGATCGAGAGCGCCGCCGTCGTCACGCGCGTCGCGCCGAGCTTCCTGCGCTTCGGGCACTTCGAGCATTTCGCGCACAGCGAACCCGACACGGCGGCACTGCGCGCGCTGGCGGACGCTGCGATCGCGCGCTTCTTTGCGGCGCTGGCCGGCGGGCCTCGTCCGTACGAAGCGCTGCTGGCCGAAGTGGCGCGGCGCACGGCACACCTCTTGGCGCAATGGCAGGCGGTGGGCTTCTGCCACGGCGTGATGAACACCGACAACATGTCGCTGCTCGGGCTGACGATCGATTACGGTCCGTTCGGCTTCCTCGACGCCTTCGAGCCGGGCCATGTCTGCAACCACTCCGACAGCGAGGGCCGCTACGCCTGGGCCCGCCAGCCCGGGGTCGCGCTGTGGAACCTGCATGCCCTGGCCTATGCGCTGGCGCCGCTCGTCGGCGGCCCCGAGCAGGCGCGCGCCGCACTCGAGGGCTACGAGAGCGCCTTCGGCGACGCGTTCGGTGCGGCGCTCGCCGCCAAGCTCGGCCTGCGTGCGCTGGCCGGCTGCGAGGAGCAGGATCGGACGCTCGCCGACGACCTGCTGCAGCGCATGGCGGCCGACCGCGCCGACTTCAGCATCACCTTCCGAAGGCTGGCGGGCTTCGTCAGCGCCCCCGACGCCGCCAACGAGGCGCTGCGCGATCTCTTCGTCGACCGCGCGGCCTTCGATGCCTGGGCGCGGCGCTACGCCGAGCGGCTGCGTGCCGAGTCCAGCATCGACGCCGAGCGCGGCGCACGCATGTGCCGCGTCAACCCGAAGTACGTGCTGCGCAACCACCTTGCCGAGACGGCGATCCGGCGCGCGCGGGCGGGCGACTTCGCCGAAGTGCAGCGCCTGGCGCGCCTGCTCGAGCGCCCGTACGACGAGCAGCCCGAGCACGAGGCCGACGCCGGCTTCGCACCCGAGTGGGCGGCGTCGCTCGAAGTGTCCTGTTCGTCTTGAAGGCGGCTCGTGTCCTCCGCACCCGCGAACCTTTCGGCCGAACGCATCGAGGCGCTGCTGCGCGCCGCGCTCGAGCCCACGGCGCTCGAGGTCGAGGACGACAGCCGGCGCCATGCCGGCCACGCCGGAGCGCGCGAAGGCCGCCACTACACGGTGCGCGTCGCCAGCGCGCGCTTCCGCGGCCTGGCGCCGCTGGCGCGGCATCGCCTCGTGTATGATGCCCTCGGCCCTCTGGCCCCCCAGGGCGTGCATGCCCTGGCCATCGTGGCGCGGTTGCCCGAAGAAGCCTGAGCCGGCCCTGGCGGCGCCTTGCAGCGCCGCTGCCGCCCCGGCCCTGCCGCCACGGCGTGCGGCCCCCTCGCCTCCCCAGTCCTCGTCCAGCCACCTGACCTCGCCATGATGCCGAAGACCCTCGTCGCGTTCGCGGCCGCCGCCGCGCTCTCGCTGCCCCTTGCCGCCACGGCCCAGAACATCGCCATCGTCAACGGCAAGCCCGTGCCCAAGGCGCGCGTCGACATGCTGATCAAGCAGGCGCAGCGCGCCGGCCAGCAGCTGCCGCCCGAGGTGCAGCAGCAGGCGCGCGACCAGGTCGTGCTGCGCGAGATCTTCGCGCAGGAGGCCGAGCGCCGCGGCATCCCGGCCAGCGCCGACTTCCAGGAGCAGATGAAGCTCGCGCGCGAGAGCATCCTGATCCGCGAGCTGTTCGAGGACTTCAAGAAGAAGAACCCCGTCACCGACGCCGAGGCGCAGGCCGAGTACGACAAGTTCAAGGCCCAGGCCAGCGGCACCGAGTACCGCGCCCGCCACATCCTCGTCGAGAAGGAGGACGACGCCAGGAAGCTCGCCGCCGAGCTCGAGGGCGGCGCCAGCTTCGAGGAACTGGCCAAGAAGAACTCCAAGGACACCGGCTCGGCCGAGAACGGCGGCCTGCTCGACTTCGCCAAGCCCGACGCCTACGTGCCCGAGTTCGGCCAGGCCCTGGCCAAGCTGAAGAAGGGCGAGATGACCAAGGAGCCGGTGAAGACGCAGTTCGGCTGGCACATCATCAAGCTCGAGGACACGCGGCCGGCGGCCTTCCCTTCGTTCGACGACGTCAAGGCGCAGATCAAGCAGCGCCTCGAGCAGGTCAAGCTGCAGAAGTACCAGGAAGACCTGCGCGCCAAGGCCAAGACCGACTACAAGTTCGCCGCCCAGCCGTAAGTGCCGCTGCCGCAGCTGCAGCGAGGGCCGCGCGTGCGGCCCTCGCTGCTTTGCGGAGTGCGCTGCGGCGGCCCTGGACGCGCGGTCGCGCGGGCGGCGCGCGTCGCCCGGGCCGCTACGGCAGCAGCACGGTGCAGCCGGTGGTGCGGCGCGCCTCGAGCGCGCGATGCGCCTCGGCGGCTTCGGCCAGCGCAAAGCGCTGGTCGATGCGGATCTTCACCTGGCCGCCCTGCACCACGGCGAACAGGTCGTCGGCCATCGCCTGCGTCGCCTCGCGCGTGGCGATGTGCGTGAACAGCGTCTGCCGCGTCACGTAGAGCGAGCGCACGGCAAGGATGCCCGGCGCGAAGGGCGGCACCGGCCCCGAGGCGTTGCCGAAGCTCGCCATCAGCCCGAACGGCCGCAGGCACTCTAGGCTGCCGGCCCAGGTGTCCTTGCCCACCGAGTCGTAGACCACCTTGACGCCGGCGCCGCCGGTGATCTTGCGCACGCGCGCGACGAAGTCCTCCTGCGTGTAGTCGATCGCATGCGCAGCACCGTGCTCGAGCGCGAGCGCGCATTTGCGCGCCCCGCCGGCGGTGCCGATGAGGCGCAGCCCGCGCGCGCGCGCCCACTGGCAGGCGATCAGCCCGACGCCGCCGGCCGCTGCGTGAAAGAGCACGAAGTCGCCCGGCTCGAGCCCCTCCACCGGCCGCACGCGCTCGAGCAGATACTGCGCGGTCAGGCCCTTGAGCATCATCGCCGCGCCGGTATCGAAGGCGATCGCCTCGGGCAGCCGCACCACGTTGCGCGCCGGCATCACGCGCCGTTCGCTGTAGGCGCCGGGTGAGTTGCTCGCGTACGCGGCGCGGTCGCCCGGGGCGAGGTGCGTGACGCCCTCGCCCACCGCCTCGACGATGCCGGCGCCCTCCATCCCCAGCACGAGCGGCAGCGGATTGGGGTACAGACCCGTGCGCTGATAGACGTCGATGAAGTTCACGCCGCAGGCCCGATGGCGGATGCGGATCTCGCCCGGTCCGGGTTCACCCGTCTCGAGTTCGACGAGCTTCATCTGCTCGGGGCCGCCGTGGGCGGTGATCTGGATGGCCTTGGACATGCGCGGCTCCTGCTGACTGTATCCGGCTGGCCGCGAGGTTACGCGATGCCCGGCGGCCACGCCGCGGCCGGGGCCCGGCCACACGTGGCAAGATCGCCCACGTCCACAACGATGAAGAAGCTGCTGCAGGCTCCCAACCTCGCGCTCGCCACGCTCTGGGCCGACCAGTTGCGGGCGGCCGGCATCGCCACCAGTGTGCAGCGCGCCTACGCCAGCAGCATCGCCGGGGAGATCCCGCCCGATCAGGCGCTGCCCGAGGTTTGGGTGGACGAAGACGCCGACCAGGCGCGCGCCGCGGCCCTGCTGGCCGAGTGGCGACGCCGGCCCGAGCGACGCTGGGCCTGCCCACGCTGCCACGAGATCGTCGAGGGGCCGTTCGAGCTGTGCTGGAACTGCGGCGCGCCCGAGCCGCCCTGAACGCAAGCGGCCACGCAACGACGAAGTCATGAGGATCACGCCGCGACTGGCCCTGCTGCTGACGCTGCCGCCGCTGCTGTGGGCCGGCAACGCCGTGGTCGGCCGGTTGATGGTGGGCCAGGTGCCGCCGCTCACGCTGAATTTCATCCGCTGGGTGATCACCGGACTCATGCTGCTGCCGCTGGGCTGGCGCGGGCTGCGGCCGCCGGGCGCGCTCGTGCGCCGCTGGCCCTACCTGATGGCGCTGGGCGTACTCGGCGTCGGTCTGTACAACTCGCTGCAGTACCTGGCCCTGGTGACCTCGACGCCGATCAACGTGACGCTGGTGGCCTCGAGCCTGCCGGTATGGATGCTGGGGGTGGGCATGCTGCTGCACGGCGAGCAGCCCACGCGCGGCCAGCTCGCCGGCGCGCTGCTCGGCGTGGTGGGGGTGGCGGTCGTCATCGCGCGCGGCTCGCTCGCCGCCTTGCTCGCGGTGCAGTTCGTTGCGGGCGACCTCTTCATGCTGGCGGCCGTCGTCGGCTGGGCCTTCTACAGCTGGCTGCTCGTGCGCCCGCCGGCTCACATGCGCGGCACCGAGCGGCCGCCCTGGGGCTGGGCCGAGATCCTGCTCGTGCAGATCGTGTTCGGCCTGGCCGCGAGCGGCTTGCTGTCGGCCGGCGAGCAACTCGCCGGTGCGGCGCCGATCCGCTGGAGCTGGGGCGTGGCCGCCGCGCTGGTCTACGTCACGCTCGGCGCCTCGCTCGTCGCCTATCGCTGCTGGGGCGTCGGCGTGGCCGAAGGCGGCCCGGCGCTGGCGGCCTTCTTCAGCAACCTCACGCCGCTCTTCGCGGCGCTGCTGTCGGCCCTGGTGCTCGGGCAGGCGCCGCAGTGGCACCACGCGCTCGCCTTCGCGCTCATCGTCGGCGGCATCGTGCTCGGGATGCGGGCCAGGGCGGTGCGCGCCTGAGCACCGGCGGCCGGCGCCAACGGGCCGCTGACGCCCGCGCCGCCTGCTACAGCGTGCCGGGATAGCTGCCGCCGTCGAGCAGCAGGTTCTGGCCCGTCATGTAGCCGGCGTGGGCGCTGCAGACGAAGGCGCACAGTGCACCCAGCTCGTCGGGGCGACCGTAGCGGCGCGTCGGGTTGGCCTGCATGCGCGCGGCCCAGGCGGCCTCGAAGCTCTGGCCGCCGCGCTGGGCGCCGGCCGCCACGTTGCTGCGCAGCCGCTCGGTGTCGAAGGGCCCGGGCAGCAGGTTGTTGATCGTCACGTTGCGCGCGGCCAGACGCGGCTGGCGTGCCAGGCCGGCGACGAAGCCGGTCAGCCCGGCGCGCGCGCCGTTGGACAGCCCGAGCGCGTCGTAGGGCATCTTCACCGCCGCCGACGTGATGTTCACGATGCGGCCGAAGCCGCGCTCGGCCATCGCGTCGACGGTGGCCTTGATCAGCTCGATCGGCGCGAGCATGTTGGCCTCGAGCGCGGCGATCCAGGTCGTGCGGTTCCAGTCGCGGAAGTCGCCCGCCGGCGGACCGCCGGCGTTGTTCACGAGGATGTCCACCTGCGGACAGGCCTCGAGGGCCGCGGCACGCCCGGCCTCGGTGGCGATGTCGCCGGCGGCGGTGCGCACCTGCACCGCGGGGTTCGCCGCGCGCAGCTCGGCCGCGGTGGCCCGGAGCGCCTCGACGCCGCGCGCCGTGATGACGACGTTGACGCCTTCGCGCACGAGCGCGGCCGCGCAGCTGCGGCCCAGGCCCTTGCTCGCCGCGCACACGAGCGCCCACTTGCCGTCGATTCCCAGATCCATGGTCCCTGCCCTCTTGCCCTGCGCCGGCGATGCTAGTGCAGTGTTCCACGCCGTTCAGCACATAAGACCGCGTCTTTGCCGCCCTGGCGTCGTTGCGAATCCTCGCGATACCTCCGGGTATCGCTGCGGTTTGCTCCTACCCAGGACGACAGATCCATCGGTCTTCTCGAGTGCCGCACAGCGTCGGACACTGCACTAGCGCGCAGCCGCCGGCGTACGCGCAAGCAGCCAGATGCCGGCGATGACGAGCGCCGAGCCGGCGAAGATCCAGCGGTTGAGCGGCTCGCCGAGGATCGCCACGCCCATCGCGATCGTGGCGACCGGCCCGATCATCCCGGTCTGCGCCACCAGCGTGGCGCCGATGCGCTCGATGGCCATCATCACGAGCAGCACCGGAACGAAGGTGCACAGCACCGCGTTGGCCAGCGACAGCCAGATCACCTCCGGCGCCACCACGGCCGCGGCCAGCGGGCGCAGCAGCAGGAACTGCCCGATGCACAGCACGCTGGCCACCGAGGTGGCCAGCCCCGTGAGGCGCAGCGAGCCGATGCGCGTCACCACCTGGCCGCTGTAGACGAGATAGGCGGCGTAGCTCACCGCGCTGCACAGCACGAGCAGCGAACCGAGCGCGGCATCGGCGCCGGCCAGGCTGGCCTCGTGGCCGAAGACGAGCACGATGCCCAGGTAGCTGAGCGCCATCGCCGCGAGCTGCCGCCCGCGCGCCTTCTGCCCGAAGCGCAGCACGCCCAGCAGCAGCACCAGGGTCGGATTGAGGTACAGGATCAGCCGCTCGAGGCCGGCGGTGATGTACTGCAGGCCGGCGAAATCGAGAAAGCTCGCCAGGTAGTAGCCGCTGAACCCCAGCCCGACGACGATCGCCCAGTCGCGCGCGGCGAGCCGCGGCCGCCCGCGTCCGGACCACCAGGCCAGCAGCACGAACATCGGCAGCGCGAACAGCATGCGGTACATGATCAGCGTCACGGCATCGACGCCGTAGCGGTAGGCCAGCTTGACGATGATGGCCTTGCCGGAGAACGCGAACGAGCCCAGGGCCGCGAGCGCCAACCCGTGCCAGGGCGGAGCCGACTTCGCCGCGGCGGCGCTCACCGGCCGTGTACCCCGCCGCACACCCCGCTGCGCATCCGGCCGGCGCATCGGGTCGCGGCGCTCCGGCGTCGAGCCGGCGCGCCGCCGGGTCGGCGGCCCGAGGCGGCCGGGCCGCGGTCCTTCACCAGCCGGCCGCCTGGCCGTCGCGCCGCGGATCGCTCGCGGCCGCATAGCCCTCGATCGCCGGATCGCCGAGCCGCCAGATGAACTGCCCGGCGCCGTAGTCCTGGTAGCTGTCGGCGAAGGACTCGACGCGGTGACCCAGCGCGCGCAGGCCCTGCGCGGTGGCCGGATCGAACCCTTCCTCGGCGTTGACGATGCCGGCGAACCAGCGCCAGCGCGGCGCATCGCAGGCCGCCTGCGGGTGCTGACGGTAGTCGAGCATGCGCACCAGCGTCTGCAGGTGGCCCTGCGGCTGCATGTCGCCGCCCATCACGCCGCAGCTCATCAGCGGCCGCCCGTCGCGGGTGAGGAAGGCCGGGATGATGGTGTGGAAGGGCCGCTTGCCCGGCCCCACGATGTTGGCGCGCGCGGCATCGAGCGTGAAGCCGTGGCCGCGGTTCTGCAGGCTCAGGCCGTAGCCCGGCACGACGACGCCCGAGCCGAAGCCCATGTAGTTGCTCTGGATGAAGCTCACCATCATGCCGCGCTCGTCGGCCGCGGTGAGGTAAATCGTGCCGCCCTGCGGCAGGTGGCCGGGGCCGAAGTCCTGCGCGCGCCCGGGATCGATCAACCGGGCCCGCGCGGCCAGGTAGGCCGGATCGAGCATCTCGGCAGGCGTGAGCGCCATCGCGCGCGGCTCGCCCACATGGCGATACACGTCGGCGAAGGCGAGCTTCATCGCCTCGATCTGCAGGTGCTGGCTGGCCACGCCGTCGACCGGCAGCGCGGCGAGGTCGAAATGCTCGAGGATGCCCAGCGCGATCAACGCCGCAATGCCCTGGCCGTTGGGCGGAATCTCGTGCAGGCGGTGGTCGCGGTATTCCTGCCCGATCGGCTCGACCCATTCCGGGCGGTAGGCAGCGAAGTCCGCGCTCGTCATCGCTCCGCCATGAGCGCGCGCGTGCGCGGCGGCGGCCTCGGCCACCTCGCCGCGGTAGAAGGCCTCGCCGCGGGTCTGGGCGATGAGGCGCAGCGTGCGCGCGGCGTCGGGGAAGGCGAAGCGCTCGCCGACCTCGGGCGCCCGGCCGTGCGGCAGGAAGGCCGCCGCGAAACCCGGCTGGGCGGTGATCTCGGCCAGCGCCGCGGCGTTGGCCCATTTCTGCTGCACCACCACCGGTACCGCGTAGCCGCGCTCGGCCGCCGTGATCGCCGGCGCCAGCACATCGGCAAAGGGCAGGCTGCCGTACCGCTCGTGCAACGCGACCCAGCCGGCCACCGCACCGGGCACGGTGACCGAATCCCAGCCGCGCTTGGGCGGCGCGAGGGCCTGATCGCCGTACTTGCGCCTGAAGTACCCGGGCGTCCACGCCGCGGGGGCGCAGCCGCTGGCGTTGAGGCCCTGCAGCCGTTCGCCGTCCCAGAGGATGCAGAAGGCGTCCGAGCCCAGGCCGTTGCTGCACGGCTCGACGATCGTCATCGCCGCGGCCGCGGCGATGGCCGCATCGACCGCGTTGCCGCCCCGCTGCAGCATCGCCAGCCCGGCCTGGGCGGCCCAGGGGTGCGAAGTGGCGACGACGTTGCGCGCGAAGACCGGCAGGCGGCGGCTGGTGTAGCCGGCGTTCCAGTCGAACGAAGGGCTCATGCGGGGCTCCGTTTTCAAGGCGAGGCCGAAGTATGGCCGCGCTGCGCGGCCGGGGCCGGCCGGCGCGCCATGCACTGCCGCAGGCCGGGGCCATCGCCGCCGGTGCGGCCTCGGCGCTGCGTGCTACAGTGCCCGCGAAGGAGATGGCATTCCTCCTGGAACCGCCGGCAAGGCGAGCCGGCTGATGATGCCTACGGTCGGTCCACCGCAGGACGCGTAGGTCGACGCGTCCGCCGGCTCTTCATGCACGAAAGGACGCGCGCGTGCTCCCCCTCATTGCCATCGGCATCGGCGCGGCGCTCGGCGCCTGGTTGCGCTGGGCGCTCGGCAGCCAGCTCAACGCGCTGTGGCCGGCCCTTCCGGCCGGCACGCTGGCGGCCAACCTGCTGGGCGGCTACCTGATCGGCGTCGCGATGGCGTTCTTCGCCACGCAGCCCGGGCTTGCGCCCGAGTGGCGCCTGTTCGTCGTCACCGGCTTCCTGGGCGGGCTCACCACCTTCTCCACTTTCTCGGCCGAGGTCGTGCAGCAGTTGCTCGACGGGCGCTCGGGCTGGGCCCTGGCCACCGTGGCCGCGCACGTGGCGGGAAGCCTCGCGCTCACGCTGCTGGGCATCGGCACCGTCGCGCTGCTGCGCGGCCTGCACACCGCCGGAGGCGCGCCATGATGGGGTTCCAAGTCACCTTCTTCACCGTCGAGGGCCGGCGCCACGGCCATCAGTCGCTGGCGCACTGGCTGCTCGCGACGGCCAAGGCGCAGGGTATCCGCGGCGCGACGCTGACCGCGGGCATCGAGAGCATCGGCAGCAACGGGCGGCTGCATTCGGCGCACTTCTTCGAGCTGACCGACCAGCCCGTGGAAGTGACGATGGCACTCGACGCCGCGCAGTGCGATCGGCTGTTCGCCCTGCTCGAGCGCGAGCAGGTCGGCCTCTTCTACGTCAAGACGCCGGTCGAGTTCGGCGTGGTCGGTGCGCAGGCGGAGTGAGGCCGCCTGCGGAGCGGCGGCCGATCGGCTGCCGGCCCCACTTGCCGGTCTTCATGACGACCGACTTGGTGATCGGCGGCACCGCGAGCGCCCACTGCTTTGTCGCCGATCGACTGCGGCATGTCGCCTCGCAACGCGTCGGCTGAGGCCGTCCAAGGCGGCGGCCTGGTGCGGCGGATCCAGCCCAGTGCAGTGTTCGACGCTGTTCAGCACAAGAGACCGCGTCTTTGCCGCCCTGGCGTCGTTGCAAATCCTCGCGATACCTTCGAGTATCGGTGCGGTTTGCGCCTAGGAGCGTGGGCGGCAGAGACCCATCGGTCTTCTTGAGTGCCGCACAGCGTCGAACCCTGCACTAGCGGCTGCGCGATCGAGCACGCTGCCGGCCGAGCCAGCCGCCCAGCAAGGCCGTTCCGAGCAGGGACTGGAACAGCGTTGACAACTCGGGCACGGCCGAGATCGTGAAGAAGAGCTCGTTGTTATAGGACGCGAACGCCAGAGCACCGTCCAACCCGGCAATCGCCTTCTCGTCCGAAATTGCACCGAAGGCCGCGCCAGCCCTATAGGTCCGCCCGCTGACCATCGTGAACGCAGGAACGTCGAGCGTGACGACATTCGAACCACCATCGCGGGAATGCAGACGAACCTCGCTCGGACCGCCTTCCAGCCACGCAGTGATGAAGTCGTCGACATGCGTGCCATAACCCGCGTACGCATTGGTGGTCAGCGTCAGCGGCTTGGCCACATCGATGACATAGATCCCGCCGGACCACGTACCGCCCGTCAGCGTGAACTTCGGCGTATTGCCGTACAGGTCGCCCGCCAGGCTCAGCGACACGCCGGTGGCGAGAAGCGAGAACGAATATGTGCCGTTGCCGAAGTTCGAGTTCAGGTTGTCGAACGTCGGCGCGCCGAAATCATTCCCGGGGCGACCCGCCCGCCACTTCTCATCTCGCTGGTTGTACTTGAGCACGCCACCGTTGTACCAGCCACTGATGGCCGGATTGACCGGACCCGAGAACGTCGGCGGCGCAATCGACTCGAGGTTCTGACCCTCCACGTCGGCCCAGAACCAGTACGGGCCGCCATAGCCCGGGCTCGGCGGTGCCGGATCGACCACCACATCGGTGGCCGAGGTCTGGAGGTAGCTGATGGCCTTCGTGACGTAGACATACTCGACTTTCTGCGCGTTTGCAGTCGCCGCCGACACCAGCAACAGCACCGCAACAAGGCCGCGGCGCATTCCATTGCCGTCCATGATGCGTTCCATGTGAGCCTCCTCTTCGTTGGCCCGCGAGTGCGGGCGGGCAGTGCGGGGTGCCCTGCAGTTCCGCCGCTTCGATGCCGCAAACCGACCGGGAATCCCCAGGTGCGCACCGCTTGCGCAACAAGCGGGACGAACGCACGCCGTTCACCAGCTTGTTCCAGTCGATGCAGCCTTCCTTGATCCAGCGCAAGGAATCCTTCGGCGCGAACGCGCGGCGGCCGCATCTCCCCCCCGGATCGCGGGGGATCCGCTGGCGCACCCCGATCCAACCCGTCTCAGCTTGCCGCAGCGTCGACGTCCACGCCTGCCCCAGCGACGTAGCGCCGCACCAGCGGCGGCTTCGCCCCGACGTGAAAGCCCAGGCGCTGGCCGCGCAGCTCGGCGTCGAACGCGGTGAAGCGCGCCAGCCGGCGCTGGTGCTCGATCCAGTTCTCGTCGATGAAGTACTCGACGCAGCGCCCGGGCACGGCCACGTCGCGGAACAGGCCCCAGGACAGCGCACCCTGGCGCAGGCGGGCCGCGCGCGTGCGCTCCATCACCCGCGCGAAGGCGGCGGCCTGCTGCGGGTCGACCTGGTATTCGATGGTCACCATCACCGGCCCTTCGTCGGGCGCGATGGCGATCGCCGGCGCCGGCGGCGCCTGCGAGCTCGCGGGGCTGTAGTCGGGTTCGGTACTGCCGCCGATCCGCAACCGCCGCATGGCGGGCAGCGCGAGCACGCCCAGGGCGGCGGCCGCCCAGATCGCCATGCGCACGCTCGTCAGGCCGGCGAGCTGGCCCCAGAGCACCGAGCCGGCCGCGGCACCGCCCATGAGGGCCATCTGGTAGATGCTCATGCCGCGGGCACGCACCCAGTCGGGCATCACGAGCTGCGCCGAGACGGTGAGCGAGTTCACCACCGAAAGCCAGGCCACGCCGATGCCGACCATCGCCGGCAGCGCCAGCCACAGCTCGGGCACGGCGACGATCAGGCTCGACAGCAGCGCCGCGGCGAGCGTGCCCGCGTCGACGAAGCGGTCGCGCGAGAAGCGTGCGTGCCAGCGCGGAAAGACGAACGCGGCGATGACCGCGCCGATGCCCATGCACGAGAGCATCACGGTGAACGTGCCCGGCCCGCCGCCGTGCAGCTCGCGCGCCACGAGCGGCAGCAGCGAGACGAGCGCGGCCGTCTGCAGGAAGAACAGGAAGGCGCGCAGCAGCACCGCGCGCAGCCGCTGCGACTGCAGCGTGAACACGATGCCGGCGCGCATCGCGCCGACGAAACGCTCGCCGGGCAGCGTGCTGGCCTGCGGCTCGGAGCGCCAGCGCAGGATCAGCACCATGGCCGCGGCGGCCAGCACGACGTTGCACACGAACACCGCCGCCGTGCCCAGGCCGGCGAGCAGCACGCCGGCGAACATCGGGCCGACGACGCGCGAGAGGTTCATCGCGACGCTGTTGAGCGCCAGCGCCGGCGCGAGCTGCGCGCGTGGGACGACCTGCGGGATGATCGCCGCGAACACCGGCAGCCGCATCGCCAGGCCGACGCCGTTGCTGAAGGTGAGCAGCAGCAGCAGCGGCGCCGTGAGCTGGCCGGTGAGCGCGAGCAGCGCCAGCAGCGCCGCGTTGAGCGACACCCACAACTGCGTGGCCGCGAAGTAGCGCCGACGGTCGACGATGTCGGCCAGCGCGCCGCTGGGCAGTCCCAGCACGAACATCGGCAGCGTGCTCGCGGTGGATACCAGCGCCACCATCACCGGGCTGGGCGTGAGCGAGGTCATCAGCCAGGCCGCGGCGATGTCGTTCATCCCCATCGTCAGATTGGCCGCGAGCCACGCCAGCCACAGGCCGCGAAAGACCGGGCCTTCGAGCGGCTCGAGCGCTGCCGGGAGTTTCATCGGCCGCATTGTCCGCTCCGCCCCGCCTCGCGCGCGGCGCCCGGGCCGCGCCCGCGCCGCAGCGCCGCCCCGCAGGCGCCGGGCCCGCGCGGTGCGCTGCGTGCGCCGGCACGCCGCGGGCGCATCAGGGCCGCCACCGCCGCATCGCTCATCTTCGGCCCCGCGGGCGTCGCCACCGGCTGCGCCGGATCGAAGGGCAGCCGCAGCCGAAGGGGGGTGTGTCGCGCGCGCTGCGCCAGAACTCGCGCAGCAGGTGCGCGCCGCGCGACGCGAGGTTGCTGCGTCGGCCCCAGCCGCGCGGCGCGGCGCAGCCGGCCTGCGTGTCGCGCTCGGGCGCCCTTGTGCCGGCGCGGGCCCGATCCCGTTCGTGACGATTGACGCAGCCGCGGACCGCGCGTGCGACCGCGCCGGCCGCCCAGCCTCGAGCGGCAGGCGCAGCGGTCGATAACGAGCCACGCACAGGTCAGGCGCCGCGCACGAGCGCGGCGGCCGGTGCGCCCGCACCGCGAAGACCACCGGACGACCCGACCGCTGCCATGCCGACCGACCTGCTGCGCGATCCGAGCACCCTCGCCGCCCTCGTTGCGCTGCCGGCGGCCGGGGCGGCCGTCGGCGTCTGGGCGGCGCGACGCTGGCAGCGCCTGCGCCGGCGTGCGTCTCCCGGGCATGGCCTGCCCTCGAACGCGCCCGGCGCAGGCCGGTCCGAACGCGAACGATTTCTGGCCATGCTCGCCGAACGCGCCGCCGCGGCGGGATCCGCGAGCGACGCGCTGTGCCTGCTGAGCGTGGGGCTGGACGACTTCCGGCTCGTCAACGACCGTCACGGCCGCGCCGTCGGCGACCAGGTGCTGCGCGCCGCCGCTGCGCGTGTGCTCGGGCAATGCGGCGCGTCGGCGCCGCCCGCGCGCATCGAAGCCGACGAGTTCGCGATCGCCCTCGCCGCGCCGCACGCGGCCGCGCAAGCGCTGGCACACCGTCTGATCGAGGCGTTCGCCGAGCCGCTCGCGGCCGACGCGGGTCCAGTCGCCGTCGGCGTCTCGATCGGCATCGCTGTCGCGCCCGAACACGGCAGCGGCGGGCAACTGCTCGCCAACGCGGCGGCGGCGATGCGCGCGGCCCGGCGCAGCGGAGGCGGCACGTACGCGCTGTTCGACCCGCAGATCGAGGCGCAGCAGCGCGACGAGACGATCATCGCGCGCGAGCTGCGCCAGGCCGTCGCCCGGCGCGAGCTCGAACTCGTCTACCAGCCCAAGATCGACGCCGACAGCCTGCAGGTCACGGCCGTCGAAGCGCTGCTGCGCTGGCGCCACCCTGCGCTCGGCCTGGTCAGCCCGGTGCGCTTCATCCCGATCGCCGAGCGGCACGGTCTGATCGAGCCGATCGGCAACTGGGTGCTCGAATCGGCGCTGCGGCAGGCGGCGGCCTGGCGCAAGGCGGGCCTGCGCATGCGCGTGGCGATCAACGTCTCGGGCTACCAGATGCGCCAGGACGACTTCGCCGTGAAGCTGGAGAAGGGCCTCGCGCAGTACGGCCTGCAACCGGGCCGCTTCACCTGCGAGATCACCGAGTCGGTCGCGATGGAGGACACCGCGGTCACGCGGCGTGCCTTCACCCGTCTGGCGAAGATCGGCGTGCATGTCTCGATCGACGACTTCGGCACCGGCCACTCGAGCCTGGCGACGCTGCGCCGGCTGCCGGCCCAGGAACTCAAGATCGACCGCAGCTTCGTCACCGGCATCGAGGCGAGCGAGCCGGCGCGCACGATCGTGCGCGCGGTGGTGCAGATGGCGCACGCGCTGAACCTGAAGGTCGTCGCCGAAGGCGTCGAGAACGAGGCGCAGCGCGACCTGCTCGTGCGCCTGGGCTGCAACGAGCTGCAGGGCCATCTGTTCGCCCGGCCGATGAGCGCGCGTGCGATCGCGATCTGGGCTTCGGACGCACCGGCGACGCTGGCGCAGTCGTTCCGCCCGTCGCTGTTCAAGGAAACCCGCCTCGACCACGCGGCCCCGACCGAGCTGCTGCACCGGGCCACGGTGCTCGAGCCGCGCGGCCGCTCGCCCGCGCGCGCGGGCTGAGCGGCGGCCGCGCGCCGGCCTATTCCTCCTCCTGGAACGCCTCTTCGCGCTTCTTGCGCATCGCCGGCAGCATCACCACCACCACCATCGCCAGCGCGCCCAGCAGCAGCCCGGCCGACAGGGGCCGCGTGACGAAGGTGGACCAGTCGCCGCGCGACAGCAGCAGCGCACGGCGCAGGTTCTCCTCCATCATCGGGCCGAGGATGAACCCCAGCAGCAGCGGCGCGGGTTCGCAGCCGAGCTTGTAGAAGACGTAGCCGACGAAGCCGAAGATGCCGCCGATGTAGACGTCGAAGCTCGAGTTGTTGAGCGTGTACAGGCCGATCGAGCAGAACACGATGATGGCCGGAAACAGGAAGCGGTACGGCACCGTCAGCAGCTTGATCCAGATGCCGATCAGCGGCAGGTTCAGCACGATCAGCATCAGGTTGCCCACCCACATGCTGGCGATCAGGCCCCAGAACAGCTGCGGGTTGCTCGTCATCACCTGCGGGCCGGGCTGGATGCCCTTGATCGTCATCGCGCCCACCATCAGCGCCATCACCGCGTTGGGCGGGATGCCGAGCGTGAGCATCGGGATGAACGAGGTCTGGGCGCCGGCGTTGTTGGCGCTCTCGGGGCCGGCGACGCCGCGGATGTTGCCCTGGCCGAACGGGATCTCGCCGGGCTTGCCGGGCGTCTTCTTCTCGAGCGTGTACGAGGCGAACGACGACAGCAGCGCGCCGCCGCCGGGCAGCACGCCGAGGATCGAGCCGAGCGCGGTGCCGCGCACCACCGCCGGCCAGGCACGCTTGAAGTCGTCGAGCGTCGGCCACAGGCCCTTGACGTGCTTGGTGAAGACCTCGCGGTGCTCGGCCGGCCTGCCGAGGTTGGCGATGATCTCGCCGAAGCCGAACACGCCCATCGCGACGGCGACGAAGCCGATGCCGTCGGTGAGCTGCGGGACGTCGAAGCTGTAGCGCGGCACGCCCGAGATGACGTCGGTGTTCACCTGCCCCAGCAGCAACCCGAGCAGGATCATGGCGATGGCCTTGACGAGCGAGCCCGAGGCCAGCACGACGGCGCCGATGAGGCCGAGCACCATCAGCGAGAAGTACTCGGCCGGACCGAATTTGAACGCCAGTTCGGTGAGCGGCGGCGCGAAGGCGGCGATCACCACCGTGCCCACGCAGCCGGCGAAGAACGAGCCGAGCCCGGCTGCCGCCAGCGCGGCGCCGGCACGGCCCTTGCGCGCCATCTGGTAGCCGTCCAGAGCGGTGACCACCGAACTCGACTCGCCCGGCACGTTGATCAGGATCGCCGTCGTCGAGCCGCCGTACTGCGCGCCGTAGTAGATGCCGGCCAGCATGATGAGCGCCGGCGTCGCGTCGAGCGCGTAGATGCTGGGCAGCAGCATCGCGATCGTGGCCACCGGCCCGAGCCCGGGCAGCACGCCGATCAGCGTGCCGAGCACCGTGCCCATGAAGGCGTAGAGCAGGTTCTGGAGCGTAAAGGCGACGCCGAAGCCGAGCGCCAGGTTGTTGAGCAGATCCGCCACGCCGGGCTCCTCAGCCGATGAAGGAAGGCCACAGCGGGATCGTGAGATTCAGACCCCGGATGAAGATCGCCCAGCTGCCGACGGTGAGGACGATGGCATTGACGAGTGCGTCGCGCCAGTGGAACTCGTCGCCGGCGGCCGCCGAGCCGAACACGAGCAGCGGCAGCGCGATGACCATGCCCAGATGCGGCAGCGCCCAGCCGAACACGCACACCGCACCGCACACGATCGCCAGCGGCTTCCAGGTCCAGGCGCCGATCTTCTCGCCGTTTTCGGTCTCGAGGGTGAGGGCACCGAACACGACGATCGCACCCAGGACGGCCATCAGGATGCCGAGCCCGAACGGGAAGTAGCCCGGGCCCGGCCGCGCCGAGCTGCCGAAGCTGTAGTTCAGCGCGCCGACGGCGAACACGATGCCGACCGCGATGAACATGAGTCCGGACCAGAAGTCCTTCTCGCTCTTGATCTTCACGAAGACCGCTCCTCACTGCGACAGATTGGCGACGCGATTCTAGGGGGCGCTTCATGCGCACCCGCTGCGGTTTCTACGTATGGGCCGCGCGCGCCGCGGCATGCCGTGCCGGCGCGTGCCGCGGCTGCTCAGCCGCGTCGCTCCAGCGCCGGCGTGCTGCGCAGCACTTCGTCGACCGTGGTCTGGCCCTCGGCCACCTTCATCGCACCGGCCAGGCGCAGCGGCCGCATGCCGTCCTTCACGGCTTGGCGGCGCAGCGCGGCGGCGTCGAGCGCGGGATGGATCGCCTGGCGCGCAGCCTCGTTCATGACGAACAGCTCGTACAGGCCGGCGCGACCGCGGTAGCCGGTGTGGCGGCATTCCAGGCAGCCCGTCGGCCGGTACGGCCGCACGCCGCCGGCCAGCCGCCAGGGTGCGACGAGGTCGTCGAGCGTGGCGCGCGTCGTCGTCTCGTCGCGCGCCTTGCACGCCGGGCACAGCGTGCGCGCCAGCCGCTGCGCGAGCACGCCGATCACGGTGGCGGCGATGAGGTAGCCGGGCACGCCGAGATCGGCCAGGCGGGTGATCGCCCCCACCGCGTCGTTCGTGTGCAGCGTGCTGAACACGAGGTGGCCGGTGAGCGCGGCCTGGATCGCCATCTCGGCGGTGGCGAGATCGCGGATCTCGCCCACCATGATGATGTCCGGGTCCTGCCGCATCAGCGCGCGCAGGCCCTCGGCGAAGCCCATGTCGAGCGCCGGCTGCACCTGGGTCTGGTTGAACGCCGGCTCGATCATCTCGATCGGGTCCTCGATCGTGCAGACGTTCACCTCGTCGGTGGCGAGGCGCTTCAAGGTGCTGTACAGCGTCGTCGTCTTGCCGCTGCCGGTGGGGCCGGTGACGAGGACGATGCCGTGCGGCTGCCGGATCAGCCGCTGCCAGCCGCCGGCCTCGTGCGCGCCGAAGCCCAGGGCCTCCAGGCTCTTGACCGCCGCCGCGGGGTCGAAGATGCGCATCACCATCTTCTCGCCGAAGGCGGTGGGCAGCGTCGACAGGCGCATCTCGACCTCGCCGCCGCCCTCGGCCGCGGGCCGCACGGTCTTGATGCGGCCGTCGAGCGGGCGGCGCTTCTCCACCACGTCCATGCGGCCGAGCAGCTTGATGCGCGCGGTCATCGCGGCCATCACGCCCAGCGGCACCTGGTACACGGTGTGCAGCACGCCGTCGATGCGAAAGCGGATGGCGCCGATATCGCGCCGCGGCTCGAGGTGGATGTCGCTGGCACGCTGCTCGAAGGCGTACTGCCACAGCCAGTCGACGACCTGCACCACGCCCTGATCGTTGGCATCGAGCTGGCGGTTGCTGCGGCCGAGCTCCACCAGCTGCTCGAAGCTGGCGCCGGCGGCCACCTCGCCCGTCCTGGCCGCCGCGCGCACGCTCCTGGCCAGCGCGTAGAACTCGGTCGTGCAGCGGCGCAGTTCGTCGGGGCTGGCCAGCACCAGCCTGACCTTGCGCCGCGTGTGCGCCTCGATCTCGCTCACCCAGCCGCAGTCGAGAGGCTCGGCGGTGGCGATCGTGACCTCGCTCGCGCCCACCGCGACCGGCAGCGCCGCGCGCAGCTGTGCGTACTGCACGCTCATCACCTCGGCCACGCGGCCGACTTCGACGCGCAGCGGGTCGATGCGCAGATACGGCATGCCGATGCGCGCCGCCAGCCAGGCGGTGAGCGCCTCGACGTCGAGCGGCGTGCCCTGGCCGGCGCGCACCAGCCCGGCGCCGCCCAGGCGCACCAAGGGATGCAGGCTCGAGTCGCCGGCGCCGAAACGTCGGCGCACGCGCGCGGCATCTTCGGCGCCGACCCAGCCGTCCTCGTGCAGCCACTGCAGCAGCTGCGGCCAGGCGAGCCGACCGAGCGGGCGCGACGCCGCGCTGGCGCTGGCGCTGGCGCTCTCGCCCGCGCTCACGCTCCCGCTCACGCCCGCGCTCGGGGCGCGCGCCGGTCGCGGCGCGCTGCAGGTGGCCGAGTTCATCGGGCGATTCTCGACAGGCGCGCCGCGGCCCAGGCGCGGAACAAGGCCCTCGGACGCCCGGAGTTCAGGCGCTGTCGCCGATGCCCGATCCGCCCGATCCGCCCGATCCGCCGTTCTCCGGCGGACCGGCGGGCACGGACTGCAGCGGCCGCAGCATGCGCAGCCACTTGCGCGCCGGCAGCCCGAGGCGGCCGAAGCGCTGCTCGAGCAGCGCGGCGCGCGCCTGCAGCTCCACGCGGCCGGGCAGTGCGACCTGGCGCCCGGCGACGACCACGCTGTTGCCTTCGCGCGTGGGCCGCAGCCGCCACACCCGGCCGACGCCGAAAGCCGCGGCGATGCGCCGGCTGCTCGCCTCGAAGCTGGCGGCGCGCCCGAACAGGTTGACCGCCATCACGCCGCCGGGCTCGAGCACGCGACGGCAGGCGCGGTAGAAGTCGAGGCTGTCGAGAACCGGCGCGGCCGCCTCCTCGTCGTACAGGTCGACGTGCAGCAGGCGCACGCTCGCCGCCTGCGCCTGCATCAGCCAGTCGGCGGCGTCGCCGACAACCACCTCGGCCTCGCGCGGCAGGTGGAACTTCGCCGCGTTGGCCGCCACCACCTGCGGGTTGAGCTCGACCACGGTGGTGGCCATGCGCAGCTGGCGCGCGCAGAAGCGCGTGAGCGCGCCGGCGCCCAGGCCGAGCTGCACGGCCTGCCCCTGGCCGAGCGAGTCGCCGGGCAGCCAGAGCAAGGCCGCGAGCATGCGCTGCACGTAATCGAGCTCGACCGTCTGCGGCGCCGCGATGCGCATCGCGCCTTGCACCCACACCGAGCCCAGGTGCAGATAGCGCACGCCGTCGTGCTCGGAGATCGACACCGGCGGCAGCGGCGCCGGGCTGCGCGGCACCGGCTTCACAGGCCCGCCCCTTGGAACGCGGCGCGCCAGACCTCGAGCTTGCGCGCGAAGCTCCAGCTCGCGTTGGCCGGGCTGCTCGAAGGCAGGCGCAGCGTCTCCAGGCCGAGCGCACGCAGGCGCGCGCTGGCGCGTGCCGACTCGCCGCCGTTGTGCGCCACCCGCACGAGGCCGGGCGCCAGACGCCGCAGGCGCGCCAGGTCGTTCACCCGCGCGGCCTCGATCGCCTGATCCAGGCTGCCTTCGCGTCGGCAGCTCGCGTACAGGTCCCACAGCCCGACGCGGCGACGGCGCAGTTCGGCCAGACGCTCGGCGTAGTCCAGGCCGCGCAGATCCACGCCCCAGATCGCGCCCAGGAGCGCCCAGAACTGGTTGCGCGGATGGCCGTAGTACTGCTGCGCGCGCAGCGAGGCCTCGCCGGGAAAGCTGCCGAGGACGACGAGCCGCGCATCGCGCGCGATCACCGGCGCCAGCCCCCGCAGGCGCGGCGCGGCCGCGCGCGCCTTCGTCGTCGCCGCGTTCACGCCAGCGCCGCCAGCCTGGGCAGCGCGGCGCGGGCGTTGGCGCTGGTCACGGCTGCCGTGTGCTCGAGGCTCCAGCCGCGCAGCGCGGCCAGCGTGGCGCCGATGCGCGGCAGCTCGGCCGGCTCGTTGCGCTGCTGGCCCGCCTGCGGCGCGGCGGCCCGCTCGCGCGCGCTGCGGTACAGCCACTGCGGTGGAATGTCGGGCGCATCGGTCTCGAGCACCGGCACGGTTTCGGGCAGCGTCTGCGCCAGCGCGCGGATACGCAGCGCGCGCTCGAAGGTCATCGCGCCGCCGAAGCCCAGGCGCAGCCCGAGCGCGACGAAGGCGTCGGCCTGTGCGCGGCTGCCGTTGAAGGCATGCGCGATGCCGCCGGCCACCGGCAGCCGACGCAGGCCGGCGAGCACTTCGTCGACCGCGCGCCGCAGGTGCAGGATCACCGGCAGGCCGGCGGCGCGCGCGAGCCCGAGTTGCGCCAGGTAGAAATGGCGCTGACGCGCGCGGTCGCATGCGCTATCCCGATCCGGATCCCGGTTCGACTCCGGCTGCGGCTCGTGCGCCCTCGCCGCCCCCCGATCGTGAGCGCGATCGGGCACGAAGCGATCGAGCCCGATCTCGCCCACCGCCACCAGGCGCGGGTCGTCGCGCCAGCGCGCCAGCGCCTGGCCCAGCCGTTCGAGATCTGCTTCGTCGGCCCGCCCGACGGCAAGCGGGTGGATGCCGAGCGCGTAGGCGGCACCGACCTCGTGCGCGAGCGCGCGCAGCGCCTCGAATTGCTCCGCCTGCACCGCCGGCAGCACGAGCAACCCGACGCCGGCCGCGCGCGCGCGCGCCGCCACCTGCGCACGGTCGGCGTCGAACTCGGGCGCGTCGAGATGACAGTGCGAGTCGATCCACATATCGCGATGATGGCGCAACGGGCCGGCCGCGCCGGCACGGCCGAGCCGCACCCGCCGCCGCGAGCGGCGGCGGCCCCGACGTGGTACTGTTTGCGCCAGCGGAACCCCTGCACCGGATGAAGCGCCCCCCCCTCTACAGCCCCTCGCCGCGCCGCGGCGGGCAGGCGCCCGCAGCCGCGCAGGCGGCGGGCGAACCGGCGCGCACCCCCGACCTCGACGCGCCGGCGCGGGCCGACGCCGCCGCCGGCCGACGCTTGCGCGGCTTCGCCCTTGGGCATCGCATGCCTTTGTGGTCGCTCGGCGGCGCCCTGGTCGCGCTCGGCGCACTGGGCGCCTTGCTCGCGCTGCGCCCGGCCGCGCCGCTGCTCACGCAGGACGACATCGACCGCGCCGTGCGCGCCTCGCTCGAGAAGGAGCCGCTGCCCTCGCAGGCGGCCAAGGCCTACGAGGCGATCCTGCCCTCGGTCGTGCGCGTGGTCGGCCTGATGGACGAGGACGACAAGGGCGAGGACAGGCCCGACAAGCGCGCCCTCGAACGCAGCCTGGGCACGGGCGTCGTGATCATCGACAACGGCACCATCCTCACCAACCTGCACGTGGTCTGGGGGGCCAAGAAGATCCGCGTGCGCTTCTTCGACGGCCACGAGAGCGACGCCGCGGTGGTGGGCGCGCAACCCGAGAACGACCTGGCCGTGCTCAAGGCCGCTTCACTGCCCGACGATCTCGCGGCGGCGACGATGCGCTCCACCGGCGACCTCAGGCCCGGCGACCATGTCATCGCCGTCGGCCACCCGTTCGGCATCGGGCCTTCGGCCAGCTACGGCGTGGTCTCGGGCCTCGCGCGTGAGTTCCGCTCGCCCGAAGGCGACAAGACCCTCACCAACCTGATCCAGTTCGACGCCGCCGCCAACCCGGGCAACAGCGGCGGCCCGCTGGTGACGATGGACGGCCAGGTGGTCGGCATCGTCACCGCCATCCTCAACCCGGGCGAGCAGCGCACCTTCATCGGCATCGGCTTCGCCGTGCCGATCGAGAACGCGGCCAACGCCGCCGGCCTGCCGCCGTTCTGACCGAAAGCCCTCCGCGCATGGAAGACCAGGCCCGCGCCGAAGCCACCGCCACGCTGATGGAGCGCATCCTCTACGAGGTCAAGCGCGTGGTCGTCGGCCAGGACCGCTTTCTCGAGCGCGTGCTCGTGGCCCTGCTCGCGCAGGGCCACCTGCTCGTCGAGGGCGTGCCGGGGCTGGCCAAGACGCTCACCGTCAAGACGCTGGCGCGCACCGTGCGCGGCAGCTTCAAGCGCATCCAGTTCACCCCCGACCTGGTGCCGGCCGACCTGGTGGGCACGCGCATCTACAACCAGAAGACGGGCGAGTTCGGCACCGCGCTCGGGCCCGTGTTCGCCAACCTGCTGCTGGCCGACGAGATCAACCGCGCACCGGCCAAGGTGCAGAGCGCGCTGCTCGAGGTGATGCAGGAGCGCCAGGTCACGATCGCCGGTGAGACGCACAAGGTGCCCGACCCCTTCGTCGTGATGGCGACGCAGAACCCGATCGAGACCGAAGGCACCTATCCGCTGCCCGAGGCCCAGGTCGACCGCTTCATGCTCAAGGTGCTGGTCGACTACCCGAGCGAGGAGGAGGAGTTCGTGATCGCCGCGCGCGTCACCGGCGCGGCGGTCGAAGTCAACCCGGTGGCCGACACCTTCCAGCTCGCGGCGCTGCAGCGCGAATGCCGCTCGGTGTTCTGCGATCCGGCGCTGATGCAGTATGCCGTCAAGCTCGTCGCCGCCACGCGCACCCCGGCGCGCTACGGTCTGGCCGACAGCGCGCGCCACATCACCTTCGGCGCCAGCCCGCGCGCCACCATCGGCATGATCGAGGGCGCCAAGGCGCTGGCCATGCTGCGCGGGCGCCGTTACGTCCTGCCCGAGGACATCGTCGACCTCGTGCCGGACGTGATGCGCCATCGCATCGTGCTCAGCTACGAGGCGCTGGCCGACAACGTCGACGCCGACGAACTGGTGCGGCGCGTGCTCGCCGCCGTCCCCGCCCCCGACAAGCCGCTCGAGCACCCGAAGAATGAGTGAAGCGCCGCTCGCCGCCCCCAGCTCCGAGGAGCTGCTGCGCCGGCTCGAGTGGACGGTGCTGCGCCGCCTCGACGGGCTGCTGCAGGGCGACTACCGTACGCTGCTGCGCGGCAGCGGCGTCGACCTGGCCGACCTGCGCGAGTACCAGCACCACGACGACGTGCGCCGCATCGACTGGAACGTCACCGCGCGGCTGCAGCAGCCGTACGTGCGCGAGTACCTCGAGGACCGCGACCTCACGGCCTGGTTCCTGCTCGACCTGTCGGGCAGCGTCGACTTCGGCTCGGCCGACGTCACCAAGCTCGCCGTCTCGACGGGCTTCGTCGCCGCACTGGCGCGCATCGTCACGCGCCACGGCAACCGCGTCGGCGCGCTGCTGTACGGCACGCGGGTCGAGCAGGTGCTGTCGCCCGGGGCGACGCGCCGGCATGTGCTGCGGCTGCTCGAACTCATGCGCAGGCCGCGCGCGCGCGCCGCGCGCCCGCAGGCGCGGCGGCCGGCCGCCGGCACGCGCCTGGCCGATCTGCTCGACGCGGCCTGCGGCATCGTGAAGCGCCGCTCGCTCGTCTTCGTCGTCTCCGACTTCATCAGCGAGCCGGGCTGGACCGCGCCGCTCGGCCGGCTGGCGCGACGCCACGAGGTGGTGGCGGTGCGGCTCGTCGATCCGGCCGAGATGGCGCTGCCCGACGTCGGCCTGGTCACGGTGGAAGACGCCGAGACCGGTGAGCAGCTCTTCCTCGACACGGCCGACCCGGCGTTCCGCGCGCGCTACGCGCAGATCGCGCAGGCGCAGGAGGCCGGGACGATCGCCGCGCTCGCAGCCAGCGGCGCCGACATCATCGAGCTGTCCACCGACGACGACCTGCTCGAAGCGCTGCTGCGCCTGGTCGACATGCGGCGCCAGCGTGCGCGCCGCAAGGCGCTGCCGCGCGTGGCCGCGGCACTGCGCCGCGCCCGCAGCGCCGGCGCCGAGGCTGCGGCATGAGCTTCGTCTGGCCTGCGCTGCTGTGGGCGCTGCTGCTGCTGCCGCTGCTGGTGGTGCTGTACTTCTGGCTGCTGCGCCGGCGCCGGCGCAGCACGGTGCGGCTGGCCAGCCTCGCCGTGGCCAAGGCGGCCCTGGGCAAGGGGCCGGGCTGGCGGCGCCATCTGCCGCCGCTGCTGCTGCTGCTGGCCTTCGCCAGCCTGCTGTTCGCGCTGGCGCGGCCGACGGCGACGATCACGCTGCCGCTGGCCGAACGCACCATCATCCTGGCGATGGACGTCTCGGGCAGCATGCGCGCCGAGGACGTCAAGCCCACGCGCCTGGCGGCCAGCCAGGAAGCGGCCAAGACCTTCGTGCACGCGCTGCCGCGCGAGGCCAAGGTGGGCGTGATCGCCTTCGCCGGCACCGCCGCCGTCGTGCAGGCGCCGACGACGAGCCGCGACGACGTCATCGCCGCGATCGACCGCTTCCAGCTGCAGCGCGCCACCGCCACCGGCAGCGGCATCATCCTCAGCCTGGCCACGCTGTTTCCCGACCAGGGCATCGAGATCCAGCATGTCACCGGGCAGCGCAACTTTCCCGGCGAGCCGATCGGCCGCAAGAAGCCCGAAAAGCCGTTCACGCCGGTGGAGCCGGGCTCGTATGCCTCGGCCGCGATCATCATGCTCACCGACGGCCAGCGCACCACCGGACCCGATCCGATCGAAGCGGCCAAGATGGCCGCCGAACGGGGCGTACGCGTCTACACGGTCGGCATCGGCACGACGCAAGGCGAGGTGATCGGCTTCGAGGGCTGGAGCATGCGCGTGCGCCTGGACGAGGAGACGCTGAAGAACATCGCCCTCATCACGCGCGCCGAGTATTTCTACGCCGGCACCGCCGAGGACCTGAAGAAGGTCTACGCGTCGCTGTCCTCGCGCGTCGTCGCCGAGCGCAAGGAGACCGAAGTCACCGCGCTGTTCGCCGCCCTGGGCGGGTTGTTCGCACTGCTGGCGGTCGGGCTTTCGCTGTGGTGGTTCGGGCGCGTGGCGTGAGCGGCATCGACACGCCTTGGGCGGCGCGCTCCGCCTTGCGCTGAACGGCCGCCGAAGGCGGCACCGGGCACTCGGGCCCGGGCTTGCGCGACCGGACCCGCGGCGGTCTGCCTCGCGCGGGCAAGCTGCCCGCGACGCGGCGTTCGGGCGCGATGACGGGAACGCCTCGGTCGGGGGTGATGACGGGAAGGTCTCGGCCGCGCGTGGTGCCGGGCACGCCGCCATCGCGCGGCGCGATCGACGCGCTCGCCGCACGCCAGTCCTGGCCGAGGAACATCGCCCGCTCGGCGCGCCGGCGCCGCGTCAGGCCGGGCAGCTCGACCAGCACGCCGTTCCTGCGCCCCTTGTTCCAGAGCAGGAACTGGTCCGCCGCGGCGGCGCTGTGGCCGGCGTTGAGCAGCCGCAGGAGCGTCGATGCAGCGAGGTTCGCCAGGCCGCAGTTGAAGGCGAAGCTCATCAGGGCGCCGAACTGACCGTCGTCGAGCGGCACCTGCGCCAGGTGCAGCAGGCCGGGCGAGCGGTCCAGCAGGTCGGCGCGCAGCAGCGCCTCGGCCTGACCGACGCTGATGCCGCCCGGATACAGGCGCCGCGCCAGCGCCTTGTTGTCGGCGCCCTTCAACGGCCTGCCCTGCCAGAGCACCACGTGGCCCCAGCCGATCGTCCAGATGCCCAGCGGATCGAGATAGGCGTCCAGGTTCACCGTGCCCGGGTCGCCATCGGGCAGGCCTTCGAAGCTCTTGATCAGGGCCACGGCCTCGGGTGGCGTCTCGCGCAGTGCGGTCGGCATGGTCCGCATCCTCCTCGGTCCTCGGATGCGCGCGAGTATCGCGGTGCGCGCCGCCACGGCGCGCCCCCTAACCCGCTCGAGCGCCGCGACGCGAAACCGCGCGGCGCCACGGCTCAGGAGGCCGCCGCCTCGACCACCATCTGCAGGCGCTGCTGGCCGTTCCACTCGTCGAGCGCCAGGCGGTAGGCCAGGCGCGTGCGCTCGGGCAGCGGCTCGATGCGGTTGAACCAGATCGCTTCGCGCAAGGTGCCGGCGTGGCGCAGGCGCAGCTTCAGATGCCGTTCGCCGACCAGGCGCTGCTGCAGCACCTGCACCTCGTCGCAGAACAGCGGCGGCTCGAAGCCCTGGCCCCAGACCTGCTGCTCGATCAGCGTCACCGTCTCGACGTTGAACCAGTCGGGCGCCAGCGGCCCGTCGGTGCGCAGCGTGCGTGCCAGCGTCGCCTGGTCCAGCCATTCGGCGGCGACGCGGCGCAGCGCGGCGTCGAAAGCGGCCACGGCCTGCACCGCGTCGCCCGCCAGCGTGCAGCCGGCGGCCATCGCGTGGCCGCCGAAGCGCAGCAGCAGCCCGGGCTCGCGCTTGGCGACGAGGTCGAGCGCGTCGCGCAGATGGAATCCCGCGATCGAGCGCCCCGAGCCCTTCAGCTCGCCCGACGCGCCGCGCGCGAAGACGAAGGTCGGCCGGTGCAGCCGGTCCTTCACGCGGCCGGCGACGATGCCGACCACGCCTTCGTGGAAGCCGGCGTCGTACAACGCCAGCGCGGGCGGCGCGTCGTCGAGCCCGGCCAGCAGCGCGTCGAGCGCGCGCTCGGCCTGCTCGCGCATGCCGCTCTCGACCTCGCGCCGCTCGCGGTTGATGGCGTCGAGCTGCTGCGCCAGCGACGCGGCGCGCGCCGCGTCGTCGGTGAGAAGGCACTCGATGCCGAGCGTCATGTCGGCTAGCCGGCCGGCCGCGTTCAGGCGCGGCCCGAGCGCGAAGCCCAGGTCGAAGGCCGAGGCGCGCGTCGCCGTGCGTCCCGCCACGCCGAACAGAGCCGCCACGCCCGGCTGCACGAGCCCGGCGCGCATGCGCTTCAAGCCGAGCGCGACCAGGCGCCGGTTGTTCGCGTCCAGCCGCACCACGTCGGCCACCGTGCCCAGCGCCACCAGGTCGAGCAGCGCCTCGAGCCGCGGCTGCGTCGCGGCATCGAAACGGCCGCGCGCGCGCAACTCGGCGCGCGTGGCCAGGAGCACGTAGAACATGACGCCGACACCGGCCAGCGCCTTGCTCGGAACGGAGCAGCCCGGCTGGCTCGGGTCGACGATGACGTCGGCCGCCGGCAGCGGCTGGCCCGCCGCCGGCAGGTGGTGGTCGGTCACCAGCACCTTCATGCCGAGCATGCGCGCGTGCGCGACGCCGGCATGGCTGGCGATGCCGTTGTCCACCGTCACGAGCAGGGCCGCAGCGAGCGGTACGGCGAGGTCGACGACGGCCGGCGTCAGGCCGTAGCCGTGGCGCGCGCGGTCCGGCACGACGTAGCCGAGCGCCGCGCGCGGCGCACCCAGCAGCGCCAGCCCGCGCATGGCCACCGCGCAGGCGGTGGCGCCGTCGCAGTCGTAATCGGCGACGACGACGATGCGCTGGCCGGCGTCGATCGCGTCGGCGAGCAGCCGCGCCGCATCGGACGCGCCGGCCAGCAGTTCGGGCGCCAGCAGCCGGCTCGCGCTGGCGTCGATCTCGTCGACGCTGCGCACGCCGCGCGCGGCGAGCAGCCGCGCCAGCAGCGGATGCACGCCGGCGGCCTCGAGGGCGAAGGCCACGCGCGGCGGGATGTCGCGACGGCTCAGGATCACAGCGACTCCAGCAGCGCCCAGGGCGCAGGCGGCGCGGCCAGGCGCAAGGCGAGGCGCTGCCACGCGGGCCGCCGGCGCACGCGCAGCGTGACGCCGCTGCGCTCGCCGCACAGGATCAGCTCGACCGCCTCGCCGCGCGCCGCCGCGGCAGCGAGCGCGGCGATCGGGCCGGCGTCGAGCGCCTGCCAGGCCTGGCCCCAGGCCACGGCGTCACCGGCCAGCGCCGGCGCCCTGAGCCGCCAGTCGATCGCGGGCGCCGGGCCGCGCTCATGCTGGGCGACGCCGCAGCCGCTCAGCCAGACCGAATTCACCGGCGCCAGCCCGCGCGCTTCGCGCGCCGCGTTCACCGGGTGCACGTGCAGCAGCATCTGCACTTCGCTTTGCAGACGGCGGATGCGGCCCGCCTCGGGCTCGGGACGCTGCCAGGTCGTGACGCTGCGGCCGATCGCGCGGTCGAGCGACGCGGTGGCCAGCTCGGCCAGGCTCTCGTGCAGCAGGTACCAACGGCTGGCCGCGCCGAACGCGAAGCCGAAGCCCGCGCTCGTGACGAGCGCGCGCGCTGCCTCGAACAGCGCGCGCGAGTCCTGCTCGGACAGCTCGAGCCTGGCCGGATCGGCCAGCCGCACCTGCTGCATCTCGAGCTCCAAATGCACGGGCGTCGCCAGCGCGACGGCGACCTCGCCGCTGTCCAGGCCGTCGGCACGTGCTGCACGCGCGGCGAACGGGAGCCGGCCGTCGCCGCCCGTCCAGCCGAGGGCGCGCGCCAGCGCGCGCTCGTGCGGCGGCGTCAGGCTGCACGCGTCGCCCGGGTCGCGCGCCGCTTCGACCCGCTGCGCAAGCAGCGCGGCCAGCCGCGGCAGCGCCGGCCCGGCCGCGCCGCGCGCCTGCGTCCAGTCCGCCGGCGCACGCGCCGTGGCTGGCGGCGCGGCGAACGGGATCAGCAGGCGCATCGCGGCATTATCCCGGCGCCTGCCGTGCAGGGCCGGCAGCGCAGGGCGCCGCCCCGGGCCGCGGCAGTGCCACAATCGCGCGCCATGCCGCGCCCCGCCCTGCACACGCCCAAGCGCCGCCGGCTGTGCCGGCTGCGCAGCGCCGTGCAGCGCGCGCAGGTGCTGTCGCTGCACGCCGGGCAGGAGCGCCGGCGCTTCGGCGTCAACTCGCTGGCCAAACACGCCCCACCAGCCGCGGCCTGACGCCGCGCGGCGCGCTGCGCGCGGCCGTGGCCTGTGTGCGGCCTCCTGCGCCGCCGGCTGCGGCATCCGCAAGCCCGCCGCCCTCCCGAGCGACCGCGCAGCCCTGCGCGTCGCTCCGGCGCAAAGCCGGCGCCGCCCAGGCGCCGCCGCCTCAAGCACCGATCGAGCCTCGAGCCATGAACACCCCGCTGCATTTCCATTCCCGCACGCAAGAGCCCGGCGCGCGCGCCGTCGATCCGATCGTCGGCAAGCGCGTCGAGCTGCAACTGCTCACCACCCTCAAGTGCAATCTCAAATGCAGCTACTGCTCGCTCGGCGTGGGCGACGTGCTGGGCTCGCAGACGCAGGTGGAATACGGCGTCGACGAACTGGAGGCTTTCGCGCGCGCGCACCTGGCCGACAAGGAGGTCTACGTCACCTTCTACGGCGGCGAGCCGACGCTCAACCGGCCGATGATGTTGCAGGTGATGGAGCGCTTCCCCCACTGGCGCTTCCAGCTGCAGACCAACGGCACGCTGCTCGACGACCTGCCGGCCTGGGTGCTGGCGCGGCTGTCGAACGTGCTGGTCTCGATCGACGGCGGCGAGGCCATCACCGACGGCTACCGCGGCCGCGGAATCTACCGCCAGGTGCTGAAGAACCTGCGCCAGGTGCGCGGCCACATCGGCGGCAGCGTCACGGCGCGCGTCACCTGGGGCAATCCGGCGACCAGCTTCGAGGAGCTCGACGAGCTCGTGGCCGACGACTCGCCGTTCGACTACCTGTACTGGCAGTTCGTGGCCGACGAGATGTACGCCGGCGACTCGCTCGAGCGGCGCCGGGCGGTGCTGGTGCGCCTGATCGAGCGCTTCTTCGAGCGCACCGACCGTCTGTATCCGCTCGTGCCGCTGATGGGCATCGTGCGCAACAAGCTGCTGCCCGGCCGCGCGCAGGAGCTCTACGCCGGACGCACGCAGTGCCGCGTGTCCTCGCACCTGGTCAACGTCATGCCCAACGGGCAGATCTACCCCTGCCCGGACATGATGTACGTGCCGGCGATGCTGATGGGCAGCGTCAAGGGCAACTGGCTGAAGCCGAGCCCGCTGCAGCAGACGCCGGCCATGCCCTGCGCCGGCTGCGAGGCCTACGGCTGGTGCCGCGGCAACTGCATGAAGAACCTGTACCTGGGCTACGTCAAGAACGACTTGCGCTACCGCGCCAACGTCGTCGAGCCGATCTGCGAACTGCTGCGCTTCATCGGCCGCGAGGTCGACCGCCACGACCCGCAGGGCTGGTTCGGTCGCCTCACGCTGCCGGTACGCCGCCAGATCACCGACTGCGAGGTCTACGAATACGTGGAGATCATGCCCTGAAGCGCTGCCACAGCGCACCCAGGTCGAACGTGCCATGGGTGAGCGCGATCAGCGCGACGAAGGCCACGCAGACCACCGAGGCGACGAAGGCCAGCGCCTTGGTGCCCTGCGTCGGCGCGCGCTTGAGCGCGAGTGAGCCGATGACGATGTAGACCAGCACCAGCAGCAGCTTGGCGAGCAGCCAGCGCTCGCGGCGCGGATCGAGCGACAGCATCCACCACAGCAGGCCGCCGGCGCCGATGAGCGCGGTGTCGATCGCCACGCTCGTCCAGCGCACGGCCGCGCGCATCGGCCAGCGCGCGCGCATCTGCACGCCGATGCCGCGCGCCACGAACAGCGCCACGCTCACCGAAACGAGCCCGATGTGCGCCTGCTTGATCGCCTGGTAGTGGTCGATCGGGTTCATCGCGCCCCCTTGGCCCTGCGGGCGGTCGTCCCGACGGGGAGCGCGTGCCTTCGCAGCGGCCGTGCGCGGCGCGCGCAGGCGCCGCTCACCATCGCCCGCGCAGCGCCAGGCGCCAGGTGCGCGGCGGCTCGACCGCGGTGAACAGCGGCGACTTCGCCGCCAGGCTCAGGTTCGTGAGGTTGTCGACGCCGGCCGCAAGCTCGAGCCCGCCGGGCAGCGTGCGCCCGAGGTGCGCGCCAAGCAGCGTGATCGAAGGCGCCGCGACCGAGGGCGCGCCGGCAACGGCGGCGGCGAGCCGCTCGTCGGCGCTGTATTCCGCGCGCAGCCCCGCGCGCCAGGAGCCCTGCTGCCAGTCCAGCCGCAGCGTCGCGCCGTGGCGCGGCCGCTGCACCAGGCGCTGGCCGTCGCCGCCGGTGGCGTCGAGGTAGTTGTAGTTCAGGCCGAGCGCGAGTCCGGCGGCCAGCGGCTCGACCAGCGAAGCCTCGAGTCCCGACATGCGCGCGCGCACGATGTTCTCGTAGACGTAGGTTCCGGTGCCGGGCACCGCGCCGGCCGAGAGCAGCCTGAGGTCGATCAGATGGCTCACGCGTTGCGCGAAGACCATCGCCTGCAGCTGCCGCGCGCCGCGCTGCCAGCCGACGCCGAATTCGACACCGTCGCTCGTCTCGGGACGCAGATCGGGATTGCCGTACACGATGTTCGGGCCCTCGACGCGCGCACCCGGCACGATCTGCTTGAGGTTGGGCGCCATGAAGCCGTGGCTGTAGCCGCCCTTGAACGTCCACGGACCGTCGCCATGCCACACGAGGTAGGCGCGCGGGCTCGTCTCGCGTCCGTACAGGTTGTGGCCGTCGCAGCGCAGGCCGAGCGTCAGGCGCAGCGCGCGCGCGACGGCGAACTCGTCCTGCACGAACAGCGCACGGTGCTGCGCGAGCGAGCGGCCGCCGGGCAGGCCCGGGTCGCGCAGCGCCTCGTTGCGGGCCTCGAAGCCCGACACCAGATCCTGGGCGCCGAGGCGCACGCGCGCCTGGCCTTCGACGACCCGTTCGTCGATGCGCTGCGGCGGGTTGACCGCGACGCCGTTGCTGCGCTCGTTCTCGACATCGATGTCGACACGGTAGGCGCGCAGCTGGCTCGTCAGCGCCGAGGCCGCCCCCAGGCTGCCCCAGTCGGCCTCCCAGGCCAGCGAGCCGAGCCGGCGCTCGATGCGGTTCACGGTGCTGTGATAGCGGCGCCTGCCGCTGCGCTCCTGCGCGTCGGCCCAGCGCCGCTCGTGCGTCTGGCGCAGATCGGCGTCGATCTGGTGCGCCGCGGCCGGCCGCCACTGCAGCGTCGCCCAGCCATCGGTCTTGTCGCGTCCCTCGAGCTCGGAGATGCGCGCGTCGGCAGCCGAAGCCAGCGCGGCGCGCCGCGTCTGCGCCAGGCCGGCACGCAGCGCCAAGCCCGTGCCCAGGGGCCCGTCGAGGCGCAGCGAGGCGCGCTGGCCGTCGCCGCCGCGTCCGCCTTCGGTCTGGCTGCCCTCGGCGCTGGCGCCCCAGCGCCAGCGGTCGCCCGGCTGGCGCGTGATGACGTTGACGACGCCGCCCATCGCCTCCGAGCCGTACAGCACCGACAGCGGGCCGCGCACGATCTCGATGCGCTCGATGTCCTCGACCGCCACCCAGTCGTACTGGAAGTCGGAGTGGCCGATCACGCGGTCGCTGGCGCCGACGCGTCGGCCGTCGACCAGGAACAAAGTGTGCTTGCTGTCCATGCCGCGCAGGCTGAGCACCTTGCGCCCGCCGATCGCCCGCCCCTGCAGCGAGATTCCGGCCTCGCCGCGGATCGCCTCGAGAACGTTGTCGGCGCCGCGGTTCTCGATGTCGCGCCGCGTCACCACGCTCAGTGCCGCCGGCGCGTCGACGTCGAGGATCGGGTGGCGCGTGGCGGTGACGACGATGGACGCGGGCACTTCGGCCGCCTGCGCGCCGGCCCTCGGCACGCCTGCGGCCGCCGCGGCCAGCGCGATCGCCAGCGCCGCACGCCCGCCGACCGCCGCCGGCTGCGCCCGGTCGGCCGCACGCCGGCTGCTGCACCCATCCATGGCCGGCAGCATCGCCGCCGCGGCGCCCCGGGCGCTTTGAACTGGATCGGTAGGCCGCGGGGTGGGGGCTCGATATGCACGCGTGCTGATGGAAGTCAATGCGGTCTCGCGCTGGCGCAGGCACCGTCGGTGGCGCTTGAACTGGTTCAAGGACAGGCACCGCCCTTGCCGGAAGGATGCCGCCCCAGTCGAATTGTTGCACTGCACGATTTCCAAACCGAAGGAGGCTCCATGAAGGCCCTGTCGTTCGCCCGGAAGCAAGCGTTCCGGCTTCTCCCCGCCGCAGCCTTGCTGCTCGCGGCCCCGTTCGGCGCCCAGGCGCAGGACAAGACCACCACCACCTCGCCCGAAGCGACGTTCCAGGCGGCGCCCTCGCCGCTGGCGACCGAGCCGATGCACCAGTCGTCGAACCCGAAGGCACCGCCGATGACGGAGGCCGAGTTCGAGCAGGCGCGCGTGCTGTACTTCGAGCGCTGCGCCGGCTGCCACGGCGTGCTGCGCAAGGGCGCCACCGGCAAGCCGCTCACGCCCGACATCACCGTGGGCAAAGGCACCGAGTACCTCAAGGTCTTCATCGGCTACGGCTCGCCCGCCGGCATGCCCAACTGGCTGACCAGCGGCGAGTTCAACGAGAAGCAGGTCGACCTGATGGCGCGCTACATCCAGCACGACCCTCCCACCCCGCCGGAGTTCGGCCTGGCCGAGATGAAGAAGACCTGGAAGGTCATCGTGCCGCCCGAGTTGCGCCCGAAGAAGAAGGAGAACAACTACAACATCTCCAACATCTTCTCGACCACGCTGCGCGACACCGGCGAGATCGCGCTCATCGACGGCGACACCAAGCAGATCATCAACATCGTCAAGACCGGCTACGCGGTGCACATCTCGCGCATGTCGGCCTCCGGGCGCTACCTGTTCGTGATCGGGCGTGACGCCAAGATCAACATGATCGACCTGTGGATGGCCAAGCCCGACAACGTCGCCGAGATCCGCGTCGGTCTCGAGGCGCGCTCGGTCGACACCAGCAAGTACAAGGGCTACGAGGACAAGCTGGCGATCGCCGGCACCTACTGGCCGCCGCAGTTCACCATCATGAAGGGCGACACGCTCGAGCCGCTCAAGATCGTCGCCACGCGCGGCATGATCGTCGGCTCGCAGGAGTACCACCCCGAGCCGCGCGTGGCTTCCATCGTCGCCAGCCACTTCAAGCCCGAGTTCGTCGTCAACGTCAAGGAGACCGGCAAGACCTTGATGGTGAATTACGCCAACCTCGAAGCGCTCACGATGACCGAGATCGGCTCGGCGCAGTTCCTGCACGACGGCGGCTGGGACAGCTCCAAGCGCTACTTCATGGTGGCGGCCAACAACAGCAACAAGATCGCCGTGATCGACGCCAAGGACGGCAAGCTGGCCGCGCTCACCGAGGTGGGCAAGATCCCGCACCCGGGCCGCGGCGCCAACTTCGTGCATCCGAAGTTCGGTCCGGTCTGGGCCACCGGGCATCTGGGCGACGAGACGATCTCGCTCATCGCCACCGACACCAAGCGCAAGGACACCGCGTTCAAGCAAGTCGCGCAGTTGAAGGGCCAGGGCGGCGGAAACCTGTTCATCAAGACGCACCCGAAGTCGACCAACCTGTACGTCGACACGACGCTCAACCCCGACGCGAAGATCTCGCAGTCGATTGCCGTGTTCGACATCAAGAACCTCGACAAGGGCTTCAAGGTGCTGCCGATCGCCGAATGGGCCGGCCTGTCGGACGATGGCGCCAAGCGCGTCGTCCAGCCCGAGTACAACAAGGCGGGCGACGAAGTCTGGTTCTCGGTCTGGTCAGCCAAGAACAAGCAAAGTGCGTTGGTGGTGGTGGACGACAAGACCCTGAAGCTGAAGGCGGTGATCAAGGATCCGCGCCTCATCACGCCGACGGGACACTTCAACGTCTACAATACGCAACACGACGTCTACTGAAGACCAACCACCACGAGGACCCACGAAGATGAAGCGCGTCTCCCCCTTGTTGCTCGGCACCGCCGCTGCCGCCCTGGCCCTGAGCCTGAGCGCCCCGGCAGGTGCCCAGAGCGTCGAGCCCATCCTGAAGAAGGCCAACTGCCTCACTTGCCACACGGTGGACAAGAAGTTGGTCGGCCCTTCGTACAAGGAGGTCGCGGCCAAGCACAAGGGGCAGGCCGACGCGGTGGCCAAGCTGATGGAAAAGGTGCGCAAGGGCGGTTCGGGCGTCTACGGCCCGGTGCCGATGCCGCCGAACCCCACCACCGCCATCTCAGACGCCGAACTGAAGACGGTCGTCGAATGGGTCATGAAGCAGTAATGCCGGCCTTCGCGCTGCGACGGTGAGGCGTCGCGCCGCGCTGCTTGCCCTGGCGTGCAGCGCCGGCGTCGGTTCACCGGCCGCAGCGGCAGCACGAACGGCGCGCCCCGCGCAAGCGGGCGCGCCGTTCCTCTTTCCGCTCGCGTTCACCGCGCTGCTGCTGGAACCTGACGGCCTCAGGATCGAGAGCAGCGGCGCTGTCGCCCAGCAGCTGCTCGACCGCAGCCCGTCGTGCCTTGCCGCCGTGCCCGGCGTCGTCTGGGCGACGCGCGACGCGCGCCATCTGCAGTCCTGGCGTGCGCAGCCCGACGGCCGCTGGGTGCCGATTGCGAGCCATCGGTTCGACGCGGACGTGCACGCGCTGGCAGCCAGCGCCGACGGCCGCTTCGTCCTCGCCGCACACGGCGAGCGCCTGAGCCTGCTCGACGGCGAGGCGACGCCGCTGCGGCACTACGAAGGCCGCGATCTCGAAGGACGCCGGCGCGCTCGCGCCGCCACCATCGTCGCCCATGCCGGGCGACGCAGCGCCCTCGTCTCCTGGCCGGCGCTGGGCGAGCTCTGGGAGATCTCGTTCGACCCGGCGGCAGCGCCGATCTTCGACGGCCTCGTGCACGACTACCGCATGGGCGAGGCGATCGCCGCGCCCGGCTACCTCGGCGTGCGGCGCATGCCGCTGGGCACGCCGATGCCCGAGCCGCAGTTCGTCGACGCGCGCGTGCCCTGGGTCGCGGGCCGCGTGGGCGCGTCGATCGAGGTCGTGAATCTGGACGTGCGCCGGCGCGTCGCGACGCTGCCGCTCGCCGACGCGCAGCCTGCGGCCGCCGTGCTGCGCCGTCGCGGCGACGCCTGGACTTGGTGGCTGCCGGCGGCCGACGGGCTGCACGAACTCGACACCTGGCGCTGGCGCACGCTCGAGCGCCACGAATTCCCGCGCGACGTCGACGGCCCCCTGCGTACGCAGGCGCTGCAGGCGCGCGGCGAGACGCTCTGGCTGCTCGCCTCCGACACCACCGCCCGGCCGCACCTGTGGCTGCGGCGCACGGATCGCTGGCAACGCGCCGATTTCGGCGCCGGCCGCCCGTTCGCCCTGCGCGCCGATGCGCGCGCCTTGTGGCTCGCGACCAGCGAGCCGAACCGCGTCGTCGCGCTGAACGACGACGGCGCGCTCCTGCAGAGCTGGCCGCTGCTGGCCGCCGGCCTCGTGCAGGGCCTGTGCTGGCTCTAGAACCGGGAGCGGCTCAGGTCTGGTAGGCCGCCAGCCGCTGCACGTCGAGGATGCGGATGTCGCGCCGGTCGACCTCGATCAGGCGTGCCTCCTCGAGCTCGCGCAGCACGCGCGAGAAGTACTCCGGGGTGAGCGACAGGCGCGAGGCCAGCGTGGCCTTGCTCACCGGCAGCGACACCGTGAGCACCTCGCCGCTCGTGCCCTCGCCCGGCGCCTGGTCGCGCAGCAGGTAGCCGATGACGCGCTGCACGCCGTTTTGCAGCGCGTAGGCCTGCACGTCGTGCACCAGCCCGTGCAGCCGGCGCGACAGGCCGGCGAGCATGCGCAGCGCGAAGCGCGGGTCGCGCTGCAGCTCGTCCATCACGGCGTGGCGGTGCACCGTCAGCAGCAGCGAGTCGGCCAGCGTCTGCGCGTTCACGACGTAGGGCTTGCCGAGGAACATCAAGGCCTCGGCGAAGCTGTGGCCCGGGGCGATCAGCTCGATCACCTTCTCCTGGCCGGTGGGCGAGAGCACGAACAGCTTGACCTGGCCGGTGACGACGACGTGGAACGAATCGCAGGGCTCGCCCATGCGGAAGACCATGTCGCCGCGCTCGACCCGCCGCAGATGACAACCCTCGGCCAGCCGCTCGAGCTCGGGCGGCGCCAGATCGCTGAACAGCGGCAGCACCCCGAGGAAGCGCGGGATGTCGAAGTGGCGGGTGTCGAGCATGCAAGCTTCCCAGTGCAGTGGTGCAGCGCGTTCAGCGCGGCAGGACGAAGGTCGATCGTTCGCGTGCCAGCGCCTCGCCCCCGTCCGAAGCGGCCAGCTCGAGCGTGATCGGATGCGAGCCGCTCGCGAGCGTGCTCGCCTTGTCGGCCGATACCACCAGTCGCACCGTGAATGGCCGCACCTCGCCGGGACCGAGCTCGAGGCTCGCACCGGCATCGACGTCGAGGCCCGGCAACCCTTGCGCCAGCAGGCGATAGCGCGCGGGCCGCTCGGTCCGGTTGCGCAACTGTACCCGATAGACGTTCTCGACCCGGCCGCCCTCGCCCAGGCGCGCCATCACACCGCGGTCGCGCACGACGTCCATCGCCACCGGCGCGCGCAGCGCGAGCGCGGCGACGAAGGTGCCCATCGCCGCCACCAGCACCGCCGCGTACACCAGCACGCGCGGCCGCCACAGCCGCTGTAGCATCTGGGCGCGGCTCCAGCCCAGGGCGACGGCATTGGCGGTGGCATAGCGGATCAGGCCGCGCGCGTAGCCGAGCCGGTCCATCACGCTGTCGCACACGTCGATGCAGGCGGCGCAGCCGATGCACTCGTTCTGCAGGCCCTTGCGGATGTCGATGCCGGTCGGGCAGACCTGCACGCACAGCGTGCAGTCCACGCAGGAGCCCAGGCCGAGCGCCGCGGGATCGGCGCGGCGTGCACGCGCACCGCGCGGCTCGCCGCGCAGGTTGTCGTAGGCGATCACGAGCGAGTCGGCGTCGATCATCGTGCTCTGGAAGCGCGCGTACGGGCACATGTACTTGCAGATCTGCTCGCGCATCCAGCCGGCGTTGCCGTAGGTGGCCGCGCCGTAGAACAGGATCCAGAAGGTCGGCCAGGGCGTGAGCGCAAGGGCCGCAGCCTGGCCGGCGAGCTCGCGGATCGCAATGAAGTAGCCGACGAAGGTGAAACCGGTGTAGAGCGACAGCAGCATCCACAGCAGGTGCTTGCCGCCCTTGCGCAGCAGCTTGTCCGGGCTCCAAGGCGCAGCGTCGAGCCGGATGCGTGCGCTGCGGTCACCCTCGGTATGGCGTTCGATCCACAGGAAGATCTCCGTGTAGACCGTCTGCGGGCAGGCGTAGCCGCACCACAGCCGTCCGGCCACCGCGGTGAAGAAGAACAGCGTCATCGCCGCGATCACGAGCAGCGCGGCGAGGAAGACCAGATCGTGCGGCTGCAGCACGAGGCCGAACACGAAGAAGCGCGGCGTATCGAGGTCGAACAGCACCGCCTGGCGGCCGTTCCAGCGCAGCCAGGGCACGCCGTAGAACACGGCCTGCGTCAGCCACACGGTGGCCCAGCGCAGGCGCGTGAAGCGGCCGCTGACCGAGCGCGGGTAGATCTTGTCCGGCCGTTCGTACAGCGAGACCCAGCCGGCGTCGTCGGCCGGCGCCGCCGAGGCGCCGGCGGGCTTCATGGCGCCGGCCGCCGCGGCACGCGCCGTCGTGCACGCGCGCACTCGGCGCGACACGGGGCCCGCACGCGATGGCGCGTCAGGCAATCGGCAAACGGATCGGGCATCTGCGGTGCAATATAAACGTGCAGATTGTACGCATCTTATCCGCGCGTCCCTTGCACGAGCGTGCTCCGGGTGCGAGCCCGAGGTGCGGGCAGCAGTCGCGGCGCGTGCCGCGCAGGCGCGCTCCGGTGCGTGGCCCCCGATACCGCGGTCGGGTCAGGCGGCAGGCCGCAGCAGCAGCGCCGGACGGCTTCGGGTGAGCTCGACCAGCGTCGCGGCGTCGGGCCAGCCGGCTGCCGCCGCGTGCGGCGCGTCGGCCGTGGGTCGGCAGGCCTGGAGCGCGTGGCGCGCGACGCCGCGCGCGCCGAGCTGCGCGACGACGCGCGCGAGCCGCCCCTGCTCGAGCAGGCTCGGGTGCACGGTGGTGCGGCACTCGTAGGCCACGCCCGAGGCCTGCAACGCGTCGAGGCTCGCGCGCACGGCGGCGGCGGCGCCGCGCACGCCGCTCAGGCGCTCGTGCAGCGCGTCGTCGTCGAGCGGCGCCTTGACGTCGAGCCCCACCCAGTCGACCAGTGCCAGCAGCGGCTCGAGGCGGCGCGGCGACATGCCGGCCGTGTGCAGCCCGATGCGGTAGCCGAGCGTGCGCGCCTCGCGCATCGCCTGCGGCAGCGCCGGGTCGAGCGTGGGTTCGCCGCCGCTGAAGACGAGCGCGTCGAGCACGCGCGCTCGCCGCGCCAGCCAGGGCCGCAGTTCGGCCCACGCCGGGCCGCGGGCGGCGCCGCGCGCCTGCAACTGCGGGTTGTGGCAATAGGAGCAGCGCCAGGCGCAGCCCTGCACGAACACGACGGCGGCGAGCGCGCCGGGGTAGTCGATCGACGTGAACGGCTGCAGACCGCCGACGGCCAGCTTGTCGGCGGCGCAGCGCGCCGCCGCGACCGGGCTCAAGCGCGCGCGCGCGCCAGGCCGGCGCTGCCCTCCTCGAAATGCCGGCGCTCGGCGAACTCGCCCTTCTTGCCCGTGTTGAACGAAGCCACCGGACGGTGGTAGCCCATCACGCGCGTCCAGACCTCGCAGCGCTGGCGCTCTTCGTCGGCGAGCGTCACTTCGGTTTGCGCGTGCGCGTGGGTGGCGGGTGCAGTCGCAAGGCTCATGGTCGGGTGCTCCGGTCTGGTGGTCGTCGTGCTGATGGTGGTGGTGGATGGGTCAGGCGGCGGCGAGGCGACGGCGCTTGGCGGCCAGGCGTTCCTCGTCGCAGCGCGGGCAGTAGTCATGCCGGCCGGCGAGGTAGCCGTGCGTCGGGCAGATCGAGAAGGTCGGCGTCACGGTCACGTAGGGCAGCCGGTAGTTCGTGAGGGCGCGCCGCACCAGCGTGCTGCAGGCCTCGGCACTGGACAGCGGCTCGCTCATGTACAGGTGCAGCACGGTACCTCCGGTGTACTTGCGCTGCAGCGGCTCCTGGCGCTCGAGCGCCTCGAAGGGGTCGTCGGTGAAGCCCACCGGCAGCTGCGAGCTGTTCGTGTAGTACGGCTGCTCGGCCGTGCCCGCCTGCAGGATGTCGGGCCAGCGGCGCCGGTCTTCCTTGGCGAAGCGGTAGGTCGTGCCCTCGGCCGGCGTCGCCTCGAGGTTGTAGAGGTGGCCCGTCTCCTCCTGAAACTGCACCATGCGCGCGCGCACATGGTCGAGCACGCGCTCGGCGAAGGCCTGGCCCCAGGGCGTGGTGATGTCGTGCGCGTCGTGCGTGAAGTTGCGGATCATCTCGTTCAGGCCGTTCACGCCCAGCGTCGAGAAGTGGTTGCGCAGCGTGCCGAGGTAGCGCTTGGTGTAGGGGAAGAGGCCCTGGTCGATGAGCCGCTGCACCACCTTGCGCTTGATCTCCAGGCTCGCCTTGCCGAGTTCCAGCAGCTCGTCCAGGCGCGCCAGCAGCGCGGCCTCGTCGCCCGCGTGGCGGTGGCCCAGGCGCGCGCAGTTCACCGTCACCACACCCACCGAGCCGGTCTGCTCGGCCGAGCCGAACAGGCCGTTGCCGCGCTTGAGCAGCTCGCGCAGGTCGAGCTGCAGCCGGCAGCACATGCTGCGCACCATGTGCGGCTCGAGGTCGGAGTTGACGAAGTTCTGGAAGTACGGCAGCCCGTAGCGCGCCGTCATCTCGAACAGCGCGCGCGCGTTCGGCGTGGTCCAGTCGAAGTCCCTGGTGATGTTGTAGGTGGGGATCGGGAAGGTGAAGACGCGCCCCTTGGCGTCGCCCGCGCTCATCACCTCGATGTAGGCGCGGTTGATGAGGTCCATCTCGGCCTGCAGCTCGCCGTAGGTGAAGGGCATCTCCTGGCCGCCGATCACCGGCACCTGCGCGCGCAGGTCCTCCGGGCAGGTCCAGTCGAAGGTGAGATTGGTGAACGGCGTCTGCGTGCCCCAGCGGCTGGGCACGTTGAGGTTGTAGATCAGCTCCTGGATGCACTGGCGCACCTGCTCGTAGGCGAGCGCGTCCTTGCGCACGTAGGGCGCCAAGTAGGTGTCGAAGGAGCTGAAGGCCTGCGCGCCGGCCCACTCGTTCTGCAGCGTGCCGAGGAAATTGACGATCTGCCCGACCGCGCTCGACAGCCGCCTGGGCGGCCCGGCCTCGACCTTGCCCGGCACCCCGTTCAGGCCCTCGTGCAGCAACGTGCGCAGCGACCAGCCGGCGCAGTAGCCCGAGAGCATGTCGAGATCGTGGATGTGCACGTCGGCCTCGCGGTGCGCGCGGCCGATCTCGGGCGGGTAGACATGGTCGAGCCAGTAGTTGGCGACCACCTTGCCCGAGACGTTGAGGATCAGCCCGCCCAGGCTCCAGCCCTGGTTGGCGTTGGCGTTGATGCGCCAGTCGCGCTGCTCGAGGTACTCGTCCATCGCCGCCTGCACGTCGACCAGGGTCTTGCGCGTGTCGCGCAGCGCCCGGTGCTGCTCGCGGTAGACGATGTAGGCGCGCAGCGTGCGGCGGTGGCCGGCGTCGTACAGCGTCGCCTCGACGGCGTCCTGGATCTGTTCGATATGCGGCGCGGCGGCCGTCGCGGCAGCCTGCTCGCGCAGGCGCGCCAGCACGCCGTCGCGCGTGAGGCGTTCGGCCTCGGCGGTGTCGAACTGGCCGCAGGCGCGGCCGGCACGCGCCAGCGCGTCGGCGATCTTGGCGGCGTCGAAGGCCACCAGGCGGCCGTCGCGCTTGAGGACATGGGTGGGCTGCAGCCCGGCCTGCGGCATGGGTCGTCGTCTCCGTGCATGGGCGCCGCCGGGTGCCTGTGCGGACCCGGTGCGCGTGGGGGTCTGGCGTGCCGGCCGGGGTCGGTCGGCCGCTGCGAACACTACATCTAGTGTCAGATGCCAAGCCTAACCACTATGGGTAGCGTGCGCAAGACCCGGCGGCGGCCGCGGTGCGATCTCTTGATCGGGTTCAAGAACGAGCGCTGCTTCGCCCCTCGGCGCGCGCTGCTTCGGCGCTGCGCGTCAGGCCGAGGGCGCCGGCGATGCCTCACCCGCGCCGGCCAGTCCGGCCAGCAGCGCCAGCCCCAACGCGCCGAGCGCGTGGTGCGCCCACACGAGCGCGGGCGGCGCGCCCAGGCCCGCGGCAGCCAGCCCGAGCAGGGGCTGCAGGAGCGCGGCCAGCACGAGAGCGCGCCCCTCCGCGCGCCGCCCGTCGCGTTGCGCGGCCAGGCCCACCGCCAGGGCCCAGAGCAGCGCCGGCAGTGCGAGCGCCAGGTGCAGCAGTGACGCCGCGTCACCCGGGCGCAGCGCCGGCGCCGCGCCCGAGACCGCGCCCGTGGCTCCCTGCACCAGCCACAGCGCTGCCCCGGCGAGCGCCAAGCGCGCGCGGCGCCGCGGGAGCGCAGCGCCCGGCTGCAAGCCGCGCCACGCGGTCCAGGCCAGGGCCCACAGGAGCAGGCCGCCGATGAGATTGCCCAGCAGCACCGCGCTCGAGCGGGCGCCGGGCGTGACGATCCCGAGCGCAGCCAGGCCCAGGGCCAGCGCAGCCATCGCGAGGGCGCGTGCTGCGAGGCGGCGCGCGCCCGCGCGGTGCGCCAGCCAGGCGAGCGCGAACACGATCGGCAGCAGCAGCGAAGCGGCCACGCGGTGAACGCTTCGCGCCGCGCTCAGCGCCGGACTGTCCGCCGCCCGGTCCGGCGATCGCTGCGCGAGCGAACGCAGCGTCGCCGGCGCCGCGCTGCGGCAGGCCGGCCAGTCGGAACAGGCCGGCCGCACAGACGCCAGGCGAAGCCAGGCGCTGGCGAGCACGACGGCGGCCATCAGCATGAGAGCCAGGCACGCCGCTGCGGCCAGCCGGCGCCTGTGCCGCGCATCGATCGGCGGGCCTGCGTTCATGGGCGAACGTCGCCGACGTGGTCTTGCGTCGGATCAACCGCTTGCCTCGCGCATGCCGCGCGCATGCTCGCGTCGTGCGCGAAGACGGCATTCGAGGGGTGTAGGGGCAAACCCGAGATGCAATGTGCCTGCATGCCTGCGTGTCTTGTACACCACGCGGCCGTTGCGCGAGCAGGGGTGTCGAGCGGCCGAATCCTTGACCTGGGTCATACTGGCACGGCGCGAGGGCCTTGGAGAATGAAAAGATGGCCTCGCCATTGGCGGTGTGCTCGCGGCACGCGAGCGCCCATCGTCCAGGTCCGACCCGAACTACCCAAGGAGACGCCCATGAGCCATCCGCAGCACGCCGACGACGACAACGCTCCGGTCCCGTGGTTGCAGCAATTGCTCGACAACCCCTTCCTGCTGCTGTTCCTGGGCGTGCTGATCCCGTCGGTGCTCTACACGGTCTGGGGCGTGGTCGAGATCCTGACGCTGCCGGTGGGCAAGTAAGAGGAGAACATCGAGATGAGCGCCATTCTTCCGCCGAGCGACCGCCTCTGGATCAAGCACCCGATCGACCGCGTCGAAGGCACGTGGATCGTGCTCGCGCTGACCTGGTGCCTGATCATGTTCTTCATGATGATCGGCTGGCATATCTGGGGCAAGCAGAACCTGTCGACGGAAACCTATCGCACGACGCCCGAGCGCCACACCGCCGCGACGCAGGCGATGGTCGACAAGTACACGGTACGCACCGAGACGGACGAGAAGATCCCGGTGGTGGCGCCGCCGCCGGGCAGCGACGTCTACCTGATCGCGCGCCTGTGGGCCTTCTACCCGATCCTCGAGCTCGAGAAGGGCAAGACCTACAAGCTGCACCTGACGGCGCTCGACTACAACCACGGCTTCTCGCTGCAGCCGGCCAACATCAACATCCAGGTCGTGCCCGGCTTCGAGCACGTCGTCACCGTGACGCCGAACCAGTCGGGCACCTACTCGATCGTGTGCAACGAGTTCTGCGGCATCGGCCACCACAAGATGGTCGGCCGTCTCTACGTGAAGTGAGGGGGGAACCATGAGCGTTGCCACTACGTACCGCACCTGCCCCCGCTCGGGGCTCCAGTTCGAGGATCAGGCCGAGAAGCTGATGAAGGCCAACGCCTTCGTCGCCGTGGTCTGGCTGCTCGTCGGCGGCATCCTGGCCATCGGCGTCGTGCTCACGCGCTGGCCGGCCGTGCACTGGCTCGAGGCCGACACCTTCTACCAGGTGCTCACGGCGCACGGCCTCGACATGCTGATCTTCTGGATCATCTTCTTCGAGATCGCCGTCCTGTACTTCTGCGCCTCGACGCTGCTGCGCTGCCGCATCGCGACGCCGAAGATCGCCTGGCTCGCATTCGTGCTCATGGTCGTCGGCTCGCTGCTGAACAACTACGCGGTGTTCCGCGGCGCCTCGAGCGTGATGATGACGAGCTACGTGCCGATGATGGCCGAGCCCAATTTCTACCTCGGGCTGATCATCTTCGCCGTCGGCGCCCTGATCGGCTGCTTCGTGTTCTTCGGCACCCTGGTCGTGGCCAAGCGCGAGAAGACCTACGAGGGCTCGGTGCCCCTGGTCACCTTCGGCGCCATCACGGCCGCGATCATCGCGGTGTTCACGCTGCTGCACGGCGCGGTGATCCTGATCCCGACCTGGCTGATGTCGCTGGGCGTCGTCAAGTCGGTCGACCCGCTCGCCTACCGCACGATCTGGTGGGCGCTGGGCCATTCGTCGCAGCAGATCAACGTCGCGGCGCACATCTCGGTGTGGTACCTGGTGGCGGCGGTGGCCTTCGGCGCCAAGCCGATGAGCGAGCGCGTCAGCCGCACCGCCTTCTTGCTCTACATCCTGTTCCTGCAGCTCGCCAGCGCCCACCACCTGCTCGCCGACCCGGGGCTGTCGACGGCCTGGAAGATCGTCAACACCAGCTACTTCATGTACTTCGCGGTGCTGGCCTCGATGCTGCACGGCCTGACGATCCCGGGCGCGATGGAAGTCGCACAGCGCCAGAAGGGCTACACGAAGGGTCTGTTCGAGTGGCTGCGCAAGGCGCCCTGGAGCAACCCCACGTTCTCGGGCGTGTTCATCTCCATCATCGGCTTCGGCTTCCTGGGCGGCATCTCGGGCGTGATGATGGGCACCGAGCAGCTCAACATGATCATCCACAACACGATCTACGTGCCGGGCCACTTCCATGCCACGGTGGTGGTGGGTACGACGCTGACCTTCATGGCGCTCACCTACTACCTGATCCCGGTGCTGTTCAAGCGCGAGATGATCGCGCCGCAGCTGGCCAAGTGGCAGCCCTACCTGTTCGGCCTGTCGATGTACTTCTTCTGCCTGGTGATGATGGGCGCCGGCACGCTGGGCGTCTCGCGCCGGCACTGGGACATGGCGTTCCAGGGCGCCGCGCTCGCCTACGAGTGGCCGGGCGCCGCCTACCTGATGATGGGCCTGGTGGGCATCGGCGGCCTCGCGGCCATCGTCGGCGGCGGGATCTACATCTACGTCACCGTCGGCTCGCTGCTGTGGGGCCGGAAGCTCGAGAGCGGAAGCTCGAGCGCGAAGTTCACGCCGGTGCCGCGCGCCGCACCGACGGTGGCCGCGCAGAGCTACGGCTCGATGGGCTTCGCGGCGCCGGGCACCTTCGTCCTCGCGATGGTGTTCCTGCTCTCCTTCGTGCTCTACTACTTCATCAACTGGAAGTACCTTTCGACGCTCTGGGGTCTTAGTTGAGACCCTAGACTGCCGGGGGCGCCAAGGCGCCCCCGGTTTGCCTTGGGACAAGGAGTGGAGGAAAAAGACCTCATGAGCGGCAGCGCCTCGCGTGAAGCGGCGTGCCTTGCGGCGGCCGAGCCGGTGCGCGAGACGCATGCGGGCGCGGCGGCGTCGCAGCGGCCGACGGCCGGCTGGCGCACGGTGCTCGGCGTGTTCAAGCTGCGCATCGGCGTGCTGATCATGATCAGCGCGCTCGCGGGAACGGCCATCGTCCCGGGCAGCCGCGCCGACGCGCTGCAGGTGCTGGTGCTGGCGCTCGCGGTGCTGCTGGCGTCGGCCGCCGCCGGTGCGTTCAACCAGTTCGTCGAGGCCGACAGCGACCGGCTGATGGCGCGCACGCGCAACCGCGCGTTCGCCAGCGGCGCGCTGCCGCGCAACGGCGCCTGGCTGGCGGGCATCGTCGCGCTGTTCCTGCTGGCCGTCGCCGCCGCCGCCTGGTGGGTCAATGCGGTTGCCGCCGCCTACGTCGCCGCCGGCGCGCTCACCTACGCGCTCGTCTACACCCTCGGCCTGAAGCGCCGCACGCCTTGGAACATCGTGATCGGCGGCGCTGCCGGCAGCTTTGCCGTGCTGGCCGGAGCTGCTGCGGCCGACCCCAGGATCGGCCCGCTGGCCTGGACGCTGGCGCTGGTGCTGCTGCTGTGGACGCCCCCGCACTTCTGGAGCCTGGCGATCGCCAACGAGGAGCAATACCGCGCCGCCGGCGTGCCGATGCTGCCTGTGGTGGTGGGCGCGGCGCGCAGCGCGCGCATCGTGCACGTGCATGCCCTGGCGCTGGTGGCGGTCTCGCTGCTGCTGCTGCCGCTGGGCGCCGGCTGGCTCGTCCTGGCCGGCGCGGCCCTCGGCGGCCTGCATTTCCTGCGCAAGACGCATGCGCTGATGCGCCGACCCGAGCGCAAGACGGCGATGGCGGCGTTCTTCGCTTCGATGGTGCAACTGTCCTCGCTGCTGACCGCGGTGGTGGTCGATGCCGCGCTGCGCTGACATCGGCAGCGCAGGGCGAACGCTGCAGCGCCTGGTCCGCCTGGGGGTGGCGACGCTCGCGACGACCGCGGGCTTCGTGGCCGCCGGTGCAGCGGGTGCAGCCGGCGCGGCCGACGCCACGGCCGCCGCAGCCCAGGCGCCCGAGCGCGGCGGCACGAGTGCGGCCGAACTCGCGACGCCCCAGGCGCGCGCCGCCGCCGGCGTGCCAAGGCTCGACGAGGCCCAGGCGCTGCGCATCGGGCAGGCGGCCCTCGGGCGCGAGGTGCCCGACCTGGAGCTGCTCGACCGCCAGGGCCGCCCCGTGCGCCTGGCCGACTACCGCGGCAAGCCGCTGCTGGTGAGCTTCATCTACACCGGCTGCTTCCAGGTCTGCCCGACGCAGACGCGCGCGCTGCACGAGGCCGTGCAGGGCCTGCAGACGCTGCTCGGGCCGCAGCAGTTCAACGTCGTCAGCATCGGCTTCAACCAGCCCTTCGACGATCCGCAGGCGATGCGCGCGTTCGCCGCGCAGCAGCGCATCCAGGAGCGGAACTGGGAGTTCCTCAGTCCGCCGCGCGACAAGGTGGCCGAGCTCACGCGCGCTTTCGGCTTCAGCTACGTGGCCACGCCGGCGGGCTTCGACCACCTGCTCGGCGTCAGCGTCGTCGACGCCAACGGCCGCATCCACGCCCAGGTCTACGGCGACCGGCTGCGCGCCGACCAGCTCGGCAAGCCGCTGCGCGAGTTGCTGCTGGCGGCGCCGCCGACGGCCTCCTCGGCGCTGGCCGACATGGTCGAGCGCGTGCGCATCCTGTGCACGAAGTACGACCCCGACACCGGCGTCTACCGCTACGACTACAAGCTCATCTTCGAACTGATCGGCGGCTTGCTGTTCTTCGGCAGCGTCGCGATCTATTTCCTGCTCGAATGGCGTGACCAGCGCCGCGCGCGCAAGTCGTCATGCAGCATTTCCCGAGCCTCCGGCAGCGCGGCCTGAAGGCCTGGCGCGCGATCGAGGCCCTGTTCGATTCGGCCTTCGGCTCCGGCCTCAACCCGCTGCGCCACCTGGGCGCCATCGGCTTCCTCGCCTTCTGGCTGCTGGCGGCCAGCGGCGTGGTGCTGTACACGTTGTTCGACACCTCGGTGGCCGGGGCCTGGAAGTCGATCGAGGCGCTCGAGGCCGTGCCGCTGGGCCTGGGTCGGCTGCTGCGCGGGCTGCACCGCTACAGCGCCGACCTGATGGTGCTGGCGATGGGCCTGCACCTGCTGCGCGAGTGGCTGCACGGGCACGAGCGCGGCTTTCGGCGCTTCAGCTGGCTGACCGGCGTGCCGCTCATCGGCTTCGCCTTCGTCACCGCGATCGGCGGCTTCTGGCTCAACTGGGACCGGCTCGGCCAGTTCTCGGCCATCGCCAGCGCCGAGTGGATCGACGCCCTGCCCTTCCTGCCGACGCCGATGGCGCGCAACTTCCTCGGCTCCGGAGCGGTGAGCGACCGCCTGTTCTCGCTCTTCGTGTTCGTGCACATCGGCGTGCCGCTGCTGCTGCTGTTCGGGCTGTGGTTCCACATCCAGCGCATGACGCGCGTGGCCGTGCTGCCGCCGCGCGCGCTGCTCGCCGGCACGGTCGGCGTGCTCGCCGTGCTCGCGCTCGCGCAGCCGGTGCTCAGCCACGCGCCGGCGGCGCTGGCGCGCGTGCCGAGCGACCTGCGTCTGGACTGGGTGCTGCTGTTCGTGCACCCGCTCACCGATGCGACGTCGCCGGCCTTCGTCTGGGCGCTCGCGCTCGGCGCGCTGCTCGGGCTGCTCGCGTTGCCGTTCCTGCCGGCGCGCCGGCCGCGCGCGCCGGTTGCCGTCGTCGATCCGGCCAACTGCAACGGCTGCCGGCGCTGCTTCGTCGACTGCCCCTACGCGGCCGTGGCGATGGTGCCGCATCCGGGCCCGCGCAGCGGGCGCGAGCTGGCTCAGGTCGACGCCGCGCTGTGCGCCGGTTGCGGCATCTGCGCCGGCGCCTGTCCCTCGTCGACGCCGTTTCGCAGCATCTCCGAGCTCGTCACCGGCATCGACATGCCGCAGTTGCCGGTGAGCGCGCTGCGCGCACGGCTGCGCGCGGCACTCGCCGCCAAGCGCGCCGCCGGTACCGAGCGTCCGCTCGTCGTGTTCGGCTGCGACCACGGTGCGGCCTGCGCGGGCGCGGCGGGCAGCGCCGACACAGCCGCCTTCAGCCTGCTGTGCGCCGGTCAGCTGCCGCCCTCGTTCGTCGAGTACGCGCTGCGCGACGGCGCGGCCGGCGTCCTGATCGCCGCCTGCCGCGAAGGCGGCTGCGAGTTCCGCCAGGGCGAGCGCTGGACCGTCGAGCGGCTGCAGGGCCTGCGCGAGCCGCACCTGCGTGCGGGCGTGCCGGCCGAACGGCTCGAACTGGTGCACGCCGGCCCCGGCGACGAGTCGCGGCTCGCGCTCGCACTGGCACGACTGCGCGAGCGCGTGCGCGCGCTCGCACCCGCCGAACCCGAACCCCGGCTCGTCGCCCGGGAGGTTGCTCATGGCTAAGAAGATCGCTCCCGTGGCGCGTGCCAAGCAGACGCTGGGTCCCATGGCCTGGCTGGGCCAGCTGCTGCTGTACGGCCTGTTCGCGCTGGCCGTCGGCACCTTGTCGCATTGGCCGCACTACCACCCGCTCGGGCCCGGCGAGGCACTGATCAAGGTCAGCTTCATCCACACCGGCAAGCCGGTGGGCGACTGCCGCCCGCTCACCCAGGAGGAACTCGCCCGCCTGCCGCCGAACATGCGCGCGCCGACGGTCTGCCCGCGCGAGCGCTCGCCGGTGAGCGTGCAGGTCGTGCTCGACGGGCGCGCCGTGCTCGACCGCAGCGCGCCGCCCTCCGGGCTGTCCAAGGACGGTGCGTCGGCGATGTACGCGCGGCTCGTCGTCCCGGCCGGCGAACGCCGCCTGGCCGTGCGCGTGCGCGACGATGTGCGCCCCGGCGCCTCGGTCTACGAGCGCGACGCCAAGGTGCAGCTCGCGGCCGGCCAGGTGCTGGTAGTCGACTTCGACCCCGAGAAGGGCGGCGTCACGCTGCAGTAAGGCATGACCCGCAGACGCCCGTCTTTCCGTCCGTCGCTGCGCGGCCGCCGCACAGCCGGCACGCCGGCCGACGCTGGCGCTGCAGCCGAACGCCCGGCTCGCATGCGCCCCTCCAGTCGGACGACTCGCGCGCCCCTCGTCGGCGCCTTGCCGCCGGCATCCGCCGCATCGGGCGCGCTGCGCGCCCGCACTTGAACTGCCGTCGATGATCAAACTGATCCAGCGCGCCCTGCGCGCCGCCTTCATGGCCGCCGAAGCGGTGTTCAACCGCGCCTTCGGCGACCGCCTCAATCCGCTGTACCACCTGGGCGCGATGACCTTCTTCCTGTTCTGGGTGGTGGGTGCGACCGGACTCGTGCTGTACGCGTTCTTCGACACCAGCGTCACCGGCGCCTATCACTCGGTCGAGGCGATCACGCACGGCGCCTTCGGCCTGGGCAGCATCCTGCGCACGGTCCACCGCCACGCCTCCGACGCGCTGATGCTGACGATGGTCGTGCACCTGCTGCGCCACTACGCCTTCGACCATCTGCGGGGCTTCCGCTGGTTCTCGTGGGTGACCGGCGTCGTGCTGCTGTGGCTGGCCTACATCGCCGGCGCCAACGGCTACATGCTGCCCTGGGACCGACTGGCGCAGTTCGTCACCCAGGCCAGCTTCGAGTGGCTCGACTGGCTGCCCGGCTTCGGCGGCCGCCTGAGCCGCAACTTCATCGTCGACGCCCATGTCAGCAACCGGCTGTTCTCGCTGCTGGTGTTCATCCACATCGGCGTGCCGCTGGTGACGCTGCTGCTGATGTGGATCCACGTGCAGCGCGTGCCCAAGGCGACGACGCAGCCGCCGCGGCCGATCACGCTCGCGCTGCTCGCCATGCTCGTCGTGCTGGCGCTGGCCGCTCCCGTGGCCAGCCAGGGCCCGGCCGCGCTGGCCACGGCGCCGCAGTCGCTGTCGCTCGACTGGTTCCTGCTCACCGTGTTCCCGCTCTTCTACCTCTGGTCGCCGGGCGCGGTGTGGGTGCTGGTGGCCGGCGGCACCCTGCTGCTGGTGCTGCTGCCATGGATCCCGCCGCGCCGCGCCGGCCACGCCAACCAGCTCACGATGCACCCCGGCGCGGTGCGCCTGACGGCACGCGGCGGCGAGACGCTGCTCGATGCCGGTCTGCGTGCCGGTCTGGCGCTGCCCTTCGACTGCCGCTCGGGCGGCTGCGGCGTGTGCCTGTGCACCGTGCATCACGGCCGCGTCGACCTCGGCGCCTACCAGCCCGCTGCGCTCACCGAAGCGATGCGCGCACGCGGCCAGGCGCTGATGTGCTGTGCGGTGGCGCTCGAGGACGTCGAGCTCGAGGTCGACGGCGTCGCCTCGCTGGCGCAGGGCGAGGCGACGAGCGCGCCGCGCCGCTGGCGCGCCCAGGTGCGCCGGCTCGAGCGGCTGTCGCCCGACCTGATGCGGGTGCATCTGGCGCTGCCCGCGGGCGAACGCCTGCCCTTCGTCGCCGGCCAGTACATCAACATCGTGCTCGAAGACGGGGCCAAGCGCGCGTTCTCGTTCGCCAACGCGCCGCCCGACCCGAATGCCACGCCGTCGACCGCGGGCGACGTGATCGAGCTGCACGTGCGGCTGATCCCCGGCGGCCGCTTCACCACCCATGTCTTCGAGCGCATGAAGCTCGGCGACGCGATCGACTTCGAGGGGCCGCTCGGGCGCTTCACGCTCGCCGAGAGCCGCAGGCCGATCCTGTTCGTGGCCGGGGCGACCGGCTTCGCGCCGGTCAAGAGCATCCTCGAAGACGCCTTCCGCCGCGGCATCCACAGGCCGATGGAACTGTACTGGGGCGTGCGCACGCGCGACGACCTGTACCTGCTCGACGTCGTCGAGGGCTGGCAGCGCGACCATCCCAACTTCCGCTTCGTGCCGGTGCTGTCGGCAGCCGACGACGACACCGACTGGAGCGGCCGGCGCGGCCTCGCACACCAGGCGATGCTCGCCGACCACCCCAGCCTGGCCGGCTACGAGGTGTACGCGTGCGGCTCGGTGCGCATGGTCGAGGCGGCGGTGCCCGACTTCCTCGCGCACGGTCTGGAGGAGCAGTTCTGCTTCTCCGACGCCTTCACGCCCACGCGCACGGCGCCGGCGGCTGTCGCCGCCGATTGATGCCGCCGCCCCGGGGCGGCGCGTCGCCCGCCCCGCCGGTGGGGCAGCGGCTCGAGGCGCCGCCGGCGCGACCGCCGTCAGCGCGCGGCGCGACCCGCGCGCGCGCCGCGCGCCACCGAGCGCACGGTGTTGAGGACGAAGGCCAGCAGCGCCAGCGCCGTGAGCAGGCCGCCCCAGCGCGTCCACGCGTACACCCCGGCCGCGTCGCCGGCCACGCGCAGCGCGAGCGCAGCGTGCAGCAGCGCGAGCGGCACGTAGAAGCCCGCGTCGTACGGCATCGTCACGCGCAGCACGGCCGGAAAGATGATCGGCGCGTGCCCGAACACCATCGAGAACACGAAGCCGACCAGCAGCGCGTGCAGCGCCGCGTCGTAGGCCGCACCGGCACCCGGCGCCAGTCCGGCGAACGCCATCACCGCGCCGCCGAGCGCGAGCCAGAGGTAACCCGAGAGCAGACACACGGCGATGAAGCGCACCAGGCCCTGCTGGCGCACCGTGCGCCGCGCGATGTCGTGACGCAACAGCCACAGCGCGAGCGCCACCAGCGCAACGCCGCCCAGCCGCGGCGCCCAGGGCTGCGCCCAGGCGAGCAGCGCCGCCAGCAGCGCAGCGACGATGCCGAAGAACAGGCGCACCGCGGTCGCCGCCGGCGGCGCGAAGCGCGAGAGTTCCAGCCGCTCGCCGGCGATCGTCAGCACGAGGAAGGCCAGCCACCAGCCGACCACCCGATGGATCGGCGCGCCCGCCGCCCATTGCGCCGTGCCGATCATCCAGCATGCGGCCGCCAGCGCGATGACGAGCGTGAAGCCCGCGCGCTGACGCCGCAGCACGTCGAGCGAAGCGGCCAGCAGCACCAGGCTCGCGGCCAGATACAGCCAGGGCGCCAGCACGGCGGCCGCGGACAAGGCCGCGAGCGTGCCCAGGCCGGCGAGCAGCGGCGCCGCGTAGGCCCAGGGTCTGCCGATCGCCACCGCACGCTCGAGCGCGATCACGACGCCGAAGAAGCCGCACACCATGAGCGCACCATGCAGCGCGGCGCCGGCGCGCTCGGGCATCGTCCAGCCCAGGCGCGCCAGGCCCGCAGCCACGCCGACGACGAGCGCGACGAAACCCAGCGCGAGCAGCGGCAGACGCTGCCACGCGATGCCGCGCGGCGCGCGCGCAGGCGGCGCAGCGGCCCGCGCGTTCACGCCTGCACCCGCGCGCCCGCAGCCGGCGCGGTTCGGCAGCAACGAGTCCGCGGCAGGAGCTGCGGCTTCATGCGCGGCAGGGCATCGCGGCGCCGCGCTCAGCCACGCGCGGCAAGCCGCATCCGCACTTCGCCCGGATCGCCCGGCACACGCTCGGCCCACCAGCCGAACAGCGCCAGCTCGACGCTCAGCAGCGCGGGCTCGCGATGCTGATGCACGACGATCGGACCGCCGTGCCCGCAGCGGCTGACGAGCTGCATCGTCTGCGCCAGCGCCAGTGTGGGCAGCAGGCCGCGCACATCCAGATGCAGGCCGTCGTCCTCGGCCCAGACGCGGGGCAGCCAGGGGTCGTCGACGGGCACGTCGCGGCGGGCGCGCCGGCCGTCGTGCGGGCGGTGCAGCGCGCTCAATGCAGCACCAGCAGCGGCAGGCGGCAGCCGGCGAGCACGGCCTTGGTCTGCGAGCCGAACAGGAACTCGCCGAAGGCGCCGCGACCGCGCGTGACCATCACGACGAGGTCGCAGCGCTGCGACTCCGCGGCGGCGATGATCGCCTGGTCGACGCGCGCAACGCGGTCGAGCACGCCTTCGAAGGGCACCCCGGCCGCTCGCGCCGCAGCCTCGAAGCGCGCCAGCACCGGCAGGGCCGGGCCGGCCGCGTCGTCGTCGAATTCGGATTCGCTGCCGGCAAGCTCGCCCGCCCTTGCCGGCGGCTCGGCCGGCGCGCTGCTGCGCGTATCGACGACGAAGCCGATGATCGCCGCGCCCAGCTGGCGCGCGAGTCCGACGCTCGCCTCGATCGCGCGCTCGGTGCGTTCGCTGCCGTCCACCGGCACCAGCATGCGTTTGATGTGCATCCGCCGACCTCCGCGATCGCATCCACGTGGTTTCAGCCGGGTCGCCCGTCGGCGCGCGGCCGCCCCAGCCAGTTGCCGTAGCGCAGGGCCCAGCCGGTGCCGCCCAGCGTCCAGGCGGCGATCGCGAACAGGGTGAGGACGCCGGACCCCGCCTGCCACAGCGCCGCCGCCACGCGCAGCAACACCGCGCACTGCAGCACGAGGTAGAAGCCCCAGGCCAGGTTGTCGGCCTCGAGTGCACGCCCGCTGTGGCCCGCCGTCACGCGCGTGATCATCGCGATCATCGTGCAGCCCAGGTAGCCCATCGTCAGCGCGTGCAGCGGCGCCAGGCCGAGCGTGCCCTCCGGGCCGAGCCAGAGCATGCGCGCCTGCGAACAGGCCGACAGGGCCAGCGCCAGACCGAACCACAGGAAGCCGCCGTGCAGCATGCCGAGCAGGCGGATCTTCATGCTCGGCAGCAGACCCCAGCGCCACACGACCCACAGCAGCAGCAGGGCTGCCGGCGCCTGCACGGCCAGCAGCAGCGCGCGCACCGCCCAAGGCAGCGGCCACCACAGCACTTCGGCGGCGGCGCCGAGCGCCGACACGGCGAGCACGCCCAGCATGAGGTGGAGCAGCCAGTAGGGACGCCAGGCGGCAACCGCCGGCAGCACGCCGGCGGTGAAGAAGGGAATCATGCGATGCGACACGGTCGTGAAGATCGGGGCGAGGAAGCCCCAGATCGCGAGCTGGACGGCGGCACGCGTCCAGTCGGGCCGGCCGAGCGCCAGGCTCGCCGCCGCAACGAACATCGCCAGCGCACCGACGGCCATCGCCGCCGCGGCGGCACGCGCGTGCCGCCGGTCGGCTGCCGGACTCGCGCGCAGCAGGCCGACGAAGCGGCGCACGAGCGCGCTCCAGCCCAGGGCGACGAGCAAGATGCCCAGCGCGGCGAGCGCGGCGCTCAGGTGGAAGCCCAGCAGTGCAAACGGCCAGCCGAGGCACATCGTGAGGACCGAACGCACGAGCGGCGCCGCGGTATGGTCGGGCAGCCCCATCCAGCGCGGACCGGCGGTGAACAGGAAGCCCAGCATGAACAGCGGCATGAAGGCCAGCGCGAACTCCAGACCATGCGCCGCTGCCGGAGGCACCGCCCAGGGGACCGACCAGCCCGCCTCGCGCGCGGCGAGCGCCGCCAGCCACCACAGCGCCGTCAGCGCCAGCATCAGCGCGGCCGGAACGAAACCCAGGCGATGCGGCGCCGCGGCGAGCAGCGTCAGGCGCCAGGCATGCGCCGCATCGGCAGGTGCCGGCTGCCCGCGCGCATCGGATGCGGAAGAGGTGGCTTCGGTGCTGCGTTGTGACGGCATGGGGCTTCGGGGCAAGGGGTCGACCGTAGCGAGCGGGTCGGCAGGCGTCCTTGACCTGGTGCAAGGAGCCGCCCGCGTCGCCGGTCATTCTGGCCGCGCACGATCGACCCTGTCGCGGCAGCGCGCTTTGCCGCGTCGCGGCGCGCGCACGACGGGCCGCCGGACCGAGGCCGCATGCGCATAGCATCGCGCCCGGGGTCGTCGCGCCGTGGCGGGCGATGGCGGCCGCCGCACCCACGCCCGCGCCCCCCTGCCGAACCTCGACCCGATGAACCTGCCCTATGAGTGGCAAGTCGGCTGGCGCTACACGCGCAGCGGCGGCGGAGCTTCGCGCAACGGCTTCGTCTCCTTCATCAGCGGCGTGTCCGTGCTCGGCATCGCGCTCGGTGTGGCGGCGCTCATCGTCGTGCTGTCGGTGATGAACGGATTCCAGAAGGAGGTACGCGAGCGCATGCTGGCCGCCGTCGCCCAAGTCGAGATCGCCCGCGCCGACGGCGCGGCGCTCGCCGACTGGCGCACCAGCGCCGCCCTGGCCGAGCGCAACCCGCGGGTGCGCGGCGCGGCCCCGTTCGTGGCCTCGCAGGCGCTGCTCGGCCGCGGCGAGGCGATGCGCGGTGCGCTGCTGCGCGGCATCGTGCCGGCCGAGGAGGCGCGGGTGACGCCGCTGGCCGCGCGCGAGCCCGCGCTCGTCGCGGCGCTGCAGCCCGGGCGCTGGCGCATCCTCCTGGGCGCCGAACTGGCGCGCGCGCTCGATCTGACCGTGGGCGACAAGGTCACGGTGATGGTGCCCAGCGGCGACCTCACGCCCGCCGGCGTCGTGCCGCGGCTCAAGCAGTTCACGCTCGCGGGCACCTTCGCCTCGGGCTACTACGAGTACGACAGCACGCTCGCGCTGGTGGCGCTGGACGACGCGGCCAGGCTGCTGCGCAGCGGCGGCGCCACCGGCGTGCAACTGCGGCTGGACGAAGCGCAGCTCGCCCGCGGCGTGGCCGCCGAGCTGCAGGCCGCGTTGGGCAGCGCGTACCGGGTGAGCGACTGGACGCGCACGCATCGCGCCTGGTTCGACGCCGTGCAGGTGGAAAAGCGCATGATGTTCATCATCCTCGCGCTCATCGTCGCGGTGGCCGCGTTCAACCTCGTCGCCACGCTGGTGATGACGGTGACCGACAAGCGCGCCGACATCGCCATCCTGCGCACGCTGGGCGCGACGCCGCGCTCGGTGATGGGCGTCTTCGTCGTCCAGGGCGCCGCGGCCGGGCTGATCGGCACGCTCGCCGGCCTCGCCTGCGGGCTGGTGCTGGCGCTGCACATCGACACCATCGTTCCGGCGATCGAGCGCGCGCTGGGCATCGCCTTCCTGCCCGGCAGCGTCTACCTGGTGACGCGCATGCCCAGCGATCCGCAGGCCGGCGACATCGTGCCGGTCGTGGCGCTGGCCGCGCTGCTGTCGCTGCTGGCGACGCTGTACCCGAGCTGGCGCGCCAGCCGCGTCGATCCGGCCGAGGCGCTGCGCCATGACTGACAGCGCCGACACCGCCGGCGTGGTGCTGCGCGCGCGGGCGCTGCACAAGCGCTTCCGCGAAGGCAGCGGCGCCGACGCGCTCGACGTGCGCGTGCTCGACGGCGTCGACCTCGACGTGCACCGCGGCGAGGCGCTGGCCGTGGTCGGCGCCTCGGGCTCGGGCAAGAGCACGCTGCTGCACCTGCTGGGCGGCCTCGACCGCCCGAGCGCCGGGCGCGTCGAGCTGATGGGCCGCGACTTCGCGGCCATGGGCGCGGCCGAGCAGGGGCGCTGGCGCAACCTGCACCTGGGCTTCGTCTACCAGTTCCACCATCTGCTGCCCGAGTTCAGCGCGCTGGACAACGTGGCGATGCCGCTGCGCATCCGCCGCATGCCGGTGGCCGAGGCACGCGCCCGCGCGGCCGCGCTGCTCGCGCAGGTCGGCCTCGCCGCGCGCCAGGCGCACCATCCGGGGCAGCTCTCGGGCGGCGAGCGCCAGCGCGTGGCCGTCGCGCGCGCGCTCGTCGCGCAGCCGGCCTGCGTGCTCGCCGACGAACCCACAGGCAATCTCGACCGCACCACCGCGGCCCAGGTGTTCGAGCTGATGCTGGCCCTGGCGCGCGAGCACGGCACCGCCTTCGTCGTCGTCACGCACGACCCGGCACTGGCGGCACGCTGCACGCGCGTGCTCGAGCTGGGGCGCTGATGCCGGCGCCGCCCTACGAGTGGCAGGTCGGCTGGCGCTTCCTGCGCGGCGCGCGCCGCGCCGGCCGGCGCAACGGCTTCGTCTCCTTCATCGCCGGCGTGGCCACGCTGGGCATCGCGCTGGGCGTGGCCGCGCTCGTCGTCGTGCTGTCGGTGATGAACGGATTCCAGGAGGAGGTGCGCGCGCGCATGCTCGATGTCGTGCCGCATGTCGAGCTGCTCGCGCCCGACGCCGGCGCGCTCGCCGACGCAGCCGCAACGATGCGCACGGCGCTGGCCGTGCCCGGGGTCGTGGCCGCGGCGCCCTTCGTCGCCGCGCAGGTGCTGATCGGACGCGGCGATGTGCTGCGCGGTGCGGCGGTGCGCGGCATCGAGCCGCAGGCCGCGGCGCGCGTCACCGCGCTGGCCGCGCGCCTGGCCGCAGGGCCAGCCGCGCCGCTGCGCGCGCTGGTGCCCGGCCGTCGCGCGATCGTGCTCGGGCGCGAGCTGGCGCGCCAGCTCGGCGCCGGGCCCGGCGACAGCGTCGCACTGCTGCTGCCCGCGGGCGCCGGCGGCGGCGAGGTGCTGCCGCGCACCGTCGCCTATGCCGTGGCGGGCCTGTTCGAGGCCGGGCACTACGAGTACGACAGCACGCTCGCCTATGTGCACCTCGGCGACGCCAAAGCGCTGCTCGGCATCGCCGGCCCGGGCGGCATCGCGCTGCGGCTGGCCGATCCGCTCGAGGCGCCGGCGCTGGCGCGCGCGCTGGCGCGGCGCCTGGGCGAGCGCGTGCTGGTGCGCGACTGGACTTCGAGCAACCGCGCCTGGTTCGAGGCGGTGCGGCTGCAAAAGCGCATGCTCGGCCTGATCCTCGTGCTGATCGTCGCCGTGGCCGCGTTCAACCTCGTCAGCACGCTGGTGATGACCGTCACCGACAAACGCGCCGACATCGCCATCCTGCGCACGCTGGGCGCGAGCCCACGCTCGATCATGGGCATCTTCTTCGTGCAGGGCGCCGCGGCCGGCGTTGCCGGCACCCTGGGCGGCGTCGCGCTCGGACTGGCGCTGGCCTGCAACCTCGGCACGCTGGTGCCGGCCGTCGAGCGGCTGCTCGGCACGACCTTGCTGCCGGCGAGCGTCTACTTCATCGACCACATGCCGAGCGAGCCGCTCGCGAGCGACATCGTTCCGATCGCGCTGGCCTCGCTCGCGCTCGCCTTCCTCGCCACGCTCTACCCGAGCTGGCGCGCCAGCCGCGTCGAACCGGCGGTCGAGCTGCGCGGCGAGTGAGCGCCGGCGAGCGCGGGCAGCGGCTGCGCGCATTCGTGCCGCGGGCGGGTTCCCGCGTGGCCGCATCGACGAGCCGACGGCCGCGATAATTCCGGGCGTGCACACCCTCAACGCCGACCTGCATTCGCATTCCAACGTCTCGGACGGCACGCTGGGCCCGGCGGCGGTGGCCGAGCGCGCCGCCGTCTTCGGTGTCGAGCTGTGGGCGCTGACCGACCACGACGAACTGTCGGGCCAGCACGAGGCGCGCGCGGCGGCCCTGGCGCAGGGCATGGGCTATCTCAGCGGCGTCGAGGTCTCGGTGAGCTTCGCCGACGAGACCGTGCACATCGTCGGCCTGGGCGTCGACATCGACGACGCGCCGCTCGCAGCCGGCCTCGCGGCGACGCGCGCCGGCCGCCGCACACGCGCCGAGCGGATGGCGGACAGCCTGGCGCGCGCCGGCATCGCCGGCGCCTTCGAAGGAGCGCTGGCCTATGTCGGCAACCCCGAGCTGATCTCGCGCACGCATTTCGCGCGGCTGCTGGTCGCGCGTGGGGTCTGCCCCGATCTGTCGACGGTGTTTCGCACCTACCTCACCGCCGGCAAGCCCGGCTGGGTCGAGCACCGCTGGGCGCGGCTGGGCGACGCGGTGCGCTGGATCACGGGCGCCGGCGGCATCGCGGTGATCGCGCACCCGGGCCGCTACACGCGGCTGGGCCCGAGCGCCGAGTACGCGCTGTTCAGCGAGTTCGTCGCCCACGGCGGACGCGGCGTCGAGGTGATGACGGGCGGCCACGGCGAAGCCGAGCGGCGGCGCTTTGCGGACATGGCGCGCGAGTTCGGCCTGCTCGCCTCGCGCGGCAGCGATTTCCACTCGCCCGCCGAGAGCCGCACCGAGCTCGGCGCCCTGCCCGGTCTGCCGGGCAGCCTGACGCCGGTGTGGCAGGCGCTGGCGCACCGCATCGCCTGGCCGGCCGGCGGCGCGCAGTCGGCCGGCGCGGCGCGTTCGCCCGCGCTCGCGTAGAATGCGCCGCACGGCCCCGCCTGGGGCCGTTCGTTCATCTCCCTGGCCTTGTGCCGTCGCGCTGCGCCTTCGCAGTCCCAGCCGCGACGCGCCCGCTCCGATCGGCCGGCGGCGATGCCGTCGCCGGTTCCTGATCCGTTCCCACGCGACCCCACCTGCACCGCGGTCGAGCCGGTGGTGCCGGCGTGCTTTGTTCGCGCGCCGCCCTTGCGAGAGATCCATCGAGATGAGTTTCGACATCCTGAACCTGCCCGAGCCGCTCACGCGCGCCCTGGCCAGCGCCGGCTACCTGCGGCCCACCGACGTGCAGGCCGCCGCCATTCCGCCGGCCCTGGCCGGGCGCGACCTGATGGTGGCCAGCCGCACCGGCAGCGGCAAGACGGCGAGCTTCATGCTGCCGGCCCTCGTGCGCGTGCTCGCTGCGCGCGCGGCCGAGGCTGCAGCCCGCGCCGCCGCCGGACCCCGGCCGACGCAGCCCGGTCCGACACACCGCGGCCCGCGCCGGCCGGCCGGCCCGGCCAGGGGGCCGCGCGTGCTGGTGCTCGCGCCGACGCGCGAGCTGGCGCTGCAAGTGGCCAAGGCGGCGCACGATTACGGCCGCCACGTGCCGCGGCTGGCGGTGGCGACGCTGGTGGGCGGCGTCCCCTACGGCGCGCAGCTGCGCGCTCTCGGCGGCCCGCTCGACATCGCCGTGGCCACGCCCGGGCGCCTGCTCGACCACCTCGGCAGCGGCCGGGCCGTGCTCGCCAACGTCGAGCTGCTCGTGCTCGACGAGGCCGACCGCATGCTCGACATGGGCTTCATCGACGACATCCACGCCATCGCCGCCGCACTGCCGCAGGCGCGCCAGACGCTGATGTACTCGGCCACTTTCGGCGGCGACGCCGGCCGGCTGGCGGCCGCGCTGCTGCGCGCACCCGAGCGCATCGAGCTGGCCGCGCACACCGAAGCGCATGCCGATATCGAGCAGCGCCTGCACTGGGCCGACGACTTCGGCCACAAGCACGCGCTGCTCGAGCATATCCTGGGCGAGCGCGCGCTCGAGCAGGCGCTCGTCTTCACCAGCACGCAGCGCGATGCCGAAGCGCTGGCCGCGCGCCTGGCCGACATCGGCCACGCGGTGGAGGCGCTGCACGGCGGCATGCCGCAGGGCCGGCGCAACCGCGTGCTGCAGGGCCTGCGCAACCGCCGCCTGCGCGTGCTCGTGGCCACCGACGTGGCCGCGCGCGGCATCGACGTGCCGAGCATCAGCCACGTCATCAACTTCGGCCTGCCGATGAAGGAAGAGGACTACGTGCACCGCATCGGCCGCACCGGCCGCGCCGGGCGCACCGGCCTGGCCGTGACGCTGGCCGAGCGGCGCGACTTCGGCATGATCCAGCGCATCCAGCGCTTCACGACGCAGCGCATCCCGGCGGCCACGATCCCCGGGCTCGAGCCGCGCCGCCCCGAGCCGCGTCCGCAGCCGTCACGCGGCGCCGGCGCCCCGGCGCCAGGCACGCAGGGCAAGCCGCAAGGCAAGGCGCGCAGCGGCGGCTTCGGCAAGGGCATGGGCGCCGGCGCGGCGTACGCCAAGCCGGCCGGCCGCGCGTTCGGGCCGGCGGGCCGCCGGTTCGCGCCGCCGCGCTGACTCGCGCGGCCCATCACGTGCCGGCGCCGCGCGCCGCGCGTGACGCAGGGTTGAGCTCCATGGCGTGCCGTTCTGAGCGGCGCGTTGCCGAACGATCTGCGAGCTGCGCCGCCGCGGCGACGTCGATCTCGACGGCGCGCCATCCTGAGCGGCGCGTTGCCGGCGCCCAGGAACACCGCCTGCGCGCGCACGCCGCAGGCGTCATTGCACGCCGACCCGGGCGGCAAGGCCGGCCGCCGCAGCGGGCCGCACCGCCGCCCAGGCGACGCCGGTCCGCCCGGCCCGAAGGCAGCGATGCCCGCCAGCGCGCCGCGGCGCTGCCGATCAGACGCCCAGCAGCTCGACCTCGAAGACGAGCGTCGCCTCGGGCGGGATCACGCCGCCGGCGCCGCGCGCGCCGTAGCCGAGCGCAGCCGGAATCGTGAGCACGCGCGTGCCGCCGACCTTCATGCCCTGCACGCCCTCGTCCCAGCCACGGATCACCTGGCCGGCGCCAAGGGCGAACGCGAAGGGCTCGCCGCGGTCCTTGCTCGAGTCGAACTTGCGCCCGCGCGCTGCGGGCGCTGCGGCGTCGTGCAGCCAGCCGGTGTAGTGCACGCGCACGCGCTGGCCGGTGCGCGCCTCGTCGCCGGTGCCCGGAACGGTGTCTTCGTAGTGCAGCCCGGAGGCGGTGATCGTCATGCGCTGGTCTCCATGTCGAAGTCGCGCATCATGCCAGCCCAGGCCGGCACCGCCGCGGCCAGCCATGCGGCCGGCGTCGCTGCCGCCAGCGGCGGCAGGCCGAGCACCCGTGCGGCCTCGCGCAGCGCGTCGAGCCGCTCCTGCGGCGTGGCCAACGCGAGCGCGTGCGCGCCGTTGCTCTTGCCGAGCTTGGCGCCGTCGGCGCCCAGTACGAGCGGCACGTGCAGGTAGCGCGGCGTCGGCAGACCGAGGTCGCGCTGCAGCAGGATCTGGCGCGGCGTGTTGTCGGCCAGGTCGGCGCCGCGCACGACGTCGCTCACGTCCTGGGCAGCGTCGTCGACGACCACCGCGAACTGGTAGGCGTACAGGCCGTCGGCGCGGCGCAGCACGAAGTCCCCGACCTCGGCCGTGACGTTCTGGCGCTGGGCCCCCAGCCGGCGGTCGGCCCAGGCGAGGACGAGCGGCGCTGCGGCGCGCTCGCTGAGCAGGCGCCAGGCGCGTGCCGGCCGACCGCCCAGGCCGCGGCGGCAGGTGCCGGGGTACACACGCTCGCCGCCGCGCTCGTGCGTGCGGCCGGCGGCGGCCAGCGCGTCGTCGATCTGGCGCCGGCTGCAGCCGCATGCGTAGGCCAGGCCACGCGCGCGCAGCGCCCCAAGCGCGGCTGCGTAGGCCGCGTCGCGCGCCGACTGGCGCCAGGGCCGCGCGTCGGGCACGAGACCCAGACTTGCAAGCTGGCCGAGGATGACTTCGTCCATGCCGGCCACGCAGCGCGCGCCGTCGAGATCCTCGATGCGCACCAGCCAGCGTCCACCGGCGGCACGCGCGTCGAGCCAGCTCGCGAGCGCGGCCACCAGCGATCCCGCGTGCAGCGGGCCGGTGGGCGAAGGGGCGAAGCGGCCGATGTAGGCCGGGCGACTCATGCTCTTCGCACTTTGCCACGCCGCTCGGGACCGCGCTGCCGCGCGGCGGCTGCACCACGGCGCGGCGGCGGCACGACGGCCCATGGCGGCATCGTGGCCGGCGCCCGACGGCAGCGCCGGCGTTGCGGCGCCGGGCTCAGGGACGCGGCGCCGCGTGGCGCTCGAGCAGCGCGCGCCGCGTGACCGGGCTGCGCAGCTGCTCGAGCCACCAGCGCAGCGCACGCCCCAGCCCTGCCGCGCCGTGCTCGGCACGCCAGGCGTAGTGCATGCGGCCGACGAAGGTGCCGCGCACGGTCTCCCTGCGCACCAGGTGCCCGGCCTCGAGATGCGCGCGCGCCATCGGCTCGGGCAGGAAGCCGCAGCCCAGCCCGCGCAGCTGCGCCTCGAGCTTGGCGCGCATGTGCGGCACCGTGAGCACGTCCTGGCCGGGCAGCAGGTTGACGGTGATCGGCGCCAGGCGCTGCGCCGTGTCGGCCACCGCCACCGCCCGGTGCGCGACGACCTGCGCGTCGTGCAGCGGCTCGGCCAGCGCGGCGAGCGGATGGTGCGGCGCGACGCAGAAGACGAAGGCCACCTCACCCAACGGCTCGAGCTCGATCCCTCCGGGGTTGGCGTGCTCGCCGGCGACGCCGATGGCGAGGTCGACCTGGCCCGTCACCAGCGCCTCCCAGGTGCCGGCCAGCACGTCGGTGCGCAGGCGCAGCCGCGTCGCCGCCGCGGCGCCGCGCGCGCCGGCGCAGGCTTCGTAGAAGGCCTGCACGAGCTCGAACAGCGTCGGCGCCGAGAGGATGTCCTCGACGCTGATCGCCAGCGCCGCCTCCCAGCCCTCGGCCACGCGCCCGACGCGGTTGACCACGGCGCTCATCTCCTGCAGCAGGCGCCGCCCTTCGAGCAGCAGTTCCTGCCCGGCGGCGGTGAACTGCGCCTGGCGCGAGCTTCGATCGAACAGCAGCACGTCGAGCGCCTCCTCGAGCTGGCGCACGCTGTAGGTGAGCGCCGAGGGCACCTTGCCCAGCTCACGCGCGGCCGCCGCAAAGCTGCCGTTGCGCGCGATGCTGTCGATCATCGCCAGCGCGTCGGGCGTGAGGGCATGCAGGCGATCGCTCATGGGCCGATTGTCGGCGCGCGCGGGCGCTGCCGGGAGTCGACGACGAGCAGGCGCGGCGCGCGCCGTGCCGCGCAGGGCGCCGCCGGCACGCGCGCCAGCGAGGCGCGCGCCCACGAGCCCTGCGCTGCATCGTTCAGCGAACGCCCTTGCTTCCCCCGCCCGCCCGGCACGACGGCAGGCCGACCGGTCCAAGCGCGGCGCGCATTGTGTGGCTTCGGCTCCACAGTACCCGGGCGACGCCGGTGCCGGCGTCGCTGCCACGCGGTGATACTCGGGACTCGACGCTCCGGCACCCCGCTGCCTTGTCCTCGCCCGACCTCGCCGCCCCCGATTCCGCCGCCGCCGCGGACTGGCTCGCGCTTGCGCGGGCCGAGGGGCAGATCGGCCTGTGGCAGCTCGACGTCGCGCGCGGCGTCTTCGAGGGCGATGCGCTGACGCAGGCTCTGTGGGGCCTGCCCGGCGGGCCGCAGCCCCTGGCCAGCGTGCGCGCGCGGCTGGCCGAGGCCGACCGGACGCAGTTCGACGCCGCGCTGCAGGACCCCGCGGACGACGACCCGACGCTGCACTGCACGCTCGCCGATGCGGCACAGCCGCCGCGCCGTGTGCGGCTGCGCCTGCGCCGTCTCGAAGGCGTGCAGGCGCGCGTGCTGGGCACGATCACCCCCGCTGCCGGGCCGGCCGACGCCGCCGCGAGCGCGCAACTCGCCCTCGCCGCCGACCTCGGCGGCATCGTGCTGTGGCGCCACGACCTGCATGCCGATCGCCTGCACTTCAATGCGCTGGGCGAGCGCCTGCTGGGTTTCACGCCCCGACGCGAGGGCCTGCCGCTCGACGAACTGCGCGCACTCATCCAGCCGCAGGATCTGCCGCGCCTGCGTGCTTCGGCCCAGGCCGCGCTGCATTCCGCCCAGCCCGCCGACGCCGAGTTCCGCTGCCTGCGCAGCGACGGCAGCTGGCGCTCCGTGCTGGCGCGCCATGTCCTGCAGCACGACGCGGCCGGCCAACCGCTCGCCCTCCTCGGCGTGGCCATCGACGTCACCGAGCGCCAGGACGCCGAACGCGCCCTGCGCGCCGAGCGCGATCACATCGCGATGGCCACGCGTGCCGCCGGCATCGGCACCTGGGAGTTCGACCCGGCGACCGGCGGCGCCTTCTGGGACGAGCAGATGTGGCGGCTGCGCGGTGTGCAGCGTCCGGCGGCGATGGCGGACATGGACGCGCGCTTCGCCCAGGTGCACCCCGAGGACCGCGAGATCATCCGCGGCGCGATGGAGGCTGCGATCGACGACGATGCGGCGCAGGAGTACGAGTTCCGCGTCGTCTGGCCCGACGGCCAGGTGCGCTGGCTGGCCAGCCGCTCGATCGCGCGGCGCAACGAACACGGGCAGCGCCGGCGCATCGGTGCGAACTGGGACGTCACCGACCGCCGTGCCGCCGAGGACGCGCACCGCGAACGCGAGCGCGCGCTCGCGCAGAGCCGGGCCAAGTCGCAGTTCCTCGCGCGCGTGAGCCACGAGTTGCGCACGCCGCTCAATGCCGTGCTCGGCTTTGCCCAGCTCCTGATCGGCGAGGAAACGGGCGGCGACGCCGCTTGCGCCCAGCGGCTGCGGCGCCTCGAGCACATCCGCACCGCCGGGCGGCATCTGCTGTCGCTGATCGACGACGTGCTCGACCTGGCGCGCCTCGAAGGCGGCGAGCTGCGCGTCGAACTGCGGCCGGTGGCGCTGGCGCCGCTGGTGGAGGGCAGCCTGCCGCTGCTGCAGCCGCTGGCCCAGGCGCGCCGGCTGCAGCTGCACACCGGCGCGCTCGGGCAGGTGGTGCTGGCCGACGCGAAGCGGCTGCGCCAGGTGCTGCTCAATCTGCTCGGCAACGCCATCAAGTACAACCGCGAGGGCGGCACGATCACGATCGATGCGCTGGACGAGCACGGCGCGCACGGCGAGCCGCAGGTGCTGCTGCGCGTCACCGACAGCGGGCGCGGCATGACGCCCGCGCAGCTGGAGCGGCTGTTCCAGCCCTTCGCGCGGCTGCACGCCGACGCCGAGCAGATCGAAGGCACGGGCATCGGCCTGGCGATCGCCAAGACGCTCGTCGAGCACATGGGCGGCAGCGTCGCCGTGCGCAGCGAGGTCGACGTCGGCAGCACCTTCGAAGTGCGGCTGCCGACGGCCCAGGCGAGCGTGCCCGCCGCAGCCGACCCGGCACTTCCGGCGGGCGCGTCGGAGCCGGCGCCGACGCCTGCGGCACGGCGCCGGCGCATCCTCTACATCGAGGACAACCCGATCAATGCGCTCATCATCCGCGAGCTGGTGGCGCGTCGCCCCGACCTGGAACTCGACGTGGCCGGCGACGGCGCGGGCGGCGTGGCCTGCGCACGCCGCTGGCGCCCCGAGCTGGTCCTGCTCGACATGCAACTGCCCGATTGCGACGGCCTCGAGGTGCTGCGCCTTCTGCGCGCCGCACCCGAGACGGCCACGACGCCGGTGATCGCCCTGTCGGCCAACGCGATGCCGGCCGACATCGAGCACGCGCTGGCCGCGGGGTTGGCCGACTACTGGACCAAGCCGCTGGATTTCAAGGTCTTCACGGCCAGGCTCGAGCAGCTGTTCGGACCGGCGCCGCCGCGCTGAGCGGGTGCACACCCGCATCGCGGCAGCGCCGGGTGCCGCAGGTCGCCGAGCCCACCGGCGCAGCGTCACGCCGGCGGTTGCAGCACCTGCGCCGCTTCGTCCGCCAGCAATCCGCGCTTGGCCAGCAGCGGCCTCACCGACGGCGCGCGCCCGCGGAACGCGGCATAGGCCAGCCCCGGCTCCACGCTGTTGCCGACCGCGTAGACATGGCGGCGCAGCCGCTCGGCCAGCGCCGCGTCGAAGGGGTTGCCGGCCTCGGTGAAGGCCTCGTAGCCGTCGGCGTCGAGCACCTCGGCCCACAGGTAGACGTAGTAGCCAGCGGCGTAGCCGCTGCCGGCGAACAGGTGCTGGAAGTGCACCAGGCGGTGGTTCATGCCCACCCCGCGAGGCAGCCCGCGCGCGACCAGCAGCTCGGCCTCCCAGGCACAGAGGTCGGCCGGCGGCTCGGCCTGCGCGAGCGAATGCACCGCCATGTCGGCGATCGCGCTGGCGGTGTAGCGCACGGTCTCGTAGCCCTGGTTGAAGCGGCGCGCAAGGCGCAGCCGCTCGATCAGCGCATCGGGGATCGGCGCGCCGGTCTGCCAGTGGCGCGCGTGGCGCCGCAGCACCTCGGGCTCGGCGATCCAGTGCTCGAAGATCTGCGAGGGCAGCTCGACGAAGTCGCGCAGCACCTGCGTGCCCGACAGGCGCTGGTAGGTCACCTGCGACAGCAGGCCGTGCAGGCCATGGCCGAACTCGTGGAACAGCGTGCGCGCGTCGTCCAGCGACAGCAGCGTCGGCGCGCCCGGCGCGCCCTTGGCGAAGTTGTTGTTGTTCAGCACCACCGGCAGGCACGCCGCGCCGTCGGCGCCGTTGCGGTGCTGCCAGCGCAGCGCGTTCATCCAGGCGCCGCTGCGCTTGTCGGCGCGCGCGAAGTTGTCCTGCAGGAAGACGCCGACGACGGCCCCGTCGCGCGCGCGCACCTCGTAGGCGGTGACGTCGGGGTGGTAGACCGGCAGGTCCGCGCGCGCCCGGAAGTGCAGGCCGAACAGGCGCTCGGCGCAGTCGAAGGCCGCCGCCACGACCTGCGGCAGCGGGAAATAGGGCCTGAGCTCGTCGTCGTCCAGCGCGTAATGGCGCCGGCGCACGCGCTCGGCCCAGTAGCGCCAGTCCCAGGGCTCGATGTCGCCTTCGACCCCGGCCGCGCGCATCTCCTCGCGCAGCAGCGCGCGCTCGGCGTCGACGGCAGCCAGCGCGCGCGGCCAGACCTCGTCGAGCAGCGCCGCCACGGCCTCGCGGCTGCCGGCCATCGTGTCGGCCAGCACGTGGTCGGCGTAACAGGCCTGGCCGTGCAGCCGCGCCTGCTCGTGGCGCAGGCGCAGGATGGTGCGCGCGACCTCGCGGTTGTCGTGCGCGCCGGCCTGCTCGCCGCGCCCGGTCCAGGCGCGCCACGCGCGCTCGCGCAGGTCGCGCCGTTCGCTGAAGGTGAGAAAGGGCACGACGAGCGAGCGCGCCAGCGTGATCGCGTGGCCGGCCAGGCCGCGCTCGGCTGCCGCCTGGCGCGCCGCGGCACGCAGCGACGCCGGCAGCCCGGCGAGCTCGGCCTCGTCGGCCAGCGCGAGCTGCCAGCTCGACTCGTCGTGCAGCACGTTCTGCGCGAAGCGCGTCGTCGCCTGCGCCAGCTCCTCGACGATGCGCGCGTGGCGCTGCCGCGCCGCGCCCGTGAAGCGCGCGCCGGCGCGCACGAAGTCCAGGTGCGTGCGTTCGAGCAGGCGCAGCGCCTCGGGCGCGAGGGCGAGCTCGTGGCGGCGCGCATGCAGCGCGTCGATGCGCGCGAACAGCGCCGCGTCGGTGTAGACGGCGTGGTAATGCGCGGCCAGCGGCGCGGCCAGGCGGCGCTGCGCGGCGAGCAGCTCGGGGCCGGCGGCCGACGCGGCCAGCGTGTGGAATACCGCCGCGATGCGGCCCAGCGTGCGGCCGGCGCGGTCGAACGCGGCCAGCGTGTCGTCGAAGCCCGGCGGCGCCCCCGCCGCGACGATGGCCGCGAGTTCGGCGCGGTGGGCGCGCATCGCCTGCTCGAACGCAGGCTCGAAGTGCTCGCTGCGGATGGCGGCAAAAGGCGGCAACGCGAAGGCCGCGTCCCAGGCGCCGAGCAGCGGGTTGACGTCGGGTTCGGGGTGGCTGGCGTCCACGCGGCGTCGCTCGAGGCTCACTTGCCCGAGCGGATGGCGGCCTCGTCGTCCTCGCGGTAGCGGCGCCGGCTGCAGTTGTCGATCCAGGCGGTGCGGTCGCCCTCGAGGGCCGACGCCGCCTCGTTCCAGCCGGCGTTGCGGCGGTTCCATTCGACAGCGCGCGCGTCGACGGCGCCGGCCTTGACGTTGAAGTCGCGCACTGCGGCCTCGCTGTCGGCGACGACGCGCGCGCGCTCGGCCTCGAGCGCCTCACGCTCCTTGGCCAGCGCGTCGCGCTCGGCGTTGATGGCGTTGCGCTCGCGCTCGGCCGAGCGCCCGCTCACCGGCCCGTCGTTGAAGGCCTTGACGCGCTCGTTGAGCCGCGTGATTCGTTCGCCGTGCGCCTGCATGCGCACGGCCAGATCGTTCACCGCCTGGCGCCGCGCGTCGAGCGCGGCGCGCTCGGCGGCGAGCGCCTGCTGCTCGGCGCCGATGGCTTGCTTGTCCTTGTCGAGTGCCGCGCGCTGCGCCGCCAGATCGTCGCGCCGCTTGCGGATCGATTCGTCTTGCTGCAGGCACTGGCGCAGTTCCTCGCGCGTGAGGATCGGACCGTTCACCGCGCTGCCGCTGCCGAGCGTGCGCGTCCCGCTGTCCGATGCGGGCGGCGCCGGCTGCGACGCCGGCGCCTTGGCCGGCGGTCTGGCCGGCGCCTTGCCGCCGGCACCGGCCGGTGACTGCGACCAGGCGGGCCAGGCGACGAGCGCGAGCGTCGCCGCCCAGCAGGCCATGCGGGGCTGCGCCAGGAACTTCATGCGGGAACCTCGAAGGATCGGAGGGATCGACGTGCCGGCCGCGCCGCCAGGGCCCGGCAAGGCCGGCCATTTTGCCAGCAGCCCCGGCGGCCGCGCCGGCGCGCCGCGCGGCGCCGGCAGCGCGCGCGAGCGCGCTGCCTTGCTTGACCGGTGCATTTCGCAAACCGCAGAATCGCCGCGTCCACCGGACCGGGGAGTTGTCATGCCCGCCCCTTGCGCTGCGCTCGTGCGCACCGCCGTCGCGCTGTTGGCGCTCGCGGTCGCCGCCTGGAATGCCCCGGTCCTTGCGCAGGCGCCGCCCATGCTGGCGGCCTTCCAGGGCGACGCGCCCAGCGGCCGCTACGCCTTCGCCAGCTTCACGCCGAAGACGCTCGCCGAGCTCGCACGCGGCAGCGCCGATGGTCCCGTCGTCGCCGTGGTCGGCCATCTGTTCCTGCCGTCCGGCGACGCCAAGGTGCCTGCCGTGGTGCTCGTGCACGGCAGCGGCGGCATCTACGATGCGCTGCTCGACTACTGGCCCAAGCAGTTCAACGCCGCCGGCATCGCGGTCTTCGCGCTCGACATGTTCGGCCCGCGCGGCGTCGCGAGCACGGCCGACGACCAGTCGCTGGTGCCCTTCGCGGCCGACGTGGCCGACGTCTTCGCCGCACTCAGGCTGCTGGCCACGCACCCGCGCATCGATGCGCAGCGCATCGCGGCCATGGGCTTTTCGCGCGGCGGGACGGCCGTGCTGCGCGCCGGCGTCGAGAAGATCATCGCCGCCCAGAAGCTGCCCGACGGGTTGCGCTACGCGGCGCTCGTCCCGACCTACGCCGGCGGTTGCTCCGGCGTCTTCCGGCTCAGGGTGAAGCCCGGCGTGTTCGCGCCGGCGCCGATGCTCTTCATCCACGGCGACGCCGACGACTACACGCCGATCGGTCCGTGCCAGGACTACGCCGAACGCATCGGCAAGGCCGGAACGCCGGTGCGCTTCACGGTCATCGCCGGGGCGCATCACAAGTTCGACGCCGACGACCCGCGCCGCCACTACCTGAGGAGCGCCGTGCGCACCAAGGGCGATTGCCCGATCGAGATCGACATCGACACCCTGCATGCCTTCGACCGCGGCACCGGCGCACAGCTGACGGGAGCGGCCTATCAGGACACGCTCAGGAACTGCCGCGCGCTCGGCGCCACCGTCGAGGGCAGCCGCGAGGCGCGCGCGAAGGCGGCGCAGTCGGCCGTGGCGTTCCTGCGCGAAGTGCTCGCGCGCTGAGAGCCTTTGCGCCGTCCGCCAGACGCGAACCCTGCCGGCGCCCGCCCGCGCCCGCAGCGGGCGCGGGCGGCGCGGCCAGGTCGGCGGGGCCGACACCGGCGCCGGCGCGCGGGCGCGGTATCGTGCGCGCCGAAGCCCGATGCGCTCCCCCTCCGCTGCCGCCTTGGCCCCGCCGCTGAACCGCCGCGCTGCAGCGGCGGCCGGCGCGGCCGCCATCGGCGCACTCCTCGTCCTGCCCGCGCCCGCCATGTCCCAAGCCCAGCCCCCCGAAGACCCCTACCTCTGGCTCGAGGAAGTGGAGGGCGAGCGCGCACTGGACTGGGTGCGCCAGCGCAACGCCGAGTCCGAGCACGAGCTGGGCCGGGGCGCCGAGTTCGCGGCCAGCCGCGCACGCATCCTCGAGGTGCTCGATTCGCGCGAACAGATTCCCTACGTCGTGCGGCGCGGCGACTGGCTCTACAACCTGTGGCAGGACGCGGCCAACCCGCGCGGCCTGTGGCGGCGCACGACGCTGGCCGAGTTCCGCCGGCGCGAACCGGCCTGGCAGACCGTGCTCGACGTCGACGCGCTCGGCCGCGCCGAAGGCCGCAACTGGGTCTGGGGCGGCGCCACCTGCTTCGGTCCCGAGTACCGGCGCTGCCTGGTCAAGCTGTCGCTGGGCGGTGCCGACGCCGCGCTGCTGCGCGAGTTCGACACCGTCGAGAGGCGCTTCGTCGTCGACGGCTTCGCATTGCCCGAGGCCAAGAGCTCGGTCGCCTGGCTCGACGCCGACACCCTGCTCGTCGGCACCGACTTCGGCGCCGACACGCTCACCGACTCGGGCTACCCGCGCCAGATCCGGCGCTGGCGGCGCGGCCAGCCGCTGGCCCGCGCCGAGCTGCTGTTCGAGGGCGAGCGCGGCGACGTCGCCGTCGGCGCCGAGGTCGACCGCACGCCGGGCTTCGAGCGCACGCTCGTCGTGCAGGCGCTGGACTTCTACCGCAACCGCGTCTACTTGCTGCAGGGCGCGCGCGCCGTCGAGGTACCCAAGCCGGCCGACGCGCAGATCGAGTTCTGGCGCGCGCATCTGCTGCTCGCGCTGCGCAGCGACTGGGAGGTGGGCGATCGCCGCTACCGTGCCGGCTCGCTGCTGATCGCCGACGCGCAGGCCTATCTGGCCGGCGAGCGCCGCTTCGAGCTGCTGTTCGAGCCCGCCCCGGGCCGCTCGTACGACGGCCACGTCACCACGCGCAGCGCGGTGCTCGTGCAGTGGCTGGACAACGTGGCCAGCCGCGTCGACGTCTGGCAGCCTGCGGCCGACGGCCGCGGCTGGCAGCGCCAGGCGCTGCCGGCACCTTATCCCGGCACGCTCGCGCTGAGCGCGCTGCACGACCCCTTGCTGGGCGACGACGCGCTGGCCGAGCATTTCCTGCTCAACGCGGCCGACTTCCTGGCGCCCGACTCGCTGCGCCTGGGCCGCGTCGGCGCCGACGCGCTCGAGACGCTGAAGTCGCGTCCGGCCTTCTTCGACGCCGAGGGCATGCGCGTCGAGCAGTTCCACGCCCGCAGCCGCGACGGCACGCGCGTGCCGTATTTCGTGCTGTGGCCGCGCGGCGCGCGCGCCGACGGCGACAACCCGACGCTGCTCTACGGCTACGGCGGCTTCGAGGTCTCGATGCAGCCGCGCTATTCGGGCACGGTGGGCCGCGAGTGGCTGGCACGCGGCGGCGTCTATGTCGTCGCCAACATCCGCGGCGGCGGCGAATTCGGCCCCGCGTGGCACCAGGCCGCGCTGCAGCGCCATCGGCAGCGCAGCTTCGACGACTTCATCGCCGTCGCCGAGGACCTCGCGGCGCGCCGAATCACGCGGCCGGCACGCCTGGGCGTCCAGGGCGGCAGCAACGGCGGACTGCTGGTGGGCGCGGTGATGGTGCAGCGGCCCGAGCTGTTCGGCGCCGTCGTCTGCGAAGTGCCGCTGCTCGACATGCAGCGCTACCACAAGCTGCTGGCCGGAGCCTCCTGGCTGGCCGAGTACGGCAACCCCGACGACGCCGACGACTGGGCCGCGATGCGGCGCTGGAGTCCGTACCACAACGTCCCCGAGGCCGCCCGGCAGCGGCTGCCGGCGGTGCTCTTCACCACCTCGACGCGCGACGACCGCGTGCACCCCGGCCACGCGCGCAAGATGGCCGCACGCATGCGCGAGCGCGGCCACGCGCCGCTGTATTGGGAGAACCTCGAGGGCGGCCACGGCGGCGCAGCCGACAACGCGCAGCGCGCGACGATGCTCGCGCTCGAGTTCGCCTTCCTCTGGCGCCGGCTCGGCGCGCATCGGGAGCCGGCTCAGCGCGCGGGGGCGGCGCCGGCGTGACGCGCAGCTCCGCCGGCCCGGCATGCCGATGCTGACCTGGCTCGACGAGACGACGCCACTGCCGCCGACGTCGCGCGCGCTCGGACCGGGCAGCGAGGCGCCCGGCCTGGTCGCCGCCGGCGGCGGCATCGGGCCGGCGCGCCTCGAGGAGGCCTATCGCAAGGGCATGTTCCCCTGGTACAGCGCCGGCCAGCCGGTGCTGTGGTGGAGCCCCGACCCGCGCATGGTGCTGCCGGTGGCGGAGTTCCGGCTCGCGCGCTCGCTGAAAAAGACACTCACGCGCTTCCTGCGCACGCCCGGCTGCGCCTTGCGCATCGACAGCGCCTTGCCGCGCGTCATCGCCGCCTGCGCGCTCACGCCGCGCCCGGGCCAGGAGGGCACCTGGATCGTGCCGGCGCTGATGGACGCCTACACGCGCTGGCACCGCGCCGGCCGCGTGCACAGCGTCGAGACCTGGATCGACGGCGAACTGGTCGGCGGCCTGTACTTCGTCGCGATCGGGCGCATGGTGTTCGGCGAATCCATGTTCGCGCGCCGCACCGACGCGAGCAAGATCGCGCTGGCGGCGCTGGTCGCGCATTGCCGGCGCGCAGGCATCGAGCTCATCGACTGCCAGCAGCACACGCGCCACCTGGCGTCGCTCGGTGCGCGCGAGATCCCGCGCGCGCGCTTCGAGGCGCATCTGGCGCGCGTCCTGCCGGCCACGCCCGAACCCGTTTGGACCTATGATGAATCGGCCTGGCGCACACTCGGCGTGGCGCCGGCGGCGCGTTCGCCGGCGCCGGCCGAACCGCAACCCACGTGACCTACCCGAAAGAGCTTCCGCTCGCCTCGCTGCAGTTCTACGCGACGGCGCCCTATCCGTGCAGTTACCTGCCGGGGCGGCTGGCGCGCTCGCAGGTGGCCACGCCCAGCCACCTGATCCACGCCGACGCCTACTCGGGCCTGGTGGCCCGCGGCTTCCGGCGCAGCGGCATGTTCACCTATCGCCCCTACTGCGACGGCTGCCGCGCCTGCGTGCCGCTGCGCGTGCCGGTGGCGGCCTTCGTGCCGTCGCGCAGCCAGCGCCGCGCCGCCCGGCAACACGGCCGGCTCGAGCCGCGCGTGCTGCGGCTGGGTTTCGTGGCCGAGCACTACGAGCTGTACCTGCGCTACCAGTCGGGCCGCCACAGCGGCGGCGGCATGGACCACGACAGCGTCGACCAGTACACCCAGTTCCTGCTGCAAAGCCGCGTCAACTCGCGCCTCGTCGAGTTCCGCGAGCCGGCCACGGCGGGTCGTGCCGGCGCGCTCAGGATGGTGTCGATCCTCGACGTGCTCGACGACGGCCTCTCGGCCGTCTACACCTTCTACGAACCCGCGCCGCAGGCCAGCTACGGCACCTACTGCGTCCTCTGGCAGATCGAGCAGACGCGCCAGCTCGGCCTGCCGCATCTGTATCTGGGCTACTGGATCGCCCAGAGCCGCAAGATGGCCTACAAGGCGCAGTTCCGGCCTTACGAACTGCTGCAGGACGGCCGCTGGCAGCCGCCGCCCGGCTGAGCGTCCGCGCGCGGCGGGCGCCGCCGGGTTCGCCGTGGACGCCGCGGCGGCGTCGGCGCACGGGCGCAGGTCAGCCGCGCCAGCGCCAGCGCCCGGCTTCCTCGCGCACCCGGCCCTCGCCGGCGAGCTTGATCAGGTGCGCGTGCAGCGAGCGCCGCGCCAGCCCGTGCAGCGCAGGCGGCGCGTCGTCGTAGACGCGCGGCAGCAGCTCGTCGAGCGTGGCGCTGCCCGCGTGCTCGAGCGCACCGGCCGTCTTGGCCTCGCGGCGCAGGCGGTGCGCGATCAGCGCACGCAGCACGTCGTGCGGCCGCGCGACGAGGAAGCCGTGCCCGGGCGCGAGCCATTCGAGATCGAGCTCGAGCAGGCGTTCGAGCGCGCGCAGATAGGCCGCCATGTCGCCGTCGGGCGGGTTGATGACGACGGTGGAGCCCTGCATCACGTGATCGCCGGTGAACAGCAGCCTGTCCTCCTCGAGCAGATAGCACAGGTGGTTCGAGGCGTGGCCCGGCGTGTGCAGCACGCGCAGCGTCGCGCCCGACGCGGCCGCGATGCGCTCGCCTTCGGCCAGCTCGCGTTCGGGCTGGAAGTCCTCGTCCTGCCACTGCGGATGCGCGGCGCGCCGGCCGTACACCGGCGCGCCCGTGGCCTGGGCCAGCAGCCGCGCGCCGGGCGAGTGGTCGCGGTGCGTGTGGGTGACGAGGATGCGCTCGATGCGCCCCGGCGCGGCCGCCGCGATGAGCGCCTGCACATGCTCGGGCGATGCCGGTCCGGGGTCGATCGCGGTCCAGGCGCGGCCGTCGCCGACGAGGTAGCTGTTGGTCCCCGGTCCGGTCATCGGCCCCGGATTGGGCGCAGTCACGCGCAGGACGCTGGCCGCCAGCCGCACGGCGCGGCCGGCGACCAGATCGGCGCAGGCGTCGCCGCGCCCCTCCGGGTCGAGCCGCGCCACCTCGGCATAGGCGAGCTCGTCGGGCAGCACCACGCGCGGCGTGCCGCGCGCCGACGCGGCGCGGCGCGGCATCGTGCGGGCGATGTCGCTCCGCAGGCGCGCCTCGCCGAAGGCGTCGCCGGCTCGCGCGAAGCGTGCCAGCTCCTGCAGCGTGCGCCGCGTCACCGGCAGCAGCTCGAGCGCGCGCGCCGGATCGAGTGCGGCGCGCGGCGTCAGCCACATCAGCTCCACGGCTTCGCCGTAGTCGGCCACCGCCTGCTGCCCGGCGGGCGCGAGCGCGGCAAAGAAGCGCGTGTCGAAGCGCCGACGCACGCCCGGCGGCGTGAGCCAGTGGCTGTAGTAGGCGAGGCTGGCCGCGTCGAGCTGCAGCTGCTCGGCCGCGCACAGCTCGGCGATCGACGCCGCGCCCGACTGCAGCCGCGTGCGCCAGGCCTGCAGCGCCGCCGCCTGCGCGCCGAGCGGCTGCGGCGCCGCGAGCAGCAGGCCCACCTCCTCGAAGCTCTCGCGCAGCGCGGCGACGAAGTAGTCGAGCCCGCCCGCGGCGACGCCCAGGCGCCGGCTCGCTTCCTCGTCGCTCGGGCCGCGTACATGCGCGTGTGCCTCGCGGTCGCGCAGGTCGAGCGCGCCGCCCGGAAACACCGCGGCTCCGCTCCAAGGGTCGCCGGCACGCTGGGCGCGCCGCAGCATCAGCACTTCGAGCCCGGCGTCGCCGTCGCGCAGCAGCAGCAGCGAAGCCGCCTGCCGCACGCCGGGCGGCGCGCCCTCACCGCTCACCGCACCGCCCCTTGCGCGCGCAGCGCGGCGATTCCAGCGGCGTCGTAGCCGGCCTCGGCAAGCAGCTCGTCGGTGTGCGCACCGATCTGCGGCGCGGCGCGCGGCGGCGGCGCCGGCGTACGGTCGAAGCGCGGCGCCGGCGCAGGCTGCACGACGCCGTCGATCGTCACGAAGGCCGCGCGCGCACGCGCGTGGCGGTGCTGCGCCGCCTCCGCGAACGTGAGCACCGGCGCGAAGCACGCGTCGCTGCCTTCGAGCCGCTCGCACCACGCCTCGCGCGTGTGCCGGCGCACCGCGGCGGCGATCGCCGCACGCATCTCGGGCCACAGGCTGCGGTCGTACTGGCGTGCGACGAAACGCGGCTCGAGCTCGAGCGCGGCCGCCAGCTGCGCGAAGAACTTGGGCTCGAGCGCGGCCAGGCTGACCCAGCGGCCGTCGGCCGTCTCGTAGCTTCCGTAGAAGGGTGCACCGCCGTCGAGCAGATTGCCGCCGCGCTCGTCGCTCCACTGGCCGGCTGCGGCAAGGCCGTAGAACATCGATGCGAGCGAGGCCGCGCCGTCGACCATCGCCGCATCGACCACCTGGCCGCGCCCCGAGTGCTGGCGCTCGTGCAGCGCAGCCAGCACGCCGAAGGCGAGGTAGAGGGCGCCGCCGCCGTAGTCGCCGACGAGGTTGAGCGGCGGCAGCGGAGCGCCGCCGGCCGCGCCGATGGCGTGCAGCGCGCCGCTGAGCGCGATGTAGTTCAGGTCGTGCCCGGCGGCCTGCGCCAGCGGCCCCTGCTGGCCGAAGCCGGTCATGCGGCCGTAGACGAGGCGCGCGTTGCGCGCCATGCAGTCGGTCGGGCCGAGCCCGAGCTTCTCGGTGACGCCGGGCCGGAAGCCCTCGATCAGCACGTCGGCACGATCGGCGAGCCGCAGCACCGCCTCGCGGCCGGCCGGCGACTTCAGGTCCGCCGCCAGCGAGCGCCGCCCGCGCGCGTTGACGTCGTGGCGCGGCGCCATCGCCACGCCCAGGCCGCTGGCCTCGAGGCGGTCGACTCGCACCACGTCGGCGCCCAGGTCGGCCAGCAGCATGCAGCACATCGGGGCCGGGCCGATGCCGGCGAGTTCGACGACGCGCAATCCGTTCAATGGTCCCATGTGGCGAGTGTGCCCGAACGCAGCCGCGGCATCGCCCGGCCGGGCTTTGCGGAGCTTTACGCCGACAGGGTCAACGGCGTCGGAAGCCGGCCCGCTCGCACGGCATGAACAAGACGGAACCGCGGCGTGCGGCAGGCCGGCGTGCACGCGGCGCGGCGGGCTTGCTCGCCGCGCTGCTGCTGGCCGGCTGCGTGGTCGCACCGGCGGTGCCTCGCCCGCCCTATCCGGCACCGCCTGCCGCGCCGGTGCGGGCGATGTACTTCTACCCCGAGCGTGGGCAGGACGCGGCGCGCCAGGACCGCGACCGCTACGAGTGCTGCCGCTGGGCGGTACGCGAGACAGGCTTCGACCCCGGCATGACGCCCACGCGCGCAGCGCGTCCCGTGGCCGGCATGCCGCCGCCGCCGAGCGGCGCCGCCGTCGTGGCCGGGAGCGCGACCGGTGCCGTGGTCGGCGCCGTGGCCTCGCCGGGCCGTGCCGGTGAAGGCGCGGTGATCGGAGCCATCTTCGGCGCCCTGCTCGGCGCCGCGGCCCAGGACAGCCGCGCGCACGCCTACGAAGCTGCGCGCGCCCGCGCGGCCGAGGCCCAGGCGCGTGCCCGCATGCCGCTGGACGATTTCCATCGCGCCATGTCTGCCTGCATGGGTGGTCGCGGCTACCGGGTCGGGTGAGCGCCCGACAAGCGATGAAGAGAGCCTGTGGCGACATGAGCCGGGAGCGGGGTGCGAGATGAGCCGATCGGCAACGACGAGGCTCGCGCGGATGACCGCATTGGGCAGCGCGCTGGCGCTGGCCTGCGCCAGCCTGGCCGTGCAGGCCGACCCGCCCGGCCCGCCACGGCCCGGCGGCCCCGGCTGGCACGAGCGCGGCATGCCGCTGCCGCCCGGGCGCCGGTACGACGGCGCGCACGGACACCCACACGACTACCTCGCGCCCGGCACCGCGGTACACGTTCTTCCGCGCGGTAGCCGCGGCGTGCTTTGGGGCGGCGTCGACTACCGCTACGCCGGCGCCGTGTGGTACGGGCCCGGCCCGCGCGGCTACGTCGTCGTGCGGCCGCCCTACGGCCTCGTCGTGCCCGATCTGCCGACCTTCGCCACCGTGGTCACCATCGCCGGCATTGCCTACCTCTACGCCAACGGCGTCTACTACCGCGACCATATCGGCGGCGGCTACGAAGTGGTGCCGCCGCCGGTGGACACCAGCGCGCGGTCCGGCAAGCCCGACCGCAGCTACGTCTACCCGCGCAACGGCCAGAGCGCACAGCAGCAGGCGAGCGACGAGTACGAATGCCACCGCTGGGCCGTCGCGCAGACCGGCTTGGACCCCACCGCCGCGGCCACCGGAGGCGGCATCGCGACGCCGACGCAGCGCGCCGACTACCCGCGCGCGCGCACGGCCTGCCTCGAAGGGCGCGGCTACACCGTGCGCTGAGATCGAGGCTGCGGAGGTGGCGCGCCGCGAGGGCCGCGAGGGCTGCGGGCTGCGAGGGCTGCGGGCTCGCGGGCTCGCGGCGCTCGCCCGACGCGCGCGATCCGATCGCCCCGAGGGGCCAGACGCACTTGCCGATGCCTCATCGATGCCCGATGATGCGGCGCGGCGCACGCTTGGTCGCGCCGCCCCCTCGACCGCGGCATCTTGCCCCACGCCCATGATCGTCCTCGTGCCGATGCGCCCGGCGCAATTCGAGGAGTTCGCGCGCGCCACCATTGCCGACTACGCGCGCGACAACGTCTCGGCACTTCGCTGGAGTGAAGACAACGCGCTGGAACGCGCTGGCGCCGAGTTCGGACGCCTGCTCCCGCAGGGTCTGGCGACGCCCGGCCAGGTCCTGTGCGAGATCCAGCATGAAGCCGGCGGCGAGATGCTCGGCTGGCTCTGGTACGCCCGGCTCGAGGCGGCGGGAGCCCGCTGGCTGTACCTGTACAACATCCGCGTTCTGCCGAGCCACCGCGGCCAGGGCCATGCGCGCGCCGCGCTCGAGCAGTTGCAGCGCCGCGCCGCGGAGCACGGCGCCGACGCGATCGAGTTGCACGTCTTCGCCGTCAACCCGACAGCGCACGCGCTGTACCGCTCGCTCGGCTACGGCATCACCGGCTACAACATGATCAAGCGCCTGGGGCCGGCCTCGCAACCCGTCACTGCCCGCGCAAGCTGACCCGGGTGGCCGATCTGCCCGTGCCGCGCGGCCGCCTCGATGCGCTCGCCGACGGCGTCTGCGCGATCGCCGTGACGCGGCTCGTGCTCGAGTTACGCCTGCCCGCGCTCGCCGAGGGAGCGAGCGATGCCGCGCTCGGACAGGCGCCCGCCGAGCTGGGGCCGAAGATGCTCGTCTGGCTGCTGTGCGCCCCCAGGGCTGGGCTGCGCCCAGCCCGCCCCCCGCGGGGGATCCAGCAAAGCGGCAGAGCCGCCTTTGCTCGAGAGCTTCCGGGTGACGGCGCTGCAATGGACTTCGAGCGTGCGGCTTTCGCGCCTGGTCGGTGACGGCAGCGCACCGGCACCGAAGCCCGAACTCGGACAACTCGCCCTCGTCGGCCTGCCGCCCTTCACGACCGCACTGATGGGTCAGCAGGGCAAGCTGGGCAGCGCCGCTGCCCTCTACAGCGGCCATCTGTGCGCGCTGGCGCTGCTGACGGCGGCGCGCGTGGCGCTGGCGCTGCCGGCGCCCTGCGCCGATGTCGCCACGGCCCAGGCACGAAGGCAACTGCTCACCCGAGCCTGGCTGACGGTGGCCTGCACCGCACTGGCGCTGGCGCTCGCGCATGCGACGCCGGGCTGGAACATGCTGGCGCTGCTGCCGCTGGCGCTGTACCCGCGGGTGCAGCGCGTCGTGTCGCGACGCCGGCCGCAGCACCCGCAGCCCGAGCAAGGGCGCCCCCTCCATTGCGGGATCATCGCGGCTGCGCGGCGCGCCAGCGATGCCGGCGATCATCGCGACCGCGGCCTGCGTTTCAGCCTCACGCAAGCCATCCGGATGTTCGATCGATTTCGCCGCCAGCCCAGCCCGAGCCTGCACGGACGGGACATGCCCGCGCGCACGAGTCGGCGCGCACGCGCCGCAGGCGCTGCCGACCGGTCGGCAGCGCCCGGACGTCGGGCCGACGCATGAGTGCCGGGGAGCGCAAGCGCCTGGGCATCGCCCTGCTGCTGTCGCTGCTGGTGCATGCCCTGCTGCTGAGTCTGAGCTTCGGCGGCGACGACTTCGGGCTGCCGGAGTTTGCGTTTCCGTGGCAGGCCCGGCGCGCCGAAGTGCCTGATCTCCAGCTCGTGCTGACGCCCGCTCCCGACGCTGCGCAGCGGGCCGCAGCGGTGGCCTCGCCGCCGACCCATGCGGGCGATGAGGCATCCACCGCCGACCAGCCCGAGGCGCCGCCCGCAGCAGCCGCCGAGGTCGCGTCCAGGCTGACCGGGCAGCCTGCCGCGGAGCCCACGCCTGCGGTTCAGCCTGTGCCTGTCGCCGCTGCGGCGCAACCGGCTGGAACGCCCGCGCCCGAGGCAACCGTCGACACGCGCGCGACCACGTTCCCGCCGCCCGACGTGATCGCAGTGCAGCCGCCTGCCGACGCGAACCTGGCGGTGCCCGCAGCCCAGCAGCCGGCGCCCGCCGTCGCCGCAGCGCCGAGCGCGTCGAGCGCGGCGGCATCTGCACCCGCACAAACCGTCGCCGAATCGCCCGGGCCGGGCGCACCATCGCCGCAGGAGGCCACGCTCGAGGCCCGGCACCCGGAGCAACAGCGCGACGCGACCGTTGCCGAGGCAGCGCGCCAGGAAGCGCAAGGCCGGGAGGCAGAGGAAGCCGCTCGGCACGAAGCAGCTCGTCAGGAAGCAGCCCGTCAGGAAGCAGCCCGTCAGGAAGCAGCCCGTCAGGAAGCAGCCCGTCAGGAAGCAGCCCGTCAGGAAGCAGCTCGGCAGGAGGCAGCTCGGCAGGAAGCAGCTCGGCAGGAAGCCGCTCGGCAGGAAGCGGCTCGGCAGGAAGCAGCTCGGCAGGAAGCAGCTCGGCAGGAGGCCGCTCGGCAGGAAGCAGTCCGCCAGGAGGCAGCCCGCCAGGAGGCAACCCGGCAGGAAGCCGATCGCGCGCGGGCGGCAGCCGAAGCCCAGGAGGCCCGGCGTGAAGCGGTCAAGCGCGCCATCGGCCGTCAGCTCGACGAAGAAGCGGCCAGGCGCCAGGCGGCCGAGGCCGCCGCCCGCAGCGCACCCGGCGCCGGGCCCGGCGCGAGCAGCCAGCGTCGCGGCCGTCTGTTCGGGCGCACCGACCTCAACACCGAACTCGTGCTCTATGCCGAGGCCTGGGCGCGCAAGATCCAGCTGAACATGACCTTCGACATGGTGCGTGACGCGGCCCGACAGCCCCACGCCGATCCGCTCGTCACGGTGGCGCTGCGCAGCGACGGCGCGGTCGAGTCGGTGACCTTCGTGCTCTCCAGCGGCCTGCCCGAACTCGACGAGGCGATCCGCCGCGTCGTGTACAGCCAGGCACCCTACGCGGCATTCCCGCCGGCGCTGGCGCGCGAGTTCGACGTGATCGAGATCCGCCGCACCTGGTACTTCGACATGGCGATCCGCCTGTACTGAACGCCTCGTGCGGCACGCGTACAGTCGCCGGCATGACCTTGCCCGCCTACGCGCCGCGCTGCGCCGCGCAATCGCTCTTCGTGCCGCTGCGCGGCCTGGACCACCATGTCAACGCCTGGGGCGACGCCGCGCTCGCCACGCCGGCGCGGCCGCCGCTCGTGCTGCTGCACGGCTGGATGGACGTCGGCGCCTCGTTCCAGTTCGTCGTCGACGCGCTGGCCGAGGTCGAGGGTCACGGGCGCCGGGTGCTGGCGCCCGACTGGCGCGGCTTCGGCCGCAGCACCGGGCCCGCGGCCGACAGCTACTGGTTCGCCGACTACCTGGGCGATCTCGACGCGCTGCTCGACGCGCTGGCGCCCGGCGTCGCGGTCGACCTCGTCGGCCACAGCATGGGCGGCAACGTGGCGATGAGCTACGCCGGCCTGCGGCCGGCGCGCGTGCGCCGTCTCGTCAACCTCGAGGGCTTCGGCATGCCGCGCAGCGAGCCGCGGCAGGCGCCCAGGCGCCTGGTGCAATGGCTCGACGCGCTCAAGACGCCGCAGACGATGCGCGATTACGCCAGCGCGGACGAGGTCGCGGCGCGCCTGACGAAGACCAACCCGAGGCTGGCCGCCGACAAGGCGCACTGGCTGGCGCGGCAATGGGCGCAGCCCGGCGCCGACGGCCGCTGGCGCGTGCGCGGCGACCCCGCACACAAGCGGCCCAATCCGCTGCCCTACCGCGTCGACGAGACGCTCGAGGTCTGGAAGCTGATCACCGCGCCGCTGCTGTGGGTCGAGGGCGATGCGTCCGACCCCTCGCTGTGGTGGGGCGGCCGTTACTCCAAGGCCGAGTTCCACGAGCGGCTGGCGGTCGTGCCCCGGGTCGAGCGCCGCATGCTCGCCGCCTGCGGCCACATGCTGCACCACGACCAGCCGCAGGCGCTGGCCGAGCTGCTGGCGGACTTCCTCGCGCCGCAGGCGGCCGCGGGCGACCCGTAAAATCCCGCGCCATGGACACCGAAGAAATCAACGCCATCGGCACGCTGCTCGCCGATCTGAGCGATCGCACCCAGCAGCTCCGGGGGTATCTTTGACTACGAGCGCAAGGCGCTGCGGCTGAACGAGGTCAACGCCGCACTCGAGAACCCCGCCGTCTGGAACGAGCCCAAGCGCGCGCAGGAGCTGGGCAAGGAGAAGAAGCTGCTCGACACCGTGGTGGGCACGCTCGAGCGCCTGCAGCGGGGCCTGGGCGACGGCCTCGAGCTGTACGAGCTGAGCAAGGCCGAGGACGACGAGGCGGCGCTGGCCGCGGTGCGCGACGACGCCCTGGCGCTGCGCGGCACGGTCGAGGAGCTCGAGTTCCGGCGCATGTTCGCCAACCCGGCCGACCCGCTCAACTGCTTCATCGACATCCAGGCCGGCGCCGGCGGCACCGAGGCCTGCGACTGGGCCGCGATGCTGCTGCGCCAGTACCTGAAGTTCTGCGAGCGCAAGGGCTTCAAGGCCGAGGTACTCGACGAGACCGAGGGCGACGTGGCCGGCATCCGCAGCGCCACCCTGCGCGTCGAGGGCGATTACGCCTACGGCCAGCTGCGCACCGAGACCGGCGTACACCGCCTGGTGCGCAAGAGCCCGTTCGACAGCTCGGGCGGACGCCACACGAGCTTCGCCAGCCTGTTCGTCTACCCCGAGATCGACGAGTCGATCGAGATCGAGATCAACCCGGCCGACGTGCGCACCGACACCTACCGCGCCAGCGGCGCCGGCGGCCAGCACATCAACAAGACCGACTCGGCGGTGCGCCTGACGCACCTGCCCAGCGGCATCGTCGTGCAGTGCCAGAACGACCGCAGCCAGCACCGCAACCGCGACGAGGCCTGGGCCATGCTCCGAAGCCGCCTGTACGAGCACGAGATGCGCAAGCAGCGCGAGGCGCAGCAGAAGCTCGAGGACGCCAAGACCGACGTCGGCTGGGGCCACCAGATCCGCAGCTACGTGCTCGACCAGAGCCGCATCAAGGACCTGCGCACCGGCGTCGAGATCAGCAACACGCAGAAGGTGCTCGACGGCGATCTCGACGCCTTCATCGCCGCCAGCCTCAAGCAGGGGCTGTAGGCCCGATCCCCAGACCACACGAGGAGGCCGCAGCATGCTGCGCGAACCCCAGGGCACGCTCGTGCGGCGCGCGGACTACGCGCCGCCGCCGTACTTCATCCGCACCGCCGAGCTCACATTCGATCTCGACGCGGCCAAGACCCTCGTCACCAGCCGGCTCGGCATCGAGCGCAACCGCGCCTGCGCCGGCGCCGACACGCCGCTGCGCCTGCACGGCGAGGGCCTGGTGCTGCTGCGCGTGCTCGCCGACGGCGCCAGCGTGAGCTTCCGCCACGAGGGCGGCGACCTGGTCGTCGACAACCCGCCGGCGGCCGACGCCTTCACGCTCGAGATCCGCAACACCTGCGCGCCCGACAGGAACACGGCCCTGTCGGGCCTGTATCCGAGCGCGGGCGGCCTGTTCACGCAATGCGAGGCCGAGGGCTTCAGGCGCATCACCTACTTCGCCGACCGTCCCGACGTGATGGCCGTGTACACGGTGACGCTGCGCGCCGACCGCGCGCTGTACCCGGTGCTGCTGTCCAACGGCAACCTCGTCGAACAGGGCATGCTCGAAAGCGGCCGCCACTACGCCAAGTGGCACGACCCGCACCCCAAGCCGAGCTATCTGTTCGCGCTCGTGGCCGGCAAGCTGGCCGCGCGCGAACAGCGCATCCGCACGCGCGGCGGGCGCGAGCACCTGCTGCAGATGTACGTGCGCCCGGGCGACCTCGGCAAGACCGAGCACGCCATGCACTCGCTCATGGCCGCGATCGCGTGGGACGAAGCGCGCTTCGGCCTCGCGCTCGACCTCGAGCGCTACATGGTGGCGGCGGTCGAGGACTACAACGCCGGCGCGATGGAGAACAAGGGCCTCAACCTCTTCAACACCAAGTACGTGCTGGCCACCGCCGCCAGCGCCACCGACGCCGACTTCGACGGCATCCTGGGCGTCATCGGGCACGAGTACTTCCACAACTGGACCGGCAACCGCGTCACCTGCCGCGACTGGTTCCAGCTCTCGCTCAAGGAGGGGCTCACGGTCTTCCGCGACCAGGAGTTCAGCATGGACATGGCCGGCGCGGCCGACGCCGCGGCCGGCGACCCGACCTCGGCGCGAGCCGTGCACCGCATCGGCGACGTGCGCCGCCTGCGCAGCGCGCAGTTCGCCGAGGACGCCGGACCGATGGCGCACCCGGTGCGGCCCGACGCCTACCTCGAGATCAGCAACTTCTACACCGCCACCGTCTACGAAAAGGGTGCCGAGGTCGTGCGCATGATGCACACCCTGGTCGGGCGTGCGGGCTTCGCGCGCGGCCTGGCGCTGTACTTCGAGCGCCACGACGGCCAGGCCGTCACCTGCGACGACTTCGCGCAGGCCATCGCCGACGCCAACCCCGGCAGCGCGCTCGCCCAGCGGCCGGAGGCGTTCAAGCGCTGGTACGCGCAGGCCGGCACGCCGGTGCTGCGCGCGCGCGCGCAGTACGACGCCGCGGCGCGCCGCTGCACGCTCACGCTGGCCCAGCACACCCCGCCCACCCCCGGCCAGCCCGACAAGCTGCCGTTCGTGATCCCGGTGGCCTTCGCCGCGCTGTCGGGCGAGGGCCGCGAGCTGATCGCCGAGCGGCTGCTCGTGCTCGACACGGCCGAGCAGAGCTGGACCTTCGACGAAATCGACGCGCCGCCCGTGCCTTCGCTGCTGCGGGGCTTCTCGGCGCCGGTCAAGCTCGACGACGGCCTGGGCGATGCCGAGCGGCTGTGCCTGCTCGCGCACGACAGCGACGCCTTCAACCGCTGGGAGGCCGCGCAGCGGCTGCTGCTCGATCGCATGCTGCGTGCGCTTGCCGAAGGCGGCGCGCCGCAGCTCGACGCAGCGCTCGCCGACGCGCTGCGCGCCGTGCTGCGCAACGCGGCGCTGGCGCCGGCGTTCAAGGTGCTCGTCTTCGCGGTCCCCGACGAGCTCTACATCGCCGAGCAGCTCGAGCGCGTCGACCCGCAGCGCATCCACGCCGTGCGCGAGCAGCTGCACGACCTGCTCGCCGACGCCCTGCACGACGACTGGGTGCGCGCCTGGGAAGACAACCAGGTGCGCGAGGGCTATGCGCCGAGCCCGGCGCAAAGCGGCAGGCGGGCGCTGGCCAACCGCGCCCTGGCCATGCTGTGCCGGCATGCCGTGCGCCACCACGACGCGGCATGGCAGGGCCGCGCCTACCAGCGCTTCAAGGATGCGGGCAACCTGACCGACCGCCTGGGCGCCGCCGCCGCGTTGCTCGAGGCGCACTCGCCGCTCGTCGATCAGGTGATCGAGCGCTTCCGCCACATGGCGCAGGGCGACGCGCTCATGCTCGACAAGTGGTTCGCGCTGCAGGCCGCGGCGCCCGAGCCGCTGGGCGAAGGCGCCGGCCGCGTCTTCGCGCGCGCGCGCGCGCTGCTGCAGCACCCGGAGTTCTCGCTGCGCAATCCCAACCGCGTGCGCAGCCTGCTGTTCGCGCTGTGCATCCAGAACCCGGCCGCCTTCCACCGCGCCGACGCCGCCGGCTACGTGCTGTGGGCCGACAAGCTGCTCGAGATCGACGCGCTCAACCCGCAGCTCGCCGGCCGCTTCGCGCGCACGCTGGACCGCTGGAGCGCGCTCGCCGAACCCTACCGCAGCGCGGCGCGCGAGGCCATCGCGCGCGTGGCCGCCAAGCCCGACCTGAGCGCCGACGTGCGCGAGATCGTCGGCCGCGCCCTGGACGGCAGCCCCGCATGAACAGCGTCCGCCGCGTCAGCCTCACGCAGTACCTCGTCGAGCAGCAGCGTGCGCACGGCCGCATCCCGGGCGAACTGCGCCTGCTGATCGAGGTCGTGGCGCGCGCCTGCAAGCACATCGCGATCGCCGTCAACAAGGGCGCGCTCGGCGACGTGCTCGGCAGCGCCGCCACCGAGAACGTGCAAGGCGAGGTGCAGAAGAAGCTCGACGTCATCGCCAACGAGGTGCTGGTCGAGGCCAACCAGTGGGGCGGCCACCTGGCGGCGATGGCCAGCGAGGAGATGGACAGCATCCACCTCGTGCCCGACCGCTACCCGCAGGGCGAGTATCTGCTGCTGTTCGACCCGCTCGACGGCTCGTCGAACATCGACGTCAACGTCAGCATCGGCACCATCTTCAGCGTGCTGCGCAAGGTCGGCCACGCGCGCGGCGTCACCGAGGAGGACTTCCTGCAGCCCGGGCGCCAGCAGGCGGGGGCCGGCTACTGCGTCTACGGACCGCAGAGCACGCTCGTGCTGACGCTGGGCAACGGCGTCGCGCTGTTCACGCTCGACCGCGAGACGGGCTCGTGGGTCCTCACGCAAGACGGCGCGCGGATCCCCGAGGACACCCGGGAATTCGCGATCAACATGTCCAACCTGCGCCACTGGGCGCCGCCGGTGCGCCGCTACATCGACGAGTGCCTGGCCGGCCGGGAAGGCGCGCGCGGCAAGGACTTCAACATGCGCTGGGTGGCGAGCATGGTGGCCGACGTGCACCGCATCCTCACGCGCGGCGGCGTCTTCCTCTACCCCTGGGACCGGCGCGAGCCCGACAAGCCCGGCAAGCTGCGCCTGATGTACGAGGCCAACCCGATGGCCTTCATCGTCGAGCAAGCCGGCGGCCGGGCCACCGACGGCCGCCGGCGCATCCTCGACATCGTGCCGACCCGGCTGCACGAGCGCGTGGCCGTCGTGCTCGGCTCGTCCAACGAAGTGCGGCGCGTCACGGAGTACCACCAACAAGCCGGCTGACAGGCCGTGCCGCGGCGCGCCCTCGTCCGCGGGGCGCCCTGCGCGCTCAATCGAGCTGGATCTTCAGGCTGCGCACGAAGGGCACCCAGCGCTCGCGCTCGCGCCTGCCGAAGGCCTCGGCCTGTTCCGGGGTGGAGGGGCCGAGCACTTCGGCTCCGGCCTGGGTGAAGCGCTCCCTGATCGCCGGCTGCGCCAGCGCTGCGTTCAGCGCCCGGTTGAGCTGCGCGATCAGCGCCGGCGGCGTGCCGGCCGGGGCGAACAGGCAGTTCCAGGTGTAGGCCTCGTAGTCGCGCAGTCCCTGCTCGGCGAACGTCGCGAGCCGGGGCGCGGCCGCGCTGCGCTGCGTACCGGCGATCGCCAGCAGGCGCACGCGGCCCTGCTCGGCCAGCGGCGCCGAGGTGGCCAGACCGTCGAACAGCAAGTCGACATGCCCGCCCGACAGGTCGGCCAGCGCCGGGCCGTTGCCCTTGTACGGCACGTGCGAGAGCTTGACGCCGGCGGCGTGAGCGAACGCCTCGCCGACGATGTGGCTGATCGAGCCGATCCCGGCCGAACCGTAGGTCACGCGGCCGGGGTTCGCCCCGGCCTGCGCGAGCAACTCGTCGAGCGTCCGCGGGCCTGCCGCCTTGCCCGCCAGCACGAGCGGCGTGCGTCCGACCAGGCCGATCAACCGCAGGTCGCGCTCGACGTCGAAGGGCAGGTTGCGGTACAGCGCGACGTTCATCACCAGCTGCGAGCTGGTGCCCAAACCGATGGTGCTGCCGTCGGGCGCCGACTTGACCACGGCCTCGGTGCCGATCATGCCGCCGGCACCGGGCTTGTTCTCGACGATCACCGTGCGGCCGAGCGTCTCGCCCATGTAGCGCGCCAGCTCGCGCGCGGCGATGTCGTTGAAGCTGCCCGGCCCGAAGGCGACGACGAGGCGGTGCGGCTTGCTCACTTGGGCCTGCACGCCGGCGCTGCCGAGCAGCGCGGCGGTCCAGGCGAGCGCCGTGCGCCGCGTCGGGCGCGGCATCCTCGGATCAGACATGGGAGACCTCCGCGGGCAAGGCAGCCAGCCCTTCGCGCCACGACGCCGGCACGCGCACGGGCAGCGCCAGCAGCAGCTGACCCATGCCTTTGCCCAGCGCGTCGTTGCGCAGCGAGGACATGCCGCCGCCGCCCAACGCCTGCTCGCAGACGAAGTTGAAGGCGTGGATGCCGGGCACTTCGTAGCGCGTGACCGGGCCCTCGACCAGGTGGGCCAGCCAGGCGGCCACGCGGCCCTCGGTGAGCTGCTCGCGCAGCAGCGGC
>JADYZZ010000039.1 GCA_020852865.1 Rubrivivax sp.
ACGCTGTTGCCGCACAACTGGCACGCGCCGGCCCAACCCGTCGACGACACCGTCCTGACCGCGGCCGCGTAGGACCGACGTACCGCAGCCGGAAACGGCCGGCAAGGTGGGTTTGCGGAACGCATACGAGCCGCGCGCGGATCCTGGCCTTCGGCCTCTTCACCCGGAACTTGTCGCTGGCAAGCGGCCGTGCCCGGGCGGCACCGCCGGCGTGAAAATCCACGACGGCGGCGGCAGCAGCGAAACCGCGCTCACCCGGGCGGGCAGAACCATGCAAGCCCGCCGGCGGCACGGACGCAAGCTCGGTCGCGGCGCGGAGTGCCCCTTCCTGCAAGCCGCCTTCCGCGGCCGGGAGCGGGCGCCCGACGCGTCACGCCCGAGTGGGGTGAACGCGGGGCTGCACGGCATCGGCTCCGCGAAGGGCCGGCCCGTGTGGGCGGCCGGTGCGCCGGTGCGCCGGTGCGCCGGTGCGCCGGGGCGCCGGGGCGCCGGAGATGACGCAGGCGCCGAATTCGTGTCGCGGCGCCTGCCGCAGAAGAGGTCGACTCAGAAGCGGTGACGCACCCCGAGCGCGTACGAGTTGCCGCGGTTGAAGCTGCTGATCTTGTCGTTCATGTACACGGCGTACAGATCGGTGCGCTTGGACATCGTGTAGTCGTAGCCGAGCGAGTAGGTGTCGCGCTTGCTGCCGTCGCGCGCGCTCGTCGGCGAGGTCGTCCACTTGGTGTTGGCCCAGGCCGCCATCAGCTTGCCGGCGCCCAGCGTGTAGTCGGCGCTCACGCTCCAGGTCTTGCTCTTGGCGTCGCCGGGTGGGCCGTTGGTGTTGTCGTTCTTGGCGTCCTCGTAGTTGGCGTACAGCGTGGCCGCGCCGAACTTCGCGCGACCCGAGAGCATCCAGGCCTTCTGCTGCGCGAACCCGACCTTGACGTCGCCGAGGGTTCCGGGCAGCGGGTTGTCGATGCGGATGTCGTGCACGAAGCCGCCGATGCCGTAGGCGCCGTTGAAGTACAGGAAGCTGGCGCCCATGTTGCGCTTGCTGCTGTCGCCGGCGACCTCGCCGAACTGGTAGTGCAGGTTGCCGGTGAAGCCGCCCAGCTTGGGCGTCGTATAGCGGATCTGGTTGCTCCAGCCGGTGTCGGCCGCGTTGACCGACTGCCAGCGTGTGCCGTTGAACAGCGGAACGTTGGCGTGCAGGATGATCGGCGAGAACGCAAACGAATCGGCGAACGCGTTGAACAGCGCCGTGGGCAGGAAGTTGGGGGCGCCGTCGCGGCCGATGTGCACGGTGCCGAACGGGCCGCTCAGGCCGACGAACGAATTGCGGCTGAAGTAGCTCTCGTTGCCGTTGAAGCGGCCGGGCTCGCCGGTGTCGGCGCGGATGTAGCCGCCCACCTTGAACTCGGCCCTGAGCCCGCCGCCCAGGTCTTCCGTGCCCTCGAAGCCCCACCACGAGGTGCTCATGCCGCCCGAGTTGACGACCGCCTTGCGCTTGTCGCCCGAATACTGCATCGAGCCGGCGTAGGCGTCGATCAGGCCGGATACCGTGACGGTCTGCGCGTACGCACCGCAGGACAGCGCGCCGGCGGCCGCGGCCGCAGCCGCCAGGAGGGTCTTCTTCATGGATTTCCTCGGGTTCTGGGTTGTGGAAAACGGTATCGCCGCGGCCGCGCGACGCGCACACTCCCGACCCGCGTGGAACACATCCTCGCGACGGCCGGCGTGGTTGCGGTGCCTGTCTCGCGGCCCGTGACGACAGGAATCAGGTCCGCATGATGCGATCCGCTTCATCGCCTGCCGGGCTCAGTTTTCGCGCTTGAGCGCGCTGTCGTGCCAGTGGCGCAGCGACAGGTACGACACCAGCGACAGGCAGCCGAAGATGACGATGCCGCACAGCGACACCAGCGCCAGCGCCGCGAACATGCGCGGGATCTGCAGGTTGTAGCCCGACTCGAGGATGCGGAAGGCCAGCCCCGAGGCCGAGCCGCCGGTGCCGGCGACGAACTCGGCCACCACCGCGCCGATCAGCGCCAGACCGCCCGAGATGCGCACGCCGCCCAGGAAGTACGGCATCGAGGCGGGCAGGCGCAGGTTCCACAGCGTCTGCCAGCGGCTCGCACCGTAGATGCGAAACAGGTTCAGCAGGTTGTGGTCGGCCGAGTTGAGCCCGAGCGTCGAGTTGGACAGGATCGGAAAGAACGCCACCAGCCAGGCGCAGATCAGCAGCGAGAGATTGACGTTGTCGGCCCAGATGATGATGAGCGGCGCGATCGCCACCACCGGCGTCACCTGCAGCACGACGGCGTAGGGAAAGAACGCGGTCTCGATCCACTTGGACTGCGTGAACAGGATGGCCAGCGCCATGCCGATCACGATCGCGGTGACGAGCGCGGCCAGCGAGATCGACGCCGTGATCCACAGCGACGAGGACAGCGGACCCCATTCGCGCACGAGCGTCTGGGCGATGAGCAAGGGACCGGGCAGGATGAAGGTGGGCACGTGCAGCGCGCGCACCAGCACTTCCCACAGCACCAGCACGATCAGGCCGACCGCCGCCGGCGCGATGATCTTGGGCCAGGCCGATGCCGGCAGGCCGAGGATGCGACGTTCCTGCGTGGCCTCGATCAGCTCGTCTTCGAGCGGCAGCGCCAGCGCGTGCAACGGCGCCGCGGCCGCGCCTTCGGGATCGGCCGCACCGGGCCGCAGGTCGCGCGCGCTCACGGGACGGCCCTTTGCGCTGCACGCTCCGGGACGAGCGCCTGGGGGCGTCCCGGCGCACTCATGCCAGCCTCCTCTGCGCCATGCTCGCCTCGAGCGCCGCCGACACCTCGTCGCAATGCGCGGCGTAGGCCGCCGAGGTGCGGAACGAGCGCGGGCGCGGGTAGGCGTCGTCGATGCGCAGATCGGCGCTGATGCGGCCCGGGCGCGCCGCCAGCACGACGATGCGCTGCGACAGGAACACGCTCTCGAACACCGAGTGCGTGACGAAGACGACGCTGAAGCCCTCGGCCTGCCACAGCTCGAGCAGGTCGTCGTTGAGCCTCAGGCGCGTGATCTCGTCGAGCGCGGCGAAGGGCTCGTCCATGAGCAGGATCTGCGGCCGCGTGACGAGCGCGCGCGCGATCGACACGCGCATGCGCATGCCGCCGGAGAGCTCGCGCGGGTACGCCTTCTCGAAGCCCGACAACCCCACCGAGGCCAGCGCCTGACGCGCGCGTTCGATGTTGCGGCCGCGCGGCTCGCCGTCGAGGCGCAGCGGCAGCGTCACGTTGCGCAGCACGGTCGCCCAGGGCATGAGCGTGGGCTCCTGGAACACGAACGACAGCCCGGGACGCGTGGCGCTCGGCCGACCGCCGGCGTCGAGCCACTCGATCGAGCCGGTCGACGCGCCGCCCAGACCCGAGATCAGCTTGAGCAGCGTGCTCTTGCCGCAACCGGAAGGGCCGAGCAGCGAGACGAACTGCCCGCGGCCCAGCTCGAGGCTGACGTCGCGCAGCGCCAGCGTGCCGTTGGCGAAGCGCTTGGACACCCGCTGCACGCGCAGCAGGGGCTCCGCGGCCCCGGCCGCGCCCGGCTCGCGGGCCCGATCGCTGGTGGTCATGCCGCCTCCGGCCTCATTTCCTGAGGAACTGCAGCGTGTAGCCGCGCTTGATGTCGATGCCCGCGGGCATCGCACCGACGGCGACCATCGAGTCGTAGAAGCTCTTCCAGCGCGCATCGCTCATCGCGCCGATGCCCATCTTGGCGGCAT
>JADYZZ010000040.1 GCA_020852865.1 Rubrivivax sp.
CGATGAGGGAGCGCTATGGCGCCAGCGAGCGCAGCCAGAAGCTGAAGTACCACTGCCAGACCTCGGGGCGCAGCCTGCACGCGCAGGAGATCGCCTTCAACGACATCCGCACCACGCTGCAGGCGCTCATCGCCACCTACGACAACGCCAACAGCCTGCACACCAACGCCTACGACGAGGCCATCACCACGCCCACCGACGAGAGCGTGCGCCGCGCGATGGCGATCCAGCTCGTCATCAACCGCGAATGGGGCCTGGCCAGGAACGAGAACCCGAACCAGGGCGCGTTCGTGATCGACGAGCTGACCGAGCTGGTCGAGGAAGCGGTGCTGGCCGAGTTCGAGAAGATCGCCGAGCGCGGCGGCGTGCTGGGCGCGATGGAGACCGGCTACCAGCGCAGCAAGATCCAGGAGGAGAGCCTGCACTACGAGCAGTTGAAGCACAGCGGCGCCTACCCGATCATCGGCGTCAACACCTTCCGCAACCCGTATGGCGATCCCGTGCCCGGGCACATCGAGCTGGCGCGCAGCACCGAGGAGGAAAAGCAGTCGCAACTGGCGCGCCTGGCCGACTTCCACGCCCGCCACGCGGGCGAGGCGCCGGCGCTGCTGGCGCGGCTGCAGCAGACCGTGATCGACCACGGCAACGTGTTCGAGGTGCTGATGGACGCCGTGCGCTGCTGCAGCCTCGGCCAGATCACCAACGCCTTGTTCGAGGTCGGCGGGCAGTACCGGCGCAGCATGTGAGGCCGGGCGCTGCATGACCGCCGAGCACGAGAGCGCCTACGGCTGGGTCGTCGTCTGGGCCTGCTTCACCGCGCTGGCGGTGATCTTCGGCGTCTCGTATTCGTTCGCGGCCTTCTTCGAGCCCTTCGCGGCCGAGTTCGGCGCGGCGCGCGCCGAGGTCTCGCTGGTGTTCGGGCTCTCGGGGCTGCTGTACTTCGTGCTCGGCGCCTTCGCCGGCATGCTGGCCGACCGCTGGGGGCCGGCGCGCGTGGCCGCCGCCGGCATGGTGTGCATCGCGCTGGCGCTCGTGGCGGGCAGCCGCGCGCGCTCGATGGCCGAGGTGACGCTGGCCTACGGCCCGGGCCTCGGGCTGGGCATCGCGCTCGTCTACACGCCCGCCATCGGCTGCGTGCAGCCCTGGTTCACGCGCCGCCGCGGGCTGGCCGCGGGCATCGCGAGCGCAGGCATCGGCGCCGGCACGCTGGCCGTGCCGCTCGCGGCCAGCGCCGCCATCGCGCTGTGGCAGTGGCGGCAGGCGATGTGGGCCATCGCCGCCGGCGTGCTGGTCTTCGGCCTCACGGCCGCGCTGCTGCTGCGCCGCGCGCCCGAGGCCGAGCGCCGCGCCGACGGCAGCGTGCCCGGCACGCCGCTGGCGCAGGCGCTGGCGGGCCGCCGCTTCCGCTGGCTGTACGCGGCCTTGGTGCTCGGCTCGCCGACGATGTTCGTGCCCTTCGCGCACCTGTCGGCGGCGGCGCGCGACCTCGGCGTGCCCGAGGCGCAGGCGGTCGGCCTGGTGGGGCTGATCGGAATCGGCAGCCTAGTCGGGCGCTTCGCCGTCGGCGCGCTCGCCGACCGCATCGGACGGCCGCGCGCGCTGGTCGGCGTGCTGGCCTCGCTCGGCCTGTCGATGCTGCTGTGGCTGGCGGCGCGCGAGTACTGGGCGCTCGCCGCGTTCGCGCTGTGGATGGGCCTGAGCTACGGCGGCAGCGTGTCGCTGATGCCGGCGCTGTGCATGGACCTGTGGGGCGCGCGCGCGGTGTCCTCGATCATCGGCGTGCTCTACACCGCGGCCGCCTTCGGCAACCTGGGCGGGCCATGGCTTGCCGGGCGCGTGTTCGACGCCAGCGGCAGCTACGCCGGCGTCGTGGCCGCCTGTGCGCTGATGTCGGCGGCGTCGGCACTGGCCGCCTGGCGGGCGGTGGTGTGGGCGGCGCCGCGCTGAGCGCCGGCGAGAACGCGGAAGATCACGACGCGGGCGCGCGTCCTCAGGGGCGGCTCTCGACGCGGTTGCGCCCGCCTTCCTTGGCGCGGTAGAGCGCTTCGTCGGCGCGGGCGAGCGCGCCGGCCACCGTGTCGCCGGGCACGAGCGCGGTGACGCCGATGCTGGTGGTGACGCGCGGCAGACCCGTGCCGGGATCGCCCGCGCCGATCGCGGCGCGCAAGCGCTCGGCCAGCGCCATGGCCTCGCGCGTGCCGCCGGCCGACAGCACGGCGATGAACTCCTCGCCGCCGAGGCGGCCGAACCCGACGCCGGCGCCGGCCGCTTCGCGCCAGGCCGCGCAGGCGGCGCGCAGCACGGCGTCGCCGACCGCGTGCCCGTGCGCGTCGTTGATGCGCTTGAAGTGGTCGATGTCCATGATGAGCACGGCGCCGCCCTGGCGCGCCTGCAGCACGCGTTCGAGCGCGGCCAGCGCGCTGCGGCGGTTGGGCAGGCCGGTCAGCTCGTCGGTCATCGCCAGCGCCCGCATGCGGTGGCCGGTGCGACGCTGGCGCCACGCGAAAGCACCGAGCGCGAGTGCCAGCGCCGAGGCGAGCAAGGCGGCGACGATCTGCAGCCAGGCGGCGCGGCGCTGCTCGGCCAGCGCACGCTCGCCGGCCGCGTTCTCGCGCTGCAGCATCACGAGCTCGCGCTCGCGCGCGTCGGCATCGAACTGCACCTTCATCGTCGCGAAGCGGTAGTCGATCTGCCGGCGCAGCATCTCCTCGGTGATGCGGCGCGCGCGCGACTGCTGCTCGTAGGCCTGGCGCCACTCGCCGAGTTCGGCGCTGCAGCGCGCCAGCTCCTCGCGCGCCTCGGCTTCTTCCATGACGGCGTCGCCGGCGGCGAAGACCCGGATCGCCTCGCGCAGCGCCGGCAGCGCATCGGCCGGGCGCTGCAGCTGGCGCAGCGAGAACGCGCGCTGCAGCAGCACGCGGGCGCGCAGCGGTTCGTCGGGTACCTGGCCGTACAGACGCTGCGCCTCCTCGACCAGCTGCAGCGCATGCGCGCCGTCGCCGCGCGCGTTGCGCACCGCCGCCAGGCCGCGCAGCGCGTGCACCTGGCCGCGCAGATAGTCGAGCTCGCGCGCCATCGCCAGCACCTGCTCGAACTGACGCTGCGCCTCGTCCCAGCGGCCGGCGCGCTTGTGGTTGCGCCCGAGGTTGTGCTGCGCGATGACGCGCTCGCGCGTGGCCACGCCCTCGGGCATCGAGCGCAGCGACTCCTCGTAGTAGCGGCGCGCCTCGTCGAGCGCGCCCATGCGGTTGTACAGGCTGGCCACGGCATTGGTCGTGGTGCGCATCTCGACCGGCAGTCTGGCCTTCTCGTACAGCGCGAGCGAGCGCCTGAGGTCGGCCAGCCCGGGCGCGAAGTCGCCCAGCACGCCGCGCAGGTAGCCGCGCAGGTACAGCACCTCGGCCAGGCGCCGTTCGTCGCGCGCGCCTTCGGCCACCGTCACCGCCTGCTCGTACAGCGCCATCGCTTGCGTGTTGTTGCCGCTTTGCTCGTGCAGTTCGCCCTCGCAGCCCAGCGCCGCGGCGCGCAGCCCCGGGTTGCGCAGGCGCGGCGCGAGCTCGCGCAGGCGCGCGATCTCGTGCCAGGCGGCCGCGCGGTCGCGCTCGTTGAAGTAGTCGCAGCGCAGCACGCGCACCTGCGCTTCGAGGTCGGCGTCCGGGTGCTGCGCAAGCAGCGCGAGCGCCTGTCCGGTGAGTGCGTACAGCGTCGCCGGCTCGGTGCGCAGGGCCGCGGCGGCGCGCTGCACGAGCTCGCGCAGCGGCGCCGGCGCGCGATCGGCCGTCGTCGAGGCTGCCGTCGAGGCTGCTTTCGAGGCAACCGTCGAGGCGGCCGCGGAGGCGGCCGTGGCGGCGGCCGTGGCGGGTGCAGGCATTGCCATCGGCCCCGACACGGCCTGCCCGTACGCCTGGCCCCGGGCCAGCAGCGCGACGGCCGCCGCCGCAAGGCCGCGCTGCAGGCGTGGTGACGGGTACGCGCGGTTCGTCATCGCGGCTCGGTTGTGGCTGCAGGTGTCGTTTCGGCCCCGCGCGCTTCGCGCCGCGGCGCGGTTGCGGGGGTTGGGACGATACACGCCTCACCCGGTGCGGCCGCCCCGGGCGGCGCAGGGGAATGCGACAGGCGGGCCCGGCCGCACGCGGCCGGCCAACCCGGGCAAGATGCGCGCACCGCGCTTCGCGGGCAACACGGACAGGCCACGGATGAAGATCCTCGTACTCGGCGCCGGCGCGATCGGCGGCTACTTCGGCGCGCGGCTGGTGCAGGCCGGCGCCGACCTGCGCTTCCTCGTGCGCGAGCGCAGGCGCGCCCAGCTCGACGCCGGCGGCCTGGTCGTGCGCAGTCCGCACGGCGACTTCACGCTGCGCGTGCGTGCGCTCACGCGCGCGCAGGCGACGGAGCCGGCCGACCTCGTGCTGCTCGCCTGCAAGGCCTACGACCTTGACGCGGCGATCGACGCGGTCGCCCCGGCGATGGGCGCGACGACGACGCTGCTGCCGCTGCTCAACGGCGTGGCGCACATCGAACGGCTGCAGGCCGCGTTCGGCGCCGAGCGCGTGGCTGCCGGCAGTTGCCACATCCCGGCCACGCTCGATGCCGCGGGCGAAGTGGTGCAGCTCGGCAGCTTCCATCGCATCGTCTTCGGCCGGCTGCCGGGCACTGCGCCGGCGGCCGCGGCGCGGCTCGAGGCGCTGCGGGCGCTGTTCGCACGCACGCCGGTACAGGTGCAGCTGCTCGACGACGTCATGCGCGCGCTGTGGGAGAAGTTCGCCGGCCTCGCCACGCTGGCGGCGATGAACTGCCTGATGCGCGGCGCGGTGGCCGACATTCTCGCCGCCGACGACGGCGCGGCGCTGTTCGCCGAGACCTACGCCGCCTGCGAAGGCGCGGCGCGCGCCGCCGGCCACGCGCCGCGTGCCGACGAGATGGCGCGCTTCCAGGCGCTGTTCGCCGACCGCGCCTCGCCGCTCACGGCGTCGATGCTGCGCGACCTCGAGGGCGGCGGGCGCACCGAGGGCGCGCACATCGTCGGCGACATGCTCGCGCGGGCGCGCGCCGCGGGCGTCGACCCGGGCCCGTTGCGCCACGCCTGGTGCCATCTGCAGACGGCCGAGCACAGGCGCCGCCGCGAAGACGCGCACGCCGGCGCCGCCGCCGCAGCGGGTCGATGAGCGACGACGCGCAGGGCGCGCTGGCGCGTCGGCGCGTCGGCGCCCCGGCGTCGTGGCGTCGTGGCGTCGTGGCTTCGTGGCGTGACGCCGCCGTCGTGCCGAGCCGCATGACCGGATACCTACAATTTCGCCGATGAGCGCCCAAACGCAGACCCCCGAGCGCAGCGGCGCAGCGTCCGGCGCGCGCCGCATCCGCGCGCTGCCCGATGCGCTCGTGAGCCAGATCGCCGCCGGCGAGGTGGTCGAGCGCCCGGCCTCGGTGGTGCGCGAGCTGCTCGACAACGCGCTCGACGCCGGCGCCGCGCAGATCACGTTGCGGCTGGCCGGCGGCGGCGTGCGCGCGCTCGTCGTCGAGGACGACGGCAGCGGCATCGAGCGCGACGATCTGCCGCTGGCCGTGCAGCGCCACGCGACGAGCAAGATCGCCAGCCTGGCCGATCTCGAGGCGGTGCAGACGATGGGCTTTCGCGGCGAGGCGCTGGCCGCGATCGCTTCGGTGGCCGAACTGGCGATCACCAGCCGCACCGAGAGCGCGGCGCATGGCTGGCGCCTGGCCGCAGCCAGCGGCGAGCTCGAGCCGGCCGCGCGTGCACGCGGCACCACGGTGCAAGTGCACGAGCTGTTCTTCGCCACGCCGGCGCGGCGCAGGTTCCTCAAGAGCGAGGCCACCGAGCTCGCGCACGCGCTCGAGGCGGTGCGCCGGCATGCGCTGGCGCGGCCCGACGTGGGCTTCGCGGTCTGGCACGAAGGCCGGCTCGTCGCGCAATGGCGCGCCGCCGCGCCGGCGGTGCGCCGCGCCGAGGTGCTCGGGCCGGCCTTCGTCGCCGCCAGCCGCGCGCTGCAGGCCGGCCGCGGACCGCTGACCGTGGAAGGACGCGTCGGCCTGCCCGAGGCGGCGCGCGCGCGTGCCGATCAGCAGTATCTGTTCGTCAACGGCCGCCACGTGCGCGACCGTCTGCTCGCGCACGCCGTGCGCGCCGCCTACGAAGACCAGTTGCACGGCAGCCGGCAGCCGGCCTACGCGCTCTTCGTGCACATCGCGCCCGAGCTGGTGGACGTGAACGTGCATCCGACCAAGATCGAGGTGCGGTTCCGCGATGCGCGCGCGGTGCACCAGGCGCTGCTGCACGCGGTGCAGGAGGCACTGGCGCCTTCGCGCGCGCTGGCGGACGGCGCCGCGGCGGATGCGCAGCGGCAGGTGCCGGACGCAGCGCCGGCCCCGGCACCTGCGGGCGGCTGGCAGGCCCGCTTGATGCTGGCCGACGCCGCGCCCACGCTGCGCGAGCCGGCTGCGCCCTGGCACGGCGCCGCGGCCGCGCAGCGCAGCGGCGGCCTGGCCGCCTGGACGGCCTTGCGGAACGGCGTGGAGGGCGCTGCAGGCTGCGCGGCCGGATCGGAGCCCGGATCGGCTGCCGACTCCGCTGCCGACTTCGTTGCCGGGTCGGCCGCCGCGCCGGGCGCCGCGCCGGGCGTCGACTGGCCGCTCGGGCGTGCCCTCGCCCAACTTGGCGGCGTGTACCTGCTTGCCGAGAATGCCCGGGGCCTCGTCGTCGTCGACATCCACGCGGCGCACGAGCGCATCGTCTACGAGCGGCTCAAGCGCGCGGCGGCGGCGGGCGCGGCACTGCCGGCGCAGCCGCTGCTGATCCCGGCGCACTTCGCGGCCACCGCGACCGAGCTGGCCACGGCCGAGGCCGAACAGGCGGCGCTGCACGCGCTCGGGCTCGAAGCGAGCGCACTCTCGGGCGGCAGCCTCGCCGTGCGCAGCGTGCCGGCAGCCCTGCCGCAGGCCGATCCGGTGGAACTGATGCGCTCGGTGCTGCACGAGCTGGCCGAGGCCGGCAGCAGTCGCACCGTGCAGCGCGCACGCGACGATCTGCTTGCAACGATGGCCTGCCACGGCGCGGTGCGCGCCAACCGCCGGCTCACGCTCGAGGAGATGAATGCGCTGCTGCGCGCGATGGAAGCCACCGAGCGCGCCGACACCTGCAACCACGGTCGCCCGACCTGGCGCGAGGTGACGCTGAGGGAGCTCGACGCGCTGTTCCTGCGCGGGCGCTGAGCGCGCGCTTGCCGGCGCGCGAGCGCGGGAGCGCGCGCGGGCGCCAGCCGACGCCGAAGGGCGCCGCGGGCGCCGGTGGCGCGCCTGCCCCTTGCCTGCGGCCTGCCGCTACTTGTCGCCGCACATCGCGCGGAACTGCGCGAGCTGGCGCTCGACGGCCTCGCAGCCGGCGCTGCCTGCGCGGGCGCAGGAGGCCTTGGCGTTCTTCTCGAGCGCAGGCATCTGCGCGCGCATCTTCTGGCACACCGGCGAATCCTTCTCGTACGACATCACGCTGTCGCCGGCGCTGCACGGGCCCATGTAGCTCATGCGCATGATCATCGGCTTGGCCGCGGGGCGGTCGAGTTGCTGCACGGTCATCTCGTACGAGCGCGACGCGAGCCTGGTGATCGTCGTGCGCGAGCTGCCGCGGTCCGGGCAGCGGTATTCCATCACCGCGCGCGAGGAGCCGTCCTCGACCAGTTTCACCTGGCAGTCGCTGCGTGGGCCGTCCGGCCGGTCGCCCGCCATCGCCTTGGCCGCCGTGTTGCAGATCATCATGCCGCCGGCGGCCATCGCGGGCGCCTTGCTGCCGTCGGGGCCCTGCACGAATTCCATCTTCCACTTGCCGCTGTCGGTGGGCACGTCGCTCATCAGCTTGGGTACCGGGAAGTCGACGGCCGCGGCCAGATTCGTCGCGACGGCCAGGGCGGCGGCGACGCTGAGGACGAACGATGCTTTCATGCCGAACTCCCGGGTTGCCTGAAGGGGCGCAGAGTCTAGGAGCGTGGGCGGCAGAAATCCAGCCCCGCGCCGTGGCGAGTCGCGCTGCCGGGCAAGGCGCGCGCGAGGCGCGTGGTGCGTGCCACGCAACGAGCGCGCAACACCGCCCGGCGCCGCGAATCGCCGCGGCCCGAAGGGTCGGCCCCGGCTGAAGGCCCATGCGGCGGTGCGGCGCTGGCGCGGGCGTCCAGCCCGGGCTGCGCGCCGCGCCTTGCCTGGGCCTTCAGCCGGGGCCGACGCGGGGCTGGATTTCTGCCGCCCACGCTCCTAGCGCCGTGGTCGCATCGGCAACCGTCGTGCAGCCGTCGGCGCCCGTGCGCGGTGGGCAGAGCACCGCAGGAATCCGCAGAGCGCCGCAGGAGTGCACGGAGGGCGCCGCGATCAGCCCGCCAGCAGCTGGCGCAGCACGTACGGCAGGATGCCCCCGTGGCGGAAGTACTCGACCTCGATCGGGGTGTCGATGCGCAGCGTGAGCGCGTGTTCGCTGCGGCTGCCGTCGGCGCGCGTGATCACGAGCCGGGCCTCGCCCTGCGGGTGCACTTCGCCGCCCAGCTCGATGTCGATCGTTTCGTGGCCGACTAGGCCGAGACTCTGCCAGGAGTCGCCCGCCTTGAACTGCAGCGGCAGCACCCCCATGCCGACGAGGTTGCTGCGGTGGATGCGCTCGAAGCTCCTCGCCACCACGGCCTTGATGCCGAGCAGCTGGGTGCCCTTGGCCGCCCAGTCGCGCGACGAACCGGTGCCGTACTCCTCGCCGGCGAACACCACCGTCGGCACGCCTGCGCTCTGGTAGCGCATCGCGGCGTCGTAGATGGGCATCTTCTCGGCGGCGCCGCCGGCCGTGCCGGGCTGGTACAGCGTGACGCCGCCTTCCTCGCGCGAGCCGTCGGCGCGCGCGGGCAGCATCAGGTTCTTGATGCGCACGTTGGCGAAGGTGCCGCGCATCATCACCTCGTGGTGGCCGCGGCGCGCGCCGTAGCTGTTGAAGTCGGCCTGCGCCACGCCGCGGCCGAGCAGGTACTGGCCGGCCGGCGAGGAGGCCTTGATCGAGCCCGCCGGCGAGATGTGGTCGGTGGTGATCGAGTCGCCGAACAGCGCCATGATGCGTGCGCCGCGCACGCCCGCGTCGAGCGCCGGCGGCTCGAGCCCGAAGCCGTCGAAGAACGGCGGCCGTGCGATGTAGGTGCTCTGCGGCCAGTCGTAGACCTCGCCTCGGGCGCCCTTGATCTGCTGCCACAGCCGGGCCGGCCGGGCGGTGATCTCGGCGTAGTTGGCGCGGAACACGCGCGGATGCAGCGCGTGCTTCATCAGCGCGTGGATCTCGTCGCTCGTGGGCCAGATGTCGCCCAGGTAGACCGGCCGGCCCTTGGTGCCCCAGCCCACCGGCTCGGTCATCAGGTCGCGCGTCACGGTGCCGGCGATCGCGTAGGCCACCACCAGCGGCGGGCTCATCAGGAAGTTGGCCTTCAGGTTGGGGTGGATGCGTGCCTCGAAGTTGCGGTTGCCCGAGAGCACGGCCGCGCACACGAGGTTGTTGGCGGTGATGGCGTCGTTGATCGCCGGCGCGAGGTCGCCCGAGTTGCCGATGCAGGTGGTGCAGCCGTAGGCGACGAGGCCGAAGCCGAGCTTGTCGAGGTAGGGCTGCAGGCCGCTGCGCTCGAGGTAGTCGGTGACGATGCGCGAGCCCGGTGCGAGCGAGGTCTTGACATGCGGCGCCACCTTCAGCCCGGCCTCGACCGCCTTCTTGGCGAGCAGCCCGGCGGCCAGCAGCACGCTCGGGTTGCTGGTGTTGGTGCAGCTCGTGATGGCGGCGATCAGCACGTCGCCGTGGTGCAGTGCGGCCGGCGTCTTGCGCCCGCGCGCGGCGCCCTGCGCGCTTTCGAGCGTGGGGTGGTTGCCGACCATCTCGACGACGTTGCGCGCCGCGCCGGGTGCGACGGCCGGCGCCGCGCCGGCGGCGTGGCCGTTCGCACCGGCCACCGGGAAGCTCTGCGCCAGGCGCTCGGCCGGCTGGCTGAACCCGCCTTCGGACATCGGCTTGCTGAACAGCTCGGTGAAGGTCGAGGCGAGCCGGCCGATCTCGATGCGGTCCTGCGGCCGGCGCGGGCCGGCGACGCTCGGCGTGACCGTCCCGAGGTCGAGCGTGACGACGCTCGAGTAGTCGATTTCGCCGCGCGCGGGCACGCCGAACATCTTCTGGGCGCGGAAGTAGGCCTCGAAGGCCTCGATCTCGGCCTGGGTGCGGCCCGTGCCGTGGAAGTACTCGATGGTGCGCTCGTCGACCGGGAACAAGCCCATCGTCGCGCCGTACTCGGGCGCCATGTTGCCGATCGTCGCGCGATCGGGCACCGAGAGGCTGGCGGTGCCCGCGCCGAAGAACTCGACGAACTTGCCGACCACTTTGTGGCGGCGCATCAGTTCCGTCACGGTCAGCACGAGGTCGGTGGCCGTGACGCCTTCGCGCAGCCGTCCGACGAGCTCGACGCCGACCACGTCGGGCGTGAGGAAGTACAGCGGCTGGCCGAGCATCGCCGCTTCGGCCTCGATGCCCCCCACGCCCCAGCCGACGACGCCGATGCCGTTGATCATCGTGGTGTGGCTGTCGGTGCCGACCAGGCTGTCGGGGTAGTAGACGCCGCGCGCACCCCGGTGCACGCCGCGCGCCAGGTATTCGAGGTTGACCTGGTGGATGATGCCCGAGCCCGGCGGCACGACGCCGAAGGTCTCGAAGGCCTGCATGCCCCACTTCAGGAACTGGTAGCGCTCGTGGTTGCGCTGGAACTCCATCTGCATGTTGAGCGCGAGCGCCTTCTTCGTCGCGTAGTGGTCGACCATGACCGAGTGGTCGACCACCAGGTCGACGGGCACCAGCGGCTCGATCGCCTTCGGGTCGCGGCCCAGCTCGGCGGCCACGCTGCGCATCGCGGCGAGGTCGACCAGCAGCGGCACGCCGGTGAAGTCCTGCAGCACGACGCGTGCGAGCACGAACGGGATCTCGCTGCTGCGCTCGGCCTGCGGCGCCCAGTTGGCGAGCTGCTCGACATGCTCGGGCCCGACATGCGCGCCGCCGCAGTGGCGCAGCAGGCTCTCGAGCACGATGCGCAGGCTCAGCGGCAGGCGCTTGACGTTCGGAAAGCGCCGCGCCAGCCTCGGCAGCGAATGGAACTGCCCCTGGCGGCCGGACGCGGTGGTGAAGGTGTCGAGCGTGGAAGCGAAATCGCGCGCGCGTGCTGCGTTCATGGAGGGAACCCCTGGGCTGGTGGCGGCCGGGCCGGGCCGCGGATGACGGCCGGCCAAAGCGTGCCACATTTTGGGCGCCGCGGCGGCACCCTCGCGCCGGGCGGGGATTGACTTGCCGGTGGGTCGCGGCGCCTCGGCGGCGTCAGCCGGGCATCGCCCTGGCCGCCTCGGCGTATTCCTCGATCTGGTCGAAGTTCATGTAGCGGTACACGCTGGCTGCGTCCTGGTCGATGACCCCCATCGCCTCGCGGTACTCGGCCACGCTGGGAATGCGGCCCAGGCGCGAGGCGATCGCCG
>JADYZZ010000041.1 GCA_020852865.1 Rubrivivax sp.
AGCCGGCGCGCTCGCTGTCGCGGCGCATCGGCAATCACGTGCTGCTCAAGCGCGAGGACCAGCAGCCGGTGTTCAGCTTCAAGCTGCGCGGCGCCTACAACAAGATGGCGCGCCTGGCGCCCGAGGCGCTGGCGCGCGGCGTCATCTGCGCCTCGGCCGGCAACCACGCGCAGGGCGTGGCGCTGGCGGCGCGGCGGCTTTCGTGCCGCGCCGTCATCGTGATGCCGGTGACGACGCCCAAGCTCAAGGTCGACGCCGTGCACGCGCTCGGCGGCGAGGTCGTGCTGCATGGCGACAGCTACTCCGACGCCTACGCCCACGCGCTCGAGCTGCAGCGCGGCGAAGGCCTGACCTTCGTGCACCCGTTCGACGACCCCGATGTCATCGCCGGCCAGGGCACCGTGGCGATGGAGATCCTGCGCCAGCACCAGGGCCCGCTGGACGCCGTCTTCGTGCCGATCGGCGGCGGCGGCCTCGTCGCCGGCGTCGCCGCCTACGTGAAGGCGCTGCGTCCCGAGGTGCGCGTCATCGGCGTGCAGACGGTCGACTCCGACGCGATGATCCGCTCGGTACGCGGCGGCAAGCGCGTGATGCTCTCGGACGTCGGCCTCTTCTCCGACGGCACGGCGGTCAAGCAGGTGGGCAGCGAGACGTACCGCCTCGTGCGGGCGCTTGTCGACGACTTCGTCGCCGTGGACACCGATGCCGCCTGCGCGGCGATCAAGGACGTGTTCCAGGACACCCGCAGCGTGCTCGAGCCCGCCGGCGCGCTGGCCGTCGCGGCGGTCAAGCAGTACGCCGAGGCGCGCAAGGCCAAGGGCCGCACGTTCGTCGCCATCACCAGCGGCGCGAACATGAACTTCGACCGCCTGCGCTTCGTCGCCGAGCGCGCCGAGGTCGGCGAGCACCGCGAGGCGCTGTTCGCGATCACCGTGCCCGAGGAGCGCGGCTCGTTTCGCCGCTTCTGCGAGCTGATCGGCCCGCGCTCGGTGACCGAGTTCAACTACCGCATCAGCGACGAGCGCGTCGCGCACCTGTTCGTCGGCCTGACGATCAGCCGCCGCGACGAGGCCGAGCGCATCGCGCGCCACTTCGCGCGGCACGGCTTCGCCACCGTCGACCTCACCGACGACGAACTGGCCAAGGAACACGTGCGGCACATGGTCGGCGGGCGCAGCGAACTCGCGCACGACGAGCGGCTCTTCCGCTTCGAGTTCCCCGAGCGGCCGGGCGCGCTGATGCGCTTCCTGGCCGCGATGCACCCGGGCTGGAACATCAGCCTCTTCCACTATCGCAACCAGGGCGCCGACTCGGGCCGCGTGCTCGTCGGCCTGCAGGTGCCGGCGGCCGACGAGCGCGAGTTCGCCGCCTTCCTGCGCACGCTGGCGTATCCGTTCGTCGAAGAGACGCGCAACCCGGTGTACCGGTTGTTCCTGCGCCAGGGCCGCGGCTGACCACCCCGGCCGGCTCGGCGAACGCGACAGCGGCAACAGCAGCACAAGCGGGCCACGCCGGCGTGGGGCAATCACCCCCAAACGCGTCGCGCCCTCGCTAGACTCGCCGCCCATGGCCGCCGCCCGTTCCCTCGTCAACCCGACCTCGAACCCGGCACTCGAGCGTGCGCTGCGCGACAAGCTCCAGCGCCGCCAGGAGGCCGGCGGCGCGCTGGGCGAGCTCGAACCGCTGGCCATCCGCATCGGGCTGATGCAGAACACGCTGAAGCCGCGGCTGCGCGAGCCGCAGCTGATGGTCTTCGCCGCCGACCACGGCGTCGCCGTCGACGGTGTCGACACGAGCGGCGTCGCCAACCGCAGCACGCGCGAGACGGTGCGCAAGCTGATCACCAACCAGCTGCCGCTGACCGCGTTCGCGCGTGCGCAGCAGATGAGCGTCACCATCGTCGATTGCGGCATGGCCGACGACCCGCCGGTGCACGACCGGCTGCTGCTGCGCAAGATCGCGCACGGCACGCGCAACACGCGCGTGGCGATGGCGATGACGCTCGAGCAGGCGCACGCGGCGATGCGCGCCGGCATGGAGATCGGCGACAAGCTGCGCGGCAACGCCACCGTGCTGGCCGGCGTCGGCGTCGGCGCGCACGAGAGCGCGTCGCTGGTGCTGGCGCGGCTGACCGACAGCGCGCTGCGCGACCTCGTCATCAGCGGCCCGGACATGGACACCGGCCGCCTCACGCACCTGATGGCCGTGCTGATGGCGGCGATGGCGCGCCACCGCGACATCACCGAGCCGGTGGAGGTGCTGGCCGCTTTCGGCGGCTTCGAGGTCGCGGTGATGGTCGGCGTGATGCTGATGGCGGCGAGCAAGCGCCACCTGCTGATGATCGACGGCGTGCCTGCCTGCGCCGCGCTGATGGTGGCCGCGCGCATCGCGCCGGCCGTCACCGACTACTGCGTCTTCTGCCGCAGCCACCAGCACCGCGGGCTCGACCAGGCGCTCGGCCTGTTCAGCGCGTCGGCGCTGCTGGAGATCGGCATGGAGGCCACCGACGGCACCGGCGCGACGCTCGCCTGGCCGCTGGTGCGCAGCGCCGCGGCGCTGCTCTCCGACGTGGCCGACGGCGAGGACAACGGCGTCTCGGTGCCCGACGCGCTGGACGGCGAGCCCGAGCCGTTCACCGCCGAGCCGCACGAGGAGATCGAGATGTCGTCGATCTTCGGGCCGCGGCTCTATTGACCGACCTCGCGCCAAGCTGCAAGAAACGCGTGCGCGCGTAACGCTTGCAGGCCGGCCGGGCGGGGCGCCAGCCTCGATGGCCGCGCCTGTCGCGCGCGCTTCAGCGGATCTGCGGCTGCTGCGGTGCGCCCGGCGTGCCCTGCAGCGGCACCAACGGCGCACCCGGCTGACCGCCCGGCGCGGCCGGAACGGGTTGCACCGGCTGCACCGCTTGCGGCGCCGGGGCCACCACCGGCGGCGGCGCGGCGGGCGCCGGCGCCGCCTGTACCCCCCGGCGCTGCGCGGCGTTGGGCACCGCGGTGGGCGGCGGTAGTGGCGGGCGCGGAGGCGCAGCCGCGGCGGGCGCGCCGGGCGCGCCGGGCGCCGCGGGTGCATTGGCATCGGGCAGCGTGCCCGTCGCCGGCGGCGCAGGTGGCGGGATGTTCAACGCCACGACCACGTTGCCGCCGGCCGGGCCGAGGTCGGCGCCGCGCTGGCGGATCGCCTGCACGACCGTCTCGCCTTCGACGACGGCACCGACCCGAAACGCCTTTGCCGGTTTGCCGTCGACGGCGATCAGCGCGACGCCGCCGCGCGCCGTCTCGCTGCCGCGCGGCGCGACGACGCCGACCAGCTGAAAGCGTGAATCGGAAGGACCGCTGGCAAGCGACTCGCCTGCGTTCGGATCGACCGGTGGCGCATCGGCGCCGAGCACGCGCGTCACGTCGCCGCGCGGGAGCTGCGATTGCACGGCCACGGCCACCTGCGGCGGTGCGCTCGGCGCGGTGACGAACAGTTTCAACCCCCAGGCCGCGGCACTGGCCGCCACGAGGGCCCAGACAAGGAAAGTCACCCATCGCGCAGACATGCGGCCATTATCATTCACGCCCCCTCGCCACGACGTATCCAAACGCGCGTCGGGCCCTCGCAAGAGACCCCAATTCCCGCCATGACGACACCCTTGTCCAACCTCCGCTTCGCCACCGCCCGGCGCACTGCGCGCCGCGCATCCGGCGCGCGCGGCTTCACCCTCATCGAGCTGATGGTGGTGCTGGTGATCATCGGCGTGCTGGGCGCGCTGATCGTGCCCAACTTCCTCGAGCGCGCCGACGAGGCGCGTGTCACCGCCGCGCGCACCGACGTCAACAACCTGATGCAGGCGCTGAAGCTCTACCGGCTCGACAACCAGCGCTACCCGAGCACCGAGCAGGGCCTCGAGTCGCTGGTGCGCAAGCCCACCGCCGGCACCATTCCGCCCAACTGGAAGCCCTACCTCGACAAGCTGCCGTCCGACCCGTGGGGCCGGCCGTACCAGTTCCTGAACCCGGGCGTCAAAGGCGAGATCGACGTCTTCAGCTTCGGCGCCGACGGCCAGCCCGGCGGCGAGGGCAAGGAGGCCGATGTCGGTTCGTGGCAGTGAGCGCCGGTTCGGCCGCGGCTTCACGCTGATCGAACTGCTCGTCGTGCTGGTGCTGGTGGCCATCGGCGCCGGCATCGTCAGCCTCGCGTTGCGCGACGGCGCCGCGACGCGGCTCGAAGAAGAGGGCGCGCGCCTGGCCGCGCTGCTCGAAGGCGCGCGCGCCGAGGCGCGCGCCGCCGGCGTGCCGGTGTACTGGGTGCCGAAGTCGGCCGAGGTGTCGGCGATGGCCCCTGGCGGTGGAGGAAGCGATGACGCCGCGACGGCCGACGACAACGCCTTCCGCTTTGTCGGCCTGCCGGTCAGCGTGGCGATGCCGCGCCACTGGCTCGAGCCGCGCGTCACGGCGCAGGTCGTCGGCGGCGGCGGCAAGGGGCTCGTGCTCGGCCCCGATGCGGTGATCCCGGCGCAGCGCGTCGTGCTGAGCCTCGAGGACCGGCGGCTCGAGGTGGCCACCGACGGGCTCGCGCCGTTTGCGATCACGCCGGCGGCGGATGCCGTCGCGGAGGCGGCGCCTTGAGCCGCGCTGGCACCCGCGGCCCCGACGGCCGGCAGCGCGGCTTCACGCTGCTCGAGGTGCTGGTGGCGATCGCCATCGTCGCTATCTCGCTGGCCGCCGGGCTGCGCGCCGCCGGCGTGCTGACCGACAACGCCGGGCGCCTGGCCGACGTCACGATGGCGCAGTGGTGCGCCGACAACCAGCTCACCGCGATGCGGCTGGCGCGCGCCTTCCCGGGCGTCGGCGATGCCGACTTCAGCTGCGAGCAACTCGGCCGCACCTACGCCGGCAAGCTCGTGACGCGGCCGACGCCGAACCCGAACTTCCGCCGCGTCGACGCGGTGGTGCTCGACGAAGCCGGCCACGTGCTGGTGACGATCTCCACCGTGCTGGGGCGGCTGTGATGCGCACCTTGAAGCCCACTTCGAAGCGCCCCTTGCAGCGGCCGCCGGCGCGCGGCTTCACGCTCGTCGAGGTGCTGGTGGCGATGATGATGATGGCCCTCCTCGCCACGATCAGCTGGCAGGGGCTGGACAGCATCTTGCGCGCGCGCGACGGCAGCAAGGAGGCGCTCGATCGCACGCAACGCCTGGCCACCGTCATCGTGCAGTGGGAGCAGGACCTGCAATCGCTGCATGAGACCGGCGCCGTGCCGGCGCTGCAGTTCGACGGCCGCACCGTGCGCATGACGCGCCGCACCGAAGGCGGCGTGGCGCTCGTCGCCTGGTCGCTGCGCTCAGGGCGGTGGCAGCGCTGGGTCGGGCCGACGACGACGCGTCTGGCCGACTTGCAGGAGGCGTGGATCGCGAGCCAGGGCCTGCTCGGCAACGAGCCCGGGCACCTCACGTTGGCCGAGGGCGCCAGCGAGTGGCACATCCACTTCCACCGTGGCGGGGCGTGGACCAACGCGCAGTCCACCGGCGACACCGCCGCGCCGCCGCTGGCGCCCGTGGGGCCGAGCGGGCCGGGCGTGCGCGGCGCCGTCGCCCGTGAGGCGCTGCCCACCGCGGTGCGGCTGGTGATGACGCTGCAAGCCGGCACGCTGACGCGCGACATCGCGCTCGGGCCGAGCGGTGGGTGAGCAGCGGGTGAGCGGCGTGCCGGCGTTGCGCATGAGATCGTCGTTGCCATTGCGGGCTGCTCTGCGCCGCCCGCCCCGCGGCGCCGCGATCCTGCTCGCGATGGTCATCCTGACGATCGTCGCGACGATCGCCTCGGGCATGGTGTGGCAGCAGAACCGCGCCGTGCAAGTGGAGGCGGCCGAGCGCGCGCGCGCGCAGTCGGCGTGGATCCTGGCCGGCGCACTAGACTGGGCGCGCCTCATCCTGCGCGAGGACGACCGCGTCAACCAGCAGCGCCAGCGCACCGGCCAGCTGCCCTACGACGGCCTCGACGAGCCGTGGGCGACGCCGCTGGCCGAGGCGCGCCTGTCGGCCTTCCTCGCCGCCGACCGCGACAACAACGCCGAGGAAGGCGGCGGCCCCGAGGCGTTCTTGTCGGGCAGCATCGTCGACGCGCAGGCCAACTGGAACCTGCGCAACCTGCTCGGTCCCGACGGCAAGATCATGCCCACCGAGATGGACTCGCTGCGCACGCTCGTCGAGCTGGCCGGCGCGCCGGCCGACGCGGCCGAGCGCATCGCCGGCGCGCTGCGCGACGCCTGGGTGCCGGGCGCCGACCCGGGCGGCACACGCGCGAGGCCGATCTCGCCGGCACGCTTCTCGGACCTCGCCTGGCTCGGCATCGAGCCCGAGACGCTGTCGCGCCTGGAGCCGTGGGTCACGCTGCTGCCGGTGCGCACGCCGGTCAACGTCAACACCGCGCCGCGCGAGGCCATCGTCGCGGCCATCGACAAGCTCGACCTCGGCACCGCCGAGCGCCTGGTGCAGCAGCGCCAGCGCCAGCCGTTCGAGTCGCTCGAGCAGGTGCGCGCGCAGCTGCCGCCGAACACGCCGCTGGACGCCGCGCGCGTGGCGGTCACCTCGCGCTGGTTCGTCATCTCCGGGCGGCTGCGCCTGGACGAACGTGTGCTCGAGGAGCGCTCGCTCGTCGAGCGGCGCGACGCCGATGTCGTCGTGCGGCGCCGTGAACGAATCAACCTGAGCGAACCTCGCTGAGGACCACAATACCTCGCCTTCACGGCCCAGCCCGCGAGCCACCCTCGAAGCCATGTCCGTCCTCGCCATCTGCCTCGCCCCGCGCGAGCGCATCGCGGCCCAGACCGGCGGCGAAGCCGGCGCCGGCGTGCGCGTGCCCGACGACTTCGCGTTCGTCTTCAGCGCCGACGGCACCGTCGTCAGCCAGACCGGCCGCACGGCGGCGTCGCTGTTGCCGAAGGCCGACCGCGTCATCGTCGTGCTCGCCGATGCCGACGTGAGCTGGCACCGCATCAAGGTGCCCAAGGCGCCGCCGGCCAAGCTGCGCGCGGCGCTGTTGGGCATGCTCGAGGAGACGCTGCTCGACGACGAAGGCGCCGTGCACCTCGTGCTGGCGCCCGGCGGCCAGGCCGGCCGCACCGGCTGGGTGGCGGTGACGCACAAGCCGTGGCTGGCCGCGGTGCTGGGCGCGCTCGAAGCGGCGGGCACCGATGTCGAGAAGGTCGTGCCGGCCAGCGCTCCGGTGGCGCAGCCGATGGGCCACTTCTTCGTCGACGAAGACGGCGACGGCAACCAGGGCAGCATCTTCCTCGTCTTCGCGCGCAAGGACGGCGTCAACTGCGTCAACCTCGACGGTGCGCTCGCCAAGAGCCTCGTCGTCGGCGCCGGCGAGCTGGCGCGCTGGACGGCGACACCGGCCGCCGCGCCGCACGCCGAGCGCTGGCTCGGCACGCGCGTGGCCGTGCTGACCGAGGCCGAGCGCGCGATGCTCGCCTGCCGCGGCGCGACCAACCTGCGCCAGTACGACCTGGCGTCGCGCCACCGTGGCATGCGCGCGCTGCGCGACGCCGGCCGCCGCTTCATGCTGCCCGAGTGGCGCGCCGTGCGCTGGGGCGTCGCGGGTCTGGTGGCGATGCAGCTCGTCGGCCTCAACGCCTACGCCTGGCACCAGGAGCGCCAGCTCGAGCGCAAGCGGGCGGCAATGAACGAGACGCTGCGCGCCGCCTTCCCCGGCGTGCGCACGGTGCTCGACGCGCCGCTGCAGATGCAGCGCGAGACTGACCGCGCCCGGGCGCTCGCCGGCCGTGCCGGCGAGGCGGACTTCGAGTCGCTGCTCGGCGCCGCCGCCGCGGCCTGGCCCGACGGCGCGGGCCCCGCACCCACCGTGCGCTACGAACCCGGCCGGCTGACGCTGGCCGCGCCCGGCTGGGGCGAGGCGCAGGTGCGCCAGCTGCGCGACCGGCTGGCCGCCGCCGGCCTGGGAGCCGAGTTTGCCGAGGGCCGCGTGGTCATCACGCGCCGCTCGGGCAGGAACGAGCGATGAGCGACAACAACCCCACCGAATCCCTGGCCGCCGCGCTGCGCGTGCCGCGCGAACTGCTGCGGCAGTGGTGGAGCGGCCTGGCGCTGCGCGAACGCCGGCTGATCGGCGCCGCGGCGCTGATCGTCTTGCTCGCGTTGCTGTGGTGGGTGGCGCTGGCGCCGGCGCTGCGCACGCTGCAACGCGCCCCCGCGCAGCTCGACAGCGCCGAGCAGCAGCTGCAGCTGATGCAGCGCCTGGCCGCCGAGGCGCGCGAGCTGCGCGGCGTGACGCCGGTGCCCGCCGACCAGGCCGGCAACGTGCTGAAGGCGGCCACCGCGCGGCTGGGCGGCGACAAGGCACGCCTGGCGTTGCAGGGCGACCGCGCCGTGCTCACGGTGGCCGGCGTGAGCAGCATCGCGCTGCGCGACTGGCTGGCCGAGGCGCGCTCGGGCGCGCGCGCGCGCACGATCGAGGCGAACCTGTCGCGCGGCAGCACGGGGCTCACCGGCACCGTTGTCGTCGGCATGGGGCCGGGCACGTGAACCGCTGGCTGCTGCTGGGCGCGGCCGTCGGCGCGCTCGTCGCGCTGGTCGTCTTCGCGCCGGCGGCGTGGCTGGCGGGGTTCGTGACGCGGCAAAGCGGCGGCTACTTCATCTTGAGCGACGCGCGCGGCAGCGTCTGGTCGGGCTCGGCCGTGCTCGTGCTCACCGCCGGCGAGGGCAGCCGCGACGCCAGCGCGCTGCCCGGGCGGCTGCACTGGAACGTCGGCCTCGACGGCCTGGCGGCCTCGGTGCGGCTGCGCCACGCCTGCTGCCTGACCGGCGAGCAGCGGCTGCGCATCGTGCCCGGGCTCGGGCGCATGCGCATCGAGTTGCTGCCGCGCAGCCAGGGCGGCTCGTTCGGGCAGTGGCCGGCGGCGTGGCTCAGCGGCCTGGGCACGCCATGGAACACGCTGCAGCTGACCGGCGCGCTGCAACTGAGCACGCCCGGCCTCGTGCTCGAAAGCGCCGGCGGCCGCTGGACCTTCACCGGCCGCGCCGACCTCGAGTTGCATTCGCTTGCGTCGCGCATCTCGACCCTTGACATGCTTGGCAGCTACCGCCTGACGCTGGCCGGCGACGCCGCCGCGCGTGAAGGCACGAGCGTGCTGCTGACGACGCAGACCGGCGCGTTGCAGCTCAGCGGCAGCGGCCAGTTCGCCGCCGGGCGGCTGCGCTTTCGCGGCCAGGCGAGCGCCGCCCCCGGGGCCGAGGCGGCGCTGAACAACCTGCTGAACATCATCGGGCGGCGCCAGGGCGCGCAGTCCGTCATTTCGATCGGATGACCATGAAGCGACGCTTGCCCCTTCCCGACCTGCCGGTCGTGTCCCTGGCGGCGGCCCTGACGACGGCCCTGGCATTCGCCGGCCTTCCGGCTGCGGCGCAGGCACCGGCGCCCGCCCCGGCGCCTGCGGTGGCCCCGGCGCCCCCGGCGCCTGCTCAGGCCCCCGCCCCGGCGCGCAGCACGGCGCGCGGCGCGCGCGCCGCGACCGTGACGGTGAACTTCGTCAACGCCGACATCGAAGCGGTGACCCGCGCCTTCGCGGCGATGCTCGAGCGGCCGATCGTCGTCGACCCGCGCGTGCGCGGCCAGATCACCGTCTACAGCGAGCAGCCGCAGACGGTGGCGCAGGCCTTCGGCAGCTACCAGTCGGCGCTGCGGGGCCTCGGCTTCGCGGTGGTGGAGAACAGCGGCCTGTTGAAGGTCGTGCCCGAGGCCGACGCCAAGCTGCAGGCCGGCACCGTCTCGGTCGGCTCGGTGCCGCAGCGCGGCGAACAGATCATCACGCAGATCTTTCCGCTGCGGTACGAGAACCCGAACAACCTCGTCGCGGTGCTGCGGCCGCTGATTACCGCCAACAACACGATCAACGCCAACCCGGGCAGCAACTCGCTGGTCATCACCGACTACGCCGACAACCTGCAGCGCATGAGCCGCATCATCGCGGCGCTCGACCAGCCGCCGGGCACCGATGTCGAGATCGTGCCGCTGCAGCACGCGGTGGCCGCCGACCTGGCGCCGCTCGTGCAGCGCCTGTCCGACAGCGGGCCGGGCGTGCCGGGCGTGCCCGGCGTCGCCGGCGGCAGCGCGACGACGGTGATCGCCGACTCGCGCAGCAACTCGCTGATCGTGCGCGCCGCCAACCCCGCGCGGCTGGCGCAGGTGAAGGCCAACATCGAGCGCCTCGACCGCCCGGTCAACCTCGTCGGCGCCGGTGGCGGCATGTGGGTCGTGCACCTGAAGAACGCCGACGCGGTGAAGCTCGCCACCGTCGTGCGCGCCGCCTTCAGCGCGCTTGGCGGGCCCCCGGGCAGCACCGGCGGCGCCACCGGCGTGGGCGCGACGACGCCCGTCACCGCGGCCGCGCCGGTGGCCGCCGGCGCCACGCAGGCCACGGCGCCGGTGGCCGCGTCGGCGTCGCCTTCGACCGGCGGCTTCATCCAGGCCGACCCGGCGACCAATTCGCTGATCATCACCGCGCCCGAGCCGCTGTACCGGCAGGTGCGCGCGCTCATCGACCAGCTCGACACGCGCCGCGCGCAGGTCTACATCGAGAGCATGATCGTCGAGGTCGACGGCGCCGACGGCGTCGACCTCGGCTTCCAGTGGCAGGGCCTGCTCGGCCAGAGCGGCGACCGCTGGGGCGTGGCCACCGGCACCAACTTCGGTGCCACCGGCAACATCATCGGCATCACCGGCGCGGCCGCCGCCGGCGAGCCGGCCAGCGCCATCGCGCAGATCGGCCAGGGGCTGAACATCGCGCTGTTGCGCAACTACGGCGGCGTCTATTCGCTCGCCGGCATCCTGCGCGCGCTGCAGTCGCAGACGGCGACCAACGTCGTCAGCACGCCGAACCTGATCACGCTGGACAACGAAGAGGCGAAGATCGTCGTCGGCGAGAACGTGCCGTTCATCACCGGCCAGTTCACGCAGACCGGCGGCGCGACGACGAACCCGTTCCAGACGATCGAGCGCAAGGACGTCGGCATCACGCTGCGCATCCGGCCGCAGATCGGCGAGAACGGCGCCATCCGCATGGTCATCTTCCAGGAGCAAAGCAGCGTCAAGAGCGACGTCGCCGCCGGCACCAGCAACGCCGGCCCGTCGACGACGAAGCGCTCGATCGAAGGCACGGTGACGGTCGACGACGGCCAGATCCTCGTGCTCGGCGGCCTCATCGAAGACCGCTACGAGACGACGCGCAGCAAGGTGCCGCTGCTGGGCGACATCCCGGTCGTCGGCGGCCTCTTCCGCAGCGAGTCGCGCACGCGCCGGCGCACGAACCTGATGGTCTTTCTGCGCCCGGTGGTGATGCGCGATGCCGACGCGAGCACGCGCTTCTCGGTCGACCGCTACGAGCAGATGCGCGGCCTGCAGCGGCAGGCACAGCCCACCCCCAGCGCCGTGCTGCCGATCAACTCCGCGCCGTTCATCGGCCCGTCGAAGCCGGCGCCGGTGAACGTCGTGCCCGACGAGGGCACGCCGGCCAAGCCGGTGGCGCCCTGAGCGCGTCCGGCCAAGCGACCAAGGAGCGCATCCGCCATGGGAGCCCGCCACCCGCTGCCTTACCCCTTCGCGAAGGCCAACCACGTGCTGCTCGAGGACGACGGCGAGCAACTCGTGCTGTGGGCCGGCGAGAACACGCCGTCGGCCGCGCTGGCCGAGGTGACGCGCCTCTTTGACGTGCGGCGCTTCGAGCGCGAGGCCGAAGGCACCCTCGGCCAGCGCATCGCCGAGGCCTACGCCGGCGGCGAGGGCAGCGCCGCCGCGGTGATGGGCGAAGTCGAAAGCGGCGTCGACCTGAGCCGCATGATGCAGGACCTGCCGGCGGTGGAAGACCTGCTCGAAGCCGCCGACGACGCGCCGATCATCCGCATGCTCAACGCGCTGCTCACGCAGGCGGCGAAGGACGGCGCGAGCGACATCCACATCGAGCCGTACGAGCGCAGCTCGTCGGTGCGATTCCGCGTCGACGGCAGCCTGCGCGAGGTGGTGCAGCCCAATCGCGCGCTGCACGCGGCGCTGATCTCGCGCCTGAAGATCATGGCCGAGCTCGACATCGCCGAGAAGCGCCTGCCGCAGGACGGGCGCATCTCGCTGCGCATCGGCGGCCGTGCCATCGACGTGCGCGTCTCGACGCTGCCTTCGGCGCACGGCGAGCGCGCGGTGCTGCGCCTGCTGGACAAGACCGAATCGAAGTTCACGCTCGAGGGCCTGGGCATGAGCGGCGACGTGCTCGCCGGTTTCGCGCGCCTGATCCAGCAGCCGCACGGCATCGTGCTCGTCACCGGCCCCACCGGCAGCGGCAAGACGACGACGCTGTACGCGAGCCTGCAGCGCGTCGACACCGCGACGACGAACGTGCTGACGGTCGAGGACCCGGTCGAGTACGAGCTGCCCGGCATCGGTCAGACGCAGGTCAACCCGAAGATCGACCTGACGTTCGCGAAGGCGCTGCGCGCCATCCTGCGCCAGGACCCGGACGTGATCATGATCGGCGAGATCCGCGACTTCGAGACGGCGCAGATCGCCATCCAGGCCAGCCTCACCGGCCACCTCGTGCTGGCCACCGTGCACACGAACGACGCGGTCTCCAGCGTCACGCGCCTGGTGGACATGGGCGTCGAGCCGTTTCTGCTCAGCTCGAGCCTGCTGGGCACGCTGGCGCAGCGCCTCGTGCGCAAGTTGTGCCCGCACTGCAAGCGGCAGGCCGACGATGGCCTGTGGCACCCCGTAGGCTGTGGCGAGTGCGGGCACACCGGCTACAAGGGCCGCACCGGCGTCTACGAGCTGATGACGGTGGAGGACAAGCTCAGCCAGCTGATCCACCGCCGCGCGCCCGAGAACCAGCTCTTTGTGCAGGCCGAGGCCAACGGCCTGAAGTCGATGCGCGAGGACGGGCAGCGCCTGATCGAGCAGGGCATCACGTCGCGCGAAGAGGTTCTGCGCGTGACCGGCGATTGACGAGAAGCTGACCGATGCCCGCCTACAAGTTCGAAGCGCTCGACGAAGCCGGCAAGTCGCAGTCCGGCCTGCTCGAGGCCGACAACGCGAAGGCGGCGCGCGCGCAGCTGCGTTCGCGCTCGCTGGTGCCGCTGGCGGTCAACCCGGTGGGCGCGGCCGCCAACGACGCCGCCGGCGGCGCGAAGCTCTCGCGCTGGTCGCGGCGCGTCTTCAACGCGACGACGCTGGCGGTGTGGACGCGCCAGCTCGCCGGGCTCGTCGCCGCCGGGCTGCCGCTCGAGCGTGCGCTGTCGGCACTCGGCGACGAGGCCGAGGATGCGCGCCAGCGTGAACTCGTCGCGCACCTGAAGAGCGAGGTCAACGCCGGCAGCCCGTTCGCACGTGCGCTCGGCACCGCGCCGCGCGAGTTCGACGAGGTCTACCGCGCGGTCGTCGCCGCCGGCGAGCAAAGCGGCGCCTTGGGCACCGTGCTCGAGAAGCTCGCCGACGACCTCGAGCAGCGCCAGGCGCTGCGTGCCAAGGTCACCGGCGCGATGATGTACCCGGCCATCGTCTCGATCGTCGCGGTGCTCATCGTCATCGTGTTGATGACCTACGTCGTGCCGCAGATCGCCAACGTCTTCACCAGTTCCAAGCGCGCGCTGCCGACGCTGACGGTGGTGATGCTGTGGCTGTCGGCGTTCGTGCGCAACTGGGGCTGGGCGGTCGCGGTGCTCGCGGTCGGCGGCGCCGGCGCTTATGCCGCGGCGCGGCGCAACGAGGCGTTTCGGCGCAGCACCGACGCGGCCTTCCTGCGTCTGCCGCTCTTCGGCCGGCTGGCGCGCGGCTACAACGCGGCGCGCTTCGGCGGCACGCTGGCAATGCTGGCCGGCGCCGGCGTGCCGATCCTGAAGGCGCTGCAGGCCGCGGCCGAGACGGTGAACAACCGCGCGATGCGCGCCGATGCGCTCGATGCGCTGGTGCAGGTGCGCGAGGGTGCCTCGCTCGCCTCGGCGCTGGCAGCCAAGCCGCGTTATCCGGGGTTGCTGGCGATGTTCGCGCGCCTGGGTGAGCAGACCGGCCAGTTGCCGGTGATGCTCGGCCGCGCGTCGAATCAGCTATCCGCCGAGGTGCAGCGCCGCGCGATGTCGGCGGCGACGATCATCGAGCCGCTCCTGATCGTCGTGATGGGCCTGGTCGTCGTGCTGATCATGCTGGCGGTCATGCTGCCGATCATCCAGATGAACCAGTGGGTCAAATAGAGACCCCCGAAGCGCATTCGGCGACCGAGCGCTACCTGAAGAGCCCCAGCCGCTGCGCCTCGAGCGCCGCCTCGGCGCGCGAGCTCACGTTGAGCTTGCGGTAGATCTGCTTCACGTAGTCGGCGATCGTGTGGCGGCTCAGGCCCAGCTGCACGCCGATCTCGGGCAGCGTGTAGCCCTTGGCCACGCGCAGCAGCACTTCGCTTTCGCGGTCGGTCAGGCTCACGTGCGGCATCGGGTTGGCCGCCTGCGGCTTGGCCTTCTCGGTGAAGTAGGCCATCACGCGGCGCGCGATCGAGGGTGACAGCGGCGGCTCGCCCTGGCTGATGCGTTGCAGCTGCTCGGTGATCTGCTCGCGCGGCTGCTCCTTCAGGATGTAGCCGAAGGCGCCGGCCTGCAGCGCCGGGAACAGATGCTCGTCGTCGTCGTGGATCGTGACGATGACGCTTTGCACCTCGGGCTGCAGATCACGCAGCTTGGTCACCACGTCGACGCCGCTGCCATCGGGCAGGCCGAGGTCGACGAGCGCGAGGTCGAAGCGTTGCGTCGCCACCAGCGCCATCGCGTCCTGGATGCGCGCGCTTTCGCTGATGACGGCGTCCGGAAAGACCTGCAGCACGAGCTTGCGCATCCAGGCGCGGATCTCGGGCAGGTCTTCGAGCAGCAGGATATGTTTCATCACGCGCATCCGCGGGAGGCGGCACCTGGGCGAGGGGTTGACGACGATGTTATCGGCCGTCCTCCGGCACTCACGAGGGCGTGGTGGCGCGATCCAGCGGAAGCGTGAGGCGGATCACGGTCCCGTATCCCGGGCCCGATTCGACGAGGCACTGCCCCTGCAGCTGCTTGGCGCGGTTCTTCATGCTCGCCAGGCCGTGCCCCTTGTCCAGCCGGGCGTCGACGTCCTGCTGCGCGATGCCGTCGCCGTTGTCCTGGATGACGAGCTGGAAGTCGCCGTCGGCGGTGGCGCAGGTGATCGAGCAGTGCGACGCGCCGCTGTGCTTGATGATGTTGCTGGTGGCCTCGCGCAGGATGCGCGTGCACTGCACGTAGGCGCGCGAGCTGAGCATCTGCGGCGCCTCGTCCGGGCTCTTCCACTCGCCTTCGATGCCGGCCTGGTTCAGCCGCGCCACCGTCTCGGCGCGCCAGTCGCCCATCGCGTCGGCCAGGCGCACCGGCCGGCCGGTGAGGCCGCGCACCGACAGGCGCATCTCCTCGAGCGCCTCGCGCGCCAGCGTGCTGATGCGGTCGGACTCGCTGGTATGCACGATCGTCAGCAGCTTGGCGCCGAGGTCGTCGTGCAGATCGGCGGCGATGCGCTTGCGCTCGCGCTCGGCGACCTGCTCGATCTTGTGATCGGAGATCTGGCGCATGTTGCGCTCGATCTCCTGCGTCGCCTCGCGCACGCGCCGCTCGAGGTCGACCTGGTTGCGCTCGAGCTGCGCGCGCGACGCTTCGGCCTCGCGGCGGGCGCGGCCGTGCTGCATCACGAGGCGCAAGCCGATGAAGAGCACGACGAGCGGTAGCGCGGTCGAGGCCAGCAGCGCCGGCACGACGCCGCTGCCGTCGTGCCCGGCAGTGGTGTCGGCAATCACGGCGAGCATCGCCGCACCGAGCAGCAGCGCGGTCGCCCAGCGCGTCTCGGCGCTGCCGGGTTGCCTCAGCAGCAGCACCGCGGCGGCGGCAATCTCGAGCGTGAACACCGCGTACCAGACCAGCGCCAGCACGTGCAGCCGCTCGGGCCCGGCAGCCAGCAGTGACAGCGCGACCAGCGCACACTGCACCGGCAGGCCGGCATCGGCCTGCTTCAGCCTGAGGCCGCGCGAGCGCAGCAGGAACTGCACCGTCGCCCAGGTGATGAACGACAGCAGCACGAGCAGCACGAACTCGGTGACGCGGTGCGACAGCGGCCCTTCGCGCAGCCACAGCCGCGCATCGAACAACGCCAGGCCGACGCTCAACGCGCCGAAGTAGGCGAGCTGGCTCTCGCGCCGGTTGACGTAGCCGAGCACGAACATGAAGCCGCCCATCAACAGCAGCGTCGCGCTGGCGCCCTGCGCGAAGCCCACCTGCAACAGCGTCTGCCGCGCATGGTGCGGCGCCAGCACCGCGTGCGGGCCGACCCACATCGTCGACAGGCCCCCGGCGCGCTGCGCCGAGCCGACCTCGGCCAGCCGATGGCCGACGACCTTGATGTCCAGCTCGTTGCGGCCGGCCAGCAGCAGCACCGTCGGCAGGTTCACCAGTTGCGGGCGCGCGCAGTGGTTGGAGATCGGCTCGCGCAGGCGCCCGCCGCTGGCCACCAGCTGGCCGTTCAGCCGCACCTCGTAGGTCGAGCACACGCGCGCGATGAACAGCGCCAGCAACTCGGGCGCCGGTGCGCCGGCGGCGCCGTCGATGCCGCGGTCAGGGCGATAGTCGAACTGCGCGCGGTACCACAGCGCGCCCTGGAAGCCCGGGCGGCTCTTCGCCCAGTCGTCGGGCAGCGTCACCGCGTGCACCGGCACCGGCAAGCCAGGGAACTCGGGCCCGTCGCCGACGGCGGCGATGGCACTGCGCACGACCTGCGTGCCGTCCGGGCTTTCGTCGAGCGGCTGCGCCACGGCGGCGGTCATCGCCAGGCCGAGCCAGGCGAGCCAGGCGAACGCGACGAGCCGCAGGAGAAGGGCGGGGCGGGCGGAGGTCAAGGGGGCGAGTGACGGGCGACGAGCGGCGGGGTTGCGCGATGGGGCTTGGGCGGCGATCTCGTCAACGGATCATTGTGCAGCCCGGCCCGCCGCAGCCTGCGGGCCCCCAATGCCGCGGCGGGCCGTACTGCGACAATTCGCCGCCCCGGCGCTGCAGGCGCGCCGCTCAACCGCCCGCAAGCCCGCCCCCTACCCGATCCGCCCTTGATCCGCCGCCACCGCATCGCCAACGCCGACAGCCGCCGCCTCGCAAACCTCTGCGGGCCGCTGGACGCGCACCTGCGCCAGATCGAGCAGCACCTCGCGGTGCGCATCGCCCGCCGCGACGCCGACTTCCGCATCGAAGGCGCGCGCGACGCGGTGCAGCGCGCCGCCGCGCTGCTCGACCGGCTGCACGAGCTGGCCGCGCGGCCGCTGGACCACGAGCGGCTGCGCCTGGCGCTCGTCGAGGCCGCCGCGCCTGCGGTGCAACCGGCGGCGCGGTCACGCGCCGGCAGCAGCGAACCCCCCCCGGCCGCCGACGCCCCGATCGTCCTGCACACGCGCCACGCCGACCTCGCCGGCCGCACGCCGAATCAAGTTCAGTACCTGCGCCAGATGCTGGCGCACGACATCACGTTCGGCATCGGCCCCGCGGGCACCGGCAAGACGTTCCTCGCGGTGGCCTGCGCCGTCGATGCGCTCGAGCGCCAGGGCGTGCAGCGCATCGTGCTGACGCGCCCGGCGGTCGAGGCCGGCGAGCGCCTGGGCTTCCTGCCCGGCGACCTGGCGCAGAAGGTCGACCCGTACCTGCGGCCGCTGTACGACGCGCTGTACGACCTGATGGGCTTCGAGCGCGTCGGCAAGGCGTTCGAGAAGGGGCAGATCGAGATCGCGCCGCTGGCCTTCATGCGCGGGCGCACGCTGAACCACGCCTTCGTCATCCTCGACGAGGCGCAGAACACGACGCGCGAGCAGATGAAGATGTTCCTCACGCGCATGGGGTTCCGCAGCCGCTGCGTCGTCACCGGCGACGTGAGCCAGATCGACCTGCCCAAGGGCCAGCCGAGCGGCCTGGTCGAGGCGCGGCAGATCCTCGCGCGGGTCAGCGGCATCGCGTTCACCGACTTCACCGCCGCCGACGTCGTGCGCCACCCGCTGGTGGC
>JADYZZ010000042.1 GCA_020852865.1 Rubrivivax sp.
TCATCACCGAGCGCGCCAGCTGCAGGGTGTGCTGGCCGGTGAGCGGCTGCGGACTGACCTTGGTGATCTTGCCGTCGACCTTGATCGCCGGCGGGAAGTCGGCCGTGAGGAACAGGTCCGAGCCGTTGCGCGTGACGAGCAGGCGCAGCAGGTCGTTGACGAACTTCGAGGCCTGGTCGCGTTCCATCGTTCAGCTCACCCTGGGAAGTTCTCGGGGATCTTGGCCTTGGCGCGCGCCTCGGCCGGGCTGACCAGGTTGCGCCGCACGAGCTCGGCGAGGTTCTGATCGAGCGTCTGCATGCCCAGGCTCTGGCCGGTCTGGATGCTCGAGTACATCTGGGCGATCTTGTTCTCGCGGATCAGGTTCTTGATCGCGCTCGTGCCGAGCATGATCTCGTGCGCCGCGACGCGCCCCGAGCCGTCCTTGAGCTTGCACAGGGTCTGCGAGATCACCGCCACCAGCGATTCGGACAGCATCGCGCGCACCATCTCCTTCTCGGCGGCGGGGAAGACGTCGACGACGCGGTCGACCGTCTTGGCTGCGCTCGAGGTGTGCAGCGTGCCGAACACCAGGTGGCCGGTCTCGGCCGCGGTGAGCGCGAGGCGGATCGTTTCGAGGTCGCGCATCTCCCCTACCAGGATGGCGTCGGGGTCCTCGCGCAGCGCCGAGCGCAGCGCGTTGGCGAACGACAGCGTATGCGGGCCCACCTCGCGCTGGTTGATCAGGCACTTCTTGCTCTCGTGCACGAACTCGATCGGATCCTCCACCGTGAGCACGTGGCCGTATTCGCTCTCGTTGAGGTGGTTGACCATCGCCGCCAGCGTGGTGCTCTTGCCCGAACCGGTGGGGCCGGTCACCAGCACGAGGCCGCGCGGCTTGAGCGCGAGATCGGCGAAGACCTTGGGCGCGCCGAGCTGCTCGAGCGTGAGGATCTTGCTCGGGATCGTGCGGAACACGGCGCCGGCGCCGCGGTTCTGGTTGAAGGCGTTGACGCGAAAGCGCGCCAGACCCTGGATCTCGAAGCTGAAGTCGCACTCGAGCGTGTCCTCGTAGTGCTTGCGCTGGGCGTCGTTCATGATGTCGTACACCATGGCGTGGACCGACTTGTGGTCCAGCGCTTCGACGTTGATGCGCCGCACGTCGCCGTGCACCCGGATCATCGGCGGCAGGCCCGCCGACAGATGCAGGTCCGAGGCCTTGTTCTTGACCGAGAAGGCCAGCAGTTGGGTGATGTCCATGCGGGTCCGGGGTTGAGGCGCTGCACCCGGGTCGCTCCGGCCGGCCCGGACACGTAAGACCCCCGCGGCGCGCGGAGCAGCGGCATGCGCGGCGGCGCCCCGTTAAGCTCGGGGCATTATGGGCAGCATCGGAAGCAAGCTGCAAGAAGTGAAGCGGCGGATCGCGGCGGCCTGCATCCTGGCCGGGCGCGATGCCAACATCTTCACGCGCGTACCGCCGGCCGGGCAGGCCGCGAGCGGCGTGACGCTGCTGGCGGTGAGCAAGACCTTCGCTGCGCCGAGCGTGCGCGAGGCGCACGCCGCCGGCCAGCAGGCCTTCGGTGAGAACTACGTGCAGGAGGCGCTGGCCAAGATCGAGGCGCTGGCGGACCTGCGCGCCACGCTCGAGTGGCACCTGATCGGCCCGCTGCAGGGCAACAAGACGCGCGCGGTCGCCGCGCAGTTCGACTGGGTGCACTCGGTCGACCGGCTGAAGATCGCCCAGCGGCTGGCCGAGCAGCGGCCGCCCGGGCTGCCGCCGCTCCAGCTGTGCCTGCAGGTCAACGTCAGCGGCGAGGCAAGCAAGAGCGGCGTGGCGCCTGCCGAGTTGCCGGCGCTGGCGCACGCGGTGGCTGCGCTGCCCGCCGCGCGCGTGCGGCTGCGCGGGCTGATGGCGATCCCGGAGCCTGCCGCCGGGCGCGAGGCGCAGCGCGCGCCGCACCGACGCCTGGCGACGCTGCTGGCGGCGCTGCGCGGGCAAGGCCTGGCCGTCGACACGCTGTCGATGGGCATGAGCGCCGACCTCGAGGCCGCCGTGCTCGAGGGCGCCACGCTGGTGCGCGTGGGCTCGGCCGTCTTCGGCGCGCGGGCGCGCCGTGCGGCGGTCGGCGCGCCCGGGGCGGATCGCCCGCCCGAGCTCCCGGGCCATTGCGGCGGTGCTGCCCTGCCCGGTCCCGCACGGGGGCACGCCGGGCGCAGCCCCGACCCGCGGGCGCTCAGTTGAGATACATCCCGAGATAGCGCCGGCCGCGGCCCACCGCCTCGGCGTCGGGGCAGAGGGCGAACCACTCGACGAGCTGCTTGCGCGCCGCCTCGCGCTGCTCGCCGCGGTCGCGCAGGACCACTTCGAGCAGCTGCTCGAAGGCGGCGTCGAAATTGCCGTCGTGCGCGAGCAGGGCGGCCAGCCCGAAGCGCGCCTCGAAGTCCTTGGGGTTGGCGGCGATGCGCTCGCGCAACTTCTGCGGGTCGCCAGCTGGCCGGTGGCGTGCCATCTCGATGCGCTTTTCCAGCGTTGCGAAGCGCTCGCCGCGCGCCGGCGCCGCGACGCGGCCGAGCAGTTCGGCCGCCGCGTCGAGTTCGCCGCGCGCGATCCAGCGCTCGGCCAGATCCTGCTGCGTCTCGACGTGGCCGGGATCCAGGGACAGCGCTTCCTGCCAGAGCTGCTCGGCCTCGTCGGCGCGGCCCTGCGCCAGTGACTCGGCGGCGGCCTGGCGCAGCGTTTCCAGCGGGGAGGCCTGCGGCTCGGCCGGGCCGAGGTGCTTGTCGAGGAACTGCCGGATCTGCCCCTCGGGCAGCGCGCCGACGAACTGGTCGAGCGGCCGGCCGCCGACAAACAGCACCACCAGCGGAATGCTGCGGATGCGCAGCGCCGCCGACAGGTTGGGCGCCTCGTCGGTGTTGATCTTGGCGAGGATGAAGCGCCCGCCGTAGGCCTGGGCGAGCTTCTCGAGCGTGGGCCCGAGCGAGCGGCAGGGTCCGCACCACGGCGCCCAGCAGTCGAGCAGCACCGGCACGTCGAGCGAGCGCTCGAGCACCTGGTGCTCGAAGTCGGCCTCGGTGACGTCGATCACCAGCTCGGCGGCGCCGGGCGCCGGCGCGGCGGGTGTCGTCGTGGTGACGGCGGCGTAGGGGTCGTGGGCGGCGAAGGGGTTGCGGGGCGGGGTGGCACTCATATTCCTATTTTCGCCCGAGTCGACCGCGCCCGCAGGGCGCACGCAAGGCGGCCGCGCCGGCAGTTCGCGCGCTGCCGGCCCTGGCGCAGACGGGGGCGGCACGCGGGTGCGCGCCAGGGGGCAAGCAGCGCGGGCAAGCGGCACCCACGGGCAGCGCGGGCAAGCAGCCGCCACGCCTCGCTACACTGGGCTGGCAAGGAGCGCGGACACGATGGATCCTGGAACGGCGATCGCCTTCATCGGGGGGGGCAACATGGCCTCGGCGCTGATCGGCGGCCTCAGGCGCGGCGGGCATGCGGCGGGCGACATCGTCGTCGTCGAACCCTTCGAGGCCCAGCGCGACAAGCTGATGCGCGACTTCGGCGTTGCGGCGCTGCCGGCAGCCGACGCGCGGCTGGCCGCGGCCGGCATGGTGGTGTGGGCCGTCAAGCCGCAGAGCTTCGCCGAGGCGGCGCCGCCTTGCGCTCCCTTCGTGGCCGGCGCACTCCAGGTGTCGGTGATGGCAGGCATGCGCAGCGAGGCGATCGTGCGCTGCAGCGGCAGCGGGCGGGTCGTGCGCGCGATGCCCAACACGCCGGCGCTCATCGGACGCGGCATCACCGGCCTGCACGCGCGCGCGGCGGTCGGCCAGGCCGAGCGCGCCGCCGTCGAGGCCCTGTTCGCGCCGACCGGCTCGACGCTCTGGGTGGCGCGCGAAGAGGACCTGGACGCCGTGACGGCCCTGTCGAGTTCCGGACCCGCCTATGTGTTCTACTTCATCGAAGCGATGATGCAAGCCGGCGCCGAGATGGGCCTGCCGAGCGCGCAGGCGCGGCGGCTGGCGCAGGAGACCTTCGCCGGCGCGGCGGCGCTGGCGATGCAGTCGGACGAGCCTCCCGACGCGCTGCGTGCGCGCGTCACCTCCAGGGGCGGCACGACGCACGCAGCCATCGCCTCGCTCGACGCCGACGGCGTGAAAGCGGCCTTCGTGAAGGCGCTGCACGCGGCGCGCGCGCGCGCGGAGGAACTCGGCCGCTGAGCCGCCGGCGCCGCGAGGGGCGGCCCACGCCCCTGGGCGGTCCGCAGCGGGGAACCCGGCCGCGCCGCGCGCGCGCATCGAAGCGCGGGCAGAGCCTGCTCAGCGCAGCGCCAGGTCCAGCGCCGTTCCCGCGAAGAGCGCGAAGCCGAGCCAGTGGTTGAGCCGGAAGGCCTTGAAGCAGCCCGCGCGCGTGCGCGCACGGATGAGGAAATAGTGCCGCAGCGCCTGCGCCGCGGCGGCGGCCACGCCGAGCAGGAACCAGCCGCCCAGCCCGAACAGACGGCCGAGCAGCGCCCAGCTCGCCAGGTGCAGCGCGTAGAACAGCATCACCGCGGCGACGTCGTGGCGGCCGAGCGTGATGGCGCTGGTCTTCATGCCGATCTTCAGATCGTCGTCGCGGTCGACCATCGCGTACTCGGTGTCGTAGGCGAGCACCCAGAACAGGTTGCTCGCCAGCAGCGCCAGCGCCAGCGGCGGCACCGCGCCGAGACTCCATTCCAGTCCACCCAGCGCCGCCGCGAACGCCATCGGGATGCCGAAGCTGAAGGCCACGCCGAGCACCGCCTGCGGCATCGAGACGAAGCGCTTGGCCCAGGGATAGACCAGCGTCACGGCGATGCCGAGGAAGGACAGCAGGATCGTCGGCGGATTGGTGCTGAGCACGAGCGCGAACGCGCCGAGCGCGAGCAGCGCGCCCAGCGCGAGCGCCTCGGCCACCGAGACCGCGCCGCTGGTCACCGGGCGCGCAGCGGTGCGCCGCACATGCCGGTCGAACTCGCGGTCGACGACGTCGTTGTAGCAGCAGCCGGCGCTGCGCATGAGGATCGTGCCGAGCACGAACACCAGCACCAGGTGCCAGCCGGGCCAGCCGTCGGCGGCGATCCACAGCGCGCTCAGCGTCGGCCACAGCAGCAGCAGCCAGCCCGCCGGACGGTCCCAGCGGATGAGTTCGAGGTACAGCGCCAGGCGCGAAGGCTGGTCCCCCGGCCTCGGCTCGGGCGTGGCGGTGGCGGGGCTCACGGGAGTCGATTATGCGGAAGCGCGCCGCCGCGCCTGCACTGGCCGCAGGGACAGGCGCGGCGGGGCCGCGGAGGGAGCGCGCATGCGGGGTCGGCCGTCGTGGTGCCATCGCATCGGTGCATCGGCGGCGCTCACCACCGCACTCGTCGCCGCGCCCCCCGCCGCGGCAGCCGACAACCTGCAGCCGCCGGCCGCCTTCGCGGGCGGTACGGCGTTGCGCGGCGTCGTCGTCTCGCCCGACAACCAGCGCATCGCGCTGCTGCTGCCCAACGCGTCACGGCGCATGCGGCGGGCCGTGTCCGACTTCGCCCGCGGCGCGCCCAAAGGCATCGCCTCGTCCAGCGACGCCAATGTCGCGCGCGTGGCCCGGGTCAACGACAAGCGCTCGGTGTACGAGGCGCGCGAGCCCGGGGCGGTGATCCGCCGCGACCACGCCGGCACCTTCGCCGTCGACGCAGACGGCGGCCGCCCGCGCGAGCTCATCAACTGGCAGCCCGACAACGAGCGCACCGGCACGCGCATCGAGGAGCGCACGCTGACCTACGGCCGGTCGATCGGGCGTGCGGTGGGCGACGGCAGCGACGACTTCTTCGTGGTCCGCATGGACCTGTTCGACTACAACGGGTCTGGCGTGATGCCGGGCCGCACCTGGGTGATTGCGCCCGATGCGGAGTCGTTGAGGCGGCGATGGCGGCGCCCGCTTGCGGCCAGGAAGGACGACAAAGAGATGCTCGTCCATCCGCACCTGCGCGGCGGCGAGCTGGGTGACAAGTTCGCGTCCAAGCCGCCCGGCAAGCCGCTCTTCGGCTTCCCGGAGAAGACGCGATCCGTCGCCGAAGAAGTCGAGGACGTGGCGCCTGTGCTCTACGCGTATCGGTCGTTCGATCGACAGTGGGTCCTCCCCGATGCGCGCGTCATCAATCAGCCGAATCCAGAACTGTGGCGCGCACGGGGCGCGCGCCAAGTCTTCCTGACCGCGCCCCACGATCGCGCTCCGTCATCCGCTCCATCGCTCACGCTTTCGGCTCTGATACCGGACTTGCACCACTACAGCGGACGTGGCGGCCGGACGTTCCCGTCATGGGCCGACGCGGACGGCCTCAGCTCCAGCATTCGCGGGCCGCTGCTCTCGCACTGGACCGAGACGCTCGGGCGAGCGCCAGGTGCCGAGGACATGCTGGCCGACATCGCCGCCGTGGGCGCCCACCCCGGCTATGTCGAACGCTTCCGTGCCGACCTGGGCACGCCGGGCCTGCGCATCCCGCTCACCGCCGACGCCGCCTTGTTCGACGAGGCGGTGGAACTCGGGCGCCGCGTGGTGTGGTTGCACACCTTCGGTGAGCGGTTTGCCGACCCGAGCCACGGACGGCCCGCCGATGCGCCGCGTCTTGCGCCCGAGCGCCGGCCGCGCGTGCCCGCCGCGGGCGCGATTCCGAGCGCCCCCGAAGGCATGCCGGACCAGCTGGCCTACGACGACGCCAAGCAGCGACTGATCGTGGGCACCGGCTGCATCGAGCCGGTTCCGCCGCAGGTGTGGCGCTACGAGGTGTCGGGCAAGCAGGTGCTGGTGCAATGGTTCAGCTACCGGCGCAAGCACCGCGAGCGGCCCCTCATCGGCGACCGCCGCAAGGCCTCGCCGCTGGGCGACATCCAGCCCGATCACTGGCTGGCCGAGTACGCCACCGAGCTGCTGAACGTGCTCAACGTGCTGGGCCTGCTGGTGGAGCTGGAGCCCCAGGCCGCCGACCTTCTGGCCCGCATCTGCGCCGGGCCGCTGCTCACCCAGCAAGCGCTGGAAGCGTCAGGCGCCTTCTTTCCCGAAGGTCATTCGCCGGCGCGAGCGGCACCGCAAGGCGCGCTGCCCGGATTCGGCGCGGAAGCTGCGAATTGAGTTCCGTGGCGCGCGCCGCGGGCGTTGGGGCATGATGCGGCCATGGACCGCGAGCAAGTCCTCCGCCTGCTGGGCGAGCACAAGCCGCTGCTCGCCGAGCGCTTCGGCGTGCAGCGGCTCGCGCTGTTCGGCAGCTTCGCGCGCGGCACGGCGCGCGAGGACAGCGATGTGGACGTCCTGGTCCGCTTCGGCGGCGCGCCCACGGCCGACCAGTACTTCGGCGTCCAGTTCTACCTGGAAGACCTGCTCGGCCGCCCGGCGGACGTGGTGAGCGAGACGGCCCTGCGCGAACGGCTGCGACCTTATGTCGAGCGCGACGCCATCGCCGTTTGAGCGCGACCACCGCCTGTACCTGGAGGACATGCCGGAGTTCTCCGAGGCGGTGATTGCCTACACGCGGGGCCAGACGCTGGCCTCTTGGCAGGCCGACCCGATGCGCATGGACGCCACGCTGCGCAAGCTGACGCTGATCGGCGAGACCGCGACGCGCGTGCCCGACGCCTCCGCGCGCAGGCGCCGGATATCCCGTGGCGCAAGATCGTGGGAACGCGCAATCGCCTGATGCATGTCTATCGAGGCACCGACGATTCGGTCGCCCGGTCCATCGCGACCGCCGATGTGCCCGCGCTGATCGGCGCGTTGAAGACGCTGCTGCAAGCCCTCCCGCCCGCGCCTTCGCCCTGATCGCCCTCACCCCTCCAGCTGCTTGTGGAATACCAGCCCGGCATGCTCGCGCAGCGCGTGGAACCTGATCTTGGGCCAGTTCTCCTGCATCGCGCGCAGCTCGCCGGCGTATTCGAGCAGCACGCAGGGTGCGTCCACCGCGTCGAGCGCGACGCGGTGCGAATTGCCGTCGATGAAGCGCTCGAGCTCGCGCTCGTCGGCGGCCGCGCCCGCGCCGCTGTCGCAGGTGACCCAGCGCGCGACGTTGTAGCGCGCGGGCAGGACGCGCGCCTTGACGCCGTATTCGTGCTCGAGGCGGTGTGCCACGACGTCGAACTGGAGCTGGCCGACGGCACCCAGCAGCAGCGCGCCGCCGGCGACCGGGCGGAAGACCTGGATCGCGCCCTCTTCACCGAGCTGCGTGAGGCCGGCTCTGAGCTGCTTGGTCTTGAGCGGATCGGCCAGCTCGACCGAGCGGAACATCTCGGGTGCGAAGAAGGGCAGCCCGGTGAACTGCAGCGCTTCGCCCTCGGTGAGCGTGTCGCCCAGCTGCAGCACGCCGTGGTTGGGGATGCCGATGATGTCGCCGGCGTAGGCCTCGTCGAGCAGCTCGCGGCGCTGGCTGAGAAAGCTCACCACCGAGTTGGGCCGCAGCTCCTTGCCCGAGCGCACGACCTTGAGCCGCATGCCGCGCGCGAAGTGCCCGCTGGCCACGCGCAGGAAGGCGATGCGGTCGCGGTGCGCCGGGTCCATGTTGGCCTGGATCTTGAACACGACGCCGCTGAACTTCTCCTCGGTCGGCTGCACCGTGCGCTGGATCGCGGCCTTGGGGCCGGGCGGCGGCGCCAGCTCGACGAGCGCGTCGAGCACCTCCTGCACGCCGAAATTGTTGATCGCCGAACCGAAGAACATCGGCGTCTGGCGCCCGGCGAGGAACTCGGCTGCGTCGAATGCGGGCGCCGCCTCGCGCACCAGCGCGACCTCGCCTGCGGCGTGGTCGTAGTCGACGCCGAAGCGCGCTTCGAGCGCCGGGTTGGCGATGCCCTCGACGATCTCGTCGGCGCCGCCGGCGCGCTCGGCTCCGGGCGTGAAGACGCGCATCTGGTCGCGCCGCAGGTCGAGCACGCCGCCGAAGCTCTTGCCCATGCCCACCGGCCAGGTGAAGGGCACGACGCTCATGCCGAGCTCGCGCTCGATCTCGTCGAACAGGTCCAGCGGCGCCTTGACCTCGCGGTCCATCTTGTTGACGAAGGTGAGGATGGGTGTGGCGCGCGCGCGGCACACCTGCAGCAGGCGGCGCGTCTGCGGCTCGACGCCGTTGCCCGCGTCGATCACCATCAACGCCGCGTCGACGGCGGTGAGCACGCGGTAGGTGTCCTCGCTGAAGTCCTGGTGGCCGGGCGTGTCGAGCAGGTTAATGACGCAGCCGCGGTACTCCATCTGCATCACCGAGCTGGCCACCGAGATGCCGCGCTGCTTCTCGATCTCCATCCAGTCGCTGGTGGCGTGGCGGCTGGCCTTGCGTGCCTTCACGCTGCCGGCGATCTGGATCGCGCCCGAGAACAGCAGCAGCTTCTCGGTGAGCGTGGTCTTGCCGGCGTCGGGGTGGGA
>JADYZZ010000043.1 GCA_020852865.1 Rubrivivax sp.
CGCACTCGCCGCCGTACCGACTCGTCCAATCGCTTCATCCCCATGCGCCGCACCCAATCCTTGCAAAGTATCGGTACAACGCATGAGCGTGTCAGCGGTTGTCATGATTTACGGAAATCTCAATAGGAGCATGGGCGGCAGAAACCCAGCCCCGCGTCGGCCCCGGCTGAAGGCCCAGGCAAGGCGCGGCGCGCAGCCCGGGCCGGACGCCCGGGCCAGCGGTGCAACGCCGCATGGGCCTTCAGCCGGGGCCGACCCTTCGGGCCGCGGCGATGCGCGGCGCCGGGCGGTGTTGCACGCTTGTTGCGCGGCACGCACCACGCGCCTCGCGCGCGCCTTGCCCGGCACCGCGACTCGCCACGGCGCGGGGCCGGATTTCTGCGGCCCGCGCTCCTAGGCCCAATGGCCGACGACGCGCCCTTTCTCGCCCGTTGGTCGCGCCGCAAGGCCGCCGCTCGGGCCGGTGCGACCTGGCCCGAGGCACCCGTGGCGACCACGGCCGCGGCGCCGGCCGCGGCACTCACGCAGGCGTCAGCGGGCCAGGCGTCAGCGGGGCAGGCGTCAGCGGGCCAGGCGTCAGCGGGCCAGACGTCAGCAGGCCAGACGTCAGCAGGCCAGACGTCAGCAGGCCAGGCAGCAGCAGCCCTGGCGGCAGCGGCGCCGGTGGATGCGCAAGCCGCTGGCACGCAGCAGGCGTCCTGCCCGGAGCCCGCTGCCCCGCCGCCGACGCTCGCCGACGTCGACGCACTGGGCCGCGACGCCGACTTCGCCCGCTTCGTCGTGCGCGACGTCGCGCCCGAGGTGAGGAACGCGGCGCTGAAGAAGCTCTTCGCCGATCCGCACTTCAACGTGATGGACGGCCTCGACACCTATATCGACGACTACGGCCGGCCCGACCCGCTGCCGCCGGGCATGCTGCGCCGGCTCGCGCAGTCGAGCCTGCTCGGCTTGTTCGACGGCGAGGGCCCAGGCGCAATCCCCACGGACGCCACATCGGCGGGCGCAGCCGCTGTCGCACCAAGCGTCGCGCGCGCGTGCGGCACTCCATGCGACGCCCCCCGACCCGGCAGTCCCGCCCCGCCTCACGCCCCCTTGCCCGCGAGTCCCTCCTGCCATGAAGACGCTGCTGTGCAACTGCAACCGCACGATGCCCCTGGACGCGGCGGCCCTGGCCCGGACCCTGCGGCAGGTGCCGGGGGCCAGCGCTGAGGGCCTCGAGACCACCCACACGCTGCTGTGCCGGCGCGAGGCCGGCGCTTTCCAGCGCGCGGCGCGGGCCACGGCCGCCGCCGGCGAGGAGCTGCTCGTCGCCTGCACGCAGGAGCAGCGCCTGTTCCTCGAGCTCAACGCGCAGACCGAGGGCGCGGCCGGCGTCGCCGAGCGGCCGATCCGCTTCGTCAACCTGCGCGAAACCGGCGGCTGGTCGCGCGACGCCCACACCGCGACGCCCAAGTTCGCGGCGCTGATCGCCGCAGCGCAGCTGCCGGCGCCCGATCCGGTGGCCACGGTGAGCTACGCCTCGGGCGGACGCTGCCTCGTCATCGGCGAGGCCGAGGCTGCCGAACGTGCCGCCCGGCTGCTCGAAGACGGCGATGGCGGGCTCGAGGTCAGCGTGCTCGTCACGCAAGGCCATGGCGCGCTTGCGCAGCGCCACGAACGCGCCACACAGCACGGCCGGCTGCTGCGCCTCGCCGGCTGGCTCGGCAGCTTCGAGGTCGAGTGGGAGAGCGCCAACCCGATCGACCTCGACCTGTGCACGCGCTGCAACGCCTGCCTGGTCGCCTGCCCCGAAGGCGCGATCGGCCTGGACTACCAGATCGACCTCACGGTCTGCCGTGCGCACCGCGCCTGCGTGCGCGCCTGCGACGCCGCCGGCGCCATCGACTTCGAGCGCGCACCGCTGCGCCACGAAGGCCGCTTCGACCTCGTTCTCGACCTGCGCGACGAGGCGGCGTTCACGATGCACCAGCCGCCGCAGGGCTATGCCCACCCGGGGCACGACGAGCGTGCGCTGGCGGCCGCCGTGCTTCGGCTGCGCGGCCTGCGCGGCGCATTCGACAAGCCGCGCTTCCTGCGCTACCAGGGTCGCCTGTGCGCGCACAGCCGCAACGAGCGCATCGGCTGCAGCGCCTGCATCGAGGTCTGCTCGGCGCGCGCGCTGCGCAGCGACGCCACGCGCAAGGGCCGCACCCGCAGCGAGGCCGCCGGCGGCGTGATCGTCGAGCCGCACCTGTGCGTGGGCTGCGGCGCATGCACCACGGTGTGCCCGAGCGGCGCCATGGCCTACGCCTATCCCGGCACCGCCGACCAGGGCCGGCGCCTGCGCGTCCAGCTCGACGCCTACGCGCGCGCCGGCGGCCGCGATGCGGCGCTGCTCGTGCACAGCGAAGGCGCCGGCCAGCGCCTGCTCGACGAGCTCGGGCGCGCCGCGCGCGTCGACGCCGGCGTGCACGGCGTGCCGGCGCGTGTGCTGCCGCTGGCCGTCTGGCACACGGCCAGCGTCGGCCTGGACCTGTGGCTGGCCGCCATCGCGCAGGGCGCTTCCCAGGTCTGGGTGCTCGCCACCGACGAGGAGGCGCCCGAGTACCGCGACGCGCTGCGCGAGCAGATGGCGGTGGCGCAGGCGATCCTCGCCGGTCTGGGCTACGCCGGCCGGCACCTGCGGCTCCTCGAGGCGCGCGACGCGCGCGACCTCGCAGCGCTCGACCAGGCGCTGCGCGCACCCGCTGCGCAGGGCGTCGCGAAGGCCGCCGCCTTCGCCGTGCAAGCCGACAAGCGTGCCACGCTCGAATTGGCCCTCGAGCACCTGCTGGCTCAGACCGCGGCGCGCGCGCACGCCGCGCCGCTGCCCGACGCGCTCGCGCTGCCCGCCGCCGGCGCACCGTTCGGCGCGGTGCAGGTGGCGCAGGACAAGTGCACGCTGTGCATGAGCTGCGTCGGCGCCTGTCCGGCCGCGGCGCTGCTCGACAACGCCGAGCGGCCGCAGCTTCGCTTCGTGGAGAAGAACTGCGTGCAGTGCGGCCTGTGTGCGGCCACCTGCCCGGAGGACGCGATCACGCTCGTGCCGCGTTTGCTGCTCGCCGGGGCCGGCCGGGCGCGGCGCGACCAGCGCGTGCTGGCCGAGATGGAACCCTGGCGCTGCGTGCGCTGCGGCAAACCCTTCGGCACGCTGCGCGGCGTGCAGACGATGATCGCCAGGCTGGCCGGCCACGCGGCCTTTGCGGGCGCGCGCGCCGAACGCCTGAAAATGTGCGGCGACTGCCGCGTCGTCGATCTGCACAGCGGCAGCGACGAGGTGCGCATCACCGACCTTTGAGCAACCCGGCCGCGCGCGGGGCAGGCGCTCGCGAAGGAATTGCACGAGTTGGTCATGAAGCCAGCGTTCGCATTTCTTGTTCGTCGAAAGCAACGAGACCCCGCCAGCCGACCCGGCATCTTCGAAGGAGAGCCCATGCGAGTCATGCAGTCTTCGACCCTTGTCTGCGTTCGCTGAGAATCCGCCCGCAGCCATGCCCGCGACACCGCTCCCCCTGACCGACGCCGACGACGCCGAGGAACTGGCGCGCGCCGAGCTCTACGGCCTGCTCGCGCGGCTGTGGTTGGCTGCGCCGGACGCCGCGCTGCTCGAGCAGTTCCGCGTTGCCGCAACCGAGCCGCCCGAGCGCGGCGGGCATCTGCACGCGCCCTGGGAATCGCTGGTGGCCGAACTGCGCCGCGTCACGCCGGCGGCAGCCGCTGCCGAGCACGAGGCGCTCTTCCACGGCGTGGGCAAGCCCGAGATCCTGGCCTACGGCTCCTATCACCAGAGCGGCTTCCTCAACGAGCGGCCGCTGGCCGCGCTGCGCGCCGATCTCGCGGCGCTCGGACTGACGCGCGATGCCGCGGCGCTCGAGACCGAGGACCACATCGCCTACCTGTTCGAGGTCATGCGCTGGCTGATCGCCGGCGACGACGCGTCGCGCTGCACCCTGGCGCAGCAGCGGCGCTTCTTCCGCGCCCACCTGCAGCCCTGGGTCGAGCGCCTGTGCGACACCGTCGAGACGCATCCGGGCGCGCGCACCTGGCGCGCGGTGGCGGCGATGACGCGCGCCTTCGTGCAGGTGGAAGCCCAGGGCTTCGACCTGCTCGACGCATGACGAGCGCCCCTCGCCTCAGGCCGAACGGTGCGCCTGCCATCGCACGCGAGGACATCACCGGCCTCGTGCTCGCCGGCGGGCGCGGCAGCCGCATGGGCGGGGTCGACAAGGGCCTGCAGCCGCACCTCGGCATGCCTCTGGTCATGCATGCGCTGCTGCGCCTCACGCCCCAGGTCGGAGCGATGCTCGTCAACGCCAACCGCAACCTCGCCGCCTACGAGGCGATGGGCGTGCCCGTCTGGCCCGATCCCCTGCCCGACTACCCCGGCCCGCTCGTCGGACTGCTGGCCGGACTCGAACACGCGACGACGCCGTACCTCGTGACCGTGCCCTGCGACACGCCGAACTTCCCTACCGACCTCGTGGCGCGGCTGGCCGAGGCGCTGGCGCGCGAAGACGCCGAGATCGCGATGGCCGCCACACGCGAGCCCGACGGCGCGCTGCAGCTGCAGCCGGTGTTCTGCCTGCTGCACACGACGCTGATCGAGAGCCTGACGGCGTTCCTGCAGGCCGGCGAGCGCAAGATCGACCGCTGGACCGCGCGCCACCGCTGCGTGCAAGTCGTCTTCGACGACGCGCTCGCCTTCTTCAACGCCAACACCTCCGACGAGCTGCGCACGCTCGAGCCGCGCGCCCGCTGAGGCAGGAAGTGCGGGCCTGCCTGCGCAGGCCCGCTCGCCTGCCGAAGAGCGGCGCGTGTCCCGCACGCGCCGCGCGGCCTGCAGCGCGACAGGCCGGGTTCGACGGCCCGACCCGGGGCAACAGGCATCGCGTCGCCACGATTCATGTCCGCGCCGGTGCACGCGCCTTCTTGGCGCGCCGGAAGCGCCACCACGGCAGTGCCTTGGTGAGCGCGAGCACGTCGCCACTGCCGTCGGCGGCGTAGCCGGGCAGATCGGCCAGCGCCGCGCGCCAGGCGGCGCTGGACAGAACTGCGCGCAGCGCCTGCACCGGCGGCGCGTCCAGCGCATCGCGCAGGCAGCACAGGAAGTACTGCTCCTGCACCAGCGGCACGAAGTCGAGCCCGAATTCGCGCGCCGCCGCCTCGATGCCCAGCCCGATCTCGGCGTGTCCGCTCGCCACCGCGGCCGCCACCGCGAGGTGGCTGTCCTCGGCGTGCACGGTGCCGATCAGGCGCGCCACGTCGACGCCTTCGGCTGCGCCCAGATGATCCAGCAGCAGCCGCGTGCCCGAGCCGCCCTGGCGCGGCACGAAGCGCGCGCCCTGCGCCACCGCCGCCGCCGCGTCCGCGAGCGTGTGCACGGCGAGCGGGTTGCCCGCGGCCGCCATCAGGCCCTGGACGCGGCGTGCACAGCCCAGCAACTTGTGCCGGCCGGGCTCGAGCAAGGGCTTGAGCCGACGCGCGAACAGCGTGCGCGCTCCCGCGCCGTCGGGCACGTGGAAGCCGGCCACCGTGCAGCGCCCGGCGGCGAGCGCATGCAGCGCGTCGACGCTGCCCGCGAAGCGCAGCTCGAGGTGCAGCCGGTGCTGCGCCGCGGCCAGGTCGCGCAGGCGCGGCAGCGCGAGGTCGTGACTGGCGAACACCGTGAGCAGCGGCTGCCCGCCGTCGAGCGCCTCGTCGAGAACGCGCGCGAGCTCCACGCGCAGTGCCTCGATGTGCGGCGCGAGCCTCGTGCGCGCGCGCGTCTCGGCCCAGAGCAGCCGCGTGGCGAACGGCGTCAGACGTGCCGGCTGGCCCTGGGTCCAGGTCACCAGCGGCTGGCCGAGCACCTCTTCCCACTGCTTCAGCGCGCCCCAGTAGTGCCGGTACGACACGCCGCTGGCGCGCGCCGCGCGCTGGATCGAACCCTGTTCGTGCAGGGCGCCGAGCAGGTCGAACAGCGGATTGCGCAGCTCGGCGCCCTGCTGCGCGGCGGCGCGCCCCTCGATGCCGGCATCGGCCGCGGCGGACTCGAAGCGGTACTGCAGCCGGACCCAACGCGCGCGCTGCTTCATCACGACCACGACGCCAGGATGTCGGCGGGCGCGGCCTTCGCGCGGCGCGGCTGCCTGGCGCCGCCGGGCTGTGCCGGCGATGCAGCGGTGCCGAGCGCGACCCAACCGACCAGGGTCTCGCCGGGCGCGCAGAACGCCGCCTGCAGGGCCGCGTGGCGCACCTTGGCGCCGCTCAGCATCTTGCCGGCGTAGCCCAGCGCCTGCGCGGCGTTGAGGAAGTTGGCCAGCGCAGCGCCGAGTGCGATCCACTGCTCGTGCGCCGGCACGAGCGGGTGCCCGAGGTCGATGCGCGCCAGCACCGCCACCGTCACCGGTGCGCGCAGCGCGCGCTCGGCGTCGACGCCGGCCGCCGCCCCGTCCTTGCCGGCGTCGCGCGCGGCCTGCTCGAACAGCCGGGCCAGACGCCGGCGCGCGTCGCCGCGCACCACGCGCAGCCGGTACGGCACGAGCTCGGCGTGGTCGGGCGCGCGCAGCGCCGCCGCGGCCATCGCCGCGAGCGCGGCGTCGTCGGGCCCCGGTTCGACCAGGTGCTTGACGCCGAGCGAGCGGCGCGCAAGCAGCGCTTCGAGTGCGGGCGGGAGCAAGGGCGATCCGGCGGCGTTCATGCAGATCGCCGCGGCGCGTGGGGCGCAGCGGCAGCCGCCATCGTCGCAGATCCGCGTGCTGCCGGCGGCCCAGGGCCAGGCAGGCCGCCCACCGACCGTGCCGATGCCGCAGCGGCGACCGGCGCGGGCTGCGGCGGCGCGCTGCGCGCGGCTGTCGCGACGCGGCCAGGGCGTCGCGGCCACGCGACCACGCGGCCACGCGGCACAGTGCCGCTCCCTACAATGCCCGCAGCGCGGCTCCATGGGCGGGCCGGGGTTCGGAGTCTTTCGATGTCGGCAGTGGCGACGCCGGGCGGTGCTGCGGCGCCGCGCGGCCTGATGGCGGTGCTCTTCGCCGGCGTGTTTCTGGCCGCGCTCGACACCGCGGTCGTCGCGCCGGTGATCCCGGCGTTGCGCGAGGCCTTTGCGCTCGACCATCGCGCGGCCGGCCTGGTGACGACGGTGTTCATCCTGTTCGCCCTGCCGGCCACGGCGCTGATGGCCAACCTCGGCGACCGCCATGGCCGCCGGCCGGTCTATCTGGCCTGCATCACGATCTTCGCGCTCGGCTCGCTCGTCGTGGCCGTCGCCCCGAGCTACTGGGGCATCCTGCTCGGCCGCGCGATCCAGGGCGTGGGCGGCGGCGGCATCCTGCCCTTGGCCAGCGCAGTGATCGGCGACGCGCTGCCGCCGGCCCGGCGCGGCCGCGCGCTCGGCCTTGTCGGCGCCACCTACGGCATGGCCTTCGTGCTCGGCCCGCCGCTGGCGGCGCTGGCGATGGTGCTGGCGAGCTGGCGCTGGATCTTCCTGGCCAACCTGCCCATCGCCGCTGCCGTGCTGCTGCTCGGGCGGCGCGCGCTGCCGCCGCGCGCGGCGCCGGCGCAGCCGGGGCGGCTCGACTGGAGCGGCATCGTCGTCGTCTTCGCGCTGCTCGGCGCACTGGTGCTCGGCCTCACGCAGGTGGCCGACGCGTGGGCCGGGGTCGCGCTCGGGCCGGCGCTTGTGCTGGCCGCGCTCGCCCTCGTGCCGCTGCTCGCGGCCATCGAGCGGCGCGTGCCGGCGCCGCTTGTTCCGCCGCCGCTGCTCGCACGGCGCCAGCTCGTGCTCGCCTACGCGCTGGCGCTGGGCGCGGGCATCGGCATGGGCGCGGTGATGTACCTCACCTCGCTGGCCCAGCTCGCGCACGGCGTGAGCGAAGCGCACGGCGGCTTCGCTCTGCTGCCGCTCGTGCTGTGCTCGATGTTCGGCTCGATGCTCTCGGGCCGCCAGTTGCATCGGCTGGGCGCGCGCAAGGTCACGCTGGCCGGCTTCGCGCTGCTGGCGCTGGGCTACGGTGCGACCGCCTGCACCGGCTGGGGGCTCGTCGGCTTCCTGGCCGCGACGATGCCTGCGGGCCTGGGCATCGGCGTCGTCGTCGGCGGCGCGCTGCGCGGCATCGCCATCGACGAGTCGCCCCCGCCGCTGCGCGGCGCCGCACAGGGGCTCGTCAACATCGCCACCAGCATCGGCACCCTGCTGGCCGTGAGCGGCATCGGCGCGCTGGCCGACTGGGCCGGCAGCGGCGCGCACGGCTTCGCCGTGGCCTATGCCGCAGTGGCCGGCGTCATGGCCGCGATGTGGCTGCTGGCACTGGCGCTGGCACGGCACGAACCGGCGCGCGACACGGCAGCGGCGCTGCCGTAGCCCGACACGGCAGCGGCGCTGCCGCCGCCCGACACGGCAGCGGCGCTGCCGCAGCTCAATCGCCTGCGGCCCGCGCCGGCCCGCGCCACAGCACGCCAGCGAAGGCCAGCGCGGCGAAGATGCCACCGGCGGCAAACGTGGCCGCGGCGCCGAACTGCTGCCACAGCAGCCCTGCGAGCACGCTCGCCACCAGCATCGCCAGTCCGCTCACGAGGTTGAAGACGCCGAAGGCGCTGCCGCGCAGCGCCGCCGGCGCCGCGTCGGCCACCATGGCCGACAGCAGGCCCTGCGTCAGGCCCAGGTGCAGACCCCACAGCAGCACGCCGACGATCACCGCCGCCGGAGTTCGCGCCACCGCGAGCACCAGGTCGGCCAGCACCAGCAGCGCCAGCCCGGCGGCCAGCAGCGCGCGCCGATCCACCCGGTCGCCTAGCCGGCCGAAGGGGTAGGCGCTGAGCGCGTAGCTCGAGTTCATCGCCACCATCACCAGCGGCACCACGGCCAGCGCCATGCCCACGCCCTGCGCGCGCAGCACCAGGAAGGCTTCGGAGAAGCGGGCCAGCGTCAGCGCGGCGCCGACCGCCACCACCCACCAGTAGGCCGCGCCAAGCTGGCCGCGCCAGGTGCCGGCCAGTGGATTGACGCGCGGGGTGGCGGACCCATCGGCGGCGGCTTCCGGCGCCGGCTCCCGGACGCCGAACTGCAGCAGGGCCACTGCCAGCAGCCCGGGCAGCAGGGCCCACCAGAAGACGGCGCGCAAGTCGTCGTGCAGCGCCCACATCAGCGCCGCCGCGACCGCCGGGCCGACGAGCGCGCCCGCGGTGTCGAGCGCCTGACGCAGGCCGAAGGCGGCGCCACGCAGGCCCCGCGGCGCGAGGTCGGCCAGCAGCGCGTCGCGCGGCGCGCCGCGGATGCCCTTGCCGACGCGGTCGACAAAGCGTGCCGCCGTCACCACGCCCACGCCGGTGGCCAGCGCGAACGCGGGCTTGCTGAGCGCGCCGATGCCGTAGCCGAGCAGCGCCAGGCCCTTGCGGTGCCCGAGGCGGTCGCTCAGCACGCCCGAGAACACCTTGACGATGAGCGCCGTGGCCTCGGCGAGGCCTTCGATGAGCCCCACCGCCACCATGCTCGCGCCGAGCGTGCCGACGAGGAACAGCGGCAGCAGGCTGTGCACCATCTCGGACGAGACGTCCATCAGCAGGCTGACGAAGCCGAGCAGCCAGACGCCCGCAGGCAGGCGCGCGCCGCGGCTCGGGGCAAGGCCGGCAGCTCCGCGCACGGTGCCGCGTGCGCTCAGGCGGCGCGGCATGCCCATCGACGCCCGCCACGGGCCGCTGCCGGCCCGCCGGACGGCAATGGGCTCCGGGCAACGAGCGGCGGCCTCATGCCGCGGCCGCCGCTGGCCGCAGCGGCGGCGTACCGCCTGCGCTCAGGTGCACCGCGCAGTACTTCAGCTCCGGGATCTTGCCCACCGGATCCAGCGCCGGATTCGTGAGCTCGTTGATCGCCGCTTCGGCCCAGCAAAAGGCGACGAAGACGGCGCCGCGCGGCATGCCCGCGTCGGCGCGCGCGTACAGGCTCACGCGGCCGCGGCGCGATGCGAGGGTGACGACGCCTCCCGGCGCGGCCCCCGCCGCGTCCAGCTCGAGCGGATGCAGCCAGGCCACCGGGTCGGGCTCGATGGCGTCGAGCATGGCCGCGCGGCGCGTCATGCTGCCGGTGTGCCAGTGCTCGAGCTGGCGCCCGGTGATCAGCACCAGCGGGTACTGGGCATCGGGTTGCTCGTCGGGCGGCACGATGTCGGCCGGCACGAAGCGCGCGCGTCCGTCGGCCGTGGGAAAGCGCTCGGTGAAGACCACCGGCTCGCCGGCGTCGCCCTCGTGCCGGCAGGGGAAGACGGCGGCGCCGTCGCGCTCGAGCCGCGTCCAGGCGATGCCGGCGACGCTGGGCATGAGCCGGCGCATCTCCTCCCACACGCGCGCGGCGGCCGCGTCGCAGTCGGTGGGCGTGGCGCCGTAGCCGCTCCAGTCGAGATCGAACCAGCGCGCCAGCTCGGTGATGCACCACAGGTCCTGCCGCGCCTGGCCGGGCAGCGGCAGCGCACGGCGGCCCAGTTGCACCAGGCGGTCGGTGTTGGTGAAGCTGCCGGTCTTCTCTTGGTGCGCGCTGGCCGGCAGCACGATGTCGGCCAGGCAGGCCGTCTCGGTGAGGAACAGGTCCTGCACGACCAGCGTGTCGAGCGCGGCGAGTGCGGCGCGCGCATGGTTGGCATCCGGGTCGCTCATCGCGGGGTTCTCGCCCAGGATGTACATGCCCTTCACCTGGCCGGCGTCGATCGCGTGCATCACTTCGACCACGGTGAGCCCGGGCCGGGCGTCGAGCCGCTCCGGCGGCACGCCCCAGGCGGCGGCGAAACGTGCGCGCACCTCGGGCTCGGTGACGCCTTGATAGTCGGGGTACATCATCGGGATCAGCCCGGCATCGCTCGCCCCTTGCACGTTGTTCTGGCCGCGCAGCGGGTGCAGCCCGGTGCCGGGGCGGCCGATCTGACCGGTGGCCAGCGCCAGCGCGATCAGGCAGCGCGCGTTGTCGGTGCCGTGCACATGCTGGCTCACGCCCATGCCCCAGAGGATCATGGCGGCACGGCTTTTCGCGTAGAGCCGGGCCACCGCGCGCACCGTGGCCGCCTCGACGCCGGTAAGCGGCGCCATCGCCTCCGGGCTGTAGCGGCGCACGCTGGCGACCAGAGCCTCCCAGCCGCCAGTGCGCGCGGCCACGAAGGCCGGGTCGGCGAGCCCTTCGTCGACGATCACATGCAGCAGCGCGTTGAGCAGCGCGACGTCGGTGCCCGGCCGGAACTGCAGGACATGCCGGGCATGCCGCGCGAGCTCGCCGCGGCGCGGATCCATGACGACCAGCCGGGTACCGGCGCGCACCGCGTTCTTGATCCAGGTCGCGGCCACCGGGTGGTTCACGGTCGGGTTGGCGCCGATCACGATCACCACCTCGGCGGCAGCAACGTCCAGCACCGGGTTGCTGACCGCGCCCGAGCCGATGCCCTCGAGCAGCGCGGCCACGCTGCTGGCGTGGCACAGACGCGTGCAGTGGTCGACATTGTTGCTGCCGAAGCCCAGCCGAACGAGCTTCTGGAACAGGTAGGCCTCCTCGTTGCTGCCCTTGGCCGAACCGAAACCGGCCAGCGCGCGCGGGCCGTGCGCGTCGCGCAGCGCGCGCAGCCGGCGGCCGGCCAGCGCCAGCGCCTCGTCCCAGCTCGCTTCGCGGAACCAGGAGCGCGCCGTCGCCGCGTCCCTGGGGCCGTCGCCGCGCTTGGGCGCGTCGGCGCGGCGCACCAGCGGCACCTCCAGGCGCTCGGGGTGGCGCAGATGTTCGAAGCCGTAGCGGCCCTTGACGCACAGACGGCCCCGGTTGGCCGGACCGTCGCGGCCCTCGACGTACAGGATGCGCTCGTCCTTGATGTGGTAGGTGAGCTGGCAGCCGACGCCGCAGTACGGGCACACCGAGTGCACCGAGCGGTCGGGTTCGGGCAGGGCGGCGTCGCGCGCCGGCGCGAGGGCGCCGGTCGGGCAGGCCTGGACGCATTCGCCGCAACCCACGCAGCTCGAGGCGCCCATCGGATCCTCGAGGTCGAAGACGATGCGCTCGCCGGCGCCGCGCCCGGCGATGCCGATGACGTCGTTGCCCTGCTCGTCGCGGCAGGCACGCAGGCAGCGCGTGCACTGGATGCAGGCGTCGAGGTGGACCGCGATCGCCGGGTGCGAGCGGTCGGCCGCCGGCTGCGCGCGCGGCGCGAAGCGCGGGGCGCCGAGCGCCAGGCGCCCGGCCCAGGCGTCGAGTTCGTTGGCGCGCGCGTGGCGCGCCTCGGGCATGTCGGCCTGCAGCAGCTCGAGCACGCGCTCTTGCGCGCGGCGGGCGCGTTCGCTCGCGCTGCTGACCTGCATGCCCGGCGTCGGGCGGCGACAGCAGGCCGCAGCCAGCGTGCGCTCGCCGTCGACCTCGACGACGCAGGCGCGGCAGTTGCCCACGGGATCGAATCCCGGGCGCCAGCACAGGTGCGGGATCTCGATGCCGGCGCGCAGGGCGATCTCGAGCAGCGTCTCCTCGGCGTGCGCGGTGAACTCGCGGCCGTCGAGCGTGAAGGTCACCGGCGCCGGCTCGTCCCGGATGCGCCGCGCGCGTGCGGCCCGGCCCAGCGCGCTCAAGGTTCGAGCTCCTGCGCGAACCAGCGCAGCACGCTGTCGGGTGCGTTGGGCGCCGACTGGCCCAGGCCGCAGATCGACGCGTCGCGCATCACCGCCGAGAGCTCGCCGAGCAGGGCGCGATCCCAGCGGCTGTCCGCCATCAGGGCGCCGGCCTTGGCCGTGCCCACGCGGCAGGGCGTGCACTGGCCGCAGCTCTCGTGCGCGAAGAAGCGCATCAGGTTGCGCGCCGCGTCGCTGGCGCGGTCGTGCTGCGACAGCACGATCACGCCCGCGCTGCCGATGAAGCAGCCGTAGGGCTGCAGCGTGTCGAAGTCGAGCGGCAGATCCGCCAGCCGCGCCGGCAGGATGCCGCCGCTGGCGCCGCCGGGCAGATAGGCGTACAGCTCGTGGCCGGGCAGCATCCCGCCGCAGTATTCGTCGACCAGCTCGCGCAGCGTGATGCCGGCCGGCGCGCGCTTCACGCCGGGCTCGCGCACGCGCCCGCTCACCGAGAAGCTGCGCAGGCCGCGTCGCCCGCGCCGCCCGTGACCGGCGAACCACTCGGGGCCGCGCTCGACAATCTCGCGCACCCAGTGCAGGGTCTCGAAGTTGTGTTCGAGCGTCGGCCGGCCGAACAGGCCGCGCTCGGCGATGTAGGGCGGGCGCAGGCGCGGCCAGCCGCGCCGGCCCTCGATCGACTCGAGCAGCGCCGATTCCTCGCCGCAGATGTAGGCGCCGGCGCCGCGCCGCAGCTCGATCGACGGCAGCGCGCCGGCCGGCGGGTCGGCCGCGAGCGCGGCGAGTTCGGCCTCGAGCATGGCGCGGCAACCGTGGTATTCGTCGCGCAGGTAGATCCAGATCGCCTCGATGCCCACCGCCCAGGCAGCGACGAGCGCGCCTTCGATGAAGCGGTGCGGATCGCGCTCGAGGTACCAGCGGTCCTTGAAGGTGCCGGGCTCGCCTTCGTCGAGATTGACGGCAAGATGGCGCGGCGCCGGCTGCGCGCGCACGATGCGCCACTTGCGCCCGACCGGGAAACCCGCTCCGCCCAGGCCGCGCAGCCCGGCGTGCTCGAGCAACGCGATCACTTCGTCGGCGCTGCGCCGGCCGGCCACGCAGTCGGCCAGCAGCGCATAGCCGCCGCCGGCGCGGTAGGCGCCGTACGCGACATGGCCGCTCACGACTTCGTCGCGCGCGCCGCACTGCACGGCCGCGGCCACCGACTCCACGCTCGCCGGCGCGACCGCATGGCGGTGCACCAGCACGGCCGGCGCCGCCTCGCAGCGGCCCAGGCACGAGGCCGGCAGCACGCGCACCTCGCGCCCGAGCAGAGCCGGCAGCCGCGCCAGCAGCGCGTCGGCTCCGGCGAGCGCGCATGCCAGGCTCGTGCACACGCGCAGCGTGAGCGCCGGCGGCGGCGCTATGCGGCCGTCCGCATCCTCGCGCACGACGTCGAAGTGGTGGTAGAAGCTCGCCACTTCGTATACCTCGACCACGGCGAGGCCGAGCAGCGCCGCCAGCGCCACCAGGTGCGGCGCGCCGAGCTGGCCGGTGGCGTCCTGGATCCGGTGCAGCGCCTCGACGAGCCGGTCGCGGCGCCTGAGCTCGGTCGGCACCAGGGCGCGCACCTGCTCCAGCGCGGCGGCGTCGACGGCCCGGCCCTTGGGCCCCAGCCGCCGCGGGGCGCGCGGCTCGGCGGCAAGCGGTGCGGCAGGCGGCGTCGGCAAGCTGCGGGTCTCCCAGGACATCAGGGCGGCAGGCCGCAAGTATGGCGCGCCGCCGCGCCGCACCGACGCGCCGCGTTGCGCCCCCGCTCAGGTCGCCTTGCTGACCGTGATGGTCGGGAACTTGGCGCTGAAGTCCTTGGCACGCGCGGCGATCTTTACGGCCACCTGACGCGCCACCGCCTTGTACAGGCCGGCGATCTCGCCCTCGGGATCGGCCACCACGGTCGGCCGGCCGCTGTCGGCCTGTTCGCGGATCTGCATCGCCAGGGGCAGCGCGCCCAGGTAGTCGACCCCGTACTGCGCCGCCATGCGCTTGCCGCCCTCGGCGCCGAAGATGTGCTCGACATGGCCGCAGTTGGAGCAGACGTGCACGGCCATGTTCTCGACGACGCCGAGGATCGGCACGCCGACCTTCTCGAACATCTTGAGGCCCTTGCGTGCATCGATGAGGGCGATGTCCTGCGGCGTGGTCACGATCACCGCGCCGGTGAGCGGCACGCGCTGGCTGAGGGTGAGTGCGATGTCGCCGGTGCCCGGCGGCATGTCGACGAGCAGGTAGTCGAGGTCGCGCCAGTTGGTCTGGCGCAGCAGTTGCTCGAGCGCCTGCGTGGCCATCGGACCGCGCCAGATCATCGCCTGGTCGGGCTCGACCATGAAGCCGATCGAGATCACCTGCACGCCGTAGTTCTCGAGCGGCTCCATCGTCTTGCCGTCGCTGCTCTCGGGGTGGCCCTCGATGCCCATCATGGTCGGCTGGCTCGGGCCGTAGATGTCGGCGTCGAGGATGCCGACGCTGGCGCCCTCGGCGGCCAGCGCCAGCGCCAGGTTGACCGTCGTCGTGCTCTTGCCGACGCCGCCCTTGCCCGAGGCGACGGCGACGACATTCTTCACGCCCGGCAGCAGCTGCACGCCGCGCTGCACCGAGTGGCTGGTGATGCGCGAGGCGATCGAGACGCTGACGTTGCCGACGCCCGGCACCGTGCGCGCCGCCGCCACCAGCGCCGAGCGCAGCGCGGCGTGCTGGCTCCGGGCCGGGTAGCCGAGCTCGACGTCGAACGTGACGTCGCCGCCCTCGATGCGCAGGTTCCGGATGCACTTGGCGGCAACCAGGTCCTTGCCGGTGTTGGGGTCGACGACGCTGGCAAGCGCAGCGAGCATTGCGCTTTCGGTGACGGTGGACATGCGGGCGGCTCTCCGTGGCCTCGGGGGTCTTGGGGGTGGGCGCCGCGAGCGGCGCAACGGGGCAGTCTAGCCGAGCGCCGATGTCCCTGAAGGCATGGGTACCTAGAATCGGCGGCCATGACCCGCAAGCTCTTCGTCACCACTGCGCTGCCCTACGCCAACGGGCCGTTCCACATCGGCCACATCATGGAGTACATCCAGGCCGACATCTGGGTGCGGCTGCAGCGCATGCTCGGGCACGAGGTGCACTTCGTCTGCGCCGACGACGCGCACGGCGCACCGATCATGATCGCCGCCGAGAAGGCCGGCCGGACGCCGCAGCAGTTCGTCGCCGAGGTGGCGGCCGGGCGCGCGCAGTACCTCGCGGGCTTCCACATCTCGTTCGACCACTGGCACAGCACCGACGCCCCCGAGAACCACGAGCTCGCGCGCAGCATCTACCTGGGGCTGCGCGCCAACGGGCTGATCGACCGGCGCACGATCGAGCAGTTCTACGACCCCGACAAGGGCATGTTCCTGCCCGACCGCTTCATCAAGGGCGAATGCCCGCGCTGCGGCGCCAAGGATCAGTACGGCGACAACTGCGAGGTCTGCGGCGCCGTCTACCAGCCCACCGAGCTGAAGCACCCCTATTCGGCGCTTTCGGGCGCGACGCCGGTGCTCAGGAGCAGCGAGCACTTCTTCTTCCGCCTGTCCGATCCGCGCTGCGTCGCCTTCCTCGAGCAATGGACCCAGGACGGGCGGCTGCAGCCCGAGGTGGCGAACAAGGTGCGCGAGTGGTTCCAGACCGGGCCCGACGGCCGCGCCCTGCTCGGCGATTGGGACATCAGCCGCGACGCGCCCTACTTCGGCATCGAGATCCCCGACGCCCCGGGCAAGTATTTCTACGTCTGGCTCGACGCGCCGATCGGCTATCTCGCCAGCCTGAAGGCGTGGTTCACGCAGAACGGGCGCGACGTCGACGCCTACCTGGCCGATCCGGCAGTCGAGCAGATCCACTTCATCGGCAAGGACATCGTCACCTTCCACACCCTGTTCTGGCCGGCCACGCTGCACTTCAGCGGCCGCAAGGTGCCCGACCGCGTGTGGGTGCACGGCCACCTCACGGTGAGCGGCGAGAAGATGAGCAAGAGCCGCGGCACCGGCATCAGCCCGCTGCGCTACCTCGAGCTGGGGATGAACGCCGAGTGGCTGCGCTACTACATCGCGGCCAAGCTCAACGCGCGCGTCGAGGACCTCGACTTCAACCCCGAGGACTTCGTCGCGCGCGTCAACAGCGATCTGGTCGGCAAGTACGTCAATATCGCCAGCCGCGCCGCCGGCTTCCTCGCCAAGCGCTTCGACGGCCGCCTCTCGGGCGACGTCGGCGTCGAGGGCCGCGTCCTGCTCGACAGCCTGCGTGCGCAGCGCGACGCCGTGCGCAGCCTGTACGAAGAGCGCGAGTACGGCAAGGCGCTGCGCGAGGTGATGCTGCTGGCCGACCGCGTGAACGAGTACGTCGACCGCGGCAAGCCCTGGGAGCTGGCCAAGCAGCCCGGCATGGACGCCGCGCTGCACGACTTGTGCAGCGTGTGCATCGAGGCCTTCCGCCTGCTCACGATCTACCTCAAGCCGGTGCTGCCGGCGCTGGCCGCGCAGGTGGAGGCCTTCCTGCACATCGAGCCGCTGGCCTGGGCCGACGCGGCGCGCGCGCTCGGAGCGCACCGCATCGGCGCCTACCGGCACCTGATGCAGCGCGTCGACGCCGCGATGCTCGACGCCCTGTTCGAGCCGCCGGCGCCGGCCGCGGCCGACACGCCGGCCCTGCCCGGAGGCGAGGCGCTGGCCGAGGAAATCGGCATGGCCGAATTCGCGCGCGTCGACCTGCGCGCGGCGCGCGTCGTCGCCGCCGAGCGCGTGCCGGGCAGCACCAAGCTGCTGCGCCTGACGCTCGACGCCGGCGAAGGCGCCGACGCCGAGGGCCGGCCGCGGCTGCGCAACGTCTTCAGCGGCATCGCGGGCGCCTACGCGCCGGAGCAGCTCGTAGGCAAGCTCGTGGTGCTGGTGGCCAACCTGGCGCCGCGCCAGATGAAGTTCGGACTGAGCGAAGGCATGGTGCTGACCGCCGGCCACGCCGACGGCAAGGCCCACCCCGGCCTGTACCTGCTCGAGCCGGCGCCCGGCGCGCTGCCGGGCCTGCGCGTACGCTGAGCGTCGGGCGGCGGCGGCCACCGCATGCGCGGCCACGAGCGCTGCGACGAACGAGCCGGCGCCAGCGCGGTCGGGCCTCCCAGCGCCGCGGCCGGCACGCAGCGCGACGCGATTCAGACCCTGAACTCGGCGATCGCCTCGAGCGGCAGCCGTTCGAGATCGGGCACCTGCGCATCGGCGCGCGGATAGCCCACCGGAAGCACCAGCACCGCCTTCTCGTTCGCGCCGCGGCCGAGCAGATCGCGCAGGAAACCCATCGGATTGGGCGTGTGCGTGAGCGTCACCAGTCCCATGTGATGGACGGCGGCGATGAACAGGCCCGCTGCGATGCCCACGCTCTCGTCGACGTAGTAGTTCTTGCGCCGGCTGCCGTCGGCGCCGAGGCCGTACTTCTGGGCGAACAGCACGACCACCCAGGGCGCGTCGGTCAGATGCTCCTTGACGTGATCGGTGCCCAGCGGGTGCAGCGCCTCGCGCCACGCGTCGGGCATGCGGCTCGTGTAGGTCTTGTATTCCTCCTCCTCGGTGGCGGCGCGGATGCGCTGCTTCGTCGCGGCGTCGGCCACCGCGACGAAGCGCCAGGGCTGGCCATGCGCGCCCGAAGGGGCCGTGCCGGCGGTGCGGATCGCCAGCTCGATGAGCTCGCGCGGCACCGGGTCGGCGGCGAAATGGCGCGTCGTGCGGCGCTCGGCCATCTCGGCGTGGAAGGCCTGCGCACGCGCCCGCATCTCGGCTTCGGGTCGGCGCCGGTAGTGCGGCAGCGGCACGAACCTGGGCGGCGGCAGGTGGCTCGTCAGGGCCTTGTACTCGGCCAGGCGATCGGCGTCGCTCGTCGTCATCGGGAACTCGCGCAGGCGTTCAGGATGGGCGCGATTGTTCCGCAGCGCCGGCCGCCCGCCCCGGCATGCGAAGATTTCGTTTATGTCGCTCGACGTACCGAAGGCCTGGCTGGCGCAGCGCGTGCACCGCTTCCGCCCCCGTCTGCTCGACACCGCCGCGGGCTACGACCGCAGGCAGTTCATCGCCGACCTGGGCGCCGGTCTCACGGTGGGCGTGGTCGCACTGCCGCTGGCCATGGCCTTCGGCATCGCCTCGGGCGTCAAGCCCGAGGACGGCCTCGTGACGGCGGTGGTCGCCGGGCTGCTGATCTCGCTGCTCGGCGGCAGCAACGTGCAGATCGGCGGGCCGGCGGGCGCCTTCATCGTCATCGTCTACGGCATCATCGAGCGCTACGGCCTGCCCAACCTGCTGATCAGCACGATGCTCGCCGGCGTGCTGCTGCTGGCGATGGGCCTGTTCAAGCTCGGCGCGTTGGTGCGCTACGTCCCGGTGAGCATCGTCATCGGCTTCACCAACGGCATCGCGGTGCTGATCGGCCTGTCGCAGCTGCGCGACCTGCTCGGGCTGGCGATCCCGAAGATGCCCTCGGACTTCTTCGCGCAGATCGGCGCGCTCGCCGCACATCTGCACAGCTTCAATCCGTACGCCTTCGCGATCGGCGCGTCCTGCGTCGGCGGCCTGTTCCTCTGGCCGCGCCTGTTCGGCGGCACGCTGCTGCCCCATCGCCTCGGGCAGTCGCGCCCCCTGCTGGCGCTGGCGCGCGTGCCCGGCCCGGTGGTGGCGCTGGTGAGCGCGACGCTCGCGGTGGCGCTGGCGGGCCTGCCGGTCGAGACCATCGGCACGCGCTTCGGCGGCATTCCGCGCAGCCTGCCGGTGCCGACGCTGCCCGAGTTCAGCTGGGGCACCGTCAAGCACCTGTTGATGCCGACGATCACGATCGCGCTGCTGGGCGCCATCGAGTCGCTGCTGTGCGCGCGCGTGGCCGACAACGCCGCCGAGCTGCCGCGCCACGATCCGAACCAGGAGCTGATGGCGCAGGGCGTGGCCAACTTCGTGGCGCCGCTGGTGGGCGGCATCCCGGCCACCGGCACGATCGCACGCACCATCACCAACGTGCGCTCGGGCGGGCGCACGCCGGTGGCCGGCATCCTGCACGCGCTCACGATCCTCGTCGTCATGCTCGCGGCGGCGCCGCTGGCCGCCGGCGTGCCGCTGGCCGCCCTCGCCGGCATCTTGCTCTTCGTGGCCTGGAACATGGGCGAGTGGCGCGAGTTCGCGCGCCTGCGGCATTTCAACCTGCCCTACCGCACGATCCTCGTCGGCACCTTCTTGTTGACGGTGATCTTCGATCTCACCGTCGCGGTCGAGGTCGGACTGATGCTCGCCTGCGCCTTCTTCATCTACCGCATGGGCACGCAGTTCCGCGTCGCCCCGGTGGCCCCGGGCACGCCGCTGCCGCCGGGCGTGCATGTGTTCGAGCTGTTCGGCTCGCTGTTCTTCGGCGCCGTGGCCAAGATCGAGGCCCTGCCCGAGCAACTGCCCCCGGGCACGCGCGCCGTCGTGCTCGAGATGCACCGCCTGGTGCTGCTCGATACCTCCGGACTCGAGGCGCTCGTACAGCTGCACCGCGAGCTGCGGCGCCGCGAGGTGGCGCTGGTGCTGGCCAACGTCAACGACCAGCCGCTGTCGCTCATCCGCCGCGGCGGCTTCGAGCTCGTGCTCGGCGCCGAGAACATCGTGCCGACCGTGGCCGCCGCGTTCGAGGGCGAGCCCGGCTGAGCGCCGCCGCGGCGCCGGCGACGGACGGCGCCGCGCGCATCCCTGTCCCGGCACCCCGGTCCCGGCGGACCTGCCCCGCGCACTCGATCCCGCGCGCCCGTTCGAGCGCGCCGGCGCGCCGCGCAAGGCGCTGCACGCAAGGCCCGCGCGCACCGAAGTGCGCCGGCACCCTCAGCACGCTTCCGAGCCCGGGTGGTAGCTCTTGACCCGGCGCAGCGTGTTGCGGTCGGTGTGGTGCATCTCCTTGCCGGTGGCCGCCAGCCGCAGCAGCAGGTCGGACGTGTAGCTGAACGTGCCGTCGTCGTGGAAGCTGAAGGTGCTCTCGAAGCCCTCGAGCTCGGCGCGCTCGAGCAGATAGCGGTTCTGCAGAATCCCGTACGAAGGCGAGCCGGGCGTGGCCTTGAAGCGGATCGAGCGATCCCGCGGCCCGGCATCGGCTCCGGCGAGGATGGCGATGCCGCGGCCGAACACCACCACGCGCATCGCCTGGCCGGTGGCTTTCTCCCAGAGCAGATAGCCGACCTCGTCGTGGAACGGATTCATGGCCTCCTCGCCATGCCGCCATGCCGTCATCTGATAGTTCAGGCCCTCCAGGTGCTGCCGGCCGTTGTCGGTCTTCGGTATCGGCCGGAACCAGGCCTTCTCGAAGTACCCGGTCTCGGCCGTCACGTCGTCGTCGTTGTGGTACGAGAGGTCGACGCCGACGTTGCCTTCCCATTCGCCGACCAGCGGCGTCAGCGGCCCCAGCCGCTGCGGGCCCAGGATCTGTGCCATCACGATCTCCTCGATCAGGAGTTGCAGGAGCGCGCACGGTAGTCCCGGATCGGGCGCAGGGCAATGCCGACGCTCGCCGCGCGGGTATGGCGCAGCAGCGGACGGCCGCGCGCGCGTCGGGCTACCGTCGCCGCCCGGGCCGCCCGGGCCGCCCGCGCGCGGCGCGCAGCGCGCGGCCAGGCACGACACGGTGCAGGGCGCGTTCACGGCCGGCGGACTAATATCGGCCCACCCGCCCCCGCCTCGCCGACATCCGCCATGACCGCACGCGCGCTCGCCCCGGACGAATTGATCAGGCGCTGTGATGCGCGCAGCCTCGAGCTCGGTACGGCGGCCGACGGCAGCCCGCTCGTCGCGGGCCAACCGCGCGCCACCGAGGCCATCGCGTTCGGGCTCGAGATGGCGCAGCCCGGCTACCACCTCTTCGTCGCCGGGCCGCCGGGCACCGGACGGCGCGTCCTCGTACGCCAGGCGATCGCGGCCCGCCCGCCGGTCGATCCGGCCCAGCGCCGCGACTGGGTCTACGTCAACAACTTCGCGCAGCCCTACAAGCCCATCGCCATCGGCCTGCCGATGGGGCGCGGGCTCGCGCTGCGCACCGACATGCAGGCCCTGGTGCGCGACCTGCGCACGATGATCCCGGCGATGTTCGAGTCGGAGGAATACGCCACCGAAGTCGAACGCATCAACACCGAGTTCAAGGAGCGCGCCGACGCCGCGTTCGCCGAGGTCATGCGCGAGGCCCAGGCGCGCGGCCTGGCGCTGGTGCGCACGCCCGCCGGACTGACCGTCGTGCCGCACAAGGACGGCGAAGTGATGCCGCCGCAGGCCTTCGAAGCGCTGCCCGCGGCCGAGCGCGAGGCGCTGCAGAAGGCGATCGGCGAGGTGCAGGAGCAGCTCGTGCGCGCGCTGCGTTCGTCGATGCGCCTGCGCAAGGAGCACGCCGACCGGGTGCGCGAACTCAACCGCTCGATGACCAGGGTCGCGGTCGACCATGCGAGCGAGGAGCTGCGCGCACGCTGCGCCGATCTGCCCAAGGTCGCGGCCTACCTCGAGGCCGTGAGCGCCGACGTCATCGAGCACGCCGAGGACTTCCGTGCGCACGACGACGAGGGCCAGGGCAACGAGCCGGCCGCCGAGCGGCTGGCGCGCTACGAGGTCAATCTCGTGCTCGACGCCTGCGCCAGCGGCAACCCGCCGATCGTCGAGGCCGACCTGCCCTCGCAGCAGAACCTGGTCGGACGCATCGACCATGTCGCGCGCTTCGGCATGCTGACGACCGACTTCCGCATGATCAAGGGCGGCTTGCTGCATCGCGCCAACGGCGGCTACCTCCTGATCGACGCGGCCAAGCTGCTCGTCCAGCCCTTCGCCTGGGCCACGCTCAAGCGCGCGCTGCAGCGCCAGGCCGTCGTCATCGAATCGATGGCCGATCTGGTCGGTGCGATCTCGACCGTTCAGCTCGAACCCGAGCCGATTCCGCTGCACTGCAAGGTGGTGCTGGTCGGCGACCGGCAGCTGTGCGCGCTGCTGCAGGCCTACGACGAGGACTTCGAGCGCCTGTTCGGCGCGATCGTCGACCTCGACAACGACATGCCGCGCAGCACGGACAACGAGTCCGCCGTCGCGCGTTCGCTGGCCGCGCTGGCGCGCGAGCGCGCCCTGCTGCCGCCAGCGGCCGAGGCGCTCGCGCGCACGATCGACCACGGCGCACGCCTGGCCGACGACAGCACGCGCATCAGCGCCGAGCGGCGTCGCCTGATCGACTTGCTGCAGGAGGCCGATCGACTGGCGCGCCGCCGCAGCGCCGCGCGCATCGAGGCCGCCGATGTCGCCGCGGCCGTCGCCGCGCGCCGCGCGCGTGCGGCGCGCGTCGACGAACGGCTGCGCGAGGCGACGCTGCGCGACATCGTGATGATCGCCACCGAGGGCGCGCGCATCGGGCAGATCAACGGCCTCTCGGTCTACGAAAGCGGCGGCGAACGCTTCGGCATGCCGACCCGGATCAGCGCGACCACGCGGCTGGGCAACGGCCAGGTGGTCGACGTGCAGCGCGAGACGGCGCTGGGCGGGCCCGTACACGCCAAGGGCGTGCTGATCCTGTCGTCGTTCCTCGCCAGCCGCTACTCGCGGTTGCGGCCGCACGCGATCGCGGCCAGCCTCGTGTTCGAGCAGACCTACGGGCTGGTCGAAGGCGACAGCGCCTCGCTCGCCGAGCTGTGCGCGCTGCTGTCGTCGATCGCCGACCTGCCGATCCGCCAATGCTTCGCCGTCACCGGCTCGGTCAACCAGTTCGGCGACGTGCAGGCGATCGGCGGCGTCAACGAGAAGATCGAAGGCTACTTCGACGTCTGCGCCGCGCGCGGCCTGGACGGCAGCCACGGCGTCATCGTGCCGCAGGCCAACGTCGCGCACCTGATGCTGCGCGAGGACGTGATCGCCGCGGTCGGCGCCGGCCGCTTCCGCGTCTACGCGGTGCGCACGGTCGACGAGGCGATCGAGCTGCTGACCGGCGCGCCCGCGGGCGTGCCCGAGCGGCCGGCCGCCGATACCGTGAACGGCCGGATCGCGCGGCGGCTGCGCGAGTTCGCGCAACGCCGGCAAGGCGAGCCCGGCGGCATGCGCCGCCGCGCGAGCAAGCCCGCGCCGCGTGCCGGCGGCGGCGAGGGGCCGGACGAATGAACGCAACCGCGCAGGTCTTCGTCCTGCTCGACGAGGCCAGCGCCCAGACGGCGGCGCTGGACATCTCGTCCGCGCTGGCGCAACTGCTGCAGCGCCGGCTGCAACTGGTGTTCGTGCAGAGCGCTGCGGCGCTCGCCGCGGTCGAGCTGTCGGCCACGCGCGTGCTCGCGCACCCCACGGCGCGCTGGACGCGGCTGGCGGCGCCCGACATCGAGCGCGCCTGGCAGGCCCAGGCGCAACGCCTGCGCACGCTCGCCGAGCGCAGCACGCAGCGGCGCGCCGTGCACTGGTCGCTGCGCGTGGTGCGCGGCGCGCTGCACGACGCGGCGCTCGATCTGCTGCCTGAAACCGACCTGCTGCTGCTGGGCGGCGCCGCGGCCGCCTTCGCGTTCGGCGGTCAGCGCGCGGCGCTGCGCTGCATCACGGCGCTCGACGACGGCGGGCATTGCGGCAGCGAGGCGGTACAACTGGCCGAAAGGCTCGCCGCCAGTCTGGGTGCGCGGCTGTTCGTCGAGCACCTCCGGCGCACACCATCCGCGGGGCACGCCGACGCCGGGCCGGCGCTGCCGATCCTCCCGGCCGACACCGATCTGCTCGTGCTGCCGCGCACGCTGGCACAGAGCCAGGCGCTGCGCACCCTCGCGTCGACCCCGACGCTGGTGGTCGGCATCGGCGAGGCCGAGCGCGCCGAGCCCTCGGCACAGGCCACGCCGCGCGCCCCGCGCTGAACCGGCAGGCGCGCGCAGCACGCGAGCAGACCCGATGAAGTACGTCCGGCTCGGCGCGAGCGGCCTCGAAGTCTCGCGCATCGGGCTCGGGATGATGAGCTTCGGTTCGGCCGCCTGGCGCCCCTGGATCCGCGACGAGGCGGCGGCCCGCGCGGTGGTGCGGCGCGCCGTCGAGCTCGGCATCAATTTCTTCGACACCGCCGACCTGTACTCGGCCGGCCTGTCCGAGCAGATCACCGGACGCGTGCTGCGCGAATTCGCGCGCCGCGACGAGATCGTCATCGCCACCAAGGTCTTCCACCCGGTGCTCGAGGGTTACCAGGGCGGCCAGGGCGGCGCCGCCGGCGCCGCGAATCCGGCGCTGCCGCCCAATGCGGGCGGCCTGTCGCGCAAGCACATCCTGGCCGCGGTGGACGCCAGCTTGCAGCGCCTGGGCGTCGGGCACATCGACCTGTATCAGATCCACCGCTTCGATCCGGCCACCCCGGTGGAAGAAACGATGGCGACGCTCGACGGCCTGGTACGCGCCGGCAAGGTGCGCTACCTCGGCGCCTCCAGCATGTGGACCTGGCAATTCGCCAAGCTGCAGCACGCGGCCGGGCGCGCCGGCGATGCGCGCTTCGTCGCGATGCAGAGCCACTACAACCTCGCCTACCGCGAGGAGGAGCGCGAGATGATCCCGTATTGCCGCGACAGCGGCGTCGGCGTCGTGCCGTGGAGCCCGCTGGCGCGCGGCTTCCTCGCCGGCAACCGCACGCGCGACGACCGCGCCGGCGGCGCGGCCACGCGCGCGGACCGGACCGGCGGCGCGGCCACCCGCGCCGAGAGCGACGCGCTGGCGCACCGGTACTACTACCGCGACGCCGACTTCGCCGTCGCCGCCGCACTCGGCGAACGCGCGCGCCGGCTCGGGCTGTCGAACGCCGCGCTGGCCTACGCCTGGCTGCTGCAGCGACCGGGCGTCGCGTCGCTGCTGGCCGGCGCCGGCACCCCGCAGCAGCTCGACGATGCGGTACGCGCGCTCGACGTCGCGCTCGCCGCCGACGACATCGCGGCGCTGGAAGCGCCGTACCTGCCGCACGCGGTGATGGGGCACGCCTGATCGGCCGCCGCGGCGGCGGCGCCAGCATCGGAGGCCGCACAGGCGGCCGCGATCGCTTTGCACGAGCGCGCCTTCCGCGACGGGTTCATCGTGCAGGAACCGACAAGCCGCACAGGCCGACGAGATCGCTTCGCACGAGCGCGGGCAGGCCGTGCGCCGGAGATGGCGCGCAGGCATGGGCTCGGGGCGTGCCTGGGGCCTGCAGGTCCGGCCCCGGCATGCCGCGCCGGTAGAATCGCGCCCGTCTTGTCGCCCCGGCCGCCGGCCCGTCTGCACGCATGCATTTCCTCTGGAAGCCCTACAAGTCCGACGTCACCGGCTTCATCGAGCAGTTGAAGGCCGGCAAGCCCGCGCTCGACGAGGAGCAACGCGCCGGCCGCGCGCTGCTGTGGGATCGCCGGCTCGACCGCGAAGCGCTCGCCCAGTGGCGCGCGGCGCGCGTGGCGCAACCGGCCTACGTCTACTACGAGCTGGATGCGAAGTGACGCGCTGAGCGCGGCCGAGCCCGGCGCGATCGACGCGCGCGCGGCGCTCGACGGCGAAGCCGCACCGCCCGAGCCCGACGTGGTCGACCGCATCGCGGTGGCGCGCCTGTACGGCGAACCGCTGTTCGCGCTGCCGCAGGATCTGTACATCCCGCCGGACGCGCTCGAGGTCTTCCTCGAGGCCTTCGAAGGGCCGCTGGACCTGCTGCTCTACCTGATCCGCAAGCAGGACTTCAACATCCTCGACATCCCGCTGGCAGACGTCACGCGCCAGTACCTCGCGTACGTCGAGCAGATCCGCGCGCGCAACCTCGAGCTGGCCAGCGAGTACCTGCTGATGGCGGCGATGCTCATCGAGATCAAGAGCCGCATGCTGCTGCCGCCCCGGAAGAGCGCCGACGGCGGTGAGCCCGAGGACCCGCGCGCGCAGCTCGTGCGCCGGCTCGTCGAGTACGAGCAGATCAAGCTGGCCGCAGCGCGGCTCGAGCAGTTGCCGCTCGTCGGGCGCGACTTCCTGCGGGCGCAGGTCCACGTCGAGCAGTCGCTCGAGCCGCGCTGGCCCGAGGTGCACGCCGACGAGCTGCGTCAGGCCTGGCGCGAGATCGCGCAGCGTGCGCGCCTGAGCGCGCACCACACGATCACGCGCGAGCAGCTCTCGGTGCGCGCGTACATGAGCCTGCTGCTCAAGCGGCTGCAGGGGCCGCGCTTCGTCGAGTTCGCCGACCTGTTCGATCCCGGCCGCGGCCTGCCGGTGCTGGTGGTGACCTTCATCGCGCTGCTCGAGCTCGCGCGCGAGCACCTGATCGAGGTCACGCAGGCCGAGGCCTTCGCGCCGATCTACGTGCGGCTGGCCTACCGGCCGAGCTGAAGCGGAAGGTCCGGCCCTTCCGGGGCCGGACCGCTTGTACGCCGGTGCTTTGCCGGGCCCGCCTGGCAGCGTCGGGTCGCGGCGGCGATCGATCTGCGGCCGAAGACCCAGTCGTGCCGATGCCGCTGGTGGGCGGCTTGGGCACGATCTTCGGCCCGGTGGTCGGCGCTGCGGTGATCGTGACGATGGAGAACTACCTGGCCCAGCTCGGCTCCTGGGTCACCGTCGTGCAAGGCGCGGTCTTCGTCGTGTGCGTGCTGACGTTCCGCCGCGGCAGCGTCGGCGAGCTCGGCGCCTGGGCGAAGAGATCGCTGTGACCCGCGCCGCGCGCCGGTCCGCTGCACCCGGCCCGGCGCTCCTGGGCACACGCTCCCGGGCGTGATTCACCCCCGGCGCAGGGACTCACGGCAGGCGCCGCCCGAACCCGGCCAGCAGCGCGCAGGCCAGCACGACGACGCCGAGCGCGGCCGGCAGCGACCAGGCACGCGCCAGGCCGCCCACCAGCGGCGGCCCGATCATGAAGGCGGCGTAGCCGATCGACGATACCGCCGCGATTCCCGAGGCGCCCGGCACGCCGGGGATGCGCGCCGCCGCGGTGTAGAGGATCGGCACGGCCGGCGCCAGACCGATGCCCACGAGGGCGAAGCCGGCAAAGGCCAGTGCGGGCTGCGCGGTCAGCAGCAGCAGGGCCATCGCGGCCGCGGCCAGCGCCGCACCGGCGGCCAGCAGCGCGCCCTCGCCCCAGCGCGAGCGCGCGGCATCGACGCCCAGGCGCGCCGCCGCCATCGCACCGGCGAAGACGGCAAAACCCAGCGTCGCCGCCGCCGCCGGCTGCTGCAGCTCTTGCACGAGGTACAGCACGCTCCAGTCGTACATCGCGCCTTCGGCGACCATCGCGGCAAGCGTGAGCAGGCCCAGCAGCCAGACCACCCCGTGCGCCGCCGTGCGGCGCCAGCCCGCAGGCGCAGGTGCCGGCGCGGCGGGCTGGGCGGCGAGCCCCCCGAGCAGCCGCGGCGCGCAGCGCAGCGACGCCGCCGCGACCAGCAGCGCCAGCGCGGCCAGTTGCCCGGACGCGCCGACGCGCGCTGCGAACATCGCCGAAGCGAGCGCCGCGCCGGCCATGCCGCCGATGCTGAACAGCGCGTGGAGTCGGCCCATCAGCCGGCGCCCCAGGCGCAGCTCGAGCAGAGTGCCCTCGGCGTTGATGGCAACGTCGAACAGGCCCATCGAGGCGCCCAGCAGAAGCATCAGCAGCACCAGCGCCGGCAGTCCGGGCGCATGCAGCAGCAGCGCCAGGCTCACGGCCAGCCCGACCGCCGAGGTCTGCACGCAGCGCGCGACACCCAGGCGCGCAACCAGGCGGCCGGCGACGAAGAGCATGGCCAGCGAGCCCGCGGCCGCGGCGAGCAGCAGCGCGGCGAGCCCGGCCTCGTCCAGCGCGTAATGCGTCTTGACCGACGGCACATGGGCGCCCCAGGCGCCTGCAGCCACCCCGAGCGCGGCGAACAGGGCGGCGACGGCGCCCAGGCTGCCGAGCGCAACGCCGTGCACGCCGCGCCTCAATGCGCGCGATCCCAGTTCGGCCCCACGCCGACTTCGGCCACGAGCGGCACCTTCAGCTCGGCCACACCCGCCATCGCCGCGGGGATCGCCGCGCGCGCCCAGTCCAGTTCGGCCGCGGGCACTTCGAACACGAGTTCGTCGTGCACCTGCATCACCATCGCCGTCGCGGCGCGCCGTTCGTCGAGCGCGCGCTGCACCGCGATCATCGCCAGCTTGATGAGATCGGCCGCGGTCCCCTGCATCGGCGCGTTGATCGCCTGGCGCTCGGCGGCGCTGCGTCGCGGGCCGCCGGCGGCCTTGATGTCGGGCAGGTAGATGCGGCGCCCGAACAGCGTCTCGACCCAGCCGCGCTCGGCCGCGCGCGCCTTGGTTTCGTCCATGTAGCGCTTGACGCCGGCAAAGCGCATGAAGTAGCGCTCGATGTAGTCGCGCGCGGCCTTCTGCTCGATGCCGAGGTTGCTCGCCAGGCCGTAGGCGCCCATGCCGTAGATGAGGCCGAAGTTGATGACCTTGGCGTAGCGCCGCTGCTCGCTGCTCACCTCGGCCAGCGGCACGCCGAACACCTCGCTCGCGGTGGCGCGGTGCACGTCCAGGCCCTCGGCGAAGGCGCGCAGCAGGTTCGGGTCCTCGCTGATGTGGGCCATGATGCGCAGCTCGATCTGCGAGTAGTCGGCGCTCAGGATCAGGTGGCCGGGCGGAGCGACGAAGGCCTCGCGGATGCGCCGGCCCTCGGGCGTGCGCACCGGGATGTTCTGCAGGTTCGGCTCGTTGCTGGCCAGCCGTCCCGTCACCGCCACGGCCTGCGCGTAGTTGGTGTGGACGCGGCCGGTGGCCGGATTCACCATCTGCGGCAGCTTGTCGGTGTAGGTGCCCTTGAGCTTGGCCAGGCCGCGGTGCTCGAGGATGCGTGCCGGCAGCGGGTAGTCGGCGGCCAGCTCCTGCAGCACCTCTTCGTCGGTGCTGGGCGCGCCCGAGGCGGTGCGCTTCTTCACCGGCAGCGCGAGCTTGCCGAACAGGATCTCGCCGATCTGCTTGGGGCTGCCGAGATTGAACGGCTGGCCGGCGATGGCATAGGCCTCGTGCTCGAGCGCCACCATGCGCTCGGCCAGCTCCTTGCTCTGCACGGCCAGCAGCGGTGCGTCGACGAGCACGCCGTGGCGCTCGATGCGCTGCAGCAGCGTCGCCACCGGCATCTCGATGTGCTCGTACACCCAGCGCAGCCGGGGCTCGGCCTCGAGCCGGGGCCAGAGCGCGCGGTGCACGTGCAGCGCCATCTCGCTGTCCTCGCCGCTGTAGCGCGCGGCGCGCGCGACCTCGACCTGCGCGAACGGGATCTGCGCCGCACCCTTGCCGCACAGATCCTCGTAGGCCAGGCCCTTGCGACCGAGGTGGCGCTCGGCCAGGCTCTCGAGCGCGTGCGCGCGGTGCGCTTCGAGCACGTAGCTCTCGAGCATCGTGTCGTGCCGGCAGCCGCGCACGGCGATGCCGTGGTTGGCCAGGACATGCAGGTCGTACTTGATGTTCTGGCCGAGCTTGGGCTTGGACTCGTCCTCGAGCCATGGCCGCAGACGCTCGAGCACCTCGGCCATCGGAAGCTGCTCGGGGGCGTCCGCGCCGCAGTGCGCCAGCGGCACATAGGCTGCGCGCCCCGGCTCGACGGCCAAGCTGATGCCGACCAGGCGCGCGCGCATGGCGTCGAGCGAGTCGGTCTCGGTGTCGAGCGCGGTGAGCTCGGCCGCGTCCACGCGCGCCAGCCAGGCCTCGAGCCGTTCGCGGCGGGTCACCGTCTCGTACTCGTGGGCGAGTTCGGCTGCGGGTGGCGCCGCGGCCGCCGCGGCGTCGGCGTCGGCGTCGGCGTCGGCGTCGGCGTCGGCGTCGGCGGCGGCGGCGGCCGCGGCGTCAGCGGCGACGCCGGCCGCCTCGAGCTCGCGGCTCCAGGTGCGAAAGCCGTGGCGGTGATAGAAGGCGAGCAGCCCGGGCCGGTCGGGTTCGCGCAGCGCCAGCGCGTCGAGCGCCGGCCAGCCCGGCACCTGGGCGCCGAGGTCGCAGTCGGTGACGACGGTGACGAGCTTGCGCCCGGTGGGCAGCCAGGCCAGCGCCTCGCGCAGCTTGTCGCCGGCCGCCCCCTTGATGTCGGCGGCGGCGGCGACGATGGCATCGAGCGAACCATGCTCGGCCAGCCAACGGACCGCCGTCTTCGGCCCCACCTTGTCGACTCCGGGCACGCCGTCGACACTGTCGCCCACCAGCGTGAGGTAGTCGACGATGCGCTCGGGCGGCACGCCGAACTTGGCCTGCACGGCCGCGGCATCGAGCCGTTCGGGTGGCCTGGCCATCGTGTTGACGAGCGTGACCCGGGGCTTGACGAGCTGGGTCAGATCCTTGTCGCCGGTGCTGATGACGACCTCGTTCCCGCCGGCCGCGGCCACCCGCGCCAGCGTGCCGATGGCATCGTCGGCCTCGATGCCGGGCACCTCGAGCACAGCCCAGCCGAGCAGGCGCACGGCCTCGTGGATGAGCGCGATCTGCTGCACCAGCGGCTCGGGCATCGACGGGCGATGCGCCTTGTACGCCGGGAACAGCTCGTCGCGGAAGGTCGGGCCCTTGGCGTCGAAGACGCAGGCCGCGAAGCGGGCCGGATAGCGCTGACGCAGCCACTTCATCATCGCGATGAAGCCGTGCACGGCGCCGGTGGGCGTGCCGTCGGGCGCGCGCAGGTCGGGCAGCGCGTGATAGGCGCGATACAGGTAGCTGGAGCCGTCGACCAGCAGCACGATGCTCTTGCTCATGGAGCGGCATTCTCGCGCGGCGCCCGCCAGAGCCGCGGGGCGCATGCGGCGTGCACGCAGCGCTTGTGCGCAGACGCGCTGCGTAGAATGCCCGCATGCTGTCGCGCCGGCTCCTGCTCCTGCATGGCCTGGGTCCACTCGCCCTTGCCTGCAGCCTCGGCGCCTCTGCCGCACCCGATACGGCAACGGCAACGGGCGCGCCGGCGTCGCCCACCTCGCCGGCGGCCCGGGCGGCCTCGGCGCCGCCGCGCGCCGCAGCCGCCGCCGACGGCCACCGCGTCATCGAAGACGACCAGGTGCGCATCGACGAGCTGCGCGTTCGCGGCGAGGTCCGCAGCATCACCGTGCAGAGCAAGCTGCGCAGCGCCCCGCCCTACGGGGTGCTGGTGCGGCGCTCCGGCCGCGACCCCTCGCAGGACGACAGCGCCGCCGGGCACAGCGTGTGGTCGCTGCTGGACTTCTAGTACTCCGGCCCAGGGGTTTCGAAACATGATGAAAGCGATGGATTCGGGTCGAGGGCAAGGCGCAAAGCGCAGCGATGCCGAGTGGTATCGCGAGCATTTGCAACGCCGCCATCGGCCCGAAGGCGCGCTTTCATGTTTCGAAATCTCTGGGTCGGAGTACTAGGCACGTGGCCGTCTACACCGAGGTCGCCTTCGACTCGGCCGCCGCGCTGTGCGAGCGCCTGGGTCTGGGCCTGCTGACCGAGCTGCAAGGCATCCGCTCGGGCATCGAGAACACCAACTACTACGCCACCACGACGCGCGGCCAATGGGTGCTCACGCTGTTCGAGCGTCTGGCGCCTGCGCAGCTGCCCTACTTCCTGCACCTGATGCGGCACCTCGCCGGCCACGGCATCCCGGTGCCGGTGCCGCAGGCCGGGGCCGACGGCGCGCTGCTGCACGAGCTCGCGCGCAAGCCGGCCGCGGTCGTCACGCGGCTGCCGGGCAGCCACCGGCTCGCGCCCGGGCTCGCACATTGCCGTCAGCTGGGTCAGATGCTCGGCCGCATGCACCTGGCCGGCGCCGAGTTCGAGCGCGCGCAGCCGCATCTGCACGGCCTGGCCTGGTGGCAGGCCACGGCGCAGCGCGTGCTGCCGCATCTGCAGGCGGCGCAGGCCGCGCTGCTGCGCGACGAACTCGCGTTCCAGCAGCACAGCGCCGCGTCGCCCGCCGGCGCATCGCTGCCGCAGGGGCCGATCCACGGCGACCTGTTCCGCGACAACGCGATGTTCGACGACACCGCCGGCGAGGACCGCCTGTGCGGCCTGTTCGACTTCTACTTCGCCGGCACCGACGCGTGGCTGTTCGACCTCGCCGTGTGCCTCAACGACTGGTGCAGCGACGCCGCCAGCGGGCGCCTCGACGAGGAGCGTGCCGCCGCCTTCGTTGCTGCCTACGAGCGCGCGCGTCCGCTCACGGGCGGCGAGCGCCGCCTGATGCCGGCGCTGCTGCGCGCGGCGGCGCTGCGCTTCTGGCTCTCGCGCCTGGCCGACCGGCACCTGCCGCGGCCGGCCGCGCTGCTGCAGCCCAAGGATCCGGCGCACTTCGAGCACCTGCTCGAGCAGCGCATCGCCATGCCCTGGCATCCCTGAGCCCAAGGAGCCGGCATGCCGCTGCAACTCAAGTCCGTCGCGCCGCTGCGCGGGCCGCGCTGGGTGGGCGATGCGTTCCGGCTGTACGCGCGCCGGCCGTTCGCCTTCACGCTGATGTTCGCGGTCTTCTTCGCCTTCGCCGCGCTGGCCGCGGCGCTGCTGCCCTTCGTCGGCAGCCTGCTGCAGCTGGCGAGCCTGCCGCTGCTCACGCTCGGCTTCATGGTCGCGGCGCAGTCGGCGCTGCTCGGCGGTCCGGTGCAACCGGGCCAGTTCATCGAACCCTTGCGCACCGATGCGCCGCGCCGGCGCGCGCTGCTCACGCTGTGCGCGCTCTACGGCGTGGCCGCGTTCGCGATCCTGCTGCTCGCCTCCTGGGTGTCGGACGACGCCTTCGGCCGCCTGCAAGCGCTGATGGCGCGCGGCGACGCCACGCCCGAGCAGCTCGATGCGCTGCTCGCCGAGCCCGGCGCCGCCTGGGGCGCGCTGCTGCTGCTCGTGCTCGGCACGGCGCTGACGGTGCCCTTCTGGTACGCACCGGCGCTTGTGCACTGGGGCGCGCAGGGCGTGGGCCAGGCGCTCTTCTCGAGCACGCTCGCGCTGTGGCGCAGCAAGGGCGCCTTCCTGCTCTACGGGCTCGCCTGGACGGCCTTGACGCTGCTGGTGGGCGCCGGCAGCGCGCTGCTGTTCGGCCTGCTCGGCGCGCGCGGCCTGGCCACGCTGGTGGCGCTGCCGGCCGGACTGGTGTTCTCGACCGTGTTCTACCTGTCGCTGCTGTTCGGCTTCAACGACACCTTCGGCAACGCCGGCGCCCCGACCGACGGCGCGGCGCCCGAAGGCGCAGCCCCGCTCTGAACTACGCGACCGGCGTCAGCCTGGCCACCGCCAGCGCCAGCCACTTGCTGCCGTGGCGCGCGAAGCTGACCTGCGCGCGCGCATCGGCGCCGCGGCCTTCGAGCGTGGTGATCACGCCCTCGCCGAACTTGTTGTGGAAGACGGTCTGGCCGACGCGCAGGCCGCTGCCGCTGCCCTGAGCCGCGGGCGCTGCGGCCGCCGCAGCCGCCGCCTGCGGCACGCGCGGCGCCACGCGCCCGGCGCCGACGATGCCCGAAAGCCCGCTGCCGCGCTGCCAGGCCTCCTGGTAGGTCTGCGCGTAACCCGAACGGAAACCCGCCTGGCGCGGCGTCAGCCACTTGAGCGCCTGCTCGGGAAGCTCGTCGAAGAAGCGGCTCCTGACGTTGTAGCGGGTCTGCCCGTGCAGCAGCCGCGTCTGGCTGAAGCTGAGGTACAGGCGCTGGCGTGCGCGCGTGATGGCCACGTACATCAGCCGGCGCTCCTCTTCCAGCCCGTCGGCGTCGGCCAGCGCGTTGTCGTGCGGGAACAGGCCTTCCTCGAGCCCGCCGATGAACACGGCGTCGAACTCGAGCCCCTTGGCCGCGTGCACCGTCATCAGCTGCACTGCGTCCTGGCCGGCCTGGGCCTGGTTGTCGCCCGCCTCGAGCGCGGCATGGGTGAGGAAGGCGGAAAGCGGGCTCATGATCTCGCCGGTGTCGGCATCGGGCGCCCGACCTTCCACGGCGGCGGGCGCCGACTCGTCCACCGGCAGCGCGATCGCGTCCTTGCCGAAGCCCTCCTGCGTGACGAAGCTCTCGGCGGCGTTGACCAGCTCCTCGAGGTTCTCGATGCGGTCGGCGCCCTCCTTGTCGTTGCGGTAGAAGGCGACCAGCCCCGAGTGCTCGAGCATGTGCTCGATGATCTCGCGCAGCGTCAGGCCGCGCGTGGCGGCGCGCAGCGCGTCGACGAGCTGCACGAAGCCGGCCAACCTGGCGCCGGCCGCGCCCGGCACGGCGCCGACGCTGCGCGCCAGGCTGCGGCCGCTCGCGCGCGCTGCGTCCTGCAACTGCTCGACGGTGCGCGCGCCGATGCCGCGCGCCGGGAAGTTGACGACGCGCAGGAAGCTCGTGTCGTCGTCGGCGTTCTCGACCAGGCGCAGGTAGGCCAGCGCGTGCTTGACCTCGGCGCGCTCGAAGAAGCGCAGGCCGCCGTAGACGCGGTACGGGATGCCGGCGTTGAACAGCGCGCTTTCGAGCACGCGGCTCTGCGCGTTGCTGCGGTACAGCAGCGCCGTCTCGCTGCGCGCCATGCCGCCGCGGTGCAACTGCTGGAGTTCCTCGAGCATCCACTGCGCCTCGGCGAAGTCGCTCGTCGCCTCGAACACGCGCACCGGTTCGCCGGCGCCGGCTTCGGTGCGCAGCTCCTTGCCCAGGCGGCGCCGGTTGTGCGCGATCAGCTCGTTGGCCGCGTCGAGGATGTGGCCGCCCGAGCGGTAGTTCTGCTCGAGCTTGACGACGCGTGCCACGCGGTACTCGCGCTCGAAGTCGGCCATGTTGCCCACGCGCGCGCCGCGAAAGGCGTAGATGCTCTGGTCGTCGTCGCCGACGGCGAACACGCTCTGCGCGGCCGCGCCCTCGGCCCCCGGCGGCGGCGCCAGCAGCTTGAGCCAGGCGTACTGCAGCTTGTTCGTGTCCTGGAATTCGTCGACCAGCACCTGCGTGAAGCGGCGCCGGTAATGCTCGCGCAGCGGATCGTTGTCGCGCAGCAGCTCCCAGCTGCGCAGCAGCAGCTCGGCGAAGTCGACCACGCCTTCGCGCTGGCACTGATCCTCGTAGGCCTGGTAGATCTCGACCAGCCGGCGCGTGTGCGCGTCGCGTGCGTCGACGTCGCGCGGCCGCTCGCCCTCCTCCTTGCGTGCGGCGATGAACCAGGCCGCCTGCTTGGGCGCGAAGCGCTCTTCGTCGAGGTTCATCGCCCTCACCACACGCTTGACGGCAGCCACCGAGTCCTGCGCGTCGAGGATCTGGAAGCCCTGCGGCAGCGCCGCGAGCTTCCAGTGCGCGCGCAGCAGCCGGTTGGCCAACCCGTGGAAGGTGCCGATCCACATGCCGCGCACGCTCACCGGCAGCATCGCCGCCAGGCGCGTGAGCATCTCCTTGGCCGCCTTGTTGGTGAAGGTGACCGCGAAGATCTGCGCCGGCGAGGCCAGGCCCTGCGACAGCAGCCAGGCGATGCGCGTGGTCAGCACCCGCGTCTTGCCCGAGCCGGCGCCGGCCAGGATCAGCGCCGGCTGCTGCGCCAGCGTGACCGCGGCGCGCTGCTCGGGGTTCAGGCCCCGCAGCAGGCCCGCTCCCGCGCCGGGGGATTCGACTTGCATCGCTCATTCTACGAAGCGGGCGCGGCAGCGACGCGCGACCGCGCGACGCGACGCGCCAGGCCAGGTGCGCGACCCGGCGGCGCGCCGCCGGCGAGCCTTTACAATGACGCACCGGGCGCCTCCTCGACACGCGAGGGGCGCCCGGTTCGCGTTTGCAGCGGGGCTCGCCATGGAAATCTTCGACTACGACAACATCCTTCTGCTGCCCCGCAGGTGCCGAGTCGAGAGCCGCAGCGAGTGCGATCCCTCGGTCGAGTTCGGCGGCCGGCGCTTCGCGCTGCCGGTGGTGCCGAGCAACATGAAGACGGTGATCGACGATGCGATCGCCGAGACGCTGGCGCGCAGCGGGCATTTCTACGTGATGCACCGCTTCGACCTCGACAGCGTGGCCTTCGCGCGGCGCATGCGCGAGCGCGGTCTGTTCGTTTCGATCAGCTCGGGCGTCAAGCCGCACGACCACGAGGTGATCGACCGCCTGGCCGCCGAGGGCGTCGGAGCCGACTACGTGACGATCGACATCGCGCACGGCCACGCCGAGAGCGTGCGCCGCACGATCGACCACATCAAGCAGCGCCTGCCCGAAGCCTTCGTCATCGCCGGCAACGTGGCCACGCCCGAGGCCGTGATCGACCTCGAGAACTGGGGCGCCGACGCGACCAAGGTCGGCGTGGGCCCCGGCAAGGTCTGCATCACCATCCTCAAGACCGGTTTCGGCACTGGGGGCTGGCAGCTCTCGGCGCTGAAGTGGTGTGCGCGCGTGGCCACCAAGCCGATCGTCGCCGACGGTGGCATCCGCCACCATGGCGACATCGCCAAGAGCGTGCGCTTCGGCGCCGCGATGGTTATGATCGGCTCGCTGTTCGCCGGCCACGAGGAGAGCCCGGGCCAGACCGTCGAGGTCGACGGCAAGCTGTACAAGGAGTACTACGGCTCGGCGAGCGACTTCAACAAGGGCGAGTACAAGCATGTCGAAGGCAAGCGCATCCTCGAGCCGATCAAGGGCCGCCTGGCCGAGACGCTGCGCGAGATGCGCGAGGATCTGCAGAGCAGCATCAGCTACGGCGGCGGCCGCCAGCTCGCCGACCTGAAGAAGGTCAACTACGTGATCCTGGGCGGCGAAAACGCGGGCGAGCACCTGTTCATGTAGCGCGCCGCGCATCGGCCGGCGCAAGCGGCCTGCCGGCGGCGCCCGGCCAGCGTATGCTGCGCCTGCGTTCCCCACGTCGTGCGAGGCAAGGATGTACCTGCCGGCCAACTACGCCGTCGACTATGCCGACCTGTGGTCATGGCTGTCCGACGGCGGCGACTGGAGCTTCGTCGGCACGCCGGTGCTGAGCTACCTGCAAAGCGGCCAGGGCGCCATCAGTGCCGATGCCCGCAGCCTGCACCAGGCGCTGCTGCACCGGCTGGCCCAGCAGGGCAAGCCGTCCTTCGTCACGGCCAAGGCCTTCAACTTCAACGACTTCGACTACATCAACCTCAGCATCACGCGCACCTTCATCGGCAAGGCCTGCCCCTGGGAGATCCAGGAGACGATGCAGCTTGCGAGCCAGCTCGGACTGGTGAGCCCGCAAGGCGCGTACACGTTCTGCAAGACCAGGCTGGGCGTGGACTGCGGCGGTTTCGTCGCCAATTACTGGGGCATCGGCGTGCCGCACCTGAAGCGGCTCGATCCGCCCGGAGCCTGGGGCATCTCGCCGCGCAGCTTCTGGTCCGATCGCCAGTTCTGGCCTGACGTGATGGCGCGCCGGCGCGCCTCGGCCGCTCAGGTGCAGGCGGGGGACGCCGCGGTGTTCTTCAGGGACATCGTCGACGACAACCCGGACCGCGCCAAGCAGCGCGACGGCCGGGGCAATTGGATCCCCGGCACCGGCTCCGAGGCCTTCCACATCGGCGTCGTGCAGGAGGTCGGCAGCGCCGGAGGAGGCTTCACCAAGCTCGTACTTGCCGAGTCGAGCGGAGCGCGCTCGATCTTCGGCGGCAACGGCGTCAACGTGCACAGCGTCGTCGTGCGCAGGAGCGGCATGTCGATGGGCAAGTGGGTCTACGCCGAGCTCGGCAGCGGCGATCGCATCCACTTCGTCGCCCCGCCGGCCGGCTGGGGCCCGGAACTGCCGTACCGCTACGGCGACGCGTAAGCCGGCCATGCCGGCGCAGCGGCACGCCGCCCGCGCCACGCACGGCGCCCAGCCGGCTCAACGCCCCAGCATGTCGCTGCGCTCGTCGGGCGTCCAGCCGCGCCGCACGGCACGCGGCGTGCCTTCGCCGCCGCCGGCGCGCAGCGGCACCATCGGCCAGCAGCGGCCGTTGTCGGCATAGCGCAGCGCGGTCGAGACGAGCGGATCGCTGGCGGCGCCCTGCGGAACGCGGAAGTCCTCGCCGACCGGGCAGGTGGCGTCGAAGCCGTCGAAGTAGCGGCCGGCGCCGTTCGCGTTGACGCTTTCGAAGTTGACGACACTGTAGGTCGTCCCGCATTGACTCACCGGCAGGAACCCCACCGGCTTGCCGCAGGTGGTGTCGCCCACCGTCACGACCGTGATGCCGGCGCCGCGCAGGCCGTTGACGAGCTGCTCGCTGGCCGAGCAGGTACGCGCGCCGGTGAGCACGAAGACGCGCGGCAGCGCCAGCGCGTTGGCCGCAGCCGGCGCCGCGAAGCGGTAGCTCTGGTTGTAGCGGCCGGCGAGTTTGTCGTTGTAGAGCAGCGTCGCGTACACGGAGCCGGCCACCGGGTTGCCGGCCAGGTACGAGGCGACCGTGGCCCCCGTCGACACCAGGCCGCCGCCGTTGTAGCGCAGGTCGAGCACCAAGTCCTGCACGGCCTGGCTGCGAAAGCTCGCGAACGCCGCGTCGACGCCGGCCTGCGCCTGGCTGATCATGTCCTTGACGGCGAGGTAGCCGATGCGCCGCCCCTGCAACGACAGGTACACGGCAGCACCGGCCACCGGCGTCAGCGCGAAGACCCCGGATGTGACCCGTACGCTGCGTTCGACGCCGTCGCGGCGCAGCCGCAGCGTGAGCTGCTGCTGCTCGCGCTCGGCCGTCAGCAGCGAGAAGTCGTTCGCGGCGACGAGCGCTGCGGCATCCTGGCCGTTCAGGCTCAGCACCTCGTCGCCGCGCCGCACGCCCTGCAGCGCCGCGTCGGACGCAGGTTCGACATAGCGCACCCACAGCGGCATGCCGGGGTTGGCCAATGCCTCCAGCCCGGCCACCGCGATGCCGTAGCCCATCGTGGCACCGTCGCCGTAATAGCGGTTGAAGCTCTCGGTCGGCTCGTAGCGGCTCCAGCGGTCGGCCGGGAACTTGGGGTCGGTGCCGGTGTAGAGCAGCGCGTCGAAGTAGGCGTCGAGGCTGGCGTAGCCCGTCGGCACCGGGTGCGGCGCGAGGCGGTACCAGAAGTACCACTCGTTCATGTAGTCGGCCAGCCAGGCCTGCTGGTCGACCACGCTGCACGAGACCGGCGGCGGCACCTCGCCCGGACCGCCGCCGCCGCCCCCGCCGCAGGCCGCCAGCGCCAGCGGCAGCGCGGCCAGCACGAGACGAAGGCGACGCAGGCCCAGGCCCGCCGCCGCGCTGCCTGCAATGCCGATGGATGGGTTCATGCGCTCGATCCTCCGCCGGCAGCGCGCAGGCGGCGCCGGCCTTGCCCCGGCGGCGCCGGGCACGCCGCCTAGAATGCCAGAACTCCCCGCGCACCCATTGCGTTGACAGCGGCGCGGCCGTTGCGGCGCTGCTGCATCCTGCCATGACCGAGCTCGCCAAGTCGTTCGAACCCGCCGCCATCGAGTCGCGCTGGACTGCGCGCTGGCAGTCCGGCAGCGTCCATGCGCCGACGCTCGATCCGGCGCGGCCCTCCTTCTGCATCCAGCTGCCGCCGCCCAACGTCACCGGCACGCTGCACATGGGGCATGCGTTCAACCAGACGATCATGGACGCGCTCACGCGCTGGCATCGCATGCGCGGCTACAACACGCTGTGGCTGCCCGGCACCGATCACGCCGGCATCGCCACGCAGATCGTCGTCGAGCGTCAGCTGCAGGAGGCGGGCCTGTCGCGCCACGACCTGGGGCGCCGCAACTTCATCGCCCAGGTCTGGGACTGGAAGGCCAGTTCGGGCGCGACGATCACCAACCAGATGCGCCGCCTGGGCGCCAGCGTCGACTGGGGCCGCGAGTACTTCACCATGGACGCGAAGCTCTCGCGCGTCGTCACAGAGACCTTCGTGCGCCTGTACGACGAGGGCCTGATCTACCGCGGCGAGCGGCTGGTGAGCTGGGATCCGCAGCTCAAGAGCGCCGTCTCCGACCTCGAGGTCTCGAGCGAAGAGGAAGACGGTTTCCTCTGGCACATCCGCTACCCGCTCGAAGACGGCTCGGGCTCGCTCGTCGTCGCCACCACGCGTCCCGAGACCATGCTCGGCGACACCGCGGTGATGGTGCACCCCGACGACGAGCGCTACCGGGCCTTCGTCGGCAAGCGCGTGCGCCTGCCGCTGTGCGCGCGCTCGATCCCCGTGATCGCCGACGCTTACGTCGACCGGGCGTTCGGCACCGGGGTCGTGAAGGTCACGCCCGCGCACGATGCCAACGACTACGCCGTCGGGCAGCGCCACGGTCTGGCCGTCCTCGGCGTGCTGACGCTCGACGCCGCCGTCAACGACAACGCGCCGCCGGCGTATCGCGGGCTCGACCGCTTCGAGGCGCGCCGGCGCGTCGTCGCCGACCTCGAGGCGCTCGGCCTGCTCGTCGAGACGCGCAAGCACCGGCTGGTGGTGCCGCGCTGCGAGCGCACCGGGCAGATCGTCGAGCCGATGCTCATGCAGCAGTGGTTCGTCGCGGTGAGCAAACCCGGCCGCGACGGCCGCAGCATCGCCGCCAAGGCGATCGACGCCGTGGCCGGCGGCCAGGTGCGCTTCGTGCCCGAGCAATGGATCAACACCTACAACCACTGGATGCACAGCATCCAGGACTGGTGCATCAGCCGCCAGCTCTGGTGGGGCCACCAGATCCCGGCCTGGTACGCCGACGACGGGCGCATCTTCGTCGCGCGCGACGAGGACGAGGCGCGCCAGCGCGCCACGGCCGCCGGCTACGGCGGGCCGCTCAGGCGCGACGAAGACGTGCTCGACACCTGGTACAGCTCGGCGCTGGTGCCCTTCTCGACGCTCGGCTGGCCCGACCAGACGCCCGAGGCGCTGCTCGAGCAGCAGCTCTTCCTGCCCAGTTCGGTACTCGTCACCGGCTTCGACATCATCTTCTTCTGGGTCGCGCGGATGATCATGATGACGACCCATTTCACCGGCAAGGTGCCATTCCGCGACGTCTACATCCACGGCCTGGTACGCGACGCGCAGGGCCGCAAGATGAGCAAGAGCGAAGGCAACGTGCTCGATCCGGTCGACCTGATCGACGGCATCACGCTGCCCAAGCTGCTGGCCAAGCGTTCCACCGGGCTGCGCCGCCCCGAGATCGCGCCCAGCGTGCGCAGGCAAACCGAGAAGGAGTTCCCGCAGGGCATCCCGGCCTTCGGCGCCGACGCGCTGCGCTTCACGATGGCCAGCTACGCCACGCTCGGGCGCAACGTCAACTTCGACGCCAAGCGCTGCGAGGGCTACCGCAACTTCTGCAACAAGCTGTGGAACGCGACGCGCTTCGTGCTGATGCACTGCGCCGGCAAGGACTGCGGTGCGGGCGACGACGCGCTCGGCGCCAGCACATTGCAGCGCTCACCGGTCGACCGCTGGATCGTCGGCGAACTGCAGCGCGTCGAGGCGGTCGTGGCCAGGGGCTTCGGCGAGTACCGGCTCGACAACGTCGCCAACGCCGTCTACGCCTTCGTCTGGGACGAGTATTGCGACTGGTACCTCGAGATCGCCAAGGTGCAGCTGGCGCAGGGCGACGCGGCGGCGCAGCGCGCGACGCGACGCACGCTGATCCGCACGCTCGAGACCGTGCTGCGGCTGCTGCACCCGGTCGCGCCCTTCATCACCGCCGAGCTCTGGGAAGCGGTGGCGCCGGTGGCCGGAGTGCCCGGTTCCGAAGCCGGGATCGTCGGTGCCCGCTACCCCGAAGCGCAGCCTGCGAAGATCGACGCCGCAGCCGACGCCTGGGTGGCGCGCCTCAAGGCGCTGGTCGGCGAGAGCCGCCGCCTGCGCAGCGAGATGGGCCTGGCGCCGGGCGCGCGCGTGCCGCTGGCCACGCACGGCGACGCCGCCTTCGTGGCCGAGGCCGCGCCGCTGCTGCAGGCCCTGGCGCGCCACTCCGAGGTGCGCACGCTGGCCGACGAGGCCGCCTTCGCGGCGCTCACGGCCGCGGCCCCGGTCGCGCTGTGCGGCGAAATCCGCCTGGCGCTCGAGGTGCGCATCGACGTCGGCGCCGAAACGGCGCGCCTCACGCGCGAAATGACGCGCCTTGCCGGCGAGATGGCCAAGGCCGAGGCCAAACTCGGCGACGCGCGCTTCGTCGAGCGCGCGCCGGCCGAGGTGGTGGGGCAGGAGCGCGCCCGGCTGGCCGAGTTCAGGCAGGCGCTGGATCGTCTTCGAGATCAGCGAGCCCGCCTGGAAAAGTCGGCCTGAACTCTGCGCGCGCGGGCGCGCTGTCGGCCACGAGCAGCTCGTCGATGCGCCGCGCCACGGCCCAGGCGCTGCGCACGCGCGACTCCTGCGTCGTGCCGGCCACGCGCGGCGTGACCTGCAGCGTGTCGACGTGGCGCAGCGGCCGCCCGGGATCGAGCGCGCCGGGCTCCATGCTGTCGAACCAGGCCGCGGCGAGCAGGCCCTGCGTGAGCGCGCGCGCCAGCGCCGCCTCGTCGAACAGGCTCGAGTGCGACAGGCACACGACGATCTGGTTGGCCTTGGCCTCGGACAGCAGCCGTTCGCCGAACAGGCCGGCGTAGCGCGGGTAAAAGGGCAGCAGCACGACCAGCGCGTCGCAACCGGCGACGAGCTCGCGCAGGCCCACCGGCCCGACGCCGGCACGCGACCAGCCGGCGTCCGAGGCGTGCACGCCGGGGTCGTAGCCCAGGGCGCGCGCGCCGAACGCGGCGAGCAGCTGCGCCAGCGGCCGTGTCGCCGGCGTGATGCCGACGATGCCCACGCTGGTGCCGCCGAGCTCGCGCCCGACGAGCAGGCCCTCGTCGTTGATGATCGGCACGCGGCGCAGCATCTGCAGCAGCGCACCGACGGCGAATTCGGCCTCGGCCACGGCGCTCGCGCTGGCCGGGCGCACGACCTCGATGCCGGCGCGCGCGCAGGCATCCAGGTCGATGTTCTCGGCACCCGCCGACAGCCGGCCGACAATGCGCAGCGGGGCCGCGCGCCTGAGCGTCGCGGCATCGAGCGCCACCGAAGGCGGGATCACGACCGCGCGCGCTTCGGCCAGCAGCGCGCGCAAGGCGTGCACGTCGCCGGCCAGCTCGGGCGCGTAATGGACGTCGTGGCGCACGCCCAGCCAGTGCAGGACGTCGGAATCCAGAGGCTCGACGATCAGGACATCCACCGCCGGGCCCGTGCGTTTGTCGACTTTCGGGCGCGAGTCCACATGCCAGAATCGGCCGGCCTGTCACGACCCTTGAGCCCCAGATGAGCGTACATAAGGCAATTTTTCCCGTCGCCGGCCTGGGGACGCGCTTCCTGCCCGCGACCAAGGCGCAGCCCAAGGAGATGCTGCCGGTGGTCGACAAGCCCTTGATCCAGTATGCCGTGGAAGAAGCCTATGCGGCCGGCGTGCGCGAGATGATCTTCGTCACAGGACGTCACAAGCGGCCGATCGAGGACCACTTCGACATGACCTTCGAGCTCGAGGTCGCCCTCGAGCAGGCCGGCAAGCGCGAGCTGCTCGAGGTGGTGCACAGCGTCAAGCCCGACGACATGGAGTGCATCTACGTGCGCCAGCCGCAGGCGCTCGGCCTCGGCCATGCCGTGCTGTGCGGCCAGCGCCTGATCGGCAGCGAGCCCTTCGCCGTGCTGCTGGCCGACGATCTGATGGTGGGCGAGCCGCCGGTGCTGGCGCAGATGGTCGAACAGTATGCCGAGTGGCGCGCGTCGATCCTGGCGGTGCAGGAAGTCCCGCCCGAGCACACGCGGCGCTACGGCATCGTCGACGGCCGCATGGTGGGCGAGCGGCTGATGGACGTGGGCCGCATCGTCGAGAAGCCCGCCCCCGAGGCGGCGCCCTCGCGCTGGGGCGTGGCCGGGCGCTACATCCTTACGCCCGGCGTGTTCCACGAGATCGCGCACCAGCCGCGCGGGGTCGGCGGCGAGATCCAGCTCACCGACGGCATCGCCGCGCTGCTGCGCCGCGAGAAGGTCTTCGCCTACCGCTACCAGGGCCGGCGCTACGACTGCGGCAGCAAGGAAGGCTTCCTCGAGGCCAACGTCGAGCTCGCGCTCGCGCACCCCGAGCTGGGCGCGGCATTCCGCGGTTTCCTGAAGTCGCTGGCGCTGTAGCGCACGGCGCTCAGCGCCGGCGCAGCAGGTGGATGAACTCCTTGCCCTCGGTGCTCTGTCCGATCAGCTCGTTGCCGGTCTGGCGCGCGAAGGCCTGGAAGTCGCGCACCGAGCCGGGATCGGTGCAGACCACGCGCAGCACCTCGCCGCTGGCCATCTCGGCGAGCGCCTTCTTGGCCTTGAGGATCGGCAGCGGGCAGCTCAGCTCGCGGGCGTCGAGATCGCGTTGCATGCTGTCCATGGCGGCCGCATTCTAGGTGCGGCGCGGCAAGTCGATGAACTGCGGCTCGTGGCCGCGGCTGCGCAGCCAGTCGGCCAGCGCGTAGCCGGTGCCGGCGCGCCAGCAGCGCACGTCGGCCGGCGCGAACAGGCGGTACTCGGCGAGCTCGGGCGACAGCCGCACCTCGCCGTGCGCGCGCGCGTGGTAGGCGATGATCACCTGGTTCATGCGCTGGAAGTCGTACACACCGATCAGCGCCAGGCGCTCGACGGCCAGCGCCGTTTCCTCGGCGATCTCGCGCGCCACGCCCTGCTCGGGCGTCTCGCCGGCCTCCATGAAGCCGGTGACGAGCGCGAACATGCGGCCCGACCAGGCGGCGTTGCGGGCCAGCAGCAGCGCGCCGCCGCGGTCGCTGCACTCGATCACCGCGGCCAGCACCGGCGTCGGGTTGTTCCAGTGCGTCCAGCCGCAGGCCGGGCAGCGCAGCCGCGTGCGCTCGCCGCCGTCTTCGCACGCGGCGATCGGCGCGAGCGCCGTCGCGCAGCAGGGGCAGTAGCGGAAGTCCTGCGACATCGAGGCTGCGCCGGGGTTCAGGCCGGGAACACGCCGGTCGACAGGTAGCGGTCGCCACGGTCACAGACGACGAACACGATCACCGCCTGCTCCACGCGCGCGGCGATCTGCAGCGCCGCCCAGCAGGCGCCGGCCGCCGAGATGCCGGCGAACAACCCCTCCTCGCGCGCCAGGCGCCGCGCCATGTCCTCGGCATCGCGCTGCTCGACCAGCACCAGCTCGTCGACGCAAGACGGGTCGTAGATCTTCGGCAGGTAGGCCTCGGGCCACTTGCGGATGCCCGGGATGCGCGAGCCCTCGGTGGGCTGCGCGCCGACGATGCGCACCGCCGGGTTGCGCTCCTTCAGGAAGCGCGCGACGCCGGTGATGGTTCCGGTGGTCCCCATCGCGCTGACGAAGTGCGTCACGCGCCCGCCGGTATCGGCCCAGATCTCGGGGCCGGTGCTCGCGTAGTGCGCGCCCGGGTTGTCGGCATTGGCGAACTGGTCGAGCACGCGGCCCTGGCCCTCGCGCTGCATCTGCTCGGCGAGGTCGCGCGCGTACTCCATGCCCCCGCTCCTGGGGGTGAGGATCAGCTCGGCGCCGTAGGCCTTCATCGTCTGTGCGCGCTCGATCGACAGGTCCTCGGGCATGACCAGCACCATGCGGTAGCCGCGGATCGCCGCGGCCATCGCCAGCGCGATGCCGGTGTTGCCGCTGGTGGCCTCGATCAGCGTGTCGCCGGGCTTGATCTCGCCGCGCTCCTCGGCACAACGGATCATGTGGATCGCAGGCCGGTCCTTCACCGAGCCGGCCGGGTTGTTGCCCTCGAGCTTGCCGAGGAGCACGTTGCCGCGCGCCGCACCGGCGCCGCCCGGCAGGCGCTGCAGCCGCACGAGCGGCGTGTGGCCGATCGCGTCCTCGACGCTCTTCCAGGCCGGCGCGCCGGCGGCATGGTCTTGGCTGTGGCCCGACATCGGTGGCTCCTCGGCAAGCCGGCATTGTGGCAGCGCGTGCATCGACACGAGGGCGGCCATGTGATAATCCGCCGCCGCGTCGGGGCCCGCTAGGGCTGCCGGCATCAGGCCCCGGGGCGGCGACGCCGCTGCCGCGGCCTGCCGGCCCCAGCCGCCCGCGTGACGAAATCGGTAGACGTAGCGGACTCAAAATCCGCCGCCGCAAGGCGTGCCAGTTCGAGTCTGGCCGCGGGCACCAGGACCGACGCGCCCCTGCCACCGCCGCCCGCCGATGCCGACCCTTCCGCCCGCCACGAAAGCGCTGATGCTGATCTGCACGGCGCTGTTCTTTCTCGAGCAGCTGGTGCCCTTCGGCAGCCTGCTCGCGCTCTGGCCGCTGGGCAGCGGGCTGTTCTGGCCCTGGCAGGTGGTGACCTACGCCTTTTTGCACGGCAGCCTGACGCACCTGCTGTTCAACATGCTCGGCCTGTGGATGTTCGGCAGCGAACTCGAGCGCGTCTGGGGCCAGCGGCGCTACTTGATGTTCCTGCTGGCCGGCGTGCTGGCCGCCGCCGCGGCGCAACTGCTGTTCACGCAGCTCACCCGCTCGCCCGCGCCCACCGTCGGCGCCTCGGGCGGGTTGTACGCGCTGCTGCTGGCCTACGGCATGCTGTTCCCCGAGCGCACGATCATGCTGCTGATCCCGCCGATCCCGATGAAGGCGCGCACCTTCGTCATCGTCTTCGGCGCGCTCGAGCTCGTGCTCGGGCTGTACGGCGGCAGCGGCGTCGCGCACTTCGCGCATCTGGGCGGCATGGTGGGCGGCTACCTGATGATCCGCTACTGGCGCGGCCAGGCGCCGTTCGGCGGCCGGCGTCGCTGAGGCCCGGCGCCGCACGCGCGTGCCGTTCAGCCTGTGCGCAGCCCTTCGCGCACGGTCGGATAGCGCAGCACGAGCCTGAGCTCGTGCACCAGCCGGTGGTTGTCGAGCCGGCGCGATTCGCTCATGAAACTCAGCAATGCGCCGGGCAGTCGTGCCTCGGCCTCGGCGCGCGTGATGCGCGGCGGCCGCGGCAGGCCGGCGAGATCGGCCGCAAGGTCGAAGTACTCGCCCATCTTCAGCTCGCTCGCGTCGCAGGCGTGCACGACGCGCTGCGGCCGGCCGCGGTGCAGGGCGGCCACGCAGGCGCGCGCCAGGTCGTCGGCGTGGATGTGGTTGGTGTAGACGTCGTCCTCGGCTGCCAGCACCGGCCCGCCGCGGGCGACGCGCGCGCGCGGGTCGCCGCCGGGGCGCCCAGGCGCATAGATGCCGGGGATGCGCAGGATCGTCGTGCGCGCGCCGCTGCTGCGGCCGAACCAGCGCACCCAGCGTTCGGCGTCGACGCGGCGGCGTGCGCGCTCGGTGGCCGGCGCCGGCGCGCGCGTCTCGTCCAGGCGCGCACCGCCGGCGTCGCCGTAGACACCCGTGGTGCTGGCATAGACCAGCCGACGCACGCGGCCGCCGCGCGCCAGCGCCGCCAGCAGCGCACGCGTGCGCGGATCGCCCGCGCCGGCGGCCGGCGGCGGCGCCAGATGCAGCACGGCATCGGCCAGCGCGCCCAGGCGCCCGAGCGTTGCCGGCCGGTCGAGGTCGGCCAGCAGCGGCTGCGCGCCGAGCGCACGCAGCTCGCCCAGGTGCGCCGCCTGCGACGTGAGCGCGAGGACCCGCCAGCGCGGGTGCACCAGGCGCAGCACGCGCCGGCCGATATCGCCGCAGCCGACGATCAGCAGCACCGGGCGGCGCGCGCGCGCGGATGTGGCCGGGGACGACGAGCTCATGGCATGGGCGCGGGCACAATCGCGCGGGAGTGTACGAGTCGCCCCCCGCCATGAGCCACAAGATCACGCTGCGCCCGGCCGGGCGCAGCTTCGAAGTCCAGGACGACGAGGCGATCCTCGCGGCCGCCATCCGCGAGGGCATCGGCCTGCCCTACGGCTGCCGCGACGGCGCCTGCGGCTCGTGCAAGAGCCGGCTGCTCGAAGGCCGCGTCGTGCACCGCACACACCAGCACAGGGCGCTGTCCGAAGACGAGGAGGCGCGCGGCTACGTGCTCACCTGCTGCGCGCTGGCGCAGAGCGACTGCGTCGTCGAGGCGCGCATGGTGCCCGGGGCCGGCGCGTACCCGGTGCTCAAGCTGCCCGGCCGCGTCGCGACCCTCGAGCGTGCGGCGCCCGACGTCGTGATCCTGAAGCTGCAGCTGCCGGCGAACCAGACGCTGCGCTACCGCGCCGGCCAGTACGTCGACTTCATCCTGCGCGACGGCGCGCGGCGCAGCTACAGCATCGCCAACGCGCCGCACACGCTGGCCGGCAATCCGCTCATCGAGCTGCACATCCGTCTCATGCCCGGCGGCCGCTTCACCGAGCATGTGTTCGGTGCGATGAAGGAGAAGGACATCCTGCGCCTGGAAGGGCCGCTGGGCAGCTTCTTCCTGCGCGAGGAGTCCGAGCGGCCGATCGTGCTGCTGGCCAGCGGGACCGGCTTCGCCCCGGTGAAGGCCATCATCGAGCACATGCGGCACCACGGCATCGCCCGCCCGACGCGGCTGTACTGGGGCGGCCGGCGCCCGCACGACCTCTACATGAACGACTGGTGCGAGCGCATGGCCGGCGCGCTGCCCAACCTGCGCTACGTGCCGGTGGTGAGCGACGCCCTGCCCGAGGACGGCTGGAGCGGCCGCACCGGCTTCGTGCACCGCGCCGTGATGCAGGACCTGCCCGACCTCTCGATGCACCAGGTCTACGCCTGCGGCGCGCCGATCGTCGTCGACTCGGCACAGCGCGATTTCGTCACCGTCTGCGGCCTGCCGGCCGAGGAGTTCCATGCCGATGCGTTCACTTCGGAGGCCGACAAGCATGAAGCCGCGTAGCCGCACCCCGTCGGGCATGCACGCAGGCCCGGGCCGCACGCGCCGGCGGCTGATGCTGGCGGGTCTGGCCGGCCTGGCGGCGGCAGGGGCGATCGCCCAGCCGGCGCGCCCGATCCGCCTGGTCGTGCCCTACCCGCCCGGCGGCCCGCTCGACATCGCGGCGCGCGCACTGGCCGAACGCGTCAAGGATGCGCTCGGCACGGTCGTCGTCGACAACCGCCCGGGTGCCGGCGGCAACCTGGGCGCCGACTTGGTCGCCAAGGCGGCTCCCGACGGCCACACCCTGGTGATGGGCGCCGTCGCCACGCATGCGATCAACCCCTGGCTGTTCGCCAGGCTGCCCTACGATCCGCTGCGCGACTTCACGCCGATCACGCTCGTGGCGCAGGTGCCCAACGTGCTCGTGCTCAACGCCGAGACCGCAGCGCGCCTGGGCATCACGAGCCTGGCCGACTTCGTCGGCTACGCGCGGCGCAATCCGGGCCGGCTCAACTACGGCTCGGGCGGCACCGGCAGCGGCGGCCACCTCGCCGGCGAGATGTTCAAGGCACGCACCGGCGTGTTCGCGGTGCACATCCCCTACGCCGGCGGAGCGCCGTCGCAGCTCGCGCTGCTGAGCGGCCAGGTCGACTTCAGCTTCGACAACCTCGCCTCGGCCGCGGCCAACATCCGCAGCGGCAAGCTCCGGGCGCTGGCCGTCACGAGCGCCGGGCGCTCGAGCGCGATGCCCGAGCTGCCGACGCTGGCCGAGGCCGGCGCCGCACTGGGCCTGGCAGGCTTCGACATCTCGACCTGGTTCGGCCTGTTCGCCCCGGCCGGACTCGCCCCCGAGCAGACCGCCCGCCTCGCCCAGGGCTTCATGGCCGCGCTCGCCACGCCCGAGTTCAAGGCGCGCATGGGCACGCTGATGGCCGAGCCCGCGCCGATGCCGCCGGCCGCCTTCGCCGCCTTCGTCGCCGCCGAGCTGCAGAAGTACAAGGCGGTGGTGCAGGCCAGCGGCGCACGCATCGATTGATGCACCGACGGTCGCAGCGGGCGGCGCCGCCGACGCCTGCGGCTACTCGCCGAGATAGGCCGCGCGCACCTTCGGATCTTCCAGCAGCGTGCGCGCCGGGCCGCTCATCGTGATCTCGCCCGAGTCCATCACGTAGCCGCGGTCGGCCAGGCCGAGCGCGCGGCTGGCGTTCTGCTCGACCAACAGCACGGTCGTGCCGCGCGCGTGGATGTCGTGCACGACCTCGAAGATCTTGTCGACCATCAGCGGCGACAGGCCCATCGAGGGCTCGTCGAGCAGCAGCACCTTGGGTCGCGCCATCAGCGCGCGGCCCATCGCCAGCATCTGCTGCTCGCCGCCGCTCATCGTGCCGGCGAGCTGCTGCGCGCGCTCCTTCAGGCGCGGAAAGATCGCGAACACCTTGTCGATGTCGGCCGCGATCCCGGGCTTGTCGTCGCGCACGAAGGCGCCCATCTGCAGGTTCTCGACGATCGTCATGCGCGCGAACACGCCGCGCCCCTCGGGCACCATCACCAGGCCCTGGCGCACCAGGTCCCAGGCGCCCTGGCCCTTGATCGGACGGCCCATGAACTCGATCTCGCCGGCGGCCACCGGCTGCACGCCGGTGACGGCTTTGAGCGTGGTCGTCTTGCCCGCGCCGTTGGCGCCGATCAGGCTCACCAGTTCGCCCGCGCGCACCTCGAAGCTCACGCCCTTGACGGCCTGGATGCCGCCGTAGGCGACGCGCAGTCCGCGCACCGCGAGAAGGATGTCTTCTGCCATGATCAGTGCTGGCCGGCGCCGAGGTAGGCCTCGATCACCTTGTCGTTTCGCTGCACCTCGGCCGGCGTGCCTTCGGCGATCTGACGCCCGTAGTCGAGCACGGTGACGCGGTCGCACAGGCCCATCACCAGCTTGACGTCGTGCTCGATGAGCAAGATCGTGCGGCCGTCCTTGCGGATGCGGTCGATCAGCTCGCGCAGCACGACCTTCTCGGTGGCGTTCATGCCGGCGGCCGGCTCGTCGAGCGCGATCAGCTTGGGATCGGTGGCCAGCGCGCGCGCGATCTCCAGGCGCCGCTGGTCGCCGTAGCTGAGCGTGCGCGCGCGGTATTCGGCGTAGCGGCCGATGCCGACGTAGTCGAGCAGTTCCTGCGCGCGCCGCGCGATCGCCGCCTCCTCGGCCTTGAACGCCGGCGTGCGCAACACCGCGCCGACCAGCCCGGAGCGCGTGCGCACATGGCGCCCGACCATCACGTTCTCCTGTGCCGTCATCTCGGGGAACAGGCGGATGTTCTGGAACGTGCGCGCGATGCCCTGCTTGGCCACTTCGTGCACGGCGCTCGGCTTGTAGGGCCGCCCGGCGAGCTCGAAGCTGCCGCCGTCGGGCGCATAGAGGCCGGTGATGACGTTGAAGAAGGTCGTCTTGCCGGCGCCGTTGGGCCCGATCAGGCCGTAGATCTCGCCGCCCCGGATCCTGATGCCCACGTCGGCCAGCGCCTGCAGGCCGCCGAAGCGCTTGCTGACGCCCTTGACTTCGAGAACGGCCGGTTCCATGTGCGCGCTCACGCCGCCTCCTCAGCGCGTGCCGGCGGCGGGCGCCGACGCCGCCTTGCCGTGCTCGCGCGCCGGCCACAGGCCGCGCGGGCGCAGCAGCATGATGACGATCATCGCCAGCGCGATCAGCAGCTGGCGCAGGATCGACGCGTCGATGCGCCCGCCGGTGACGTTCTGCAGGTCGATCGCGGTGGCGACGTAGCGCAACACCTCGGGCAGCGCGGCCAGCAGCAGCGCGCCGAGGATGACGCCGGGCAGGTGTCCCATGCCGCCCAGCACCACCATGGCGACGATCATCACGCTTTCCATCAGGCTGAAGCTCTCGGGCGAGACGAAGCCCTGGAAGGCGGCGAACATCGCGCCCGACACGCCGCCGAAGGTGGCGCCCATGCCGAAGGCGAGCAGCTTCATGTTGCGCGTATTGATGCCCATCGCCTTGGCCGCGATCTCGTCCTCGCGGATCGCCATCCAGCCGCGGCCGATGCGGCTGCGCTCGAGACGCTGGCAGATGACGACGCTGAACACCACGAGCGCGAGGAACAGGTAGTAGTACAGCGTCACCGAGGCGATGCGGTACTCGCCGACGACGAAGGGCTTGCCGAAGTCGAAGAAGAACTCCGAGCCGCGCACGCCCAGCGTCATCGAGTCGATGCGGTCCAGTCCGCGCGGGCCGTTGGTGATGTTGATCGGCTGCTCGAGGTTGTTCAGGAACACGCGGATGATCTCGCCGAAGCCCAGCGTCACGATCGCCAGGTAGTCGCCGCGCAGCTTGAGCACCGGGATGCCGAGCAGCACGCCGGCCACCGCCGCCAGGCCGGCCGCCAGCGGCACCACGAGCAGGATCGGCGTGTGCAGCCCGTTCGGGAACAGGGCGGCGAACCAGGGGAAGTTCTCGCTCAGCTGCGGGCTGGCCATCAGCGCGTACATGTAGGCGCCGACGGCATAGAAGGCGACATAGCCGAGGTCGAGCAGGCCGGCGTAGCCGACGACGATGTTCAGGCCGAGCGCGAGCAGCACGTACAACAGCGCCAGCGCCAGGATGCGCACCCAGCCCTGGCCGAAGCTCTGCGCGACCAGCGGCAGCGCCACCAGCGCCGCGGCGCAGAGGAGGAAGACAAGGAACCTGTTCTTCATCGGGGCGGACCTTCGGGCAGCGCGTTCACGCGCGGTCGGCCACGCGCTCGCCGAGCAGGCCCGCGGGCCTGAGCGTCAGCACGAGGATCAGCGTGGTGAAGGCGAAGATGTCGGTGTACTGGCTGCCGAGCACGCCGCCGGTGAGCGTGCCCAGGTAGCCGGCGCCCAGCGCCTCGACCAGGCCGAGCATGACGCCGCCCAGCACTGCCCCGGCCAGGTTGCCGATGCCGCCCAGCACGGCCGCGGTGAAGGCCTTGAGTCCGGGCATGAAGCCCATCGAGTGCTGCACGGTGCCGTAGTTGGCCGCCCACATCACGCCGGCCACCGCAGCCAGCGTGGCGCCGATGACGAAGGTCGCCGAGATCACCATGTCGGGCTTGACGCCCATCAGCGCCGCGACGCGCGGGTTCTCGGCCGTGGCGCGCATCGCGCGCCCCAGCCGCGTGCGGTTGACCACCCACATCAACCCGGCGAGGATGACGGCCGTGGCGCCCAGGATGATGCACTGCGTGACGCTGATCACCGGGCCGCCGAGGTTGATGGGCTCCACCGGCAGCAGCTGCGGGTAGGGCTTGGGATTGGGCTTCCAGACGATCATCGCCAGCGTCTGCAGCAGCAGGCTCATGCCCATCGCGGTGATGAGCGGCGCCAGCCGCGGCGCGTTGCGCAGCGGCCGGTAGGCGAGCTTCTCGATCGTGAAGTTGAGCGCCGCGCACACGACGATCGCGCAGGGCAGCGAGATCAGCAGCAGCGCCCAGCCCGGCAGGCCCGAGCCCGCGAGGGCGCCGACCACGGTCCAGCTCGTGAGGGCGCCCACCATCAGCACCTCGCCATGCGCGAAGTTGATGAGGTTAATGATCCCGTAGACCATCGTGTAGCCCAGCGCCACGAGCGCATACATGCTGCCGAGCACGAGCCCGTTGATAATCTGCTGAAGGAAGATCTCCATCGTCGGGGCGACTCCGTTGCTGCCACGGGCTGCGGCCCGAACGCCAAGCCGGCGCGTGGTGCGCGCCGGCCCTCACCACCGCGTCGGAAGTCCGGGAGCCGGCTGCGCCGCAGTGGCGCGGGATTGTAGGAGCGGGGTCCGGGCTTCCCTGCCCGGTCTTACCCACCCTCCGGCAGCACCCCTGACTCGGGCGGCGCAGCCTCGGCAGCCGCGTCGAGCGCGCGCAGTTGCGCGATCCGCTCGCCGATGCGCTGCTCGAGGCCGCGCGCCGTCGGCACGTAGAAGCGCTCGCCGTCCAGGCCCTCGGGCAGGTAGCGCAGGCCAGCCGCATAGCCCTCGGCCTCGTCGTGCGCGTAGCGGTAGCCCGCGCCGTGGCCGAGCTGGCGCGCCAGCGGCGTCGGCGCGTTGCGCAGATGCGGCGGCACCGGACGCGAGCCGTCGCGCTGCACGCGCTCGCGCACCGCGCCCCAGGCGCGGTAGACGGCGTTGGACTTGGGCGCGACCGCCAGGTACACCACCGCCTCGGCCAGCGCCAGCTCGCCTTCGGGCGAGCCCAGGCGCTCGTAGACCTCGGCCGCGTCGAGCGCCAGGCGCAGCGCGCGCGGGTCGGCCAGCCCGATGTCCTCCGTGGCCATGCGCACGATGCGCCGCGCCGCATAGCGCGGATCGACACCGGCGTCGAGCATGCGCGCCAGCCAGTACAGCGCCGCATCGGGGTCGGAGCCGCGCACCGACTTGTGCAAGGCCGAGATCTGGTCGTAGAAGACATCGCCGCCCTTGTCGCCGCGGCGCAGCAGACGGCCGAGCGCACGCTCGAGCATCGCCTCGTCGATGAGCGCCACGCCTGCATTGGCCGCCACCACGCTCTCGTAGGCATTGAGCAGCCGGCGCGCATCACCGTCAGCCTGCTCGACCAGCCGGGCGCACGCGCCGGGTGCGAGCGGCGGTGCGGCCAGCGCCGCCTGCGCACGCCTGAGCAACTGCTCGAGCTCGGCATCGGCCAGCGGTTCGAGCACATGCACCGCCGCGCGCGACAGCAGCGCCGAGTTCACCTCGAACGCCGGGTTCTCGGTGGTGGCGCCGATGAAGGTGAACAGGCCCGACTCGACATGCGGCAGGAAGGCGTCCTGCTGCGCCTTGTTGAAGCGGTGCACCTCGTCGACGAAAACCACCGTCGCGCGCCCGGCACGGCGCATCGCCTCGGCCTGCTCCACCGCGTCGCGGATCTCCTTGACGCCGGCCAGCACCGCCGACAGCACGATGAAATGCGCGCCGGTGGCGCCGGCCAGCAGCCGCGCCAGCGTCGTCTTGCCAGTGCCCGGCGGACCCCAGAGGATCATCGAAGGCACCCGGCCGCTCTCGAACGCCACGCGCAGCGGCCGACCCGGCGCCAGCAGCTGCGGCTGGCCGATCATGTCGTCCAGCCGCTGCGGGCGCAGCCGCTCGGCCAGAGGCGCGGTCGCGGCGGCACGCCGCTGCCGCACGGGCGCGTCGGCGAACAGTCCCGGCTGCGCCTGCTGCGGGTCGTCACGATGCGTCGGCACGTTCACGCGGCGATTGTGGCAGCGGGCTGCAGCGCGGCCGGGCCGCGCGCTGTGCAGACCCGACGCAGCGCGGCCGGTCCTCAGCGCCGGCGGTCGCCGGCCTCCAGCCGGGCGCGCTCGACGATCGTGATCTGCCGGCCGGCGACGCGCAGCAGCCCGGCCTGTGCCATCTCGTGCAGCAGGCGCGAGAAGTGCTCGGGCGTGAGGTTCAGGTGGGCAGCGACGGCCGCCTTGGTGGCCGGCAGCCTGAAGCTGCGCGCGCCGGCGTCGTCGGTGGCGCGCAGCAGATAGTCGACCAGGCGCGCACGGCCGCTGCCCAGCGCCTGACGGTCGAGGTCGCGCACCAGCGCCTCGATGCGCTGGCTCAGGCCGGCGATCACGCGGCGCGCCAGGCGCGGGCTGCGTTCGAGCTCGGCGAACACCGCTTCCCTGGGCAGCTGCAGCACCAGTGCGTCGCCCACCGCCTCGGCGTCGACCAGCGCCGGGCGCTCGAGGAACATCACCGGCTCGCCGAAGCTGCGGCCGGCCCCGACGACGCCGGTGAGCCGCTCGCCGCGCGCGGGCGTGCGTGCGACGAGCCGGATCTCGCCGTGCACCACCACGTACATCGCACTCGCCGCATCGCCCTTGCTGAACAGGCGCTCGCCGCGCGCCAGCCGGCGCAGCTGGGTCGCCGCCGCCAGCCGCGCCAGCGAAGCTTCGTCGAGCGACTTGAACAGCGGCTGTGCGGCCAGGAAGTCGCGTGGCGCGATCGGGCGCGGCGGCATGCGCGACTCAGAACCGCCGCAGAGGTGGATCAGGCGCGCGCTTCGTCACTTCACACGCTCAGGCCTCGCGCACGACGATCAGGCTCGGGTCGTCGGCGTGCTCGATCAGGATCTGGCGCACGCGCTCCTGCCAGGCGCGCGCGAAAGCCGTGCGCGACGCCTCGTCGGCCCCGGGCGCCAGCGCCGCCTGCAGCAGCGGCCTGAGCCCGCTCGGGCTCGGCACGGCCTCGGTGTGATGCGACACCTCGACCGTGCGGCCGTCGTCCAGGCGCGTGAAGCGCATCTGGCCCTGCATCGCGATGCCGAAGCTCAGCAGATCGTTGCGCCGGTGCATGCCGGCCAGGCCCTTGAAGCCGGCGCGACCGGCAGCGCCGGTGACGAGCGTGGCGACGGCCGCGATCACGCCGGCCACTCCGGCGTCCTCGGCCTCGCGCATCTGCACGCGCACGCCGCCGCGCTGCGGCAGGCGATCGGGGTACAGCCGCGCCAGCGCCGCACGCGTCATCAGCCAGGCGCCGGCCACCGTCGGGCAGGAGTGGCCGGCCAGCTTGACGGCGTCGACGTAGCGGTACGCGATGCGGCCGTCGGCCGCCGCGCCCAGCAGTTGCGCCAGCGCGTCGTGCACGACGATCGGCGGCACCTGGTCGAAGAAGGCCGGCGCATTCATGGTGCGCCGCCCGCCCGGGCGCGCTGCGCCAGCAGCCGCACCTGGCGTCCGACCAGGATCGCCGCCGGGTACATGACTTCCTCCTCGGTGCGGGCGTGCTGGATGAGCTCGTCGGCAAAGGCCACGATCTCGGCGCGGTCGGCACGCTCGGCGGCCGCGCGCAGCCGCTGCAGTGCGGCGACGATGGCTGCGTGCTCCTCGAGCATGGTCGGCAGATCGGCCTCGAGGCGATCGGTGAGCGCGAGCACCTCGGCCATCTCGTCGGCGAACTCGCCGCGCGCCAGCGCGCCGAGCAGGCCAAGAGGCGGCAGCGCGGTCTCGTCCTCCTTGACGAAGTGCGGGTGCATCAGACGGGCGAGCGTCTTGGCGGCGTCGCCGACTTCGCCCTGCAACGCGGCCGCGTTGCGCAACGTTCCGTGCAGCGCTTCGTGCTCCTGCCGCAACGGGGTGGGGATGGTGAACTTCATGATGCTCTCCGGCGGCGGGTTCAATGAAGGCCACGGATCGGCTTGAAGCCGGGGTGGTCGAAGTTGCTGCCGTAGGCGTTGACGGCCTTGGCGACGCGCACCAGACCCTGCGCCGCACCCGCCGCGCCGCCCTTGCCCGCCATGGCGTCGGTGCCGGCGCCGATATCGCCGATGACGATGTGCAGCATCGCGTCGGCCTTCGGCTCGAGCTTGCAGTTGCTCACGATGCCGGCGACCTGGGTCTCGACCTCGCCCGCCAGCGCCGCGTATTGCGCCGCGCTCAGCTTGCCGCCGTGGGCCGCCGCGAGCTGCGGCTCGACCAGGGCGCGGATGCGGCCCATGCCGTCGCGCAGCGGCGCATCGGTGCCCCACTTGCGGCCGTGGTCCAGGCTCAGCTTGGCCGGGGCCGCGGCGCCGTGGTCGTGCTCGTGCGGCTGCGCCGCCCAGGCGGCCGGTGCCCCCACCAGCGCCACGCTCGCGCCGACGGCGACGCCAGCGATCCAGACTCCCAGATTCGACTTCCTCATTTCGATCTCCTCGAGCGGCAGGCGACCATCGCCTGCCTGCGTCGTGGGAGGGCGGCGGCGCCCGGCGGTTCACCCGCGCTCGCGCCGGCTTAGGAAACATCAAGAATACGTGGTCGCAAAGGCGCGCGGCTGCCGAACCTGCACGCACGGACGGCAGGTTCCTCGGCTCGGGGCACGGCGCCGCAGCAGGCCGGTACGCACACGCCGCGAGCCCGGTCCGGCTGGTTGGGACGCCGCGGCGACATCGAGGCGGCATCGAGGCGGCCGCCGCCCGGGCCCGCTCATGCGTCGGAAGACGCGCGCGAGCCGAGCCCGAGATACAGGTCGCGGCCGCGCACGAGCGCGGCGATCTTGCCGTCGGCGACGCTGCGCGGCAGCATCCAGAAGCCGCAGTCCGGGTGGATGTACTTCACCCGATCGGCGCCGAGCAGCTTCTCGGCGCGCTCGACAGCGCGCGCGACGTCCTCGGGCGATTCGATCTCGGTGCGCTTGACGTCGACCACGCCCAGCCCGAGGCTGATGCCGGGGCGCAGCTCCTTGAACACCGCCAGTTCCTCGGGCGGCCGGTGCGCGGTCTCCATCACGATGTGGTCGACTTCGAGCGCGTTCAGGTATTCGACGAGCCGCGCCCAGGTGCCCTTCTGGATCGACTGGCCGCCGTAGTTGCCGAAGCACAGATGCACCGCGGCCTTGGCCGGTGCGGCCACCGCACGCAGCACCTTGTTGACGGCGGCGGCCGCCCAGCGCCATTCCTCGGCGTGGCCGGGCAGATTGGCCTCGTCGAGCTGCACCACGTCGGCGTCGAGGTGCGGCACCTGCTCGGCCAGCACGTCGGCGATGGCGTGCGCGAGCCGCTCGGGATCGCGGTAATGCAGGTCGTGCAGCGTCTTGGCCAGCATGTGCGGGCCGGTGACGGTGAACTTGAGCGGCCTGGCGGCGAGCGCGCGGGCGCGCGCGCAGGGCAGCTTCAGGTTCAGCGTGCCGGCGCCGACCGGGCCTTCCACGACACCCGGCGGCCGGCTGCGAAAACGCATGCCGCTGGCCTGGGCGTAGGCGAGCCATTCGCCGAAGCCGATGTCGGCGCGCACCCCGCGCATCGGCCGGACGAAGTATTCGATCATGCCGTTGGTGTCGGGGTGATTGATGTCGAAGCGGTACAGCTCGCCGTCGCACACGAGGTCGATGCCGGCACGCTCCTGCGTGGCGAGCACGACGCGCGTGGCGTCGACGAGCGCCTGCTCCGAAGGCGCATGGCGCAGCCAGTCGGGCACCGGATAGGAGCCGACCACCGTGGTGAGGATGCGAGGCATGCCGGCGAGTATAATTCACCAGATGGTTAACAACCTGCCGGCGCGCTTTGCCGACGTCGAGGCGCTCGAGGCCTTCCTGTCGCAGCCGACCCCGGAGCTCGAGCGCGAGCTGGCCGCGATCGACGCGATCCTCGTGCTCGGCGTCGGCGGCAAGATGGGGCCCACGCTGGCACGCATGGCAAGGCGCGCCGGCAAGCGCGTGGTCGGCGTCGCGCGCTTCTCCGAGCCGGGCCTGCGCGCGCGGCTCGAGGCCTGGGGCATCGAGTGCCTGGCCTGCGATCTGCTCGACCGCGCAGCGCTCGAGCGCCTGCCCCGTCTCGCGCATGTGGTGTTCATGGCCGGGCACAAGTTCGGCGCGGCCGGCAATGCCGCGCTCACCTGGGCCATGAACGTCGGCGTGCCCTACGCCGTCGCCGACTTGTTCGAAGGCTCGACGATCGTCGCTTTCTCGACGGCCTGCGTCTACCCCTATATGCCGGTCGACGGCCCCGGCGCCGACGAATCCGTGCCGGCGACGCCGCCGCCGGGCGACTACGCCACCACCTGCGTCGGGCGCGAGCACGCCTTCCTGTTCGGTTCGCAGCGCCACGGCACGCCGGGCCGCCTGATGCGGCTCGAGTACGCGATCGACATGCGCTACGGCGTGCTGCACGACATCGCGCGCCGGGTGTTTGCCGGCGAGCCGGTCGACGTGACGATGGGCCATGTCAACCTGCTGTGGCAGGGCGAGGCCAACGAGCAGGCGCTGCGCCTGCTCGCGCACGCCACCACGCCCACGACGCCGATCAACGTAAGCGGCGCCGAGGTGCTGAGCGTGCGCTGGCTGGCCGAGGAGTTCGGACGCCTGTTCGGCAAGGCGGTCTCGATCGCCGGGCGCGAGGCGCCGACCGCATGGCTGGTCGACACCAGCGCCGCGCGCCGGCTCTTCGGTGCACCGCGCGTGCCGCTGGCGCGCATGCTCGAGTGGCAGGCCGACTGGGTCTCGCGTGGCCTGCCCAGCCTGGGCCGGCCGACGCATTTCGAGACCCGGGATGGGCAGTACTGAATCGTTTGGCGAGAGCGCGCTCGCTGCATCCGAGCTCGACGCCGCCTGCGCGCTCGTCGCCGAAGCCGGCTGGAACCAGACCGCCGCCGATTGGCGCATCTTCCTCGACCTGGGCGCCGTGTTCGCGCTGCACAGCAGCGACGGGCGGCTGGCCGCCACCGCGGCGACGCTGCCCTATCCGAGCGGCTTGGGCTGGATCAGCATGGTGCTGGTCGGCGGCACGTGGCGCCGCCGCGGACTTGCAACCCGGCTGCTGGAGCGCTGCATCGAGCAGCTGCACGCGCAGGGCATGGTCCCGGTGCTCGATGCCACCCCGGCCGGCCGCGCGGTGTACCGGCCGCTGGGCTTTCGCGACGGCTGGCCGATCCAGCGCTGGCGACGTGCGGCGCCGGACTCACGCGCGGCCGTACCCGCCGCGACGCGGTTCGCACCCACGACGGCGCCGCGCGCGGCGCCGGCAGCGCCGCTGCGCGCCGCGCCGTGGCCCGCGGTGCTGGCGCTCGACGCCGCGGCGTTCGGCTGCAACCGCGCGCCGCTGCTCGATCGGCTGCGCCAGCGCTCGGGCGCATTCGCCTGCAGCATCGGGCAGGGCGAGCGGCTGCGCGGCTTCCTGCTCGGGCGCGACGGCCGCGCCGCGACGCAGTTCGGGCCCATCGTCGCCGACGACGAAGACACCGCCTGCCTGCTCGTCGCGCACGCGCTCGCCCGAGTCGCGACCCCGATCGTCGTCGACGCGCTCGAGCGGCACGAGCGCTTCGCCGCCTGGCTGGCCGCGCAGGGCTTCGAGCGCGAGCGGCCCTACACGCGCATGGCGCTCGGCGGCGACCCGCTCTTCGGCGATGCGGCACGCACGCTGGCGATCGCCGGCCCCGAACTCGGCTGACTCGGAGCCTGTGCAGAGATCGATCCCGCGGGCGTGATTCATGTCTTCACAGGCTCTCGGCAAGGGGGGGACGCCATGGCTCATGACTTCATCGTGATCGGCAGCGGGCACAACGGCCTGGCCTGCGCCGCCTACCTCGCCAGGGCCGGCGCGAGCGTGCTCGTCGTCGAGCGCCAGCAGCGCATCGGCGGCAGCTGCCACACCGCCGAGGCGACGCTGCCCGGCTTCAAGCACAACATCTGCTCGATGGTGCACACGCACATCCCGCTGAGCCCGGTGTACCGCGATCTCGAGCTCGAGCGCCACGGCGTGCGCTACGTCTATCCGGAGCATCTGCGCGGCACGCTCTTTCCCGATCAGCGCTGCCTCGTGATGTACCGCGCCAGCGATCGCATGGCCGCCGAGATCGCGCGCTACTCGGCGCGCGACGCCGACACCTTCCGGCGGCTCGTCGCCGATTACGGCGAATTCATCGACACGACCTACCTGCCGCTCATGTACTCGCCGCCGCTGGCGCCTTCGCTGCAAAGCGCTCAGCTCGAGGTCTCCGAGGAAGGCCGTCAACTGCTGCAATGGCAGGCCGGCACGCCGGTGCAACTGCTCGACGAGCTGTTCGAGAACGAGTACGTCAAGGTGCATTTCCTCGCGCGCATGACGGTGCTCGGCTTCCCGCCCGACGCCTACGGCCAGGGCTGGATCTGCCTGTTCCGCATCCTCAGGGCCGAGGCGCCGATCTGCGTCGGCGGCTCGCAGCAGCTGGCCGAGGGGCTGCGCCGCGTCGTCGAGGGTGCCGGCGGCCAGGTACGCACCGGTGCCGGGGTACGCCGCATCGTCGTGCAGGGCAAGCGCGCGGTGGCCGTCGAGCTCGACGACGGCACGCGCCTCGGCGCCGCCAAGGCCGTGATCACGAACGTCGAGCCGAAGAAGAGCTTTCTCGGCATGGTGGGCGAGGAGCACCTGCCGGCTGCGTTCGCGACCCGGGTCCGGAACTATCACGCGCGCGGACGCTCGCTGCTGTGCCTGCACCTGGCCGTCTCCGAGCCGCCCCGATACCGGGCGGCGACCGACAACCCGCACGTGAACCTCGCCTTCAGCCAGGAGATGTTCGGCGCGACGATGGCCGACCAGGTCGAGGCCTACCAGGAGATCGCTGCCGGCCGGCCACCGCGCCGCGCGATGCTGCAGATCACGGTGCCCACGCTGTTCGACCCCTCTCAGGCTCCGCCGGGCAGGCACAGCGTGCTCGTCTGGCAATACGCTCCGTACGCGCTCGCGGGCCAGGGCCCGCAAGGCTGGCGAGGCGCGCGCGCCGAGTACGCCGAACATTGTCTGGACCTGTGGCGTAGCTATGCGCCCAACATGAGCGCCGACAAGATCCTCGCGACGACGATCCAGGACCCGACCGACACCGAGCGGCACAACGACAACATGATCAACGGCGTCGACGTGGTCGGAGACATGACGCCCGACCAGATGGGCTACTTCCGCCCGTTCGCGGGCTGGTCGGGCTACCGCTCGCCGATCGAGGGTCTTTACATGTGCGGCGGCTACTGCCATCCGGGCGGCGGCGTGCACGCCGGCGCGGGCCACAACGCCGCCGGCGTCATCGCCGAGGACTACGGCCTGCGCAGGTGGTGGGACTGAAGCGATGCCCCTGCGCGAGCAACGCTTCGCCGTCGCCGCCGCGCCGGCCGAACTGTGGCGCTTCCTGCGCGACTTCGCGGCCCTGTGCGCCTGCATCCCCGGCGTCGAGCAGCTCGAGGTGCGGGACGAGCGGCACCTGCGGCTGAAGGTCAGGGAGAACCTCGGCGTCGTGCCGCTCGTCGTCGACCTTCAGGCCGAGATCGAGTCCGAGGAGCCCGGACGGCGCCTGCGCGCCCTCGCCCGCGCCGAGCATCTGACGATGCACATCGAGGTCGAACTTGTGCCCGACGCTTCGGGCACCCTGCTGCACACGCGCTTCGAGGTCAGCGGCAGCGGCCCGCTCAAGCCGGTGGTCGACCGTCTGTTCGAGAAGCGCGCCGCCGAGCGCGGCGCGCGCTTCGCGGCCTGCCTGCAGGAGCGGTTCGCCGCGGCGCCGCCGACACCGCCCGCAGCGCCGGCGCGGGCCCTGCCCTGGTGGCGGCGCCTGCTGCGCTGGTTCACTCGCCCTTCACGACCTTCATCTTGATCGACTTGTCGAGGAACTCGTTCGTGTACACGGTCTTCACGTCGAACGGCTTGTCGACGCCGATGTAGTCGCGCACCAGCGCGTAATCGTCCTGCATGCGCTTGTCGTCGTGCCAGCCGAGCGCGACGGTCTGCGAGGTCTTGTCGCTCATCAGCACCTCGACGAGGTGCCAGTTCTGCAGTTCGTTGTCGTAGTCGAGCGCGCCGTTGGCGTCGACCAGCGCGCGCACGCAGGGGTTGGGCTGCTTGACGCACTCGGCAAACGCGCGCTGCGTGACCTTGACGAACCTGTCGACCAGGGCGCGGTTCTTCTCGAGGTAGTCGCGGTTGACGATGATCGAGTTGCCGTAGGGGTTGATGCCGACGTCGCGCCAGGCGAGGAAGCCCATGTCGTCGCCGAGCTCGCGCTTGAAGACATGGTGGATGTTGTAGAAGGAGGTCGTGATGTCGATCGTGCGCGCCTTGAGCGCAGCCAGTTTCGCGTTGGGGTCGATGTTGACCCAGGTCACCGACTTCGGGTCGATGCCGTTGGCCTTGGCCAGCGCCGGCCAGACGGCCCGCGCGCCGTCGCCGGCCGGGTTGCCGATCTTCTTGCCCGGGAAGTCCTTGATGCCGCGGATGCCCGAGCTCTTGAGCCAGTACATGCCCTGCGGCGAGTTGGCGTAGACGTTGAGCACGGCCACCGAGTCGGCCCCCTTGCCCTTGGCGACGAGGACGCCGGCCATGTCGGCCAGGCCGACCGGATTGGCGCCGGCGCCGACGCGCTGGATGGCCAGCGCCGAGCCCTTGCCGACTTCCAGGTTGAGGTCGATTCCCTCCTTCTGGTACCAGCCGAGCTTCTTGCCGTAGTAGTAGGGTGCGTGGTCGCCGCCGGGCACCCAGTTGAGGATGAAGTCGATCTTCTGCTGGGCGAAGGCCGGCGCGACGAAGGCGGCGGCCGCGGCGGCGACGGCGGTGATGAGCCTGCGCATGGAGTCTCCTCGTTGACGCCCACCCGGCGGGTCGAGCAGGGGGCGATGGTAGCATCACGTGTAACCAGCCGGTTAACTGCGCATGCCCACGCTGCCCACGGAGATCGCCTCGCTGCTGCACCGCGGCGCCGTGATTCCGGCGCACCCGCTCGCGCTCGACGCCGCGCGCCGGCTCGATCCGCGGCGCCAGCGCGCGCTCACGCGCTACTACCTCGATGCCGGCAGCGGCGGGCTGGCCGTCGGCGTGCATGCCACCCAGTTCGCGATCCGCGAAGCCGGCCTGTACGAACCGGTGCTGCGCCTGGCCGCCGAGGAGGCCGCGCAGCGCGCAGCGGGGCCCCTGGCGTTGATCGCCGGCCTGGCCGGCCCCACCGCGCAGGCCCGGCGCGAGGCGCAGATCGCGCGCGCGCTCGGCTACCACGCGGGGCTGCTGTCGCTCGGCGCGCTCGATGGCGCCTCCATCGACGAGCTGATCGCGCACAGCGCCGAGGTCGGCCAGGAAATCCCGCTCGTGGGCTTTTACCTGCAACGCGCGGTCGGCGGCCGCCGCCTGCCGGTTGAGTTCTGGCGCCGTTTTGCCGCGCTCGAAAGCGTCGTCGCGATCAAGATCGCGCCGTTCGACCGCTACGCCACGCTCGACGTCCTCAAGGGCGTGGTGCAGGCGCAGGCCGAGCGGCGCATCGCGCTCTATACCGGCAACGACGACCACATCGTGCTCGATCTGGCCGTGCCGTTCGACCTGCGCCGCGGCGACGAGACCGTGCGCCTGCGCCTCCGCGGCGGGCTGCTCGGCCACTGGAGCGTGTGGACGCACAGCGCCGTGCGGCTGCTCGAGCGCATCCGCCGCGGCGCGCCGGACGACGATCTGCTCGCGCTCGACGCGCGCGTCACCGACTGCAACGGCGCGTTCTTCGACGTCGCCAACGGCTTCGCCGGCTGCATCCCCGGCTGCCACGAAGTGCTGCGGCGCCAGGGGTTGCTGGCGGGCATCTGGTGTCTCGATCCGGACGAGACCCTGTCGCCCGGACAGGCCGAGGAGATCGACCGCGTGCTGCGCGAACACGCCGACCTCGCCGACGACGCCTTCGTGCAGCGCAACCTGGAACGGTGGCTGGCATGACGGGCAAGGCCGGGCGCGTCGTACTCGCGGTGCTGGCGCATGTCGCCCTGCTGCTGGCCTGGTACCTCTTCGTGCACCTGGGCAAGGTGCCGAAGTTCGTCATGCCCGGCCCCGAGGCCACGCTCGGTGCGCTGCTGCAGCCCAACTACAGCTGGTGGACCAACATCGCCGTCACCAGCACCGAGATCTTCGTCGGCTACTTCCTGGCGCTCGCGATCGGCGTCGCGCTCGCGCTCGTGTTCACCTGGTCGCAGGCGCTCGAGGCCTTCTTCATGCCGCTGCTGGTCTCGCTCAACATGGTGCCCAAGGTGGCGCTGGGGCCGCTCATCATCGTCTGGTTCAAGTACGGCGTGCTGCCCAACTCGATCATGGCGTTCTCGATCGCCGTCTTCCCGATCCTGCTCACCACGGCGCGCGGCCTGCGCGAGATCGAACCGGAGCTGCTCGACCTGGTGCGCTCGCTCAAGGGCTCGCGCTGGCAGCTGTTCACGAAGATCCAGCTGCCCGGCGCCCTGCCCTACATCTTCTCGGGCATGAAGGTGGCGGCGATCCTGGCCGTCGCCGGTGCGATCGTCGGCGAGTTCCTCGGCTCCGACAAGGGGCTCGGCTACCTGATGCTGCAGGTGCAGGTCACGCTGGATACGCCGGCGATGTTCATGGCCGTCCTGCTGATCACGGTGATCGGCATGCTGCTGTACGGCGTGGTGCTGCTGCTCGAGCGCCTGCTGGTGCCGAAGGACGCGCGCGTTGCCTGAACCGTTCATCCACCTTGCCGGGATACGCAAGAGCTATCGCCGCGGCGGCGACGAGCACCTCGCCATCTCGGACGCGAGCTTCGACGTGCTGCCGGGCGAACTGGTCTCGCTCGTCGGCCCTTCGGGCTGCGGCAAGTCGACGCTGCTCAAGATCCTGGCCGGCCTCATCCCGCACGACGCCGGCGAGGTGCGCATCGGCTCGCCGACGCACCCGTTCGACCCGACGCGCGACATCGGCATGGTGTTCCAGGCGCCGCTGCTGCTGAAGTGGCGGCGCATCCTCGACAACGTGCTGCTGCCCGCCGAGATCCTCGGCCTGCCGCTGGCGGCGGCGCGCGAACGCGCGCGCGGGCTGCTCGAGCTGGTGGGCCTCGCCGGCTGCGAGTCGAAGTACCCGTACGAGCTCTCCGGCGGCATGCAGCAGCGCGCGGCCATCGCGCGCGCGCTCGTGCACGATCCCAAGCTGGTGCTGATGGACGAGCCCTTCGGGGCGCTCGACGCGCTCACGCGCGAGAAGATGAACCTCGAGCTGCTGCGCATCTGGAAGGAATCGGGCAAGACGATCATGTTCGTCACGCACGGCATCTCCGAAGCGGTGTTCCTCGGCACACGCGTCGTCGTGCTCACCGCGGGGCCGGCGCGCATGGCCGACAACTTCGAGGTCGAGCTGGCGCATCCCCGCACGCTCGACCTCAAGACGCACGCGAAGTTCGGCGACTACACGCGCCGCATCTACCGCCTGCTCGGCATGGAATGAGGCGGCGTTGGGCACCGGCGTCCGCGACCCGCAGCGCACGCGCCGGCGCATCCTCGACGCCGCCAAGGCCGAGTTCGCCCGCCACGGACTGGGCGGCGCGCGCGTCGACCGCATCGCCGCCGCCGCCGGCGCGAACAAGCGCATGCTGTATTACTACTTCGGCGGCAAGGACGATCTCTTCCTCGCCGTGCTCGAGGAGGCGTATCGCGACATCCGCAGCGCCGAGCATGCGCTCGACCTCGAGCATGCCGACCCGCGCGCGGCGCTGCGCCGCCTGGTCGACTTCAGCTGGCGCTATCTGCTGCAGCACCCGCAGCTGCAGTCGCTGCTGGCGAGCGAAAACCTCGACCACGGCCGCAACCTGGCGCGTTCGCGCCACGTGCGCGAGCTGCACTCGCCGCTCGTGGCCATGCTGCGCGACATCCTGCAGCGCGGCGAGCGCATGGGACTGTTCCGCAGCGGCATCGATCCGGTGCAGCTCTACATCTCGATCGCGGCCGAGGGCTACTTCTACCTGTCGAACTGCCACACGCTGTCGCGCATCTTCGGGCGCGACCTGATGGCGCCGCGCGCGCTCGCGGCGCGCGCCCGGCACGTGCGCGCCTTCGTGCTGAACGCGACGCGCCGCTGAGGCGCGGCCGCCGGCGCCGCACGCGCGCAACGCCATGCCGGCGTCAGCTGCCGTGCGGCCCGGGCGCCTGCTCACTGCGCGACGACGTCGACTCCCTTGGGCGGCACGAAGCGGAAGTGCTCGGCGGGCAGCGCCACGTTCGGCACGAAGTCGGCGAACTGCAGCCGCGAGCGCTGGCCGAAGGCGTCGACGACCTCGATCGCCGCCAGTTGCGTTCCGCGCAAGCCGATGCGCATGAGCTGGAACGGCCCGTCGCTGACCTTGGGCGTGGCGCGCACCCAGTCGACGCCGTCGGCGCTGCCATCGGGCGTCAGCGCGAAGTCGCTGTCCAGCGCGCCGCCGGCCAGCAGCGCAGCCGGCGTCGCCCCGATCGCCTTGGCCAGCGGGCGCGAGCTCGCCTGCTCGAGGTCGGGGTCGTAGGTCCAGACGCGCCGGCCGTCGGCAACGATCTCCTGCGCGAACGGCTTCGTGTACGCGAAGCGGAAGCGGTCCGGCCGCTGGAATTCGAAGCGGCCCGAGCTGGTCTTGGTGCGTGTGCCGTCGGCCGAAGTGACGGTCTGCGTGAAGCCGGCCTGGCCGCTCTTCACGTCGCGAGCGAACGCGCGCAGCCGCTCGACCGCATCGCCCTGCGCCGCCACGGCCGCCGGCAGCAGCACCGCCGCCGCCGCCAGGATGCCGATCCGGCTCAGCCGCGGCAGCAGCTTCACTCTTCGCGCCGCGGCACGAGGATGTCGCGGTTGCCGTTGCTCGCCATCGGCGATACGAGTCCGGACTTCTCCATTTGTTCCAGCAGCCGCGCGGCGCGGTTGTAGCCGATGCGCAGGTGGCGCTGCACCAGCGAGATCGAGGCGCGCTTGTGTTGCAGCACCACCGCCACCGCCTGGTCGTAGAGCGCGTCGCCTTCGCCGCCGCCGGCCGGCCCGTTCGGGCTGTCGCCCGCCTCGCCGCCCTCGCCTTCGAGGGTGCCGCCTTCGAGGATGCCCTCGATGTAGTTGGGCACGCCCTGGCTCTTGAGGTACTCGACGACGCGGTGCACCTCGTCGTCGCTGACAAAGGCGCCGTGCACGCGCACCGGCGTCGGCACGCCGGTGGGCGCCGAGAGGTAGAGCATGTCGCCCTGACCGAGCAGGGCCTCGGCACCCATCTGGTCGAGGATGGTGCGGCTGTCGATCTTGCTGCTCACCTGGTAGGCGATGCGCGTCGGGATGTTGGCCTTGATGAGGCCGGTGATGACGTCCACGCTCGGCCGCTGCGTGGCCAGCACGAGATGGATGCCGGCGGCGCGCGCCTTCTGCGCCAGGCGCGCGATCAGCTCCTCGATCTTCTTGCCGACCACCATCATCAGGTCGGCCAGTTCGTCGATGACGACCACGATCTGCGGCAGCCGCTCGAGCGGCTCGGGCGCCTCGGGCGTGAGGCTGAAGGGGTTGCCGATCGTCTCGCCCCTGTCGGCCGCGTCGTGCAGCTTGCGGTTGTAGCCCGAGAGGTTGCGCACGCCCAGGCGGCTCATCAGGCGGTAACGCCGCTCCATCTCGCCGACGCACCAGTTGAGCGCGTTGGCCGCCTGCTTCATGTCGGTGACCACCGGCGCGAGCAGGTGCGGGATGCCCTCGTAGACCGAGAGCTCGAGCATCTTCGGGTCGACCAGGATCAGGCGCACGTCGCGCGCCTCGGCCTTGTAGAGCAGGCTGAGGATCATCGCGTTGATGCCCACGCTCTTGCCCGAGCCGGTGGTGCCGGCCACCAGACAGTGCGGCATCTTGGCCAGATCGACGACAAAGGGATTGCCGACGATGTCCTTGCCCAGGCCGATCGTCAGCATCGAGGCCGACTGGTGGTAGACCTCGGAGCCGAGGATCTCCGACAGGCGGATCGTCTGCCGGCGCGCATTGGGCAGTTCGAGCGCCATCGTCGCCTTGCCCGGCACCACCTCGACCACGCGGATGCTCACCAGCGACAGCGAGCGCGCCAGGTCGCGCGCCAGGTTGACGATCTGCGCGCCCTTGACGCCGGTGGCCGGCTCGATCTCGTAGCGCGTGATCACCGGCCCGGGCGAAGCCGCCACCACATGCACCTCGACGCCGAAGTCGCGCAGCTTCTTCTCGATCAGGCGCGAGGTCATCTCGAGCGATTCGGAGCTCACCGCCGCCTCGCGGCCGCCGGCGGCGTCGAGCAGGTCGACCTGCGGCAGCTTGGTGTCGACGAGCTCGGCGAACAGCGGTTGCTGCCGCTCCCGGGCAACGCGCTGCGACTTCGGGATCTCGGCCAGCACCGGCTCGATGACCAGCGGCGCCGCCGCCTCCTCTTCGTGGCGCAGGTCTTCGACGACCTGCTCGCGTTCGCGCGCCGCCTGCTCGCCGATGCGGCGATCCTCGGCCTGCTCGCGCGCGCCCTGGCGCCGTTCGCGCAGCGCGTCGAGCTGCGCACCGATCGCCTCGGCCAGTTGCAGCCAGGAAAAGCGCAGCGCCAGCGACACCCCGGCCACCAGCAGCGCGATCCACAGCACGCCCGAGCCGGCAAACCCGAGCAGGTGCATCGACGCGCCGCCCAGCAGGTAGCCGAGCACGCCGCCCGCGTAGCCCGGCAGCAGCGGCTCCCAGCGGTACAGGCGCGTGTACTCGAGCGCGCAACTCGCCGCCAGCAGCAGTACGAGACCGAGCCAGAATTGCCAGCGCGGCGGCCGGGCCGCCGGCACGGCGCGCAGCTGCAGCGCCAGCGCGGCGAGCCAGGCGCGCAGCGTCACCGGCACCAGCCACCAGACCGAGAAGCCGAACAGGAAGTAGGCGGCGTCGGCCAGGCGCGCCCCGGCGAGCCCGGCCCGGTTGCGCAGCGGCTCGCCGGTGCCCGAGGTCGTGAAGCCGGGGTCGGAGGCGCTGTAGCTCGCCAGCGCGAGCAGCGCCAGCAGCCAGGCGACGGCTGCGGCAAACAGGAGCGCCTTGCGGCGCCATGGCGCCACCACGTCGGCGCGCGCCAGCGCCGCCGGGGCATCACCGCGCAGCGACCCGAGCGGAAAACTCATGCCGCCATTGTGACGGCTCGCCGCGGCCGTGCCCGCCGCGGCCCGGGCGCGCGCCCGCTCACTCGCTGCCCAAGCGCTCCTTGATGACGACCGAGCCGTTGTCCTGCGTCTCGATGACGCCGCGCTCCTCGAGATCCTTCATCACGCGGCTGACCATCTCGCGCGAAGCGCCCACCACCTTGGCCATGTCCTGGCGGCTCACCTTGTGGCGGATGAGCTTGACGCCCTCGGGCGTCTGCTCGGCCATGTCGAGCAGCGTGCGCGCCACCCGGCCGTAGACGTCGAGCAGCGCGAGCGACTCGATCTGGCGGTCGGCATTGCGCAGCCGGCGCACGAGGCCGCGCATGATGCCGTAGCTGAGCGTGCTGTTCTCGGGCAGGCAGCGCGCGAAGTCGCTGCGCGCCAGCACCAGCATGTCGGTCTGCACCTCGGCGCGCACGGTGGCCGAGTGCGGCTCGTTGTCGATCAGGCTCATCTCGCCGACGTAGTCGCCCGATTCGAGCACTGCGAGGATGACCTCGCGGCCGCGCGCGTCGGCGGTGAGCACGCGCGCACGCCCGTTGAGCAGGATGAACAGCGCGTTGCTCTTGCGCCCCTGCTCGACGACGATCTCGCCGCGTCGAAAGCGCCGCTTGACCACGCTGTCGGCGATGGCCTGCGCCTGGTCGGCCGTGAGCATCGAGAACAGCGGCACGCGCCGGATCAGGTCGAGGTTGGACAGCATCGACATCAACACGCTCCTCTTGTCGTGACCGCCGCGGCGGCTGTACCCGGCGCGGCGGTGCCCTCCACCGCCGCGCCGGACCGGGTCTGCGAGAATTCGTCTATTGTGCCGACGCGCGGGCGCGCGACCAGGGGTTTGCGGCCCCGGGCGAACGCAGCAGGCCCGCGGCGTCGATTCCGCGCGACGTTCGCGCCCGTTTGCCGACTCCTTGCCCCAGACCATGACCCAAGCTGCCCTGCATGCCCGCGTCCTCATCCTCGGCTCCGGTCCGGCCGGATGGACGGCGGCGCTGTACGCCGCACGCGCCAATCTCCAGCCGGTGCTCGTCACGGGCGTCGAGCACGGCGGCCAGTTGATGACCACGACCGAGGTCGACAACTGGCCGGCCGACGTGGCCGGGGTACAGGGCCCCGAGCTGATGCAGCGCTTCCAGCAGCACGCCGAGCGTTTCGACACCAAGGTGGTGCACGACCACATCCACACCGCCGAGCTGGGCTCGCCGCCGTTCCGGCTCCAGGGCGACGCCGGCGGCTACAGCTGCGACGCGCTCATCATCGCCACCGGCGCCAGCGCCAAGTACCTCGGGCTGCCGAGCGAGCAGGCGTTCATGGGCAAGGGCGTGAGCGGCTGCGCCACCTGCGACGGCTTCTTCTACCGCGACAAGGAGGTATGCGTCGTCGGCGGCGGCAACACCGCGGTCGAGGAGGCGCTGTACCTGGCCAACATCGCGAGCAAGGTGCACCTCGTGCACCGGCGCGACAAGTTCCGCGCCGAGCCCATCATGGTCGACAAGCTCGACGAGAAGGTGCGCGGCGGCCGCATGCAGATGCACCTGTGGCATACGCTCGACGAGGTGCTGGGCGACGCCAGCGGCGTGACCGGCGTGCGCCTGCGCTCGGTGCAGACGGGCGCCACGACCGAGCTCGCGCTCGAGGGCTGCTTCATCGCCATCGGCCATGCACCGAACACGGCCCTCTTCCGGGGCCAGCTCGAGATGAAGGACGGCTACATCGTCACCCGCGCGGGCCAGGACGGCATGGCCACGATGACCAGCGTCGAAGGCGTGTTCGCCGCCGGCGACGTGCAGGACCATGTATACCGCCAGGCCATCACCAGCGCCGGCACCGGCTGCATGGCCGCGCTCGACGCCCAGCGCTACCTCGAGCAGCGCGGCGCTTGAGCGGCTCCCGGCCGCGGCGCAAGAGCGCCTACTGGGGATTCGTCTATACTTACGGGCTTTGCCGCAAGCCCGGCATCCAAGAGTCCCTTATTCGAATTCCTCACTGGAGTGCTTTCATGGCACGCGTCTGTCAAGTCACGGGCAAGCGCCCGATGGTGGGCCACAACGTCTCCCACGCCAACAACAAGACCAAGCGCCGCTTCCTGCCCAACCTGCAGTACCGACGCTTCTGGCTCGAGACCGAGAACCGCTGGCTGCGCCTGCGCGTGTCCAACGCCGCGTTGCGCCTGATCGACAAGGTGGGTATCGAGCAGGTCGTGGCCGACCTGCGTGCCCGCGGCGAACTCTGAACGAGGAGACGGCACCATGGCAGCCAAAGGCGGACGCGAGAAGATCAAGCTGGAGTCGAGTGCCGGCACCGGCCACTTCTACACCACGAGCAAGAACAAGAAGACGACACCCGAGAAACTCGAATTCCTGAAGTTCGATCCGAAGGCGCGCAAGCACGTGCTGTACAAGGAAGTGAAGCTCAAGTAGCGACGCGCGGCAGGACGCTGCACGCCGGCGCCGCGACCGGCCCTTGCTCCGCCGGCGCGCGAGCCCGCCCTCCGAGGCGGGCTTTTTCATGGTCGCGGCGACGCCCGGGCGCGCAAAGGGGCCCCGCAGGGCCCCTTACATGTGCCGCGCGCCGAGGACGCTCAGCGCACGACGGCGATCTGCTCGCGCTTGTCGCCCTTGTACGTGTACATCGTGATCGCGCCGTTCTTGATGTCGCCCTTGGCGTCGAACGCGATGTGGCCGGTGACGCCGTCGTAGTCGATCTTGGCCAGGGCCGGCAGGTACTTGGCCGGATCCGACGAGCCGGCCTTGACCATCGCCGCGACCAGCACGTTGACGGCGTCGTACACGTACGGCGCGTACAGCTGTACGTCGATGCCGAACTTCTTCTTGTAGGCCTCGTTGAACTTGGTCATGCCGACCTTCTGCGCGCCTTCGACGCCACCGGCCTCGGCGCACACCACCTGGCCGTCGCTCATCGAGCCGGCGGCCAGCTTGGGCAGCTCGCCGGTGCAGATGCCGTCACCGCCCATGAACTTGGACTTGATGCCGAGCTGCTTCATCTGGCGCAGCATCGGCCCGGCCACGGCGTCCATGCCGCCGTAGAAGATGACGTCGGGGTTCTTGGCCTTGATCGAGGTCAGGATGGCGGTGAAGTCGGTCGCCTTGTCGTTGGTGAACTCGCGGCCGACGATCTTGACCTTCTTGCTTTCCACGCCCTTGGCGAACTCGTCGGCCACGCCCTGGCCGTAGGCGGTGCGGTCGTCGATGACGGCGATGTTCTTGCCGTGTAGCTTGTCCACCGCGTAACGGCCGAGCGTGCCGCCCAAGTGCACGTCGTCGGCGACGTCGCGGAACGTGGTCTTGTAGCCCTGGCGCGTGTACTTCGGGTTCGTCGACGACGGGCTGATCTGCGGGATGCCGGCATCGCTGTAGATCTTGGACGCCGGGATCGAGGTGCCGCTGTTGAGGTGGCCGACGACGCCGTTGACCTTGGCGTCGACCAGCTTCTGTGCGGCCGCCGTGCCCTGCTTCGGGTCGGCGGCGTCGTCCTCGGCCAGCAGCTCGAACTTGGCCTTCTTGCCGCCGATCGTCACGCCCTTGGCGTTGAGTTCGTCGATCGCCATGCGCGCGCCGTTCTCGTTGTCCTTGCCGAGGTGGGCGATCGAGCCGCTGGTGGGGCCGACGTGTCCGATCTTGACGACGAGATCCTGCGCGTAGGCCGAACCGGCGAGCACGAACGCCGCGGCGCCGACGATCGCATTGAGCTTGAGATGCATGAACGAGTCTCCTGAAGGGGGTGGCGCCGATTCGACCAACCGGAATCGGCGAAAAGGCCGGCACGATAACCGATAAGGACGATCCGGCCCAAGCAGGGTTTGCCTCGGGTCCGGGCCGGATCGTGCCGCCCGACGTACCCGGCCGAACGCGCGCGCGGCCGACAGCGATGACAGGGTTGCACCCGAGGCGCGCGCCCGCGAGGCCTCAGCGCCTGTGCCGAGACGAGTCACGTCCGCGCGACGCGTATCGTGGCGCGCTCAACGGCGTTCGTCGTCGATGCGGCGGCCCGGGGCGCCGGGGCCGTGGTGGCAGACAGCCAGACCCTGCGCCTGGTACGCGCGCCAGCGCGCCCGTGCCGCGGCGGCCTCTTGCGGCTCGGTGCCGACGAGTTCGATCAGGCGCTCGAACGGCGCCGCAGAGGCCGGCGCCCCGGCACCCAGGTTGACGAGCACCCGGCCCTGCGCCTCGTCGCCGGCGCGCGCGCACAGCCAGATGGGCGTGCGCGCGGCCAGCGCCGAGGGCGCCGGCGGCACGCGCACGTGGGGCACGAAGTCGCGCTCGTCGAAGGTCCACAGCGCCCGATCCAGTTCGTCCAGCACGGGCGGCGGCGCGGTGCAGACGAGCGAGGCGCCGCGCCGCATCGCCTTGCGCAGCAGGCGGCAGGCAAAGCGAACCGGATCGGCGATGCCGGTGTGGAACTCGACTTCGGTGGGCATCGCCTGTTCCCTCCGCACGGCGCCGGCAACGGCGCCGCCGCCCGTCAGCCGGCGCGCGCCAGCACCCAGTGCGTGAGCAGGCCCACCGGGCGGCCGGTGGCGCCCTTGTGCTTGCCCGAGCGCCAGGCGGTGCCGGCGATGTCGAGATGGGCCCAGGGCAGCTTGCGGGCGAAGCGCTGCAGGAACTTCGCGGCCGTGATGGCACCGCCGGCGCGCGGCCCGACGTTGGCCATGTCGGCGAAGTTGCTCTCGAGCGCCTCGTCGTACTCGTCGTCGAGCGGCATGCGCCAGGCCGGGTCGAGCGCACGCTCGCCAGCGGCCAGCAGTTCGGCAGCCAGCCCGTCGTCGGCGGCGAACAGGCCCGAGCGGTGATGACCGAGCGCGATCATGCAGGCGCCGGTGAGCGTGGCCACGTCGACCACCGCCGCCGGCGCGAAGCGTTCGGCATAGCTGAGCGCGTCGCACAGGATCAGGCGACCCTCGGCATCGGTGTTGAGGATCTCGATCGTCTGGCCCGACAGGCTGGTGACGACGTCGCCCGGCTTGACCGAGCGGCCGCTGGGCAGGTTCTCGCAGCTCGGAATGAGGCCCACCAGGTTGACTCTGGCGCGCGCCTCGGCCACGGCGCGCAAGGTGCCCAGCACGCTGGCGGCACCGCCCATGTCGAACTTCATTTCGTCCATCTCGGGCGCGGGCTTGATCGAGATGCCGCCGCTGTCGAAGGTGATGCCCTTGCCGACCAGCACGATCGGCGCGACCGACTTGGCCGCCCCCTGGTAGCGCGCGACGATGAAGCGCGGCGGTTCCTCCGAGCCCTGCGCCACCGCCAGGAAGGCGCCCATGCCCAGCTTGGCGCAGTCCTTGCGGTCGAGCACCTCGACCTTCAGGCCGTGCGACTTCGCGAGCTTCCTGGCCTGCTCGGCCAGATAGCTCGGCGTGCAGACGTTGGCCGGCCGGTTGGCGCACTCGCGCGCCAGATGGACGCCGGCGGCGACGGCGCGCGCGCGCGCCAGCCCTTCGGCGACGGCCCGCTGCTCGGCCCTGGTGCACAGCACGCTCGCCTGCAGCAGCCTGGCCGGCTCCGGTGCGCTCGGCTTGGTGGCCCGATAGAGATAGACGCTGTCTTCGAGTGCGGCCACCACCGCCTCAGCATGCGCGGCGCCGAGTTCGCCGACGCCGGCCACGCCGACCGCCAGATGCTTGGTGCCGCCCTTGTCGAGCGGCACGGCGCCGGCCGCCACCGCCTTGCGCAGCGCCTTGGCCGAGGCATCGGCCGACCAGGCAAACACGAGGCGCGACGCCTTCACGCCTTCGGGGCGATGCAGGTACAGCGTGCGCCCGGCCTTGCATGCGAAGTCCCCCGTGCTCAGCGCGGAGTCGAGCGCTGCAGCCAGCGGCGCGTCGAGCCCCGCCGGCACGCCCTCGCCGGCGACCACCACCAGCAGCGCGTCGGCCTGCACGCCGGCCCATCCCGTCTTGCTGGGCGTGAGCGTCTTGAAGTCCATAATTCCACCGCGTAGAAAGACGCTTGGATGTTATTCGATTCGACAGTACGCAAAGAGCTCGCGCGGACCTTCGGCGCCACGCTGGTGGTGATCCTCACGATCGTGCTGACGATGTTCCTGATCCGCACCGTCGGCCAGGCCGCCAGCGGCGCCGTGGCGCCGCAGGACGTGGTGCTGCTGCTCGGCTATGTCGCGCTCGGACACCTGCCGACGATGCTCGCGCTGGCGCTGTTCGTCTCGGTCGTGCTGGCGCTCGGGCGCATGTACCGCGACAGCGAGATGGCGATCTGGTTCGCCAGCGGCGTCGGCCTGGCGCGTTTCGTGCGCCCGGTGCTGCGCACCACCTGGCCGGTGCTCGTGGTGGTGGGGCTGCTCGTCCTCTACGCCTGGCCCTGGGGCAACCGCAACAGCCTCGAGCTGCGCGACCGCTACGAACAGCGCGGCGACCTCGCGCGCGTGACACCCGGCGTCTTCCAGACCTCGGCCGACGGCCGACGCGTCTTCTTCGTCGAGCGCGACAGCGCCGACGGCGTCCATGCGCGCAACGTGTTCATCCTGACGCAGGGCAGCCGCGGCGAGGCCGTGACTTCGGCGCGCTCGGGCCGGCTCGAGACCCAGGGCGAAGCGCGCTTCCTCGTGCTCGACCGCGGCCAGCGCAACGAAGTCGACGCGCGCAGCGGCGAACGCACGCTGTCGAGCTTCGAGCGCTACCGCGTGCTCGTCAGCGAGCGCGCCGTGCACGCCGCCGAGGCCCTGCCGCCGAAGGCACAGTCCACCGCGGCGCTGCTTGCCGACCCGACGCCCCGGCACCAGGCCGAAGTGGTGTGGCGCCTGGGGCTGCTGTTCGGCGCCGCCAACCTGCTGCTGCTGGGCATCGGCCTGGCCGCCACCAACCCGCGGCGCGCGAGCAACTGGAACCTGCTGTTCGCGCTCTTCGCCTTCGCCGTCTACTACAACCTCGTCAACCTGTCGCAGGCCTGGGTGGCGAGCGCAGGCCTGTCGATGGCCGCCGCGCTGCTCGGCGTGCACGGCGTGGCCTGTGCGCTCGCGCTGGGGCTGGTCTGGTGGCGCGATCACGCCGCCGTGCTGCGCCTGCGCCCGCGTGCGCCGCGCGCCGGAGCCCCCGCATGAGGACGGTGCGGCGGCTGCTCTACCGCGACATCGTCGCCTCGGTCGGCTTCGTCGCGCTGGCCTTCCTGGCGCTTTTCTTCTTCATCGACTTCGTCGACCGCCTCGACGCCGTCGGGCAGCGCGGCCGCGGCGCGCTCGACGCCGTGCTGTCGGCCGCCTGGCAACTGCCCGGGCATCTGTACGAGCTGATGCCTATCGCGGTGCTGATCGGCACCATCTACTCGCTGGCGCGCATGGCGCAGTCGAGCGAGTTCACGATCCTGCGCACCGGCGGGCTCGGCCCCGGGCGCGCCCTCGGCCTGCTGGCCCTGCTCGGCGCCGTCTTCGCCGTCGTTACGCTCGTCGTCGGCGACTACGTGGCGCCGCAGGCCGAACGCCAGGGCCTGCTGCTCGAGGCGCGCATCCGAGGCGGCGTGCCCAGCGAGGGCGCCGGCGCCTGGCTCAAGGAGCGGCGCGCGACCGGCACCGGCGAGCGCAGCTTCTCGATCAACGTCGCGGGCATCGGGGCGGGCGGCGCGCTGCAGGGCGTGCGCATCTTCGAGTTCGACGACGACGGGCGGCTCGTCACGCAGACCGAGGCGCGCGCCGGCACGGTCGACGCGCAGCGCGTGTGGCACCTGCAGGATGTCCGCATCACGCAGTGGCCGCAGGCGCGCGCCGCAGGCACGCCCACCGTGCAGGAGCAGCGGCTCGCCGCCTACGACTGGCCGAGCACGCTCGCCCCGGCGGTGGTGGCCGCTGCGGTGCAGCCGCTGCAGGCGATGAACACGCTCGAGCTGTGGCGCTACAGCCGCCACCTGGGCCTGCAGGAGCAGGCCACGCAGCGCTACGAACTGCAGTTCTGGAAGCGCGCCTTCTACCCCTGGGCCTGTCTGGTGATGGTGGCGCTGGCGCTGCCGTTCGCCTACCTGCACGCGCGCGCCGGCGGCATCAGCTTCAAGGTGTTCGGCGGCATCATGCTGGGCATCGGCTTCGTGCTGCTGAACAACCTCGCCGGCCACATCGGGCTGCTGAGCGGCTGGCTGCCCTGGCTCACGGCGGCCGCACCGAGCCTGCTGCTGCTGCTGCTGTCGCTGGCCGCCTTCGGCTGGTTGGTGCGTTACCGATGAACATCACGAACCCGGCCGCGCCCGGCCGCCCCGATGCGCTGATCCTGTTCGCGCACGGCGCGCGCGATGCGCAATGGGCCGAACCGATGCGGGCAGTGGCCGCCGCCATCGGCGCACTGCAGCCGGGCTGGCGCGTGCGCCTGGCCTGCCTCGACTTCATCGCGCCCGACCTGACGCAGGCCGCCGCCGGCCTCGTGGCCGAAGGCGCGCGCACGATCCATGTCGTGCCGATGTTCCTCGGCGCCGGCGGCCATGTGCGGCAGGACCTTCCGGCCCGGCTCGCGGCGCTGCGTGCCGCGCACCCCGAGGCCGAGTTCACGCTGCACCCGACGATCGGCGAGATCGACGCCGTCCGCCAGGCGATGGCGCTGGCCATCGTCGCCACCGTGCAAGGAGCGCGATGAACCTGCACCAGTTCCGCTTCGTCCAGGAGGCGGTGCGCCGCAACCTCAACCTGACCGAGACGGCCAGGGTGCTGCACACCTCGCAGCCCGGCGTGAGCAAGGCCATCCTCGAGCTCGAGGAGGAGCTCGGCATCGAGCTGTTCGTGCGCCACGGCAAGCGCCTCAAGCGCGTCACCGAGCCGGGCCAGCAGGCGCTGGCGTCGATCGAGATCATCATGCGCGAGGTGGCCAACCTCAGGCGCATCGGCGAGCAGTTCTCCAAGCAGGATGCCGGCACGCTGTCGATCGCCACCACGCACACGCAGGCGCGCTACTTCCTGCCCGAGCCGGTGGCGCAGCTGCGCCGGCAGTTCCCCAGGGTGCAGGTCGTGCTGCACCAGGGCGTGCCCGAACAGGTGGTGCGCATGCTGCGCGACGACGTCGCCGACATCGGCATCGCCACCGAGGCGCTGGCCGAGCACGACGACCTCGTCTCGCTGCCCTGCTACGACTGGCAGCACCTGATGGTGGTGCCGGCCGAGCACCCGCTGGCCGCCGTCGAGCGGCCGGCGCTCGAGCAGCTCGCGGCACACCCGCTGGTGCTGTACCACCGCACGGTGGCCGGCCGCACGCGCATCGACGCGGCCTTCGAGCGCGCGCACCTGGCGCCGCAGGTGGCGCTCGAGGCGATCGACTCAGACGTCATCAAGACCTACGTGCGCCTGGGCCTGGGCGTGGGCATCGTCGCCGAGCTGGCGCTGCGCGACGAGCCGTCCGATTCGGGTCTGGTGGCGCGGCCGCTGGGTCACCTGTTCGGGCGCAACGTCACGCGCATCGCCTTCAAGCGCGGCGCCTACCTGCGACACTTCGTCCACGCCTTCACCGCCATGCTGTCGCCGCGCCTGACGCCCGCGCTCGTCGCGCGCGCGCTCGCCGGCCAGGGCAGCGACTACGAACTGTGAACCACGCCGCGCCCGCCATGTCGCCCCGCACGCCGCCCGTCGCCAGCCGCCTGCCGCATGTCGGCACGACGATCTTCACCGTCATGTCCGCGCTCGCGCACGAGCGCGGCGCGATCAACCTCGGCCAGGGCTTTCCGGACTTCGACTGCGATCCCGCGCTCGTCGACCAGGTCTGCGCCGCGCTGCGCGCCGGCCACAACCAGTACCCGCCGATGGCAGGCGTGCCGGTGCTGCGCGAGGCGGTGGCGGCCAAGATCGAGACGCTGTACGGCCGACGCTACGACGCGGGCGCCGAGATCACGATCACCGCCGGCGCCACGCAGGCCATCCTGACGGCCATCCTCGCCGCCGTGCATCCGGGCGACGAGGTCATCGTGCTCGAGCCCTGCTACGACAGCTACGCGCCGAACATCGAGCTGGCGGGCGGGCGCATCGTGCGCGTGCCGCTCGTGCCGCGCAGCTTCCGGCCCGATTTCGAGCGCATCGCCGCGGCGCTCGGGCCGCGCACGCGCATGATCGTCGTCAACAGCCCGCACAACCCGGGTGCCGTGGTCTGGACGCGCGCCGAGATGGAGCGCCTGGCCGCGCTGCTCGCGCCCACCGACACCTTGCTCGTGAGCGACGAGGTCTACGAGCATATGGTGTTCGACGGCGCGCCGCACGTGAGCGCCGCGTCGATCCCCGAGCTGGCGGCGCGCGCCTTCGTCGTCTCGAGCTTCGGCAAGACCTACCACGTCACCGGCTGGAAGGTCGGCACGGTCGCGGCGCCGGCGGCGCTCACGGCCGAGTTCCGCAAGGTGCACCAGTTCAACGTCTTCACCGTCAACACGCCGATGCAGCACGGCCTGGCGCGCTACATGGCCGACGCGCGGCCCTATCTCGAGCTGCCGGCGTTCTACCAGCGCAAGCGCGACCTGTTCCGCGCCGGCCTGGCGCGCACGCCGTTGGTGGCGCTGCCCAGCCAGGGCAGCTACTTCCAGGTGGTCGACTACAGCGCCGTGAGCGCATTGCCCGAGGCCGAGTTCTGCCAGTGGCTCACACGCGAAGCGGGGGTGGCGGCGATTCCGCTCGCCGCGTTCTACGCAGGCGGCTTCGAGCAGCGCCTGGCGCGGCTGTGCTTCGCCAAGCGCGACGAGACGCTGGCCGCGGCGCTCGAGCGCTTGCAGCGTTTGCAGCGGCTGCAGTAGCCCGGCCCCCGGCCGCCCGCGGCCCGTGCTCAGGGCCGCCGCGCCGGCTCGTCGACCGGATCGAAGATGCTGGTCGGCCAGTCGCTGCGCGACAGATCGAGGTCGACCGGCGCCGTGGCGCGGTCGTCGTGCGTGCCCGAACCCGCGCTGTCGACGTCGAGGCCGACCTCGGAGCGCGTGGCGTCGGCGGGGACGTCGTCGCCCAGAGGCAGGAGCAGGTCGACGCTGCCGCCGGCCAGCGCTTCGCGGTCGAGCCGGTCGCGCGCCATCGCGTACAGGAACAGCACGTCGCGATACGCCGGCAGCTCGAACAGTTCGCCGCGCGCCTTGCGGAACAGCAGCGTCTCGAGCTCGGCCATGGCGTCGATCGGCTGCGCCCAGGCGCGCTCGAGGCGCGGCAGCACGGCCGGGTAGTCCTCGAGCGTGCGGCCGTGCGCGAGGTCGGCGCCCCACTCCGGCGCGTAGGCGTTGAAGCGCCGGTTGAAGCGCGCGCGCGTGCGCTCGTAGGCCTCGCGCTCGCCGCGCCGGTGGTGGATCTCGAGCAGCTTGAGGTAGGGCAGCGCGCTGCCGCCGCCGGTGCTGCGCAGATGCTCGACGAGCAGATCGATCGCCGCCTCGTCCTGCCCGAGGACGACGAAGAACTCGGCCTGTTGCTCGAGGTCGATCAGTTCGTCGACCGACACGTCGCGCGCGGCCGTGCCTTCGGCCTGGCCCGCCGGCGCGAGCACCTGCGTGCGCTCGGTCGCCGACTGGGCTGCCGCCGCGTCGCCGCGACGCGCGCCGGCAACCGGATTCGCCGCGCGGGCTTCGGGCTCGCCCGACGCCGCCGGCGGCGGCCAGGCCGGGTAGCCCTGCGCGGCCGGCGCGGCGCTCGCGATCTCGCTCGTCACCAGAGGGATCGGCGCCGTGGGGCTGCGCACCGGCGCAAGCCCGGCGGCCGGCGCGCGCGCCATGGCCTGCGCCCAATCGGCGCCGCGGCGACGCTGCGCGGCAGCCAGCCGCCAGGCCAGCCATGCCGCCAGCGCGGCCAGCAGCAGCACGAGCGCGAACAGCGGCGCCAGCCAGCGGCTCGGGGGCGCCGACACCGCCAGTTCGGCGGCCAGACGATCGGCCCGCTCGCCCTGCATTGCCGCTTCCGCGCGCAATCGTCCCACGCTGCGCTCGAGCGCGGCGATGCGCTCGGCGCTGGCCGACGCCGCCGAGGCGGCGGCGCGTGCCGCGCTCGCCGCCTGCGCCACCGCCTCGAGCGCCTGCTCCACCGCCTGCGCCTCGGGGCTGGGGGCCGGCGTCGCCGCCTCGAGCAGCAGGCGCGGTGCAACCGCCTGCAGCGCCACGGGCACGACGGACGAAGCGGCGCGGCGCACACGCGGCGGCGTCGCGTGGCGCACGGCTGCACCTGCGCTGCGGGTCACGCGACGCGCGCTGCGCGGCCGTTCGGCCGTCGCCGTTCGCGCGCGCGTGCCGACCCGGCCGGGATCGCCCAGCCGCATGCCCTTGATCGCCGGCGGGCTCGCGCCCGACCGGGCGCTCGGCGCTGCGGCCCCCTCCCCCGCCAGCGCCAGCGGCGCCGCGGCGAAGGCCGGCGTCGCCGCCGTGCTTGCCGGCGCCGGCGCCGCCGCCACGCTTGCCGCCTCTGCAGCCATAGGCTGCGGCGGCTCCGCGAAGAGCACATAGCGTCGTGTCACACGCGACGCGCAGCCCGCGCCGACGGAGACGGTGACCACCGGCTCGTCGAGCGGCTGCGCTGCGGCGACGCGCAGCCGCGCGACGTCGGCGCCGAGCCTGTCGAGAGCCGTGCGCACCGCCGGCGCCGCCAGCACGCGCTCACCGTAGGCCACCACGGCATCGACGCAATCGGGCGCGAGCGTCTCGCCGGCATCGATGCGCAAAGGCACCTCGAAGTCGAGCGGCTGCCCCAGCACCGGTGCTGTCGATGGCGCCGTACCGAATCCGGCCGCCCGGGCAACTCCGCCCGCCGTCGCCAGCGGCACGGCCAACGCCAGGGCGAGCGCGAGGCGCGGCAGGTCGGTCGGGTGCAGCATGCGGCGCGTCGCGGCGTTCGGATCGGTTCGAGTCACTCTAGCACGGCCATCGATGCGTCCGAAGCGGCGGCGGGCGCGCTGCCGCACGCGCCGGCCGCCGCGTGCGGCAGCCATCGCCCTTGGACACAATGCGCCGGTCGATGTCGCCTCAGGGACAAGCCATGCCGACCCCCGTTCTTACAATCGAAGAGCAACGCAACATCGAGTCCGGCGCTTGGTTCAAGAAGCTCTCGCCCGCCCTGCGCAGCGCGATCGTCGCGCGCGCCCAGGTGCGGCGGCTGGCCGACGGCGCGGCGCTCATCACGCGCGGCGCGGCGGCCAGGGAGTGGTACGGCGTGGCTGCCGGCGCAGTGCGCATCGGCACCGTCTCGCTCACCGGCAAGCAGCTCACGCTCACCTACGCCGAGCCGGGCATCTGGTTCGGCGACATCGCGCTGTTCGACGGCCTGCCGCACACGCACGACGCCGACGCGCACGGTGCCAGCACGCTGCTGTGCGTGCGCAAGGCCGACTTTCGCGAGCTGCTGGCACAGCACGTCGAGCTTTACGATGCGCTGCTGCGCCTGAACTGCCGGCGCCTGCGTCTGATGTTCGACCAGATCGAGGATCTGGGCTCGCTGCCGCTGCGCTCGCGCCTGGCGCGCCAGCTGCTGCTGCTGGTGCGCCGTCACGGGCAGTCGCAGGGCGACGTCGTACGCGTCGGTCTGGCGCTGGCGCAGGAGGACCTGGCGCAGCTGCTGGGCGCCTCGCGTCAGCGCGTCAACCGCGAACTCAAGCGTTTCGAGCGCGAAGGCGTGCTGCGCGTGGAGCCGACGCGGCTGCTCGTGCTCTCGCGCGAGGCCCTGCTGGCCGCGGCCGCGCGCTGATCGCCCTGCCGAGGAGAGGCTGATGGACGAGTACACCGGCACCCGCCCCGTGGCCGCGAGCCACGCCTTCGACGTCGCCGCGCTCGAGGCCCACCTGGCGCGCGCGCTGCCGGGCTTTGCCGGCCCGCTCGAGGTCGAGCAGTTCAAGGGCGGGCAGAGCAACCCCACCTACAAGCTGGTGACGCCCGCGCGCAGCTACGTGATGCGCAGCAAGCCCGGGCCGCAGGCCAGGCTGCTGCCCTCGGCGCACGCCATCGAGCGCGAGTTCCGCGTCATGCGCGCACTCGCCGCGACCGAGGTGCCGACGGCCGAGATGCTGCTGCTGTGCGAGGACGAGTCGGTGATCGGCCGCGCCTTTTTCGTCATGCAGTTCGTCGCCGGGCGCGTGCTGTGGGACCAGGCGCTGCCCGGCATGACGCGCGCCGAACGCGGCGCGATCTACGACGAGACCAACCGCGTCATCGCGGCGCTGCACAGCGTCGACGCGGCCCGCGCCGGCCTGGCCGACTACGGCCGTCCCGGCAGCTACTTCGAGCGCCAGATCGCACGCTGGAGCAAGCAGTACCTGGCCTCGGCCACCGAGCGCATCGACGCGATGGACCGCCTCATCGAGTGGCTGCCCGCGCACATGCCGGCGAGCGCACGCGACGACAGCCGGGTGGCGGTCGTGCACGGCGACTTCCGGCTCGACAACCTGATCTTCGCCGCCGACGCGCCGCGCATCCTCGCCGTGCTCGACTGGGAGCTGTCGACGCTCGGCCACCCGCTCGCCGACTTCAGCTACCACTGCATGGCCTGGCATATCCCGCCGGGCACATTCCGCGGCCTGGGCGGGCTCGACCTGGCCGTGCTCGGCATTCCGGACGAGCGCGACTACGTGCGCCGCTACTGCGAGCGCGTCGGCGCCGCCAGCGGCCGCATCATCGACGCCGACACGGTGATGGCCGACTGGGACTTCTACCTCGCCTACAACCTGTTCCGGCTGGCCTCGATCTGTCAGGGCATCGCCAAGCGCGTGGTCGACGGCATCGCTTCCAGCGCCGAGGCGCGCGCGACCGGCGCGCGCACGCGGCCGCTGTCGGAGCTGGCCTGGCAGTTCGCGCAGCGCGCCTGATCCGGCGCCGCATCTTCGAAGGGAAGCAGCCGATGGACTTCGCCTACGCGCCGCGCACACGCGAACTTCGGCAGCGCCTGCACGCCTTCATGGCCGAGCATGTCTACCCGGCCGAAGCGCGCTATTTCGCCGAGCTCGAGGCCAACACGCGCGCCGGCCGGCGCTGGAGCCCGCTGCCCGTGATCGAGGAACTCAAGCCCCGGGCGCGCGCGGCCGGACTGTGGAACCTGTTCCTGCCCGAAAGCGAATACGGCGCCGGACTGAGCAACAGCGAGTACGCGCCGCTGGCGGAGATCATGGGCGCAGTGCCCTGGGCGAGCGAGATCTTCAACTGCTCCGCGCCCGACACCGGCAACATGGAGGTGCTGGTGCGCTACGGCAGCGCCGAGCAAAGGAAGCGCTGGCTCGAGCCGCTGCTTGCCGGCGAGATCCGCAGCGGCTTCGCGATGACCGAGCCGGCCGTGGCCAGTTCCGATGCCACCAACATCGAGGCGCGCATCGAGCGCGACACCTCGCAGGGCCGCGACGAGTACGTCATCAACGGCCGCAAGTGGTGGACCAGCGGCGCCGGCGACCCGCGCTGCAAGGTGCTCGTCTTCATGGGCAAGACCGACCCGTCGGCGCCGCGCGACGCGCAGCAGAGCATGATCCTCGTGCCCAGCGACGCCCCGGGCGTGACGGTGCTGCGCCCGCTCACCGTGTTCGGCTACGACGACGCGCCGCACGGCCACATGGAAGTGGATTTCCGCGACGTGCGCGTGCCGGCCTCGAACCTGCTGCTCGGCGCGGGCCGCGGCTTCGAGATCGCGCAGGGACGCCTGGGCCCGGGCCGCATCCACCACTGCATGCGCACGATCGGCCTGGCCGAGCGCGCGCTCGCGCTCATGTGCCGGCGCGCCGTGAGCCGCGTCGCCTTCGGCAAGACGATCGCGCAGCAGACGGTGACGCAGGAGCGCATCGCCGAGGCGCGCTGCCTGATCGAGCAGGCGCGCCTGCTCACGCTCAAGGCGGCGTGGATGATGGACGTCGCCGGCAACAAGGCGGCCAAGGCCGAAATCGCGATGATCAAGGTGGTGGCGCCCAACATGGCCGCCAAGGTGATCGACTGGGCCATGCAGGTCTTCGGCGGCGCCGGCGTGAGCCAGGACACGCCGCTCGCCTTCTTCTACTCCCACGTGCGCACGCTGCGCTTCGCCGACGGCCCCGACGAGGTGCATCGCAACGCGATCGCGAAGATCGAGCTGGGCAAGGTGCCGCCCCCGCGCGCCTGAGCGGCGCGGCCGCGCTACGCGCCGGCTTGCGCGTCCGGCGGCGCGCCCGTGGCCGGGGGCTCGTCCGCGGCAGCCGACATGCGGGACGGCTCGGCAGGCTCGGCAGGCTCGGCAGGCTCGGCAGGCAAGGCGCCCGCGGCACGGCGCGCCGCGCGCAGCGCGGTCTCGAACAGGCTCAGCCAGGCCTGCAGCGGCGGCACGGCCGCGTCGGCGAGCGCGGTGCGCAGCGTCAGCCGACCGCGGCCGACGGTGAGCACGATCGGCCGTTCCGGCTCGGCGCTCAGGCCCTGCAGCTGCGCCGCCAGCGCACCGTCGAGCCACGACTGCAGCCAGCGCTTGTGGCTGCCGAGCGCGACGAAACGCTCCTTCAAGGCTCCCATCTCGGCGCTGCCGAGCTTGGGAAACATCACGAGCCAGCGCATCTCGGGCGGGGTGCGGTCGTCGATGCGCGTCTGCACCCCCTCGACGTACTGCTCGTAGACGTCCTTCTCCATCTGCTCTTGCAGCCGGCGGTTCATCAGCGCCGCCTGCAACTCGGCGGCGAGGCCGAGCTCGCTGCGGATGCGCAGTTCCTGGCCCTCGATGTAGCGGCGCTGCGACGGGCCCCATTCGAGCCGCCAGGGCGTCGCATCGACGCGCCCGTCGACGACGAAGCCTGCGTCGCCGACGTTGCGGCAGGCGTAACGCTGCGCCGCCGCCCAGGACGCCACGTCCTTCCACTCCTGCGGCGGCGCCGTCGCGCGAGCGCAGAACCAGCGCTTGATGCCATCGAGCATGGTTTAGAGTGCGAGCGGGCGCGGCCGCCGCGCGCCGCCCCGACACCTGAGGTGAGCGATGATCGAAGTGTATTCGTGGGCCACGCCCAACGGCCACAAGGTCCACATCATGCTCGAGGAATGCGCGCTGCCGTACCGCGTGCACGCGGTGGACATCGGGGCGGGCGAGCAGTTCACGCCCGAGTTCCTCGCCATCAGCCCCAACAACAAGATCCCGGCGATCGTCGACCCCGACGGCCCCGACGGCAAGCCGATCTCGCTGTTCGAGAGCGGCGCCATCTTGCTGTACCTCGCCGGCAAGACCGGGCGCTTCCTGCCGGCCGACACGCGCGGCAAGTACGAAGTGCTGCAATGGCTGATGTTCCAGATGGGCAGCGTCGGCCCGATGCTCGGTCAGGCGCACCATTTCCGCATCTACGCGCCCGAGAAGATCGCGTACGCGATCGAGCGCTACACGAACGAGGCGCGGCGCCTGTACGGCGTGATGAACCGCCGCATCGCACGCCAGCGCTACATCGCCGGCGACAGCTACAGCATCGCCGACATCGCGATCTTCCCCTGGCTGCGCAGCTGGAAGAACCAGGGCATCGACTGGGACGAGTTCCCGCACCTCAAGGGCTGGTTCGACGAGATCGCAGCGCGCCCGGCCGTCGCCCGCGGCGTGCAGGTGCTGGCCGATCGACGCCGGCCGCTCACCGGCGAGCGCGAGCGCGAGATGCTCTTCGGCAAGCAGCAGTACCAGGTGCGCTGAAGCGCGGCCGCATGCGCCGCACAATCGAGGCCTGCTGCCCGTAGCTCAACCGGATAGAGCACCGGCCTTCTAAGCCGGCGGTTGCGCGTTCGAGTCGCGCCGGGCAGGCCAGCAGCGGCGCCGGCGGGCTCCGTAATCCCCCTGTCGTGACGGGCCCGAGCCCAACCCTAGAATCCGCGCGTCTTGTCCGGGAAGGGGCGTTCGCGATGAGGATTGCACTCGGTGTCGGCACCTGCGTCGTGCTCGGCCTGTCGTGGCTTGCACCGAGCTGGGCCGCCGGCAGCGCCGAAGCCGGCAAGACCAAGTCCGCCGTCTGCGCCGGCTGCCACGGCGCCGACGGCAACAGTCCGGCCGACATGTGGCCCAAGCTCGCCGGGCAGCTGCCCGAGTACATCAGGAAGCAGCTGCACGACTTCAAGTCCGGAGCGCGCAGGAACGACCAGATGACGCCGATGGCGATGCCGCTGTCGGAGCAGGACATCGACGACCTCGCGGCCTACTTCTCCAGCCAGAAGGTGGTGCCGCCGCCGCAGGACAAGAAGGACCAGCTGGCGGCCGGCGAGAAGCTCTTCAGGAGGGGCAAGGGCATGCCCGACCAGGTGGCCGCATGCATGGGCTGCCACGGCCCCGCCGGCGGCGGCAAGAACGACTGGGCGGCGACGATGAAGCTGCCGCCGACCACGCTCGCGCCGGCCATCGGCGAGCAGTACGCAGGCTACATCGCCAACCAGCTCAAGGCCTTCAAGTCGGGCAGTCGCGCCAACGACATCGGCAGCGTGATGCGCCACATCGCCGGCCGCATGACCGACGCCGAGATCACCGCCGTCGCCGCGTACACGGCGACGCTGCGGCGCTGAGGCGCGTTGCCCGGGCCGTTTGCGCCGCCAGCAGGTGCAACCATGAGTGCTGTCGCCCGGCCGCGCCGCGGACGCCTGCGCCAGTTCCTGGCGCTGACCAAGCCGCGCGTGCTGTGGCTGATCGTGTTCTGCGCGGTGATCGGCATGTTCCTCGGCAGCCCGACGCTGCCGCCCGGCCGCATCGTCTTCTTCGCCACCGTCGGCATCGCGCTCGTCGCCGGTGCGGCGGCGGCCATAAACTGCCTCATCGAGCAGGGCATCGACGCGGTAATGGCGCGCACGCGCCACCGCCCGCTGCCCAGCGGCGAGCTGAACTCGATGCAGACCGCGGCGCTGGTGCTGGTCACCGGGGGCACGGGCCTGTTCCTGCTGCACCACTTCGTCAACGCGCTGACGATGTGGCTCACGCTCGCCACCTTCATCGGCTACGCCTTCGTCTACACGGTGCTGCTCAAGCCGAGCACGGCGCAGAACATCGTCATCGGCGGCGCCTCGGGCGCGATGCCGCCGGTGCTCGGCTGGGCGGCGGTGGCAGGCGACGTGCCGCTGCAGGCCTGGCTGCTGTTCCTGATCATCTTCGTGTGGACGCCGCCGCATTTCTGGTCGCTCGCGCTGTACCGCACGCAGGACTACGCGCGTGTCGGCCTGCCGATGCTGCCCGTGATGCGCGGCCGCGAACATACGCTGCGCGTGATCGTGCGCTACACGTGGCTGCTGGTCGTGGTGACGCTGCTGCCCTGCGCCGTGGGCATGAGCCGCTGGCCCTACCTGCTGTGCGCCGCGGCGCTCGGCGCGCGCTTCGTCTGGCGCGCCCACCGGCAGCAGCGCCGCTACAGCGACGACTACGCGCGCGGCACGTTCAAGTACTCGATCCTGTACCTCGCGGCGCTGTTCGCGGCGCTGCTGGCGGATCACCACCTCGCGCCCGACCTCGCCCCGCACCCCGCCCTGTAGCCCGGGCGCCGCGACCTGCCGCCGACACCCGCGCGCACCCGCCGTTGCGCGCCCACCCTCGCCCGTGATGCTCGCCGGCATGCCGACCCCAGACGACCTCGAACCCCGCATCGACGCGCACACGCCGCAAGGCCTCGCGCGTGCCTTCCTCTGGCTGGGCGTCGCGGCGCTGATCGGCGCCGGCCTGCTCGCGCTCGTGCTGGTGCTGGCGCGCACGCCCGGCCTGGCGACGGCGCTGCCGGCGCTGGCAACGCTGTTCCGTGCCGCGCTCATCGTGCACGTTGACCTGTCGGTGCTGATCTGGTTCATGGCCTTCGCCGGCGTGCTCTGGAGCCTGGTGACGCCGGGGCGCTGGCTGGCGCTGGGCTGGTTCGGCTGGTGGGCCGCCGCCGCCGGCACCGTGGTGCTGACGCTCTCGCCCTTCCTTCCGGGCGCCGAGCCGCTGCTCAACAACTACATCCCGGTGCTCGAGCAGCGCTGGTTCTTCGCCGGCCTGGCGCTGGCCGGCCTGGGCTTCGGTGCGACGATGCTGCGCACGCTCGGGCTCGCGCTGCCGCGCTGGCGCCGCCTCGGACCGCTCGAGCAGGGCATCGTGTTCGGCGCCGCCGCCGGCGCGCTGGCCTGGCTGGCGCTGGCGTGGAACCTGGGCCAGCCGCTGCCGGAGTCGGGCGCGGCGCGCTACGAGGTACTGTTCTGGGCCCCGGGCCATGTGCTGCAGTTCCAGCACACCTTGCTGGCGGCCGCGGCGTGGCTGTGGCTGCTGTGCGCGCTCGAGGCGCCGCCGCCCTGGAGCACGCGCGTCGTGCGCGCCGCCTTCGTGCTCGCCGCGTTGCCGCTGGTCTGGGTACCGGTGCCGTATCTGCTGCATCCGGTCGCCTCGAGCGGGCTGATGACGGGCTTCGCGCGCCTGATGGAGTGGGGTCACCTCGCGATGCTGCCGCTCATGCTGGCCGTGGCGCGGGGGCGGGCCCGCGGGCAG
>JADYZZ010000044.1 GCA_020852865.1 Rubrivivax sp.
GCCATGGAGCGCTTCGACGCCCAGGTGCTCGCCTATTGCCTGATGGGCAACCACTACCACTTCGTGCTGTGCACGCGGCAGGCCAATCTGTCGCGCCTGATGCGGCACCTCAACGGCGTGTACACGCAGGACTTCAACCGCCGCCACGGCAAGGTGGGGCATCTGTTCCAGGGCCGCTTCAAGGCCGTGCTGGTGGACCGCGACGCGTACCTGCTCGAGGCCTGCCGCTATGTCGAGCTGAACCCGCTGCGCGCCGAACTGGTCGATCGGCCCGAGGCGTGGCCCTGGTCGAGCTACCCGGCGCATATCGGCCTGGTGCCCGTGCCGCCCTGGCTCGACACGGCGCGGCTGCACGGCTTTCTCCTCGGCCGCACGCCGCTCGATGCGGCCGATCGCCGTCGCGCCGCCCGCCGCTACACGGCACTGGTGTCCGCCGGACGCGGCCTGCGCCTGTGGGACCAGGCGCTGCGCCAGCAGATCTATCTCGGCGACGAGGCCTTCGTCGAACGGATGCAGGCACGCGCCGAGCCGCTGCGGCGCAAGGCGAGCGAAGTGCCGCGCGCCCAGCGGCGCCAGGCGGGCGACCTGGACGGGTTCCTGCGCGCGTCGGACACGCGCGCCGAGGCGCTGCGCCGCGCGCATGTCGAGGGCGGGATGACGATGTCGGCGATCGCGGGCAGGCTCGGGCTGTCGGTGTCGCGCGTCAGCCGGTTGATTTCACGCGCCGAGGCAGCGAAGGAGTGAGGAAGGGGGGGGCAAAAGGCAAGACCTGACCCCTCCCATTCAATTCAGCAGCAACTGCCCGAAGCACCCGTAGGTGCTGTAGTGCAGCGCCTGCGCCAGGCTGCTCGCGCTGCGCGCTTCCTGCTGCCAGGTGCAGCCCAGGCTGATGCCGCGCGTGGGCTGCCAGGTGAGGCCGAGGTTGTAGGTGGTGGCGTGGTCGGTGGCGCTGGTCGTGCCAATCGGGCCGACGGCCGCCAGCACCAGGCTGCGGTCGGTCTGGCGTTCGCGATAGCTCACGCCGGCGCGCGCCTGGACCTTGGCGCTCAACTCGTAGCCGGCCTGCACGCGCAGGCTGGTGCTCAGGCGGCTGTACTCGACGCTGCCGATTTCGGCGCTCTGGCCGAGCAGGGTGCTGTCCTGCGCCGGTTCGCGCAGGATGTCGGTCGTGAGGTTGAGCCTTGCGCCGGGCTGCCAAGCCCAGGTGAGCGCGCCGGTGAGGCCGGAGTAGTCGCGCTCGCGCGCCACGTCGTAGCGCACCTGCATCGGGCTCAGACGCAGCGCGAGACGGCTCGCGCCGCTGGGCTGCCAGTCGGCGCGCAGGTCCAGCGAGGTGCGGCGGAAGTCGTCGGCCTGCACGCTGCCGTCGGCGCGCTGCAGCGCCTTCGGGTAGCTGCCCTCGAGGCGCCGCACGCCCGCGCTCAGGAGCAGCGCGGCGCTGGTGCGCAGGCGTGCGCCGAGCGAGACGCTGCTCTGGCGCAGCTCGTAGGGCGCGTACAGCGCGGCGCTGTAGTCGACCGACTGGTGATCGAGCCCGAGCTCGAACTGCAGCTGATCGGGCAGCCCGCGGCGCACGACGACGCTGCCGCGCTGCGTGGTCTCGGTGTTGCGTTCGGGGACGAAGCCGCGGTCGGCCGCCGCGAACGTGGCCAGGCTGCGCGCGCGGTCGAGCTTGACGCTGCCGCTCAGGCGTTCGACGGTCTCCCAGTCCAGCCCGAGCGCGAGGGCCTGCGACTGGTTGTCGTAGATGGAGTTGTGCTCGAGGCGGTTGTCGCGCAGCGTGAGGCTGCCGTAGACGCGCTGGCGGCCGATCTTCTGGTCGAGCGCGCCGAGCAGCGCCGTGCTCGACACCGTGTCGGAGCGCGCATAGCCGGCCGGCGCGGCCTGTCCGTCGCCCAGGCGCAGCAGATTGGAGTCGCGCGTGAAGGTCTGCGAGGCGCCCAGGCTGTAGGGCTTGTCCTCGGCGGCCGCGCCGGCGGCGGCCAGCGCCGCGGCCAGCAGCGCCGCGGCGCCGATCAGGCGGCCGCGGCGCGGCGCGTACAGCCGGTCCGGCCGGGCTGCCGGCGCGGCCTTGCGGGGACGGGGGCCTGAGGCGCTTCGGGGTGAGCTCACGTCAATAGGCCTTTCGGTCGAAGAAGACGAGCTTGATCGTGCGCGCGATGATCTGCAAGTCGAGCACGAGCGACCAGTTGCGCAGGTACTCGAGGTCGTACTCGACGCGCGCCTGCATCTTGTCGAGCGTGTCGGTCTCGCCGCGGCAGCCGTTGATCTGCGCCCAGCCGGTGATGCCGGGCCGGACCTTGTGGCGCACCATGTAGGCCTTGATCAGGCGGCGGTACTGGTCGTTGTGCGCCACCGCGTGCGGGCGCGGCCCGACGATGCTCATGCGGCCCTGCAGCACGTTGACGAACTGCGGCAGTTCGTCGAGCGAAGTGCGTCGCAGGAAGGCGCCCACGGGCGTGAGGCGCGGATCGTTGCGCGTGGCTTGCGGCACCACCGCCCCGTCGTCCTGCGTGCGCATGGTGCGGAACTTGTAGACGACGATCTGGCGCCCGTCCAGGCCGTTGCGGCGCTGGCGGAAGATCACCGGCCCGGGCGAGCTCAGCCGCACCGCGAGCGCGATGGCCAGCAGCACGGGCGAGATGAGCAGCAGGATGGCGCTCGCCAGCACGATGTCGCACAGGCGCTTGACGACGAGGTTGGTGCCGGTGAAGGGCGTCTCGCACAGGCCGACGACGGGCACGCCGTTCATGTCGCGCAGACGGCCCTGGATGATGCTGATGCCGAACACGTCGGGCACGAAGTAGATCGACGCGGTAGTGGCCTGGATGTCCTCGAGCAGACGCACGATGCGCGGCTGCGAGCCCAGCGGCAGCGTGATGTACACCTCGTGCACGCCGTGCGCGGCGGCGTAGGGGGCCACCTCGTGCAGCGAGCCTTCGAGCCGGGCGCGCGCGGCGTCTTCGACGCGCCCGTCCTGGCGGTCGTCGAAGTAGCCGCAGAACTCGTGCGCGTGGCTGCCGCGCGCCTGGAAGGCCGCCGCCACCTTCACGCCCAGGGGACCGGCGCCGACGACGACGGCGCGCCGGCGGTTGTGCGGCAGTGCCGCCTGGCTGCGCAGCCACTTGCGGCCGAAGAAGAAGACGAACCAGGTGAGGGTCGGTGCGCACAGCATCCACCCCAGCAGCACCACTTCGTTGTACAGGTGCAGGCTGCGCGTGCCGAAGCCCACCAGCAGCAAGATGCACAGCAGGCCGGCCCAGCTCGAGCCCATCTGCACCGCGGCGTTGAGCGGGCGCTCCCAGAAGCGGTTGCGCCCCGGGTACATGAGCGCGAACACGAGCACCGCGAGCACCAGCTCGGGGCGGTCGATCGGCTCGTCCGCGGCGATGGACACGAGCAGCAGCAGCGCCGCCGCGAGTGCCGGTTCGAGCAGCGCGGCGACCGCCGCCGAGGTCGACTCGGGGCCCGAGAAGAACTTGTGTCCTGCGCGTTGGTCTTCGAACATCGGAGTGGGCCGGCGCCCATCGCCGCCGCACCGGGGCCCGTGGGGCACCGGCGGTCGCGCCGCCGCGGGCTGCCGCATCGTTGCCGGTCTGCGCCGCAGGCCCGCCCTGCGCGCCGCGTTCCGGCCGGGCGCCATTGTGCGCGACGCGGCGCAGCATCCGGCCCGTCGGCGCCGCCGGGATGTGAGCTTTCGTCACCCCGCGCCGCGCCCGCCGTGCCGAATGGCACGTCCGGCGGCCGCCCGGATAATCCGCCGCGATGGACCCAGGCGACGAATGGCTCGAGGTCGAATCGCTCGACCTCGAGGGCCGGGGCGTCGCGCGGCGCGCGCCTGCCGCCGCAGCGGCCGCCGCGGCTGCCACCGGCGAATCGTCGGGCGGCGGGACCGTCGGCCGGCCGGGCAAAGGCCCGGAGGAAGGCCCGGAGGAAGGCACGGACGAAGGCCCGGACGAAGGGTCGGACGAAGGGCCGAGCGAAGGGCCGAGCGAAGGGCCGGCGCCCGGAGCCGCCGAGACGCAGGGCAAGGTCGTCTTCATCGAAGGCGCCCTCCCGGGCGAGCGCGTGCGTGCGCGCGTGCTGCGCCGCAAGAGTCAGTGGGAGCAGGGCGAAGTCACGGCGATCGCGCGCGCGAGCGCGCAGCGCGTCGTGCCGCGCTGCCCGCATTTCGGGCTGCATGCCGGCGCCTGCGGCGGCTGCAAGGTCCAGCATCTGCACCCCTGGGCGCAGGTGGCGGCCAGGCAGCGCGTGCTCGAAGACGGCCTGTGGCACCTTGCCAAGGTGCGGCCTGCCCGGATCCTGCCGCCGATCTACGGCCCGGCCTGGGGTTACCGGGAGCGCGCACGCCTGTCGGTGCGCTGGGTGGCGAAGAAGGGCACCGTGCTCGTGGGCTTCCACGAGCGCCGCTCGCGCTACGTGGCCGACATGCACATGTGCCCGGTGCTGCCCGAGGCCGTGAGCGCGCTGCTGGTGCCGCTGCGCGCGCTCGTCGGCGCGCTGGCCGTGCGCGAGCGCGTGCCGCAGATCGAACTGGCCTGCGGCGAGGGTACGCTGGCGCTCGTGCTGCGCCACCTCGAGCCGCTGCCGCCGGGCGACCTCGACCTGCTCGCCGGGTTCGGCCGCGCACATGGCGTGCAGTGGTGGCTGCAGCCGGCGGGCCCCGACAGCGTTCGCCCGCTCGACGAGCGCGACCGCAGGCTCGAATACCGCCTGCCGGAGTTCGGCCTGACGCTTTCCTTCCTGCCCACCGACTTCACCCAGGTCAACGGACAGATCAACGGCGTGCTCGTCGCGCGCGCGGTGCGGCTGCTCGCGCCGCAGCCGCACGAGCGCGTGATCGACTGGTTCTGCGGCCTGGGCAACTTCACGCTGGCGCTGGCCACGCGCGCAGGCCGGGTGCTGGGGCTGGAGGGCAGCGCGGCGCTGGTGGCGCGCGCGCAGGCCAACGCGCAGCGCAACGGCCTGGCGTCCAGGGCGGGCTTCGCCGTGCGCAACCTGTTCGAGCTGACGGCCGAGGCGCTGGCCGCGCTCGGCAGCGCCGACGGCTGGCTGATCGACCCGCCGCGCGAAGGCGCCTTCGCGCTGGTCAGGGCCACGGCCGATCTGCACGCTGCCGGCGGCTGGCGCGCGCCGCGGCGCATCGTCTACGTGAGCTGCAACCCGGCGACGCTGGCGCGCGACGCCGGCCTACTCGTGCACCGTGCCGGCTATCGCTGCACGATGGCGGGCGTGGTGAACATGTTCCCGCACACGGCGCATGTCGAGTCGGTCGCGGTGTTCGAGCGCGCGCCGGGATGAAGGGCGGGCGCGCGCGGCCCGCTTCCCATGCCAGACGGGGGCTGCGGGCCCCGCATCTCACTGCCCGGCGGGGCGCGGAGGCCCCGCGTCTCATGCCAGACGGTGGGCGCGGGCCCGCTTCCCATGCCAGACGGGGCCCGCAGGCCCCGTCATCGTCAGGCGCAGCGCGGGCGCGCTGCGTCAGTCGTCGCCGCCGAAGATGCCCAGCAGCGCCAGCAGGCTCTGGAACACGTTGAACAGGCTCAGGTAGACGCCCAGCGTGGCGCTGATGTAGTTGGTCTCCTCGCCGTCTTGCACGCGCTTGAGGTCGTACAGGATGAAGAACGAGAAGATGCCGATCGCCAGCACCGAGACGGTGACGAGCAGCGCGCCGCTCTGCACGAAGACGTTGGCGATCGCCGCGACGACGAGCAGCACGACGCCGATCAGCATGAACTTGGCCAGGCCCGACAGATCGCGCTTGACGAGCGTGGACGCCGACGCCATGGCGAAGAACACCGCCGCCGTGCCGCCGAAGGCCAGCATCACCAGGCTCGCGCCGTTGCCCTTGCTCAGCACCACCGCGAGCAGGCGCGAGAGCATCAGGCCCATGAAGAACGTGAAGCCGAGCAGGATCGGCACGCCCGCGGCCGAGTTCTTGTACTTCTCGACGGCGAACATCAGCCCGAAGGCGCCGACCAGGAAGACGACGAGCCCGAGGCCCGGGCCCATGGCCTGCAGCAGCCCGCTGGAAACGCCGATCCAGGCGCCCAGCACGGTGGGCACCATCGACAGCGCCAGCAGCCAGTAGGTGTTGCGCAACACGCGGTTGCGCTCGGTCGCCGCGACGCCGACGCGGGCGGGAAGATCGATCGTTCGAAGCTCTTGCTCCATGGGGCCTCCCGGGGATGCACGATGCGCAGGTGCTGCGCGGTGCCCGATTCTAGGCTGCGGGGGAGGGCGCGGCGATGTCCCTACGGCCCATGGCCGAACCCGGCGCCGCGCGCCGGCGCCGCGCGCGACGCGCTATCGTCGAGCCCATGCAGACCAAGCAAGTTCTCACGCACGACGACTGCGCCCGCATCGGTGCGGCCGCGGCCGCCGAGGCGCAGCGCCAGGGCTGGGCCGTGACCATCGCCATCGCCGACGACGGCGGCCACCTGCTGTGGCTGCAGCGGCTCGACGGCGCGGCGCCGATCTCGGCGCACATCGCCGCGGCCAAGGCGCGCTGCGCGGCGCTGGGCCGGCGCGACAGCAAGGTCTACGAGGACATGATCAACCAGGGCCGAATGTCGTTCCTGAGCGCGCCCGAGCTGCAGGGCATGCTCGAGGGCGGCGTGGCTTTGCACGTGGGCGGCCAGTGCCTGGGTGCCGTGGGCGTGAGCGGCGTCAAGTCGAGCGAGGACGCGCAGATCGCGTGCGCGGGCTGCGCGGCGCTCGCGGGCTGAGGGCGCGGCGCGGCGCGGCGCGGCGCGGCTACAATTCACAGGTTTGTCCCGCAACAGCGCAGCGCCCACGAGACCCCGGCTTCGGCTTTCCCCCGGCCCCACCTGCCGACCCGGCGCCACGCCTGCGTGGCGCAGCGGGTCGGCGAGCAGGCGGCGCTGGGCGCGCGAACCCCGGAGCTTTTCTTGCTGCCCGTCTCGCCTCCCGCCCTGCTCGCCCTAGCCGACGGCACCACCTTCGTCGGCACCTCGATCGGCGCGCCCGGTCGCACGGTGGGCGAAGTGGTGTTCAACACCGCGCTCACCGGCTACCAGGAGATCCTCACCGATCCGAGCTACTGCCGCCAGATCGTCACGCTGACGTTCCCGCACATCGGCAACGTCGGCGTCAACCCCGAGGACGCCGAGTCGTCGCGCGTGCAGGCCGCCGGCCTCGTGATCAAGGACCTGCCGCCGCGCATGTCGAACTTCCGCGCCACGATGGCGCTGCCGCGCTGCCTCGAGGAGGCGGGCACGGTGGCGATCGCCGGCATCGACACGCGCCGCCTGACGCGCCGGCTGCGCACGCAGGGCACGCAGAACGGCTGCATCGTCGCGTACGCGCGTGGCACGACGATCGGCGCCGCGCAGATCGCCGAGGCGGTGGCGGCGGCGTGCGCCGCACCGTCGATGGTGGGGCAGGATCTGGCGCAGCAGGTCAGCACGCGCGTGCCCTACGAGTGGAGCGAGACCGAGTGGCAGCTCGGCCGGGGCCACGGCCGCGCGAGCGGACCGCGCCGCCACGTCGTGGCCTACGACTTCGGCGTCAAGCGCAACATCCTGCGCATGCTGGCCAGCCGCGGCTGCCGCGTCACGGTGGTGCCGGCGCGCACGAGCGCGGCGCAGGCGCTGGCGCTGGCGCCCGACGGCATCTTCCTGAGCAACGGCCCGGGCGACCCCGAGGCCTGCGATTACGCGATCCAGGCCTGCCGTGAGCTGGTGGCGAGCGGCCGGCCCGTGTTCGGCATCTGCCTGGGCCACCAGATCATGGCGTTGGCCGCCGGCGCGAAGACCTTCAAGATGAAGTTCGGCCACCACGGCGCCAACCACCCGGTGAAGGAGCTGGCCAGCGGCGACGTCGCGATCACGAGCCAGAACCACGGCTTCGCCGTCGACGCGGCGACGCTGGGTGCGAATCTGCGCATCACGCACGTGAGCCTGTTCGACGGCACCGTGCAGGGCCTCGAGCACACCGACGCTCCGGCCTTCAGCTTCCAGGGCCACCCGGAGGCGATCCCCGGGCCGCACGACATCGGCCACCTGTTCGACCGCTTCGTGCGCTCGATGGAGGAGCACTGAGATGCCCAAGCGCACCGACCTCGACACGATCCTGATCATCGGCGCCGGCCCGATCGTCATCGGCCAGGCCTGCGAATTCGACTACTCCGGCGCCCAGGCCTGCAAGGCGCTGCGCGAGGAGGGCTACCGCGTCGTCCTCGTCAACAGCAACCCGGCGACGATCATGACCGACCCGGAGATGGCCGACGTGACCTATGTCGAGCCCATCACCTGGCAGGTGGTCGAGCAGATCATCGCCCGGGAGGCGCCGCGTTCGGGCCGCATGGCGGTGCTGCCGACGATGGGCGGGCAGACCGCGCTCAACTGCGCGCTCGACCTGCACCGCCACGGCGTGTTGGCGCGCCACGGCGTCGAGATGATCGGCGCCGACGAGCGCGCGATCGAGAAGGCCGAGGACCGGCTCAAGTTCAAGCAGGCGATGACGGCGATCGGCCTCGAGTCGGCCAAGAGCGGCATCGCCCATTCCTGGGAGGAGGCGCAGGCGGTGCGCGAGCGCATCGCCCGGGAAACCGGCGGCACGGGCTTTCCGGTGGTGATCCGCCCCAGCTTCACGCTCGGCGGCACCGGCGGGGGCATCGCCTACAACCCCGAGGAGTTCGAGACGATCTGCAAGCGCGGCCTCGACCTCAGTCCGACGCGCGAGCTGCTGATCGAGGAGAGCCTGATCGGCTGGAAGGAGTTCGAGATGGAGGTGGTCCGCGACCGCGCGGACAACTGCATCGTCGTGTGCTCGATCGAGAACCTCGACCCGATGGGCATCCACACCGGCGACTCGATCACGGTGGCTCCGGCGCTCACGCTCACCGACAAGGAATACCAGGTGATGCGCAACGCCAGCATCGCCATCCTGCGCGAGATCGGCGTCGACACCGGCGGCTCGAACGTGCAGTTCGCGGTCAACCCGGCCACGGGCCGCCTGATCGTGATCGAGATGAACCCGCGCGTCTCGCGCAGCTCGGCGCTGGCGTCCAAGGCCACGGGTTTCCCGATCGCCAAGGTGGCGGCCAAGCTGGCGGTGGGCTACACGCTCGACGAACTGAGCAACGACATCACCGGCGGCGCCACGCCGGCGAGCTTCGAGCCGACGATCGACTACGTCGTGACCAAGGTGCCGCGCTTCGCTTTCGAGAAGTTCCCGGCCGCCGACCCGCACCTCACCACGCAGATGAAGAGCGTGGGCGAGGTGATGGCGATCGGACGCACCTTCCAGGAGAGCCTGCACAAGGCGCTGCGCGGCCTGGAGACCGGCATCGCCGGCCTCGACGAGCGCAGCGTCGAGCGCGACGAGATCGTCGACGAGATCGGCAACGCCGGCCCCGAGCGGCTGCTGTACGTGGCCGACGCCTTCCGCATCGGCCTCACGCTCGACGAGATCCACGAGGAGACGGCGATCGACCCCTGGTTCCTCGCGCAGATCGAGGAGCTCGTGGCCATCGAGCGCGAGCTGGCGGCGCGCACGCTCGAGAGCCTGGGCGCGGCCGAGCTGCGCTGGCTCAAGCAGAAGGGCTTTTCCGACCGCCGGCTGGCCCGGCTGCTCGGCACCGACCAGCACGCGGTGCGCGCGCTGCGCCACGCCCACGGCGTGCGCCCGGTGTACAAGCGCGTCGACACCTGCGCCGGCGAGTTCGCGACGCAGACCGCCTACATGTACTCCAGCTACGACGAGGAGTGCGAGGCCGAGCCGAGCACGCGGCGCAAGATCATGGTGCTGGGCGGCGGGCCCAACCGCATCGGCCAGGGCATCGAGTTCGACTACTGCTGCGTGCACGCGGCGCTGGCGATGCGCGAGGACGGGTTCGAGACCATCATGGTCAACTGCAACCCCGAGACGGTGTCGACCGACTACGACACGAGCGACCGCCTGTACTTCGAGCCGGTGACGCTCGAAGACGTGCTCGAGATCGTCGCCAAGGAGCGTCCCGAGGGCGTGATCGTGCAGTACGGCGGCCAGACGCCGCTCAAGCTCGCGCTCGACCTCGAGCGCGCCGGCGTGCCGATCATCGGCACCAGCCCCGACTCGATCGACATCGCCGAGGACCGCGAGCGCTTCCAGAAGCTGCTCGACGAGCTCGGCCTGAAGCAGCCTCCGAACCGCACCGCGCGCACCGAGGAGGCCGCGCGGGCGCTGGCGCAGGAGATCGGCTATCCGCTCGTCGTGCGGCCGAGCTACGTGCTGGGCGGCCGCGCGATGGAGATCGTGCACGGCGACAAGGACCTCGAGCGCTACATGCGCGAGGCGGTGCGCGTGAGCGACAAGTCGCCCGTGCTGCTCGACCGCTTCCTCGACGACGCCGTCGAGGTCGACGTCGACTGCATCGCCGACGGCACCGAGGTGCTGATCGGCGGCATCATGGAGCATGTCGAGGCCGCCGGCATCCACAGCGGCGACTCGGCCTGCTCGCTGCCGCCGTATTCGCTGCCCCAGGCGCTGCAAGACGAGATGCGCCGCCAGGCCGCGGCGATGGCGCGCGCGCTGGGCGTCGTCGGGCTGATGAACGTGCAGTTCGCGATCCAGGGCGAAGACGATGCGGCCGTCGTCTATGTGCTCGAAGTCAACCCGCGCGCCAGCCGCACCGTGCCCTTCGTCAGCAAGGCCACCGGCCTGCCGCTGGCCAAGATCGCCGCGCGCTGCATGGCCGGGCGCAAGCTGGCCGACCAGCGCGGCCCCGGCGGGCAGGTCCTGGCCGAGGTGGTGCCGCCGTACTTCGCGGTCAAGGAGGCGGTGTTCCCGTTCAACAAGTTCCCCGGCGTCGACCCCATCCTCGGCCCCGAGATGCGCAGCACCGGCGAGGTGATGGGCCTGGGCCGCAGCTTCGGTGAAGCGATGCTCAAGAGCCAGCTCGGCGCCGGCTCGCGCCTGCCGGAAAGGGGCGTCGTCGTGCTCACCGTGAAGGACGCCGACAAGCCGCGTGCGGTGGCGGTGGCGCGCGCGCTGCATGCGCTGGGCTACCAGGTGGTGGCCACCAGGGGCACGGCGGCGGCGATCGCCGCCGCCGGCCTGCCGGTCCGGCTGGTGAACAAGATCAAGGACGGCCGGCCGCATATCGCCGACATGGTCAAGGCCGGCGAGATCCAGCTCGTGTTCACCACCGTCGACGAGACGCGCCAGGCGATCGCCGACTCGCGCCACATCCGCCAGGCGGCGCTGGCCAACCGCGTCACCTACTACACCACGATGGCCGGCAGCGAAGCGGCCACCGAGGCGATGGAGCACCAGCGCGGCACCGCCGGCGCGCTGCGCGTCGTGTCGCTGCAGGAGCTGCAGGCCGAACTCGCGTAAGATCGCGCCGCCCGTCCGCCGCAGCCCCCGAGAACCCGGGCGCTGCGGCGGATTCACTTTGCCGCCTGCCCCGACCGCCATGTCGACCATTCCGCTCACGCGCCGCGGCGCCGAGAAGCTCAGGACCGAACTGCACCGCCTGAAGACGGTGGAGCGGCACGCCGTCATCCAGGCCATCGCCGAGGCGCGCGCCCAGGGCGACCTGTCCGAGAACGCCGAATACGAGGCGGCCAAGAACCGCCAGGGCTTCATCGAGGGCCGCATCAAGGAGCTCGAAGGCAAGCTGGCGGCGGCCAAGGTCATCGACCCGGCCGAGGTCGACGCCGGCGGGCGTGTCGTCTTCGGCGCCACCGTCGACCTCGAGGAGGAAGCGAGCGGCGCCCGGGCCACCTACCAGATCGTCGGCGACGACGAGGCCGATCTCAAGCACGGGCTGATCTCGATCTCGAGCCCGATCGCGCGCGCGCTCATCGGCAAGGAGGCCGGCGACGTGGCCGAGGTGCAGGCGCCGGGCGGCGTGCGCCACTGGGAGATCGTCGACGTGCGCTACGCCTGAGGGCCTTGGCACGCATGCGTCGGGCCGCGGATTCGTGTCGGTGCAGGCGCCTCGGCCCGCGCGCATGACGCTGGAGCGCTGGCGCCGCCTGCTGCCCGGCCCCTGGCTGGGCTGCCTGCTGTGCGTGGCGCTGCTGGCCACGCCGGCGGCGTTCGCGCTGCTCGAGCGCAGCCTGGCCGCGCGCGTGGCGGTGCGCCTGCTCGCCGGCGAGGCCTACGCCAGCCTCGCCCTGGGCATCGCGGTGCTGGTGCTCGAGCGCGTGGCCGCGCGGCGCGGCGTGGCGCGCGGCGGCAGCCAGTTCACGCCCGGCATGATGCTCGCGCTCGGGGCGCTGTCGTGCACCGTGGCCGGCTACTTCGCGCTGCGGCCGATGATGGAGGCGGCGCGTGCCGGGCAGGGAGTGTTCGGCTTTGCCCAGCTGCACGCGGCCAGCGTGGCGCTGTACGGCCTGAAGGGCCTGCTCGTGCTGGCGCTGGCCTGGCGCGCGGCGCGGCCGGTGCCTACGCCGGCTTCTTCTTGACGCTGGCGCGGCGCGGCTCGCGCCGCTTGAGCTTGCCGGCAGCGGTGAGCCGCTCGTTGCCGAGCACGCGCAGCGTCTTCACGCTGGCGCGGTGGTTGCCGCTCTTGGAGAACTTGACGACCTTGACCACGCGCGGGCTGCGGCCGGCCGCGCCGCGCGCGGCCTGCGCCGCCTCGGCCCTGGGCGGCAGCGGCCGCCACAGCACGAGCAGCTTGCCGATGTGCTGCACCGGCGCGGCGCCCAGCCGCTCGGCCAGTTCGGCGAGCATCGCCGCGCGCGCGGCACGGTCGTCGACCGCGGCGCGCACCTTCACCAGCCCGTGCGCGGCGAGCGCGGCGTCGACTTCGCGCACGACGGCCTCGCTCAAGCCCGCCGCGCCCACCATCGCCACCGGGTGCAGGTGATGCGCGGCGGCGCGCTGCGCCTTGCGCTCGGCCGGACTGAGTTCGATGGCAGGCATCTGCGTATTATCGGCGGCCCGCCGCGAGTGCCATGAAAGTCAAGAGCCGCAAGGTCGACAAGGCGTGGTTCCACGACCACGTGAGCGACCCCTATGTCAAGCGGGCACTGAAGGAGGGCTACCGCTCGCGCGCCGCATACAAGCTGGCCGAGATCGACGCCGCGCTCGGTCTGGTCGCACCCGGGCAGCTGATCGTCGACCTGGGCGCGGCGCCCGGGGCCTGGAGCCAGTACCTGCGCCGCCGGCTGGCGCCCGCGGGCGCGGCGGCCGGCGCGCTGCCGGGCACCCTCATCGCGCTCGACTTGCTCGAGTTCGAGCCGATCGAGGGCGTGCACTTCGTCCACGGCGACTTCCGCGACGAGGAGGTGCTGCGGCGCCTGGAAGCCGCGCTGGCCGGGCGCAAGGCCGATCTGGTGCTCTCGGACATGGCGCCCAACCTGTCGGGAGTGGCGGCGTCGGACGCGGCGCGCGTGGCCGATCTGGTGGAACTGGCGCTGGCCTTCGCCGGCGACCACCTCGAGCCCGGCGGCGCGCTGGTGGTCAAGACCTTCCACGGCAGCGGCTACAGCCAGCAGGTGGAGCGCTTCAAGCAGCGCTTTCGCGCCGTCAGGGCCATCAAGCCCAAGGCTTCGCGCGCCAAGTCGGCCGAAACCTTCCTCGTCGGCCGCGCGCTGAAGTGAGGGCTTCGAGCGCTGCCTGAACAGGCGCGTGCAAAGGGTTGCCGGCGCAGGCCATTTTCCACGCCGCGCCCGGGTCGGCAGGCACCCTGGCTGCCCCTGCGACAAGCCTTGCAGGGCCTAGAATCGGCCCCATGTGCGCGGCTGTGCGACGGCGGGAATCTGGCCCGGCCCACGCCTCGTTTTCGATGAAGGAGCCGCGGTGAACAATCAGTGGTTTTCCAAGGTCGCCGTCTGGCTGGTGATCGCGCTCGTGCTGTTCACCGTGTTCAAGCAGTTCGACCGCAGCACGGTGCAGGGGCACCAGATCGCGTACTCCGACTTCCTCGACGAGGTGCGCAGCAAGCGCATCCGCTCGGTCACCTTGCAGGAAAGCCCCGGCGGCGGCACCGAGATCCTCGCCACCACCACCGACGACCGGCGCCTGCGCAGCACCGCCACCTACCTCGACCGCGGCCTGATCGGCGACCTCATCAACAACGGCGTCAAGTTCGACGTCAAGCCGCGCGAGGAGCCCTCGCTGCTGATGAGCATCCTCGTGAGCTGGGGCCCGATGCTGCTGCTGATCGGCGTGTGGATCTACTTCATGCGCCAGATGCAAGGCGGCGGCAAGGGCGGCGCCTTCAGCTTCGGCAAGAGCAAGGCGCGCATGCTCGACGAGGCCAACAACGCCACCACCTTCGCCGACGTCGCCGGCTGCGACGAGGCCAAGGAGGAGGTCAAGGAACTGGTCGACTTCCTGAAGGACCCGCAGAAGTTCCAGAAGCTGGGCGGCCGCATCCCGCGCGGCGTGCTGCTGGTGGGGCCTCCAGGCACCGGCAAGACGCTGCTGGCCAAGGCCATCGCCGGTGAGGCCGACGTTCCGTTCTTCAGCATCTCGGGCA
>JADYZZ010000045.1 GCA_020852865.1 Rubrivivax sp.
CGAGTAGCTAAGTGCGGAAGAGATAACCGCTGAAAGCATCTAAGCGGGAAACTCGTTCCAAGATGAGTCTTGCCGGGGCCTCGAGCCCCCTGAAGAGTCGTCCGAGACCAGGACGTTGATAGGCCGGGTGTGGAAGCGCAGTAATGCGTTGAGCTGACCGGTACTAATTGCTCGTGCGGCTTGACCCTATAACTGTGACGTTCGCGGCCGCAAGGCCGGTGAAGGTCTGGATGGGTTCAGGCGTTGTGCCTGGTGGTGAGCAATCGAGCTGATTCGATTCTATGGATTGGTCGTGCCGACCGGAAAAGTCGGTGCGTCGACAAGTCAAGCCTGACGACCATGGCGAGGTGGTCCCACTCCTTCCCATCCCGAACAGGACAGTGAAACGCCTCTGCGCCGATGATAGTGCGGATTCCCGTGTGAAAGTAGGACATCGTCAGGCCAATTATTCTAGAAGGGCCGCGCTCGCGAGAGCGCGGCCCTTTTTCTTACCTTTTCTCAGGACGCGCGGCGGGAAATAGAAGGTGCGACCCTCAGCGTGCGCCGACGCTGAGGATATCGCCGGAACGCGCCAGTTGTCCGTCGGCCTGGAGCCGATCGAGGCAGGCATCGACAAGGCGCAGGGTGTTCTCGGAATCGAGAGCGAGCGCCCGGCGCCCGGCTTCCAGGACCGGTGCGGCCCTCATCCACGCGCGCAGTTCGGCACGGCGCTGGTGCCGGTATTCGAGCATACGAAACATCGCAAGCGCCCGCAGCGCGTAGCTGAAGTGCTTCGCCGGTTCGCGCTCGAAGGCGGCGAGGCGCTCGCGGCTGCTGCGCAAGGCGGCCGACACGTCGGTGAACGCGGGGCCATGGCCCGGGATGACGACGCGCGGCGCGAGCGACTCGATCGCGCGAAGCGTCTCGCGCACGCCTGAGAATCCATCGGCCCCGGCAAGTGCCGGGAATATGATGGCGAGCCTGTCGCGCCAGAGCGCATCTCCGGCGATCAGCACCTTGCTGCGCGGCTCGAAGTACACGAGTGCGTCCGGGTCGTGTCCCGGCGTCGACCAGGCCTGCCAAGGTCTGCCGCCGAGCCGCACTTCGCTGCCCGAGCGTACGCCGCCGGCGACCGCAAAGCGCTCGCAGCGCTGATCGGTGGCATGATAGGTGAGTTGCTTCTCGTCCCACTGCCGCACGACTTCCAGAGACACGTCGGGTACCCAGATGCTGCTGCCGAAGCGACGGATGATCTCGGCATTGCCGCCGCAGTGGTCTGAGTGCAAGTGCGTGTTGACGACGCGCCCGAGCGCGCGGCCGCGGAGACGCTGCCGCAGCAACTCCACGGTCCGCGGCGCGTCGCGGGAGTAGCCGGTATCGACGACGGTCGCGGTTTCCAGCGGGTCGGCGGACGTGAACAGCACGCTGTTCGACGACAGCCAGTCCCGCTCGAGAACCTCGATGCCGAGCGACGCCAGCGTCGCCGTGATCTGTGCCGGCGGGTCGCTCATGCGGTGCCGCGCAGTTCGCGGCGCAGAACCTTGCCGACATTGCTCTTGGGCAACTCGTCGCGGAACTCGATGTACTTCGGGCGCTTGTAGGCCGTGAAGTTGTCGCGACAGTAGGCAGCGATGTCGTCCTCGGCGAGCGTCGGGTCGTTCCTCACGACGAAGAGCTTGACCGCCTCGCCCGCCTTCTCGTCGGGAACGCCGATGGCAGCGCATTCCAGCACACCGGGGTGCAGGCTGACCACCTGCTCGATCTCGTTCGGATAGACGTTGAAGCCGCTCACCAGAATCATGTCCTTCTTGCGATCGACGATGCGCACGTAGCCGCGCTCGTCCATCGTGCCGATGTCGCCGGACTTGAAGAAGCCGTCGGCCGTCATGACCTTGGCGGTCTCGTCGCTGCGGTTCCAGTAGCCGGCCATGACCTGCGGGCCGCGAATGCAGATCTCCCCGGCCACGCCGTACCCGACGTCCGCGCCGCTGTCGTCGCGGATCGCGATCTCGGTCGACGGCACGGGCAGTCCGATGGTGCCCGTGAATTCGGGCCGGTCGAGCCGGTTGCTCGTGGCCACCGGCGAAGTCTCGGACAGCCCGTAGCCCTCGACCACCGGGCAGCCGGTGATCTCGAGCCACTTCTCTGCGGTGGCCTGCTGCACCGCCATGCCGCCGCCGTTCGAGACCACGAGACCCGAGAAGTCGAGCCGTGCGAAGGCCGGCTCGTTGGCCAGCGCGTTGAACAGCGTGTTCACCGCGGGGAACATGTTGATGCGGTACTTCTGCAGCGTGCGCACGAAGCCGGCGAAATCGCGCGGGTTCGGGATCAGCAGATTCATCGCGCCGAAGCGCGCGCCCATGAGCGCGCAGATCGTGAGCGCGAAGATGTGATAGAGCGGCAGCGCGCAGACGATCGTCAACTGCTGCGCGCCGACGCGGTCGAGCATGGGCTTGAACCAGGCCTCGCACTGCATGATGTTGGCGACGACGTTGCGGTGCAGCAGCGTCGCGCCCTTGGATACGCCCGTGGTACCGCCGGTGTACTGCAGGAAGGCCACATCGTCGGGGCCTACCGCCACGCGCTGCAGTGTCAGGCGGCTGCCTGCGCGCAGTGCGGCGCCAAAGCGGGTGACGCTGCGCCCGCGATCGAGCGGCAGCCGAAACTCGGGCACCATCTTGCCCAGATGGCGTGCGGCGAAGGTGTAGAAGCCCCCGCGCCAGAGACCTAGCAGATCGCCGATCGACGTCAGCAGCACATGCTGGACGGCCGTGGCATCGATGCATTCCTCGAGCGTGCCGGCGAAATTCTCGAGCACCACGATCGCCGCTGCGCCCGAGTCCTTCAGCTGGTGCTCGAGCTCGCGCGCCGTGTACAGCGGATTCACGTTCACGACGGCGCAGCCGGCGCGCAGGATCGCGGCGATGACCACCAGGTACTGCGGCAGGTTGGGCATCATCACCGCGACGCGGCTGCCGCGCTCCAGGCCCCTGGACTGCAGCCAGGCGGCGAGTGCGGCCGCAAGGCGGTCGATGTCGCCGAACGTGAGCCGGGCGTCCATGCAGGCCAGCGCGTCGCGCCGCGCATGGCGCCCGAAGGACTCGTCGAGCAGTTCACACAGGCTGCCGTAGGCGCCGACGTCTGCCTCGGGCGGGACGCCCGGCGGGTACTCGGCGAGCCACGGGCGCTTGGAGACCGGTTCGGCTTTCAATGGGCGATGCAATCGGTTTGCGTTGCGCGGCGCCGACCGTGGCCCCGCGCGGCACCGCAGGGCCGGCGCGCGCGTGGAGGTCAGCGCCGGCGATAGCTTACCCGGTAGACGGCGCCGGCCAGGTCGTCACTGATCAGCACGCTGCCGTCCGGCAGCGGCTGCACGTCGACCGGCCGACCCCAGGCTTTGTCGTCCAGCAGGAAGCCGCTCACCAGCGGCTCGTACGCAATCGCCTTGTCGCCGTCCAGCCGCACCGTCATGACCCGATAACCGACCTTGCTGCTGCGGTTCCACGAGCCGTGCTCGGCGATCAGGATCGCGCCGCGGTACGCGGGCGGGAACATGCTCCCGGTGTAGAAGCGCATACCGAGCGCGGCCACGTGCGCGCCCAGCTTCAGCACCGGCGGCGCGTAGTCGCGGCAACTGCGGCCGCGGCCGAACTCAGGGTCGAGGACCTCGCCGGCGTGGCAGTAGGGAAAGCCGAAATGCTCGCCGACGCGCGCGAGCCGGTTCAGTTCGTCGTCGGGGACGTCGTCGCCCATCAGGTCGCGGCCGTTGTCGGTGAACCAGAGCTGCTGCGAGCCGGGCTGCCAGTCGAAGCCCACGGTGTTGCGGATGCCGTAGGCCACGTCCTCCACGGCGCTGCCGTCGGCGTTCATGCGCGTGAGCTTGGCAAAGGCCTTGCCGCGGTCACAGACGTTGCACGGGGCGCCGATCGGCACGTAGAGCTTGCCGTCGGGCCCGAAGGCGATGAAGCGCCAGCCGTGGTGGCGCTCGCTCGGCAGCTTGTCGGTCAGCAGCGCCGGGGGCGGCGGATCGTCGAGGCGGTTCTCGATGTCGCGCAACACGTGGATGCGGCTCACGGCCGAGACGTAGAGATCGCCGCCGCGGAACGCCACGCCCACCGGCATCTCCAGGCCGCTGGCGATGACGCGCACGCGATCCGCACGGCCGGCGTTGCGGCTGTCGGTGAGCGCGTAGACCTTGCCCTCGCCCATCGAGCCGACGAAGACCGTGCCTCTTGCGCCAAGCGCGAGCGCGCGGGCACGGGGGACCTGGTCCGAATAGACGGCGATCTCGAAGCCCGACGCAAGCGCCAGCCGGTCGAGATGGATCTCGGCGCGCACGGGCAGCGCCGCCACGAGCAGCGACAACGCGAACGGCAGCAAGGAAAGCAGACGCATGGCACGGGCTCCGCAACGGCCGGGCCCGCAAGCGTATACCGCATCTCCTGCGTGGGCGCGCTGCCGGCCTGCGGGCGCGCTGCGCCGTGCAGCCCGGCCGCGCTGATCGGCCGGCCCGGACGCGCCGGGGCACAAGGCGGGCGCCCGGGCGCCGCCTTGGCGTGCGCGGGTCGGCGCGATGGCGCAACATCGCGCCCGAAGGCGGACCGCGCCGCTCGAACCCATCACGCCGCCATGAAGAGCACGAGCCCGACCGGATCCGACACCTATCTGCTGTGGCTGGTCGGCGTGGGCTTCTTCATGCAGACGCTCGACACCACCATCGTCAACACCGCGCTGCCGGCCATGGCCAGGAGCCTGGGTGAGAGCCCGCTGCGCATGCAGTCGGTGGTGGTGGCGTATGCGCTGACGATGGCGATGCTGATCCCTGCATCGGGCTGGCTCGCCGACCGGCTGGGCACACGGCGCGTGTACCTGAGCGCGATCGCGCTGTTCGCGCTCGGCTCGCTGCTGTGTGCGCTGTCGCAGACCCTGCCGCAGCTGGTGGCGTCGCGCGTGGTGCAAGGACTGGGCGGTGCGCTGCTGCTGCCGGTCGGGCGGCTGGCGGTGATGCGCCAGGTGCCGCGCGAGCAGTTCCTCGCGGCGATGAGCTTCGTCGCCATTCCCGGCATGGTCGGTCCGCTCGTCGGCCCCACCCTCGGCGGCTGGCTGGTGCAGGTCGCCTCCTGGCACTGGATCTTCCTGATCAACGTGCCGGTTGCGCTGGCCGGCTGGTTCGCGACCGTGCGCCATATGCCCGAGGGGCGCGGCCAGCCGGCGGGGCGCTTCGACCTCGGCGGCTATCTGATGCTGGCCTTCGGCATGGTGGCGATCTCGCTTGCGCTCGACGGGCTGTCGGATCTCGGATTGCGCCAGGCGACCGTGCTCGTGCTGATGATCTTCGGCCTGGCCAGTCTGGCCGCGTACTGGCTGCACGCGATGCGCCAGCCCGAGCCGCTCTTCGCGCCGACGTTGTTTCACGTGCCGACGCTGTCGATCGGGCTCATCGGCAACCTGTTCGCGCGCCTGGGCAGCAGTTGCATGCCCTTCCTGATTCCGCTGCTGCTGCAGGTGAGCCTGGGCTACGCGCCGTTCGACGCCGGGCTGATGATGGTGCCTGTGGCCGCGGCCGGCATGATGTCCAAGCAGCTCGCGACGACGCTGGTGCGCTGGGCCGGCTACCGCAAGGTGCTGGTGGCGAACACGGCGCTGGTCGGACTCGCGATGGCCAGCTTCGCGGTGACGGCGCCCGCGCTGCCGGTCTGGCTGCGCGTGCTGCAACTGGCCCTGTTCGGTGCCGTCAACTCGCTGCAGTTCACCGTGATGAACACGGTCACGCTGAAGGACCTGAGCGCGGCACAGGCCTCGAGCGGCAACAGCCTGCTGTCGATGGTGCAGATGCTGGCGATGAGCATGGGCGTGGCCGCGGCCAGTGCGGTGCTCGCGGCCTTCTACGGCTACTTCGACGCGAGCGGTGCGCAGCGCACGCTCGATGCCTTCCATGCCACCTTCGCGACGATGGGCCTGATCACGGTGGCTTCGGCGGGAATCTTCTGGCAGCTTGCACCCGACATCGAGCGCGACGCCGGTCCGCACCGGCCGGTGGAAGCCGGTGGGGCGCAGCCCTGACGGGCGACGGACGCCGGCACCGCCCTTGCGCCGATGCGGCCCGGCCGGCATAGTGCAACCGCCATGTCCGCCCCGCTGCTGCAACGCTGGCTGAACATCCGCCGCGGCGAGGGCGGGCCGGTGCTGGTGGCCGCGCTCTTCTTCTTCTGCGTTCTGCCGGCCCTGATGATGCTCCGGCCCGCGCGTGAAGCACTGGGCATGCAGCGCGGCATGGACGCGATCCGCTGGCTCTTCGTCGGCACCGTCGTCGTCACGCTCGCGGTCAATCCGCTGTTCGGACTGCTGGTGAGCCGGCTGCGCCGCTTCGCCTTCACCGTCGCCACGTATCTGTTTTTCGCCGCCGGGCTGCTGGGCTTCTGCGTGCTGCTGGTGTTCGCTCCGGCGCAGGTCGGCCAGCACAGCGGCCAGGTGTTCTACGTCTGGTTCAGCGTCTTCAACCTGTTCGCGACGATGCTGTTCTGGGCGCTGATGGCCGACCGCTTCACGCTCGAGCAGAGCCGGCGCCTGTTCGGCGCCATCGCGGTCGGCGGCACCCTGGGTGCGATCTTCGGGCCTTGGCTGGCCAGCCTGCTGGCGCGTCCGCTCGGCACGGCGGCGCTGCTGCCGGTGGCCGCCGCTTTCCTGCTGCTGGCCCTCGCGGCAGCACGCCGGCTGGCGCGGCTGCCGGCGGCGGTGAACGTCGGCAGCCGCGACGATGCATCGCGCGGGGCAGGGCGTGCAGTCATCGGCGGCAGTGCCTGGGAGGGCCTGGGCGCGGTGACGCGCTCGCCCTATCTGCTCGCGATCTGCGCCTACGTGCTGGTCGTCGCGATCATGTCCACGCTCGTGTACTTCACGCGGCTGCAGATGGTGGCCGCGCTCGGCACCGATCTGGACCAGCGCACCACCGTCTTCGCGCGGATCGACATGATCACGCAGGCGGCGACGCTGCTGCTGCAGGCGCTGGTCGCCGGCCACCTGATGAAGAGACTCGGCTCCTCGGTCGTGCTGGCCCTGCTGCCGGCGGTCGCGGCGCTCGGCTTCCTCGGGCTGGCGATCGCCGGCTCGCTGGCTGCGCTGGTGGCGTTCGAGGCGCTGTTCCGCGCTGTGCAGCGCGGCATCATGCGCCCGGCGCGCGAGACGCTGTTCACCACCGTCTCACGCTCCGACCGCTACAAGGCCAAGGCCTTCATCGACACCTTCGTCTACCGCACCGGCGACGTCGTCGGCGCGCAGACCGAAGGGCTGCTCGGGCGGCTGGGCATGGGCCTGGCGGCGCTCGCGGCCTTCGCCGTGCCGCTGGCCCTTGCGTGGATGGCGCTCGGCCTGTGGCTGGGCTGGACGCAGCGCGCCCGGGCGGCCGGCAGCGCGGAACTGCCGCAGCAGCAGGCAACGGGAGTCGCGGCATGAGCTCCGCACGGCCGTTCCGAAGGTGCTCATTCCCCCTCGGGGGGACAGCCCGCAGGGCCAAGGGGGCTGGATGAGCGCCGCACGGCCGTTCCGAAGGTGCTCATTCCCCCTCGGGGGGACAGCCCGCAGGGCCAAGGGGGCTGCATGACCACGCGCAGGCATTGGCTGCAGCGCGTCGGGGCTGCGGCGGGTTCGCTGGGATTGGTGCCGATCGGCGCGCGCGCCGCGGCCCAGGATCAACCATCGACCGGCGCCTTGATCGAGCGCGCGATCCCGAAGACCGGCGAGCAGCTGCCGATCATCGGCCTGGGCAGCTCGGCCACCTTCTCGCAGCTGGCCGGTCGCGAGGACGCCGGCGCGCTGCGCGAGGTGCTGGCGCGCATGGTCGAACTCGGCGGCAGGGTGTTCGACACCGCGCCGGGCTACGGTGCATCCGAAGAGACCGCAGGACGCATCGCGCAGGAACTGGGCATCGCACCCAGGCTCTTCTGGGCGACCAAGCTCAACGCGGCGCCTTGGGGCGGCGGTACCGCCGACCTGGCGGCCGCGCGCCGGCAGATCGACGCCTCGTTCGCGCGCATCGGCAGGAGCGTGATCGACCTGATCCAGATCCACAACATGGGCGACCCGCGCACGCAGCTGCCGTTGCTGCGCGCGCTCGAGGACGAGGGTCGCGTGCGCTACATCGGCGCCACCACCACCTTCGCCCACCAGTACGAGGCGCTGCTGCACGCGATGCGCAGCGAACCGCTGGACTTCATCGGCACCAACTACGCGATCGACGACCGCGACGCCGAACGCACGATCTTGCCGCTGGCGCAGGAGCGCGGCATCGCGGTGCTGGTCTACGCGCCGTTCGGGCGCACCCGGCTGTGGCGGCGCGTCGCCGGGCGCGGCGTGCCCGCATGGGCGGGCGAATGCGACGCCCATAGCTGGGCCCAGTTCTTCCTCAAGTTCGCTGCCAGCCACCCGGCGGTAACGGCCGTCACTGCCGCCACCAGCCGGGCCGAGAACATGGCTGACAACATGGCCGCCGCGCGCGGCCGACTGCCCGACGAGGCGATGCGCCGACGCATGATCGCGCTGGTGGACAGCCTGCCCGCAGCGTGAGCAGGCGCCGGCTCGAATCGCCGAGGCGGTTCATGTCTTCGCGCGCAGCGCATCGAAGGCCGCGCGCGCAAGCCTGGCGACGGCCCTCGGTCGGGTTGCGCGCAGGGCTGCCTCGCGCATGAGCCGGCCGTTCTTCACGATCGGCCACTCGACGCGCCGCATCGACGAGTTCATCGCGCTGCTCGTGCAGTCGCGAGTCGAGCTGCTGGCCGACATCCGCACGCTGGCCGGCTCGCGCAGGAACCCGCAATTCAACCGGGCGGCGCTCGGCGCTGCGCTGGCGCAGCATGCCATCGGCTACGAACATGTCGCGGCGCTGGGTGGCCTGCGGGGCCGCTCGAGGACGGTGGCGCACGAAACCAACGCCTTCTGGACGAACGACAGCTTCCACAACTATGCCGACTATGCGCTGTCCGACGACTTCCGAGTCGCGCTGGACCGCCTGCTCGACGAGGGCCGCAGGCGGCGCTGCGCGCTCATGTGCGCCGAGGCGCTCTGGTGGCGCTGCCACCGGCGCATCGTCACCGATCATCTGATCGCGCGCGGGGAATCGGTCTTCCATATTATGGGACCGGATCATGTCGAAGCGGCGCACTTGACCGCGGGTGCGATCATCGAGCCCGACGGCACGGTGCGCTACCCGCCGCGCTGAGGCGCAGCCGGGAAGACGGCTCGGACGGAGTGCCGCACGGCGCTCGCTGGCGGGCGGCGCAGCGGGCAGGAGCGGCCGGACCTGGTCGCACGCCGGAGGCGACGATGCTGATGCTGCACAGCTATTCCACCCCGCTCGGCACGATGTCGGCTCTGCTGTCCGAGCACGGCCTGTGCCTGCTCGAATTCGACGAGGGCACGAAGGGCCTGGCGCTCGAGCGCGCCCAGGTCGAGCGGGTGCGCGGGGGCGCACCCGGGCCGGGCGCCAGCGCGCTCGGCGCGCAACTCGGTGACGAACTCGCGGCCTATTTCGCCGGGCGGCGCCGCGGCTTCGGAGTGCCGCTCGACATGGTGGGTACGCCGTTCCAGCGCGAGGTCTGGCGCGCGTTGCTCGAGATCCCCTACGGCCAGACGCGCAGCTACGCCGAGCAGGCGCGTCGCATCGGCCACCCGACGTCGGTGCGCGCGGTGGCGGCGGCCAACGGGCGCAACAAGATCAGCATCGTCGTGCCCTGTCACCGCGTCATCGGCAGCGACGGCAGCCTCACCGGCTACGGCGGCGGGCTTGCGCGCAAACGCTGGCTGCTCGCGCTCGAAAGCTCCGGCGCTGCGCCCGGGCGACCCGAGCCGCAAGCTCAGCGTGCCGGCTGAGCGCGTTCAGGCAGCGCTCGGCGGCCCGGCTTCGCCGCCGGCGAAGAAGCGCGCCGCGAGGGCGCGCTCGCGCTCGGCGATGGTGTCGAGGAAAGCGCCCGCGCCCTTCATCCTGCCGAAGGTGTCGAAGCCGCGCTCGAGGAACTCCTGCAACGTGCCCAGCCCCATGGCATGCGCCGGCGCGCGCATCAGCCGCAGGCTGTGGCGCAGCAGCGGGTTGCGCGTGTAGCGCTCGAGGGCGCGCGCCACTTCCAGCATCAGAGCGATCTGCCGTTCGCGCCCGGCCGGGTCGCCGACCCGGCGCCAGGCGCGCCCATAGGCCGCCTCGTCGATCGTGTCGGGCGTCACCGCCTCGGCCATGGCGCTGTCGAACTGCTCGGACAGCGCGTGCAACTCCGACAGCGCGACCACCGTCTTGACGATCTCACGTGGGAACAGACGCACCAGGCCCGGCACGATGCGCGCGAACTGGCGGTCACGCTGCGCGAAGTCGGTGGGTCCGTACAGATCGTCGAGGAAGAAGCGCGAGGCGTCGCCGTAGCGCGCGGAGGCGAGCAGGTCGGCATAGGTGCGCCCGAAGCGCGCGTGCTGCCAGCGCTTGACCGCCAGCGTGCGCTCGGCCAGCTGCGCGTCGGCCGCGCGGCGCGCGCGCTCGGCGTCGACGCGCTCGATGTTGTCGATGATGCGTTGGCCTTCGGGGGTCATGACTGACGCCTCGCCTCGATGGTGCAGGGCGCGGCGCATCGCCGGGTAGTGGTGCCGCTCTAGGGCGCGGCCGGTCGATGATGCAACATCGCCTTGCATGGTCCGGCGCGATTGGTCGAAGTTCGCAGTTGCCGGCGCGGCGCGGCTGGCGTTGGCCGAGCGGCGCCGGTGCAGCCGGGCGGGGCCGAAGGTCGGAGCCGGTCGGGCGCGTGCACTTCGGCGCCGTGGCGCTCGGCGTGCGCCGTACCCCATGACCGGGATCGGTTTCGCCGCCCTGGGCGTCAATCCGCAGCGTTCGGTCCACGGCATCGTGGCGCGCGAGCTGGCGGGCCGCGACGTGCAACCGGCCTGAGCGGCGATGCTCGCGCGCCTGCAACAGATCATCACGCTCGGCTTGCTGGGCGTGGCGGCGGTGTGGTTGACGCTCGCCTGGCGCGCCGGGCATCCGGGCTGGGCGGTGGCGGGCGCCGTGGTCGTGCTGCTCGGCCACGCGTTCGTCCTGGCGTTGGAGTTCCTGCTGCTGTCACGGCTGTGCGGAGACGATCCGGCGCCCCGGGCGCGCGTTGCTCAGTTGCTGGCTGCCTGGTGGGGCGAGACGCGCGCGGCGTTGCGCGTGTTCAGCTGGCGCCAGCCCTTTCGCAGCCGCCGCTGGCCCGACCGTCTGCCTGCCGACGCCCGCGGCCGCACCGGTGTACTGCTCGTGCACGGGTTCTTCTGCAACCGCGGCCTGTGGAACCGCTGGCTGGCGCGGCTGCACGCGGCCGACGTACCGGTGGTGGCGTTGGATCTCGAACCGGCGTTCGGCCCGATCGACGCCTACGCCGCGCTCATCGACGAGGCCGTGGCGCGGCTCGAGCGCTGCACCGGCAGCGCGCCGATCGTCGTCGCGCACAGCATGGGCGGCCTGGCGCTGCGCCACTGGTACGCCGGCCAGGCCGACGCCGGCCGCGTGCGGCACGTGCTCACCATCGGCACGCCGCACCGGGGCACCTGGCTCGCGCGCTGGGCGCGTGCGCGCAACGCGCGCCAGATGCGCCTGCACTCGCGCTGGCTCGCCGAACTGGCGCAGCGCGAAGATCCGGCGCGCCAGGCGCGCTTCAGCTGCTACTACGGCCACTGCGACAACATCGTCTTCCCGCCTTCGACGGCGACGCTGCCGGGAGCCGCCAACCACCACCTGCCCGCGGTGGCGCATGTCGCGATGGTCGACCACCCCGCGCCGTGGAGCGAACTCGAGCGCAGGCTCACCCCGCGCTGAACGTGCGCACGTTGTGTGTCGGTGTCGGCACCGGCCAGCCGGCTTCGCGCGCCACGCGCAGGATCGCGGCGTTGGTGTCGAAGTAGACCTGCCAGTAGTGGTCGTTGTGCGTGTAGGGCCGCACCGCGATCACCGGCCCGACGAGGTTCAGGTCGAGTACCGAGATCTCGGGCGCCGGATCCTTGGCGACATTGGGGATCTGCGCCAGCGCGGCGCGCAGCCGCTCGATGGCGTCGAGCGGATCGACGCCGGCGGCCAGCTGCGCCGTGCGCTCGACACGACGCACCGGACGCGCCGTGTAGTTCATCACCGTATCGCCGAAGACCTTGCCGTTGCCCACCAGCGTGAGCACGTTGTCGGGCGTGACCACGGTGGTGCCGAACAGCCCCAGCTCGTGCACGGTGCCGGTGATGCCGCCGATCTGCACGAAGTCGCCCACCTTGAAGGGCCTGAGCACGAGCATGAAGGCGCCGGCGGCGAAGTTGCCGAGCATCCCGCTCCAGGCTGCGCCGATGGCGACGCCGGCGCCGGCCAGCATCGCGGCGAAGCTGGTCGTCTGGATGCCGAAGTAGCCGAGGATGCCGAGGACGAGCGCGATGTTGAGCGCGATGGCGACGATCGAGCCGAGGTACTTGGTCAGCGTCGCGTCGATGTGGTTGCGGTTCATCGCCGCCTGCATCAGCGACACCACGGTGCCGATGAGCCAGCGGCCGACGATCCAGAAGGCGATCGCCGCGAGCACCTTGACGGCGAGCTCGGTCACCGTGGTGCCCAGAAAGGTCTGGATGGTCTGCAGGTCCATGGATCTCCCCCGGATGATCTGGGGCACGGCGGCTTGTGCGGTGCCCCGTGGATTCTTGCACCTGACGCAGCTGGCGCCGGCCCGCGGTCGGCGGCGCGGGCGGCCGGCGGGGGGGGCTTCAGTCCTCGGCGTCTATCTCGCGCACGAGCTTGTCGACGTGCGGCGGCGCGAGCTGCAGGAAGACGCCGATCTCGCGCAGGTCGTCGGGCAGCGCCGGATCGTCCCAGCCATGCGCACTGTGGCGCGCCAGGCGGATCGCCAGGCGCACGTTGCGCAGCTGCATCGAATCGGCGCGCGACGAATGGTCGGTGATGCGCACGAGCAGCGCCGGCAGCCGCCAGCGCGCCATCAGCTCGTGCTGCAGCTCGCCCAGCTCGATGTGCAGCAGCTCCTTCTGCACGGCGGCCGAACGCAGGCCCGGCTCGTCGCGCTGGCGTTCGGCGATGCGCAGCGCCAGTGTCGGCGCCTCCAGCCACAGCAGAAGCTCGGCAAAGTCGTGCAGCAGCGCCGCCTCGTGGATGACGGCGGCGTCGGGGTCCAGGCGGTGCGCCGCGAAGGCCAGCGCGAAGCGCGCCGCGCGACGCGAGCGGCGCAGCACGCGCTCGAAGCCGGCCAGCGACTGCGGCAGCCGCGTCAGGCGCTCGGCCACCGTGGGCTGCGGGCCGAAGCTGCGGAAGAACGGCAGGATGCCGAGCATCACCAGCGCTGCCGTCACCGTCGCAGGGTCGCCGCCTTCGCGGCCGCGTCGCAGGCCGGCGACATGGGCCAGCAGCTTGAGCGTCATCAGCGGATCGCCGACGATGACCTCGGCCAGCGTGTGCGCGTCCAGTTCGTCTTGCACAGGGCGCAGTTCCTCGATCCCGGCCGCCGTCGCGGCAAGTACCGGCAGCGCGGCCGGATCGAAGCGCGCGGCCCAGCCCTCGGCGCCCGACGGCGCGCGGGTCGTGAACGGGTCGGCGGCGGCGAGCATGCGGGCGGCGATCGGGCAGGTCTGCTCGCCGGTTATCGGTGCGCGGAGGCGGCGACTTGAGCCGCTCGCCGGCCGCACCTCACAGCCGCCGCACGCCGTCCAGCCGGCCGACGAGACGTCCGTCGACGTAGAGCGCGCCTTCGGGCGCGCCGGCTTCGGCATAGAACTCCAGCACCGGATGGGCTGCCGCGCCCGCAGGTTCGGCCCGGGACAGGCGCAGCGCCAGACGGTCGAGCGCGGCGCCGGCGGCGCGCAGCAAGGCCGCGGCCAGAGCGCGCGCGCGCTGCACCTGCACTGGAGGTTCGACGAGGGGAAGGTCGCGATGCATGGCGTTCTCTCCTGGCGCGCGCTTCGCGGCGGGCGCTCTCGGCTTTCACGGGCTGGGCTTGTCGGGCGGCAGCGCAAGGACCTCGCGGCGCAGCGCTGCCTGCGCGCGTTGGCGTCTGGTGCCGCCGCCGGCGCGGTGCGCACCGGCCTTGCGCCGGCGGCTGGCGGCGACGAAGGGGTTGCGCGGCTTGCGCTGGGGCATGGCGATGCGCGGGGATCTCATGGCGTTTCCTTTCGGCAGGTATAGGGCGACGGCGGATGTCGGATCGCAGGAAGCAAGAAGCCCGGGTGCAACTGCAACCCGGGCTTCGTCGTGGCGTCAGGCGCCCGGCGCGCTTGCCGGACGCTCAGCTCACGGTGGCCCCGGGCGGGGCGCAGATGCGGACCTGCGCACGCGCCCGGCCCGGGTTCGCCACGCCCGCCGGCAACGCGCTGCGGCACGCCGGCTCGGCCTGGACGAACGGAACGAGGAGCATGAGTTCGGTCGGTGGGTGGGCGGGATCGCGGTGCGAGCCTGCCGCGGTTGCGGCGGCTGCAGCGCGGGCTTGCGCAAATGCTAAATCATCGTTTATCTGTCCGCAAGGGCGGCGCCGCCGCGCTGTCGCGCGCAGGCATCGGCTGCGGTTTGCGGCGCCTTCGCTAGAGGTGCCCGCGGCTCAGCGCTTGCGCTCGAGCGGTGCCACGCCGGCCTGCGAGCGCGCCCACAGCGCGTGTGCGTCGTCCGCCGGTGCGGCCGGCGCCGGCCGTGCCGTGCCTGGCGCGGCAACTGCCGGCGCTGCCGCCGGCACCAGCACCTCGCCCAGCAGATCGAGCAGCCGCGTGCGCGCGCGCTGCGGGTGTCGGCGGTAGTAGGTGAGAACGAGGCCGACGATGAAGCGCTCGTCGTCGTCGCGCGGGCCTTCGGGCTCGGCGGCCGTGCGCGCGGGCGGCACGGCACCAGCCGGCGGCAGGCCAGGCCCCGCGGCGCCATGCGGTTGGTCCATCCAGCCGCGCGGCTTGTGGCACAGCTGCTCGAACTGCCGCGCCAGGCGCTCGCCGATCTGGCGCGAGCGGCCCTTGATCTGGCTCCAGTAACTCGGCTGGATCTGCACGCGCTCGGCGAATCGCCGCTCGAGCCCGCGCAGCGTCGCGGCGTCGGCGTGGCGCGCCGTGGCACGCACGAATTCCTCGAACAGCGCGAGCGCGTTATCCAGGCGCAGTTGCGCGAGATCGGGCGGGTCGGCGGGCATCGGCGACGATGATAAACGGGCGTTCACGCGGCATGCCTGGCGTCGGCTGCCACGTTCGCGCGGCATGCCGGGCGTCGGCTACGATGAACCGATGGACAGCGCGTGCGCGCCGATGCCCGAAGTCGTCTTCCCGGGCGGCGAGTGTCGGCCTGCGCTCGGGCTGGGCACCTGGCGCATGGGCGAGCGGCGCGCGCAGCGCGCTGCCGAAGTGGCCGCGCTGCGTGCGGCATTCGAGATCGGCTGGCGCGTCGTCGATACCGCCGAGATGTACGGCGAGGGCGGCGCGGAGGAGGTGATCGGCGAGGCGCTGGCCGCTGCGTTGCGCGCGGGTCTGGCGCGCGAGCAGGTCTTCATCGTGAGCAAGGCGTACCCGCATCACGCCAGCCGCGCCGGCCTGCTGGACGCCTGTGCGCGCAGCCGTCGGCGCCTGCGCCTGGACGTCATCGACCTGTACCTGCTGCACTGGCGCGGCGGCGTGCCGCTGGCCCAGACGCTGGCCGGCTTCGCCGAGCTGCAGCGCCGCGGCTGGATCCGGCGCTGGGGCGTGAGCAACTTCGACGTTGCCGACATGGAAGAGCTGTTGGCGCTGGCCGGGGCGGACGACCCCGAGAGCGGTTGCGCTGCGAACCAGGTCTGCTACTCGCTGGGTCGGCGCGGCGTCGAGTTCGACCTGCTGCCCTGGCAGCGCGCGCGCGGCCTGCCGCTGATGGCCTATTGCCCGGTCGACCAGGGGGCGCTGGCCGGTGCGGGGGCGCCCGCGGCGCTGCACGCCGTGGCCCGGCGGCATGGCGCCACGCCGGCGCAGGTGGCGCTGGCGGCGCTGCTGGCGAAGCCTGGCGTGCTGGCGATCCCCAAGGCAGCCAGCGAGCGCCATCTGCGCGAGAACCTGGGCGCTGCGGCGCTGGCACGGGCACTCGATGACGCCGACCGTGCGGCACTCGACCGGGCCTTCCCGCCGCCGCGGCACAAGCACGCGCTGGCGATCGTCTGAAGATCCGCGCCGGGCTCCCGCGAGGCTCGCACCGCGGAGCCCGGCGCCGCACCCCGGGTGCGCCTGGAGATGGCCAGCACAGCGCCGGAGTGCCGGCCGATGGCCGCCGCAGGAAGGGGCGCGGCCGACGCGCCGCGCGCGCCGGGCCGCCGCCCGCTATTCCTCGTCCTTCACCTGGTACTGGCCGACGAGCTGCTGCTGCACGTTGGGCGGCACCGGCTCGTAGTGCGAGAACTCGATCGCATAGCTGCCCTGGCCGGCCGTCATCGCGTTGAGCCGGTTCTGATAGCCGGCAAGCTCCGACAACGGCGCCTGGCCGCGGATGACGAGGGCGCCGCGTGCGCCGTTGCCGGTGCCGCTGACGATGCCGCGTTTGCCGGCGAGATCGCTCGTGACGTCGCCCATCGCCGAGTCGGGTGCCGTGATCTGCACCTTGACGATCGGCTCGAGCACGATCGGGCGCGCAGCGCGGATGGCGGCCATGAAGGCTTTCTTGCCGGCGGTGGCGAACGCGATCTCCTTGCTGTCGACGCTGTGGCTCTTGCCGTCGTAGACGACGACCTTGACGTCGACCACCGGATAGCCGGCGATCGCGCCGCTGGCCAGCACCTCGCGCACGCCCTTCTCGACCGCGGGTATGAACTGGTGCGGGATGACGCCGCCCTTGCTCTCGTCGGCGAACTCGAAGCCGGCGCCGCGCGCCAGCGGCTCGACGCGCAGGTACACCTCGCCGAACTGGCCGGCGCCCCCGGTCTGTTTCTTGTGGCGGTGGTGGCCCTCGGCCCGGGCCGTGATCGTCTCGCGGTAGGCGATGCGCGGCGGACGCGTGTCGACCTCGAACTTGTAGGTCTCCTTCATGCGCTCGAGCAGCACGCGCAGGTGCAGCTCGCCCAGGCCGTAGACGATGGTCTCGTTGGTCTGCGCGACATGCTCGATCTTCAGGCAGGGATCCTCGTCGACGAGCTTGCCGAGGATTTCCCACATCTTCTGCTCGTCGCCGCGCTTCTTGGCCTGCACCGCGATGCCATGCACCGGCTTGGGAAAGTCGAGCGGCTTGAGGTGGATGTGGTCGTCCTCGGCCGCGTCGTGCAGCACGGCGTCGAAGCGGATCTCGTCGACCTTGGCCACCGCGCAGATGTCGCCGGGCAGGGCCTTGGCCACCTCGACATGCTCCTTGCCCTGCAGCATGAAGACATGGCCCACCTTGAAGGGCTTGCGGCCGTCGCCGATGTACAGCAGCGAGTCCTTGGTCACCGTGCCCTGGTGCACGCGCAGCACACCCATGCGGCCGACGTAGGGATCGACCGTGACCTTGAACACATGCGCCAGCACATGCCTGGCCGGATCGGGTTCGGCGTGCATCAGCTGCGCGCCCTCCCCTTCGCCGTTCAGGAAGTCGGGCGGGTTGCCCTCGGTCGGGTTGGGCAGCAGCTTGACGATCACGTCGAGCAGCTCGGCCACGCCGGCGCCGCTGCGGGCGCTGACGAAGCACACCGGGATCAGGTGGCCTTCGCGCAGCGCCTGCTCGAGCGGCGCGTGCAGCTCGGCGGCGTCGACGTCGCCGTCGCTCAGGTAGCGGTCGACGAACTCGGCGTCCACCTCTACCACCTGCTCCACGAGCGCGCGGTGCGCGGCGTCGATGCTGCCCAAGTCGCTCGCGCCGGCGCGGCTGTAGAAGCAGTCGACGACCTTGCTGCCGCCGGCGGCGGGCAGGTTGACCGGCAGGCATTCCTTGCCGAAGCGCTCCTGGATCTGCGCCAGCAGCGCCGCCAGGTCGACTTCGGCCGCGTCGATCTTGTTGACGACGATCAGCCGGTCGAGCTGGCGTGACGCGGCGTACTCCATCATGCGTTCGGCCATCGGCTCGATGCCGACGCCGGCGTTGATGACGACGGCGGCGGTCTCCACCGCTTCCAGCGCCGGCAGGCTCTGGCCGAGGAAGTCGCTCGCGCCGGGCGTGTCGACGAGGTGGATGCGCGTGTCGGCGTGCGTCAGGTGCAGCACGGCGCTGTTGAGCGAATGCTGCATGCGGCGCTCGAGCGGGTCGTAGTCGCTGACGGTGGTGCCGCGCTCGAGGCTGCCGGCCGCGCCGATGGCGCCGGCCTTGACGAGCAGGGCCTCGGCCAGGCTGGTCTTGCCGGCGGACGCAGGTCCCACGAAGGCAAGCGTGCGGATGGCTGCGACGCCGGCGGGGGCTGGGCTTGGCATGGGGTGGTCTCCTCGGCCGCGGCGTGGGTGCCGGCAGCCTGTGTCGGGGGTGGATGATGGGCAAAGGCCGGGCCAGCGTAACGGCTCGGCCGTGGGTGCACAAGGGCGCCGGCCCCGAGGCCGGGGGCGGTCTTGAAGTGGATCAAGCGGCGGCTCGGTCCGGCCCGCCCGCAGCCTGCGAAGACATGGACCGCGCGGGCGTGATTCATGGCCCCGCACGCTCTCACTGGAAGGCCACCTCGGCAAAGCTGCGCAGCTTGCGGCTGTGCAGGGCGCCCGGGCGTTCATGGCGCAGCAGCTCGGCGGCACGCAGGCCGATGCGCAGGTGCTGGTCGACGCGTTCGCGGTAGAAGGTGTCGGCCATGCCGGGCAGCTTGATCTCGCCGTGCAGCGGCTTGTCGCTCACGCACAGCAGCGTGCCGTAGGGCACGCGGAAGCGGAATCCGTTGGCGGCGATGGTGGCGCTTTCCATGTCGAGCGCCACCGCGCGGCTCTGGCTGAAGCGGCGCGCCGGCCCCGGCTCGGGCAGCAGCTCCCAGTTGCGGTTGTCGGTGCTGGCCACGGTGCCGGTGCGCAGGATGCGCTTGAGCTCGTAGCCCGCGAGCTGGGTCACGTCGGCCACCGCCTGTTCGAGCGCGAGCTGCACCTCGGCCAGCGCCGGCAGCGGCACCCACGGCGGCAGTTCCTCGTCGAGGACATGGTCCTCGCGCATGTAGGCATGCGCCAGCACGTAGTCGCCCAGCTGCTGGCTGCCGCTCAGCCCCGCGCAATGGCCGAGCATCAGCCAGCAGTGCGGACGCAGCACCGCGACATGGTCGGTCACCGTCTTGGCGTTGGCCGGGCCCACGCCGATGTTGATCATCGTGATGCCGCTCGCGCCCGGGCGCACCAGGTGGTAGGCGGGCATCTGCGGCAGCCGCGCCGGCGGCGTGCCGCTGCGACTGCCGCCGCGCGGGGTGACGACGTTGCCGGGCTCGACGAAGGCCTCGTACGGTGCTGCCGGATCGGCCATCAGCGCCTGGCCGAGGCGGATGAACTCGTCGACGTAGAACTGGTAGTTCGTGAACAGCACGAAGTTCTGGAAATGCTCGGGCGCGGTGCCGCTGTAGTGGCGCAGCCGCTGCAGCGAGTAGTCGACGCGCGCCGCCGTGAACAGCGCCAGCGGCAGCGGTTCGCCCGGCGCCGGCTCGTGCGTGCCGTTGGCGATGCCGTCGTCCATCGCGGCCAGGTCGGGCAGGTCGAACAGGTCGCGCATCAGCAAGCGCCGCTCGGGTCCGAGCGAGCCCTCGAGGTGGTCGCTCTCGGCGAGCGAAAAATGCACGGGGATCGGCTGCGTGCTCGTGCCCACCTCGAGCGGCACGCGGTGGTTGCGCAGCAGCAGCCGGAACTGCTCGCGGTAGTAGTCGGCGAACAGCTCCGGGCGCGTGAGCGTGGTCTCGTAGTTGCCGGGACCGGCGACGAAGCCGTAGGCCAGGCGCGAATCGGCGCGCGCGACGGTGTCGGTGCGCAGCCGCACGAAGGGGTAGCAGGCGCGCACGTGCCGCCCCTCGTCGGTGCCGGCGACGAAGCGCTGCAGCGCCTGGCGCAGGTGCTCGACGCTGGCGCGGTAGATGCGCTGCACCTGGGCGAGCGCCGCGTCGGGGTCGTCGAACTTGACGGGAGCGATGAAGGGCGGCTGGCTCGGCATGGCCTATTGTCGCGAAGGTCGGCGCGCCGGCGGCCCGCAGTTGCGGGCTTGGCGCGAGCCGGCAGCCCGCGACCCCAGGTGGGCCGGACCCGAAGGCGTGCAGGTACCGCCGATGGGCGCCGGTGAGCGCCGCCTGAGCATTTCAAGCCCGCCAGCGGGTCCGGTGTTCTTGAAGGAACCGCCACCTTCCGCTATGCCGTGACCGTTTGATATTCCTGTTCCTTGAGAGGTTGGATCTGGCACAACAGGGCACGCTGATGAGGGCACCCCCCGGGAATGAGTGGCCTCGAACGTCGCGAAATGGCCCCGGAATTAGCGCTTGACTAGACGTTCGGCCTCGAACACAGGTCCGAGACGCTGCTGGCCCGGGTGCGCGAGCGGCGTCTCGTGACCCTGCACGGACCAGGCGGCAGCGGCAAGACGAGGCTGGCGGTGGAAGTGGCGCGTGCCGCGGCGGCCGCGCCGAGCGCGCGGGGCGGCTTCGACGGCGTGTACTTCGTGCCGCTGCTGGCCTGCGAGTCGGCGGCCCAGGTGCTGCAGGCGGCGGCCGACGCGCACGGCCCCGGCGGCCGCGCGGCGCCGCGGCCGCGCCTGCTCGCCGCACTGGAGCAGCGGCGCGTGCTGCTGGTGCTCGACAACCTCGAGCAGTTGAACGCCGAGGCCGACCGCGAGATTGCCACCTGGCTGGCGGCGTTGCCGCAGTTGCATGTGCTGGCGACGTCGCGGCGCGTGCTCGGGCTGGATGGCGAGGCGATCATCGAGCAGGAAGGCCTGGCGCTGCCGCCCACGGGTGCGAAGCTCGACGAACTGGCGGCGAGCCCGGCCGTGGCGCTGTTCGTCGACCGGGCCCGCGCGGCCCGGGCCGACTTTCACCTCGGGCCGCGCAACGCGGACGCGGTAGGCGCGCTCGTGCGACGCGTCGGCGGCATGCCGCTCGCCATCGAGCTGGCGGCGTCGCGCGTGCGTTCGCTCGCGCCGCAGCATCTGCTGCACAGGCTCGCCGAAGGCACGGGTACGCCGACGCTCGATCTGCTGGCGCGCCAGCGCTCGGGCGCGTCGCCCGACGTGCGCCACGCGTCGATGCGCGCCGTGATCGCCTGGAGCTGGCGCGAGCTCGATCCGGGCCAGGTCGCGCTGGCGCAGTGTCTGGCGGTGCTGGCGGCGCCGGCCGACGAGGCCGTCGTGGCCGGCGTGGCCGGCCTGTCGCGGGCGCGCGCGCGCGCTGCTGGCCACGCTGCGCGACCTCGCGCTCGTCGCGGTGACGACGGATGAGGCGGATGAGGCGGGTGAGGCGAGCCAAGCGGGTGAGGCGGGGCCGCGCTACGCGCTGCTGCAGCCGGTGCGCGAGTACGCCGCCGAGCAAGCCGGGCCGGCGCGGCTGCGCTCGGCGCGCCGCCGCTTGCGTGCGCACCTGCTCGGTCTGGCCGCGGGCCGCGGCCCGGCGGAGCTCGCGCACCTCGTGGACCTGCTGCCGCACGTGCACGAAGCCATCCTGCGCGCTCCGGGCGACGGTGATGCGCGTCATGCGCTCGAGCTGGCGCTGGAATTGCGCCCGCTGTGGGAATGGGAGGTGCTGCCGCTGGCCGACCTGCGCGCGCTCGAGCTGTGCCTCGACGGCGCGGCCGGTGACGACGCACTGCTCGGTGATGCGCTCGAGCTGCTGGCCTTCGCCAGCGTGCTGGCCGGCCTGGCCGAGGCGGGGCTGGCGCATATCGAGCGCGCCCGCGCGCTGGCACTCGACGATCGGCGCCGCAGCGTGGTCCTGGCGCGCTGGGCGGCGGTGCGCTACCACGCCGGCAGCATCGGGCCCGAACTGCTCGACGCCGCCGCCGAGGCCGTGGCGCTGGCCGAACGCAGCGGTGATGCCGCGGCACGCGCCGGCGCCTATCGCCTGCAGGGCATGCTGGTGTGCAACCTCGGGCTCGAATACGCGCGCAGCGAGGCGCTGATGGCGCGCGCGCAGGGGCTTGCCGAGCAGCTCGGCGACCACCGCACGGCACAGCGGCGTCTGCTCGACCGCGCGATCATGTGGGCCTGGCTGGGGCGCGAAGGCGAGGCCGCGCAGGTGCTGCACGAGTGCGTCGACGGCGCGCTGCGCGACCGCGACTGGCAAGGCGCGATGATCTGCGCGCGCCAGCTCGGCCGCGTCTACGTGCGCATGCGCGCGTGGGAGGCGGCGGCGGCCGCGTTCCGGCGCGGCCTGCGGCTGGCCTGGGAGCGCCGCCATTCCGTCGAGCTCGCGGTCGGCCTGCTGCACCTGCCCGACGCGCTGGTGCACCAGCCGGCGCAGCTCGAGCTCGCGGCGCGGCTGCACGGCTTTGCCCGCGCACACTGGGCGCGCCTGTTCGGCGAACTCAACCGCATCGAGCAGCGCGAGGTGCGGCGCACGCGGCGGCTGCTGCGGCTGCGCCTGGGCGCCGGGCGCGCCGAGGCGCTGCGCGTGCAGGGCCTGCGCTGGAGCAAGCGCGAGGCCGCGGCTGCGGCGCTGGCCGGCGAGCCGGCGGCGTGAGGGTGGCGGCGCGGCGCGCGCTGCCCGCGCTTCAATACGCGCTGGCCGCGTCGAGCCGCGCGATGTCGCTCGTTGTCAGCGCCAGGTGCGCCGCGCGCGCGAGCTCCTGCCATTGCGCGGGCGACGTCGCGCTGGCGATCGGCGCGGTGATGCCGTTGCGTGCGATCTGCCAGGCCAGCGCCACCTGCGCCGGCGTGGCACGGTGCGCGGCGGCCACGGCGTCGAGCGCGGCGAGGATCGCCATGCCGCGCGCGTCGAGGTAGGGCTCGATGCCGGCGCCGCGCGTGCTCTTGCCGAGGTCGGCCCGGCTGCGGTACTTGCCGGTGAGGAAGCCGCGCGCCAGAGCGTAGAAATTGATGACGCCGATGCCCTCGGCGCGGCACAGCGGCTCGAGTTCGGCCTCGTAGGGCGCGCGCTCGTACAGGTTGTACAGCGGCTGCAGGCTCTCGTAGCGCGGCACGCGCAGGCGCGCGCTCGCGGCCAGTGCCTCGGCCAGACGCGCGGCGCCGAAGTTGGACGCGCCGATGGCGCGCACCTTGCCTTCCTGGATCAGCTCGGCGAAGGCGCCCAGCGTCTCCTCGAGCGGCGTCTGCGGGTCGTCTTCGTGCGCCTGGTACAGATCGACATGGTCGGTCTGCAGCCGCGCGAGCGAGTCGTGCAGCGCCTGGCGGATCCAGCGCCGCGCCAGGCCGCTGCGCCCCGAGCCGGCGTCGCCCATCGGCTTGCCCACCTTGGTGGCGAGCAGCACCTTGCGGCGCTTGCCGCTGGCCTTGAGCCAGCGGCCGATGACGGCTTCGCTCTCGCCGCCGCCGTGGCCGGGCACCCAGCGCGAGTAGACGTCGGCGGTGTCGACGAGGTTGAAGCCCGAGTCGACGAAGGCGTCGAGCACGGCGAACGAAGCATGTTCGTCGGCGGTCCAGCCGAAGACGTTGCCGCCGACGGCGATCGGGGCGACTTTCAGGCCCGAGCGGCCGAGTTCGCGCAACTGCATGGCGTCCTCCTGCGGGACGCGCCGGCGCGCCCGCCCTCAGAGAATGTAGCGCGAGAGATCCTCGTTGCGCGCCAGCTCGGCCAGGCGCTGGTTCACCGCCGCGGCGTCCAGCGTCACCGTTTGGCCGCCGCGGTTGGGCGCGTCGAAGCTGACGTCGTCGAGCAGCCGTTCCATCACGGTGGCCAGGCGGCGCGCACCGATGTTCTCGGTGCGTTCGTTCACCTCGTAGGCGATCTCGGCCAGCCGGCGCACGGCCTCGGGAGTGATCTCGAGCGCGACGCCCTCGGTGGCGAGCAAGGCCTGGTACTGCTTGATCAGGCTGGCCTGCGTGCTGGTGAGGATGGCCTCGAAGTCGTCGACCGACAGCGAGCCGAGTTCGACGCGTATCGGGAAGCGCCCCTGCAGTTCGGGGATCAGGTCGCTCGGCCTGGAGAGATGGAAGGCGCCCGAGGCGATGAACAGCATGTGGTCGGTCTTGACCATGCCGTACTTGGTGTTGACGGTGGTGCCCTCGACCAGCGGCAGCAGGTCGCGCTGCACGCCCTGACGGCTGACGTCGGCGCCGCCCGACACGCCGTCGGCGCTGCGTGAGGCGACCTTGTCGATCTCGTCGATGAAGACGATGCCGCTGCCCTCGGCGTGGGCGAGCGCGGCGGCGCGGATCTCGTCCTCGTTCACCAGGCGTGCGGCCTCGTCGTCGACGAGCCGCGCCAGCGCCTCGCGGATCTTCACCTTGCGCGTCTTGCGCCGGGCCGCGCCGAGCTGGCCGAACAGGCCCTTCAACTGCTCGGCCATCTCCTCCATGCCCTGGGGCCCCAGGATCTCGAGCGTGGGCCTGGGCTCGGCGAGCTCGATCTCGACTTCCTTGTCGTCGAGCGCGCCCTCGCGCAGGCGCTTGCGCATCACCTGGCGCGCCGTGCCGTCGGTCGCCGGCGCCTCGCTCGTGAACCCGGTGCTGCGCGGCGGCGGCACGAGGATGTCGAGGATGCGCTCCTCGGCCGCGTCCTCGGCCTGCGTGCGCTTGGCGCGCATCTGGCGCTCGCGCTCTTGCTTGACGGCGACGTCGACCAGGTCGCGCACGATGGTGTCGACATCCTTGCCGACGTAGCCGACCTCGGTGAACTTGGTCGCCTCGACCTTGATGAAGGGGGCATCGGCCAGGCGCGCCAGGCGGCGTGCGATCTCGGTCTTGCCGACGCCGGTGGGGCCGATCATCAGGATGTTCTTGGGCGTGATCTCGCCGCGCAGCCGCTCGTCGACTTGCTGGCGGCGCCAGCGGTTGCGCAGGGCGATGGCCACCGCGCGCTTGGCCGCGTGCTGGCCGACGATGTGGCGGTCGAGCTCGGAGACGATCTCCTGCGGCGTCATGCTCATCGCGGCTCGTCCGGCCCGGGGCCGGGCGCATGGCCCAGCGTCTCGACGACGTGGTTCTGGTTGGTGTAGATGCACAGCTCGCCGGCGATGACGAGGCTGTGCTTGACGATCTGCGCCGGCGCCAGCGCGGTGTGCTCGAGCAGCGCGCGCGCCGCCGCCTGCGCATAGGCGCCGCCCGAGCCGATGGCGACGATGCCGTGCTCGGGCTCGAGGACGTCGCCGTTGCCGGTGATGACAAGCGAGCTGCCGGCGTCGGCCACCGCGAGCATGGCTTCCAGGCGGCGCAGCACGCGGTCGGTGCGCCAGTCCTTCGTGAGCTCGATGGCGGCGCGCTGCAGGTGGCCCTGGTGCTTTTCGAGCTTGGCTTCGAAGCGCTCGAACAGCGTGAAGGCGTCGGCAGTGGCGCCGGCGAAGCCCGCGAGCACGCGGTCGTGATAGAGCCGGCGCACCTTGCGCGCGCCGGCCTTGACGACGATGTTGCCCAGCGTCACCTGTCCGTCGCCGCCGAGCGCGACGAGCGCGCCGCGGCGCACGCTCAGGATGGTGGTGCCGTGCCAGGTTTCCATGGGATCGGGCGCAGATGGGGCCGAACCGGTGCGTCTCAAGCCTGCGTCGGCCTGGCCTGCGCCGCCGCTCAGACCCTGCGCACCTGCACCCTGGCGTGCTCGTCGATGCCCATCGCGCCGAAGAACAGCGCCACCAGGCGGTGCGCGTCGGTGAACTGCACGCTGCGGTTCTCGGCGCCGCGCGCCAGCACCCAGTTGAGCAGGTCGCCGGCGGCGATGAAGTCGACGCGGATCAGGCGCGCGCAGCTCACCTGCACCACCGTGGCGCTGCCGAGCTGGCCGGTCAGCTTGCCCAGAGTCGGGCCGATGTCGCCCATCAACTGGCCCGACAGCTCGACATGCGCGACCTCGACGCCGCCCGCCTCGTCGGCGATCGCGCTCTCGAGGAAGCCGGTGGACACCTCGCTCACGACCGACATCGGCGGCGCCAGCGTCGACAGCGTCGAGCCGCTGATGTACACCTTGCAGCGCGCCGGCTCCCACGACGGCGGGCTCACCTCGTAGGTGACGCAGTAGTCGATCGCGGCCTCGTCGAACTGGTCGGCGCGGTTGGCCAGGCGCAGCGCGTCCAGGCGCGTGAGCCAGAACACCGGATCGGCGTCGCGCACGCCGGTGGGCGCGGATTCGGCCAGCAGCTGCAGCAGCCGTTCGCCGCCGATCCAGCGCATCTCGATCGCCTGCCCGGACCACAGGCGCAACAGCGTCGACAGCTGCATCGCTGCCTCGGCGTCGATGCGTTTGAGCCGCCCGAACTCGAACACCCAGGGCAGCGGCAGCTGCAGCGTCTGCGAGCGCAGCCGGGCGACGGCGTCGATGTCGAGCAGCTCGGGGCAGACCCAGCCGATTTCGCCGGCGCGCGCCGCGGCCGGCGCCGGCACCAGGGGCTCGTCGGCAATGGCCTCGGCCACGAGCTTGGGCAGCGAGTACCACTGCGGCGCGCTCCAGCCGAACCGGTGCGCGTACTCGAGCGCCAGGCTCTCGAAGCGCTGCTGCTGCCCGGTGGCGCGGTACAGGTCGAACAGCACGAGCCAGGTCTCGGCGTGCTGTGCGCGCGCGCCGCCGGCGCCGGTGAGGCGGGCGAGCAACTGCTCGGTCTGCTGGAACTCGGCGTTGGCGAAGGCGATCACCGCCTCGTCGAGCTCGGGATCGTGCACGGCCTCACTGACTTCGACGGCAAGCGGTTGCGCCGGCGCGCCGGCCTCGGGCGGCGTGCCGCCTGCGAGCGCCGTGGGCCGGCTGGCCGCTGCCGGCGCGGCGGACGGGGCCGGCGCAGCGGCCGCAATGGGCGGCGCGAGCGGCGGCAGGCCGGGCGACATCTGCACGGGCGCCGGCGTCGCCGGCGGTGCCATGTCGGCGTCGGGCAGCGGCGGCAGCGCGGGCAGCCGTTCGTCGTCGTCGGCGCTGCCGCCGGCGTAGATCGGCTCGCGCGGCGCGACCGGCGGCGGCGCGCGGCGCGTCGATGCGAAGCCGCCGTCGCCGCCCATCTGCTGCTCGATCTCGTCGATCTTGGCCTTGACGCCGGCGTCGGGTCGCGCCTCGGGCTTGTCGGGCAGGCGGGCTTCGGAGTCGTCGAGCCGCGACGAGCCGCCGAGCGCCGCGATCTGCTCGGGCGAGAGGCCATCGCGCCGGATGCGCCGCAGCATGTCGAACTCGCGCTTGCGCACGAAGTCGTTGCGCCGCTTGCGCTCGATCATCGCCTTGAGCTCGGACTTCTCGAGCTCGAGGTCCTGGGACTCGGCCTGGCGCGAACTCAGATCGATCCAGTCCGTGGCCGGATTGGCGACGAAGCGCACGACCTTGCGGAAGAAACTCTCGTTCTCGGCCATGGAAGGGCAATGGTAAGCGCTGCCGGCGGGCAAGGACGACGAAGGATGCCGCGAACGCAGCCGCCGCGCGCGGTGGCGGCGACGCGGGGCGCGCCGCGGCGGCCCGGCTCGCGGGCGGGTGCGCCGCCTTGCCTGCTCTGCCGCGACCGGGCCGCGCCGGGAGCGCTCGGGCCCGGGGAAGGCGGCTCAGTTGCCGAACATCTTCTGCTTGAGTTCGCGCCGCTGCTGGGCCTCGAGCGACAGCGTCGCCGTCGGACGCGCGAGCAGGCGACCCAGGCCGATCGGCTCACCGGTCTCGTCGCAGTAGCCGTAGTCGCCCGATTCGAGCCGCGCCAGCGCCTGCGCGATCTTCTTGAGCAGCTTGCGCTCGCGGTCGCGCGTGCGCAACTCGAGCGCATGCTCCTCTTCGATGGTGGCGCGGTCGGCCGGGTCGGGAACGATGGAGGTGTCCTCGCGCAGGTGCTCGGTGGTCTCGTCGGCGTTGGACAGCAGGTCGTCCTTCTGCTGCTGCAGCCGGTTGCGGAAGAAGTCGATCTGCTTGTCGTTCATGTACTCGCTGTCGGGCATCGCGAGCAGCTCGTCCTCGTTGAGATCGCGGCCGGCCTTGGTCTTCCATGCGCTGGCAAGCTTCGGGTCGATCTTCCTGAGGGGCTTCGGAGGGGATGGGGTCTCGGTCACTGCGGGAGTCATCGGCCGGGCCGGGGCGAAGCGATCGGTGAATCGATTGCCGGCAGCGGGGGTAGGGACAGGCGCCGGCGCGGCAGCCGGCGCAGCGGAAGGGTGGGCTTTGGCGGCGGGCAGCTTCGACGGCCTGGCAACGGCGCTGGGGGCCGGTTTGGCAGTCGGAGCGGGGTCATGCGCGGGGGCGGGCTTTTGCGCGGGCCTGGTCGGCGCCGGCGCCGGTCTGGCTCCGGGCTTGGCCGCCGGTTTGGCCGCCGGTTTGGCCGCCGATTTGGGATCGGGCTTGGCAGCCGGTCTGGCCGTCTTTGCGCTGCTCGCGCTCTTGGCCGGGGGCGCTGGCTTGCTCACGGGACTCTCCTAGCCTCTGCGCTGTACGCGCTCGAACTGCTGCACTCGGGCGGCCGGCCGGCACCCTTCGACAGGCCCCGCGCTGACGCCCTCGCGGGCAGACCGGGGCAGCGAAAAGCGCGCGGATTGTAGCCATGCATGCCGCGCCCGCCGCGGGCGCCGCGCGCAGGCATGCCGAGGGCTCGCTCGGACGCGATTCGTGTCTTCACGGGCTCTCAGACCAGGCATTGTTCGAGGCCCTGCAGGAGCACGTCGCGCGGCAGCTCGATGCCGATGAAGACCAGCCGGCTCGCCTTCTTCTCGCCCGGCGCCCACTTCGGGCCGAGGTCGCTGCCCATCAGCTGGTGCACACCCTGGAAGACGACCTTGCGTTCGCTGCCCTTCATGTACAGCACGCCCTTGTATCGCAGCATCTTGGGCCCGTAGACCTGCACGATGGCGCCGAGGAAATCCTCGAGCTTGGCCGGGACGAAGGCGCGCTCGCTGCGGAAGACGAGGCTCTTGACGTCGTCGTCGTGGACGTGGTGGTGCGTCCGGTGCGAGGGGTGGTCGCAGTGCTCGCCGTGCTCGTGATCGTGCCCGGCGTCGTCGAGGAACTCGGGGTCGACGTCGAGCTTGGCGTTGAGGTTGAAACCCTTCAGGTCGAACACCTGCGCGAGCGGCACTTCGCCGAAGTGCACCGTGCGCTGCGGCGCGCGCGGGTTCATGTGCTTGAGGCGATGCACCAGCGCGTCGACCTCGTCCTGGGCCACGAGGTCGGCCTTGCTGATGAAGATCTGGTCGGCAAAGCCCACCTGACGGCGCGCCTCCTGGCGCGCGTCGAGCTGGGCCTCGGCGTGCTTGGCGTCGACCAGCGTGAGGATGCTGTCGAGCAGGTAGGTCTCGGCGATCTCGTCGTCCATGAAGAAGGTCTGCGCCACCGGGCCGGGGTCGGCCAGGCCGGTGGTCTCGATCACGACGCGGTCGAACGCGAGCTCGCCCTTGCGCTTCTTCGCGGCGAGTTCGGCCAGCGTGCTGCGCAGGTCCTCGCGGATCGTGCAGCACACGCAGCCGTTGCTCATCTGGATGATCTGCTCCTGCGTGTCGACGGCGAGGATGTCGTTGTCGATGTTCTCCTCGCCGAACTCGTTCTCGATGACGGCGATCTTCTGGCCGTGGGCCTCGCTCAGCACGCGCTTGAGCAGCGTCGTCTTGCCGCTGCCGAGGAAACCGGTGAGGATGGTGGCGGGAATCAGGTTCTGCGGCATGGGCGTCGGGCGGCTCGGATGGACCTGCCCAGATGGGGGCCGCAGACTGTGGTTCAAGCCCCCGGGGCTGTCAAGCCGGCGCGCGCGCGTTGCACGCCCGGCACTCGGTTATCCTCCGCAGTCTGTTCGACTGCCGACACCGCCCGTGTCCGAACCTCCGTCCGCGCGCTCGGCGCGTGCCGCCGCGGCGGCGAGCGCCGACAAGCGATCGTTCTTCGAGCGGCTGGTCGAGTTCGTCATGCCCGGCCCCGACAGCAAGGACGAACTGGTCCGCACGCTGGCCGACGCCGAGCAGCGCGAGCTCATCGAGCCCGAGTCGCGCCTGATGCTCGAAGGCGTGCTGCGCATGGCCGACCTGAGCGCCGGCGACGTCATGGTGGCCGCGCCGCGCATGGACCTGCTCGACATCGACGCGCCCTACGACGAGCTGCTCGCACTCGTCATCGGCACCGCGCATTCGCGCTTCCCGGTGTACGAGGGCGGGCGCGAGAACGTCATCGGCATCCTGATGGCCAAGGACTTGCTCAAGCTGCAGCGCGCGCCCGAGCTCAAGCTGCGCACGCTGCTGCGCCCGGCCGTCTTCGTGCCCGAGAGCAAGCGCCTGAACGAGCTGCTGCGCGAATTCCGCAGCAACCGCAACCACCTGGCGATCGTGATCGACGAGTTCGGCAATACCGCCGGGCTCGTCACGATCGAGGACGTGCTCGAGCAGATCGTCGGCGAGATCGAGGACGAGTTCGACGAGACGCAGATCGAGACCGGCATCTACACGCTGGCCGACGGCGCGCAGCGCGTGGCCGGCGACGCCTCGATCGACGCCGTGAACAACGCCTTCGGCACGCGCCTGGCCGCCGACGAGTTCGACACCATCGGCGGGCTGCTCGCGCACGAGTTCGGCCGCGTGCCGCGGCGCGGCGAGTCGGTCGAGCTCGGCGGGCTGCGCTTCACCGTGATGCTCACACGCGGCGGCGCGGTGCGCTGGTTCCGCGTCGTGCGCGTGCCCGCGCTGCCGGCGGCCGACGGCGCCGACGTCGACTGAACGGCAGTAGTCGCCGGCGCGATTCCTCGCTGCGCGGGCGTGATTCGAATCCTCACAGGCCTCGAGCCCGCTTGAAGCGTTGGACCTGGCCCGGCGCGGCCTTGCTCGGTGCGGCGCAGACGCCGGCCTTCGTGCACGGCGCGCTGTGGCCGCTGCCGCTGGCGACGCTGGCGCTGCTGGTGTGGGGGCTGGCGCGCTGCGCCAGCGCCGTGCGCGGCGCCGCACTCGGCTGGGCCTACGGCGCGGGCTGGCTCGGCGCGGGCGTGTGGTGGCTGTTCGTCAGCATGCACCGCTACGGCCGCATCCCGGCGCCGGCGGCCGCGGCCGCCGTACTCGTGCTGGCGGGTTTCCTGGCGCTTTATCTGGCGGCGGCCTGCGCGGCCTTCGTGCGCTGGCGCAGCGGACACTGGAGCGTCGATGCGCTGCTCTTCGCCGCGCTGTGGCTGCTGGCCGAGCTGGCGCGCGGCGTGCTGTTCACCGGTTTCCCCTGGCTGGCCTCGGGCTATGCGCAGGTCGACGCGCCGCTGGCCGCGCTCGCGCCCTGGCTCGGCGTGTACGGCATCGGTGCGGCGCTGGCCTGGTGCGCCGCGAGTCTCGGCGCGCTGGCGGCCAGCCGCGGCCGGGCCTGGCAAGGTGCGGCGGCGGCGGCACTGCTGCTGGCGCTGCTGGCCGGCGCCGGTCCGGGCGAGCACACGCGCAGCAGCGGCGTGCTCGACGTGACGCTGCTGCAGACCAACGTGCCGCAGGACGAGAAGTTCGACAGCGCGCGCATGCAGCGCACGCTGGACGAAGTCGCGCACGCGCTGCTCGGAGTGCGGAGCGGGCTCGTCATCGCGCCCGAGACCGCCGTGCCGCTGCTGCCCGGCCAGCTGGAGGACTTCGCACCCGGCTGGTGGGCCGCGCTGCGCCGGCACTTCGCGGCGCCCGGCCGTGCCGCGCTCGTCGGCGTTCCGCTCGGCGACTTCGAGCACGGCTACACCAACTCGGTGGCCGGGCTCGAGGCCGGCGCGGGCGAATACCGCTACGACAAGCACCACCTGGTGCCGTTCGGCGAATTCATCCCGCGCGGCTTTCGCTGGTTCACCGACGCGATGAACATCCCGCTGGGCGACTTCGCACGCGGCACGGCCAACCCGCCTTCGTTCGCCTTCGCCGGTCAGCGCATCGCGCCCACCATCTGCTACGAGGACCTGTTCGGCGAGGAGATCGCACGCCGCTTCGCGGCTGCCGCGAGCGCGCCGACGGTGATTGCCAACCTCAGCAACATCGGCTGGTTCGGCGACACCGTGGCGGTGCCGCAGCACCTGGCGATCTCGCGGCTGCGCGCGCTCGAGTTCCAGCGGCCGGTGGTCCGCGCCACCAACACCGGCGCGACCGCGATCGTCGACCACCGTGGCCGCGTGCGCGCCGAGCTCGCGCCGTACACGCCGGGGCAGCTTGCCGGCCGCGTCGAGGGGCGCACGGGCCTCACGCCCTATGCGGCATGGGTTTCGCGCTGGGGCCTGTGGCCGGCGGCGGCAGCAGCGGTGTTTGTGGCGATGGCGGCGGCGGTGGCGCGGCGCGCGCGGCGGCGCCCGTAAACTTCGCGCTCCGCGCCCGCCATCGTCGCGCGGCCCTTCTTCTTGCGCCGCCCGATGCCGAGCTTCCAGCAGATCATTCTCCGGCTCCAGGACTACTGGGCCGGCCAGGGCTGCGCGCTGCTGCAGCCCTACGACATGGAGGTCGGTGCCGGCACCAGCCACACCGCGACCTTCCTGCGAGCGCTCGGCCCCGAGCCCTGGCGCGCGGCCTACGTGCAGCCCAGCCGCCGCCCCAAGGACGGCCGCTACGGCCAGAACCCGAACCGCCTGCAGCACTACTACCAGTACCAGGTGGTGCTCAAGCCGAGCCCGGGCGACATCCTCGAGCGCTACCTCGGCTCGCTCGAGGCGCTGGGCTTCGACCTGAAGGCCAACGACGTGCGCTTCGTCGAGGACGACTGGGAGAACCCGACGCTCGGTGCCTGGGGACTGGGCTGGGAGGTCTGGCTCAACGGCATGGAGGTGACGCAGTTCACCTACTTCCAGCAGGTGGGCGGCATCGACTGCCGGCCGCTCACCGGCGAGATCACCTACGGGCTCGAACGGCTGGCGATGTACCTGCAGGGCGTGGACAACGTGTTCGACCTGGTCTGGACCGACGGGCCCGCGGGCCGGCTCACCTACCGCGACGTCTACCACCAGAACGAGGTCGAGCAGAGCCGCTACAACTTCGAGCACAGCGATGTCGAATTCCTGCTCGGCGCCTTCGGCGCGCACGAAACGCAGGCCCGGCACCTGATGGACGAGCAGCTCGCGCTGCCTGCCTACGAGCAGGTGCTCAAGGCGGCGCACACGTTCAACTTGCTCGACGCGCGCGGCGCGATCAGCGTCACCGAGCGCGCTGCCTACATCGGCCGCATCCGCAACCTGGCGCGCGCGGTGGCGCAGAGCTACCTCGCCAGCCGTGCGCGCCTGGGCTTTCCGCTGGCGCCGCGGGCCTGGGCGGAGGAGGCGGCAGCGCGGCTCGCCGACAGCGCGTCCAAGGCGGCCGCCGCGCCGAACGGCGGGCGCGCAGCGGGCGAAGGCCGCGACGGCCAGCCGGCCGGGCCAGGAGCGCTGCGGTGACGGCGCGCACCCTGCTCGTCGAGCTGCTGGTCGAGGAGTTGCCGCCCAGGGCCTTGCCGCGGCTGGGCGAGGCTTTCGGCCGGGCCTTGCGCGCCGCGCTGCGTGCGCAGGCGCTGGCGGGCGAGGCCTCGACGCTCGCGGTCTACGCCACGCCGCGCCGGCTGGCCGCGCAAATCGGGGCCGTGCTCGCGGTCGCGCCCGAGCGGGCCGTGTCGCACAAGCTGATGCCGGTCGCGGTGGGGCTGGCCGCCGACGGCAGCGCCACCCCGGCGCTGCTCAAGAAGCTTGCGGTGCTCGGGGTCGACGGGCGCGTCGTGCCGAGCCTGGCGCGGCGCCTCGAGGGCAAGGCCGAGGTGCTCTACCTCGACAGCCGGCAGCCGGGCGCGACGCTGGCCGAGGGGCTGCAGAAGGCGCTCGACGAGGCGCTGGCCGCGCTGCCGATCCCCAAGGTGATGCAGTACCAGCTCGCCGACGGCTGGAGCAGCGTGCACTTCGTGCGCCCGGCGCACGGCCTGGTGGCGCTGCACGGCGCCGAGGTGGTGCCGGTGCGCGCGCTCGGCCTGGAAGCCGGCCGCAGCACGCGCGGCCACCGCTTCGAGGCCAAGGTCGATCCGGTCCGGCTCGTCGACGCCGAGGGCTACGCCGCGCAGCTTGCCGAGCAAGGCGCGGTGATCGCCGGCTTCGACGCGCGCCGCGCCGAGATCCGGCGCCAGCTGAGCGCCGCCGCCGCGGGGCTGCAGCCGATCGAGGACGCGGCGCTGCTCGACGAGGTGACGGCGCTGGTCGAGCGGCCCAACGTGCTGGCCTGCCGTTTCGATGCCGAGTTCCTCGCGGTGCCGCCCGAATGCCTCATCCTGACGATGAAGGCCAACCAGAAGTACTTCCCGCTGCTCGACGCCCAGGGCCGCCTGACCAACCGTTTCCTCGTCGTCGCCAACGTCAGCCCGCCCGATGCCAGCCGTGTCGTGCAGGGCAACGAGCGCGTCGTGCGGCCGCGGCTGGCCGATGCGCGCTTCTTCTACGAGCAGGACCGCGGCCGCACGCTCGCCTCGCGCGTGCCGGGGCTGGCGCGCGTCGTCTACCACAACCGGCTGGGCACGCTGGGCGAGCGCGTCGAGCGCGTGCGCCGGCTCGCGCGCACGATCGGCGCGCGCCTCGGCGGCCTGGCGCTGGCCGACCTGGCCGACTTGGCCGCGACGCTCGCCAAGGCCGACCTGCTCACCGACATGGTGGGCGAGTTCCCGGAGCTGCAGGGCATCATGGGCGCGTACTACGCGCGCCACGACGGCTGCAGCGACGCCGTCGCCGACGCGATCGAAGACCACTACAAGCCGCGCTTCGCCGGCGACGCGCTGCCGCGCGGCGAGGTCGGGCTCGTCGTCGCGCTGGCCGACAAGCTCGAGACGCTGGCCGGCCTGTTCGGCATCGGCCAGCTGCCCAGCGGCGACAAGGACCCGTTCGCGCTGCGCCGCCACGCTCTGGGCGTGGTGCGCATGCTCGTCGAGCGCGACCTGCCGCTGGCGCTGCCGCAGCTCGTGGCCGACGCGTTCGGCGTGTTCCCGGGCACGCACGGCCAGGCGCAGGGCGAAGTGCAGCATTTCGTGCACGAGCGGCTCGTGGCCAGCCTGCGCGAGCAGGGCTGGAGCGCGCAGGAGGTCGACGCCGTGACGGCGCTGCGCCCCGAGCGCTGGGGCGACATCCCGCGTCGCCTGGCGGCGGTGCGCGCCTTCGCCGCGCTGCCCGAGGCGCCGGCGCTGGCCGCGGCCAACAAGCGCGTGGCCAACATCTTGAAGAAGTCCGACGGCGACGACCCGCATGCGCCGGTGGATGTGGCGCGGCTGGCCGAACCGGCCGAGCGTGCGCTGCACGCGGCACTCGGCGCGCTGGCGCCGCAGGCCGAGGCCGCGCGGGCCGCGGGCGACCTCGCCGGCGCGCTGCGCACGCTGGCCGCGCTGAAGGCGCCGGTGGACGCCTTCTTCGATGGCGTGATGGTCAACGTCGACGACACCGCGCTGCGCACCAACCGGCTCGCGCTGCTGGCCGAGCTGCACCGCACGATGAACCGCGTGGCCGACTTGTCGCGGCTGGCGGCCTGAAGGGCGGCGGGGGATACGCGCCATGCCCGACGGCCGAAGCGCGCTGCACGCGACGCGGCTCGTGATCTACGGGCGCGACGGCATCCTCAACGAATACCGCGCCGACCACGTCAAGGCGCCCGAGGAATGGGTGCCGGTGCGCGGTGCGCTGGAGGCGGTGGCGCGGCTCAACCACGCCGGCTGGCACGCCGTGGTGGCCACGAATCAGTCGGGCATCGGACGCGGGCTGCTCGACATGGCGACGGTCAACGCCGTGCACGCGCACATGAACCGGCTGCTGATGGCCGCCGGCGGCCGCATCGACGCCGTCTTCTTCTGCCCGCACGCGCCCGAGGTCGAGTGCGACTGCCGCAAGCCGCTGCCGGGCATGATGTTCGATATCGGCAGGCGCTACGGCGTCGATCTGGCGCAGGTGCCGATGGTGGCCGACACGCTGCGCGACCTGCTGGCCGCGCAGGCCGCGGGCTGCCAGCCGCACCTCGTGCTCACCGGTCGCGCGGCCGCGCTCGGCGACGACGAGTTGCGTCGGCTGCTGCAGCAGGTGCCGCGCACGCAGGTGCACGAGGATCTGCCGGCTTTCGCGCAGTTCCTGCTCGAGCGCGAGCACAGCACCGCGTCGGTGCCGGGCAGCCTGATCTGAGAGCCTGTGCGCCTGTGAGGCCATGCATCGCGGGCGTGATTCATGACTTCACAGGCTCCGAGCGCGTCCGTGCAGGCATGAATCACGCAGGGCGCGATTCGCATCTTCACAGGAGTCCCGGCGGCGGCACCCGCGCCGCCATGAACCGCGTCGGCTGGGCCCTGCGCTCGCTCGTGTTCGTGCTCTTCCTCGTGCTCACGGTCGTGCCCTGGGCCAGCGCGATCGTGCTGGCGGCGCCGTTCGCGAGCCCCACCGCGCTGTACTGGGGCTGCGTGCGCTGGCTGCGCGTGGCGCTGTGGGGCTGCCGCACGATCTGCGGCGTGCGCGCGCGCGTGCGCGGCATGGAGAACGTGCCCGGCGCCGACGGCGGCCGCGCCGTGCTGCTCGCGCCCAAGCACCAGAGCATCTGGGAGACCTTTGCGCTGCCGACACTGATGCCGCGTCCGCTGGCCTACGTGTTCAAGCGCGAGCTGCTGCACATCCCCTTCTTCGGCTGGGCGATGGGGCGGCTGGACATGATCCACATCGATCGCAGCAAGCGCGCCGAGGCCCTGACCCTGGTGGCCGAGCAGGGCCGCAGGCTGTTCGCTCAGGGTGTGTGGGTGATCATGTTCCCCGAGGGCACACGCACGCCGCGCGGCAGCCAGGGCCGCTACAAGTCGGGCGCGGCGCGCCTGGCGCTGGCTGCGGGCGTGCCGATCCTGCCGATCGCCGTGGCCTCGGCGCGCTGCTGGCCGCGGCGCAGCTTCCTGCTGCGCCCGGGCATCGTCGACGTCGTCATCGGAGCGCCGATCGCGCCGCAGGGCCGTTCGCCCGAGGATACGATGCGCGCGGTCGAGCGCTGGATCGAGGCCGAGATGCGGCGCATCGATGCGCCGGCCTATCGCGACGCCGCCGCGCCGGATCGCGGCTGCTGAGCGGCGCGCCCGCTCGCCTCGGCCCCCGCCGCCCGCGCCGTTGGCGCCGTTGGCGCCGTTGCCGCCGTGGCGCTCGGCCACGGCCGCTGAGCGGCGCGCCGCCCCTTGCCCTGCAGATGTGCTGCCTACAATTCGCGCCCATGTCCGATGCGGCGGCCGAGCCCGACTTGCCCGTGCAGCTCTCGCTGTTCGGCGACATGCGCACCGACTTGGGCGCGGCGCCCGGGCGGCAGGCGCCGCCGTCGATGCCGCGACCGCCGGCGCCGCCCGGTGCCCCGGTCGCGGTGCTGGCCCCGGCCCCGGCCCCGGCCGCCGGCACGCGCGAGATCCGCCTGGGCGCGCAGCGCGTGGCCTACGCGCTGCGGCGCGCACGCCGGCGCAGCATCGGCTTCGTCGTCGGCCCCGAGGGCCTGAGTGTCGCCGCGCCGCGCTGGGTCGGTCTGGCCGAGATCGAGGCCGCGCTGCGCGAGAAGTCGGCCTGGATCCTGCGCAAGCTGCACGAGCAGCACGAACGCACGCGTCGCCTCGAAGCGGCGCGCATCGAGTGGCGCGACGGCACCCGCATCCCCTTCCTCGGCGAGCCGGTGATCGTGGTGCTCGATGCGCGCATCGACGGCCAGATGCTGCGCGGCGCCGAGGGTACGCTGCCCGGCGTGCCGCGCCTCACGTTGCATGTCGGGCTGCCGCACCCGGCACGGCCCGAGCAGATCCGCGACGCAGTACAGAGCTGGCTGCAGCGCCAGGCGCGCCGCATCTTCGAGGAGCGTGCGGCGCTGTACGCCGAGCGTCTGGGCGTGCGCGTGCGGCGTCTCGCGCTCAGCGCCGCCGCCACGCGCTGGGGCAGCGCCAGCGCCGACGGCTCGATCCGGCTGAACTGGCGCCTCGTGCACTTCGGCCTGCCGGTAATCGACTACGTCGTGACGCACGAACTCGCCCACCTGCAGGAAATGCACCACGGCCCGGCCTTCTGGGCGGTGGTGCGCGCGGCACTGCCCGGATTCGAGGCCGCGCGCGGCGCGCTGCGCACCGAGGTGCTGCCTGTCTTCGAGTGAGCCGCGAGGCGCGGCGGGCTGCGCCTCCTTGCCCCCTATGATCGACGCTCCCCCGAAACGCCGCCAGCGCGGAGTCGCCCCATGAACCTGCCCGGCCTCGACTTCCACCTCGGTGCGGACATCGACGCGCTGCGCGACGCGGTACGCGCCTTCGCCGCGGCCGAGATCGCGCCGCGTGCTGCCGAGATCGACCGCAGCGACCGCTTCCCGCCCGATCTGTGGCGCAAGATGGGCGCGCTCGGCGTGCTCGGCGTCACCGTGCCCGAGGCGTACGGCGGCGCCGGCATGGGCTACCTGGCGCACATGATCGCGATGGAGGAGATCAGCCGCGCCAGCGCCGGCGTCGGCCTGTCGTACGGCGCGCACAGCAACCTGTGCGTCAACCAGATCCGGCGCAACGGGACCGAGGCGCAGAAGCGCAAGTACCTGCCGCGGCTGGTGAGCGGCGAGCATGTGGGCGCGCTCGCGATGAGCGAGGCCGGCGCCGGCTCCGACGTCATCGGCATGAAGCTGCGCGCCGAGGACAAGGGCGGGTACTACCTGCTCAACGGCAGCAAGATGTGGATCACCAACGGCCCGGACGCCGACACGCTGGTGGTCTACGCCAAGACCGAGCCCGAGCTCGGCGCGCGCGGCGTCACCGCCTTCCTGATCGAGCGCGCGTTCAAGGGCTTCGCGGTCGCGCAGCGGCTCGACAAGCTGGGCATGCGCGGCAGCCCGACCGGCGAGCTGGTGTTCGACAACGTCGAGGTGCCGGCCGAGAACGTGCTGGGCGCCCTCAACGGCGGCGCCAAGGTGCTGATGAGCGGGCTCGACTACGAGCGCGCCGTGCTCGCCGCCGGCCCGATCGGCATCATGCAGGCGGTGCTCGACAACGTCGTGCCCTACGTGCACGAGCGCAAGCAGTTCGGCCGGAGCATCGGCGAGTTCCAGCTCATCCAGGGCAAGCTCGCCGACCTGTACACCGCGCTGCAGGCCGGCCGCGCCTTGTGCTACACGGTCGGCAAGAATCTCGACGCGCTCGGCGCCGAGCATGTGCGCCGCGTGCGCAAGGACTGCGCCAGCGTCATCCTGTGGTGCGCCGAGAAGGCCACCTGGATGGCCGGCGAGGGCATCCAGATCTTCGGCGGCAACGGCTACATCAACGACTATCCGCTCGGACGCCTGTGGCGCGACGCCAAGCTCTACGAGATCGGGGCGGGCACGAGCGAGATCCGCCGCATGCTGATCGGCCGCGAGCTGTTCGGCGAGACGATGTGAGCGAGCCGCGGCGACGCCTCGGCGCGATCGGCGGCGGCACGGCCGCGCCGCCGCCGCGGCTGCGCCGCGCCGGCGGTGCGTTGCGGCAGGCCGACGCGCCGCGCGCCCTGTGATGGACGCATGCGCCGACCTTCCCGTGCTGGCCGGGACACGCTGCACGCTGCGGGCGCTGCGTCCGGCCGACGCGCCCTCGCTGCAGCGCCACGCCGACGATCCGCAGGTGGCCCACAACCTGTTCGACGCCTTCCCGCAGCCGTACACGCAGCAGGACGCCGAGGCCTGGTGCGGGCCGATGCATCGCGAGCCGCGCTTCGGCCATGTTTTCGGCATCGTCGTCGAACGCGACGAGGTGGCCGGCTGCATCAGCGTCGCGCCGCAGGCGGGTCTCTGGGCCTGCAGCGCGGCAGTCGGCTACTGGCTCGGGCGCGCCTATTGGGGGCGGGGCGTCACCAGCGAGGCGCTGGCGCTGCTGACCGCCTGGGCCTGGGGCGCACTGCCGCACGTGACGCGGCTGTGGATGCCGATCTATGCGCGCAACCTGGGCTCGCAGCGCGTGGCGGCCAAGGCCGGCTACGCGCTCGAGGGCCGCATGCCCCTGGCCGTGTGCAAGTCCGGCGAGGCGATCGACGCCGTCGCCTACGGCTGCATCCGTCCCGGGCTGGCGCCGGGCGCGGCGGCCCTGCCTACACTCGGCGCATGAGCGCACCGTGCCGCCCGCATGACGCTCGTCTTGCGGCGCACGGCGCGGAGGATCGATTCGTGAGCACCGAACCGAACGACCTGCTGGCGGCGAACCGCGCCTGGGCCGGCGCCACCGAGGCGCGCGAACCGGGTTTCTTCACCCGGCTGGCGCGCCAGCAAAGCCCAAGGTACATGTGGATCGGCTGCGCCGACAGCCGTGTGCCGGCCAACGAGCTGGTGAGCCTGCTGCCGGGCGAGCTGTTCGTGCACCGCAACGTGGCCAACGTGGTGGTGCACAGCGATCTCAATGCGCTGTCGACCGTCCAGTTCGCCGTCGAGCACCTGAAGGTCGCGCACATCATCGTCGTCGGCCACTACGGCTGCGCGGGCGTGCGCGCGGCGATGCGCGACCTGCGCGTGGGCCTGGCCGACAACTGGCTGCGCCACGTGCAGGACGTGCGGCTGCGCCACCGCGAACAGCTCGACGCCCTGCCGCCCGAGCGGCAGGAAGACGTGCTGTGCGAGATGAACGTCATCGAGCAGGCGGGCAACGTGGCGCGCTCGACGGTGCTGCAGGACGCCTGGGCGCGCGGCCAGAAGCTGGCGGTGCACGGCTGGGTCTACGGCCTGCGCGACGGCCTGCTCAAGGATCTGGGCGTCACGATGGACGGGCCGCAGGCCGTGCTCGAGGTGCCCGCCGCCGCGCTGCGGCGCTGCGCGTGCGCAGGCGCCGGACAGGAGCCGCAGTGAAGGAAGGCATGTTCCCGCGCCAGCTCAACGATCGGCGCGCCTTCGGCATCGCCAAGGCGATGCTGGAGGGCTTCGACCGCCACTACCGCCTGTTCCGCGCCGCCAGCGCCGCCGCCAAGGGCCGCTTCGAGCGTGCCGACTGGCACGGCCAGCAGCGCGCGCAGCGCGAGCGCATCGAGTTCTACGACCTGCGCGTGAACGAGGCGGTGGAGCGGCTGCGCCAGGAGTTCGACGCCGCCACGCTGTCGATGGACACCTGGCAGCAGGCCAAGCTGCACTACATCGGGCTGCTCACCGGTCACGGCCAGCCCGAGCTGGCCGAGACCTTCTTCAACTCGGTGACGGTCAAGCTGCTGCACCGCAACTACTACCGCAACGACTTCATCTTCGTGCGCCCGGCGGTCAGCACCGAATACCTCGAGAGCGACGACCCGGCGGCGCTGCCGACCTACCGCGCCTACTACCCGACGCGCGAGACGCTGCACGCGACCTGGAAGCGCATCGTGCACAACTTCCAGCTCGACTGCGAGTTCGAGGACCTCGAGCGCGACGCCGACCATGTCGTGCAGGCGATGCTGGCCGAGCTCGGCGGCCTGCGCCTGCGCACCAACTTCCAGATCCAGGTGCTCTCCAGCCTCTTCTACCGCAACAAGGGCGCCTACATGGTGGGCAAGATCGTCAACGGCTTCGTCGAGACGCCGTTCGCGCTGCCGATCCTGCACGCCGACGACGGTGCGGCCGGCGGCGCGAGCGGCCGCCGGCTCGTCATCGACGCGGCGCTGTTCGGCGAGGAGGACCTGCTGATGATCTTCAGCTACGCGCGCGCCTACTTCATGGTCGACATGGAGATCCCGAGCGCGTACGTGCAGTTCCTGCGCGCGCTCATGCCGCGCAAGGCGCGCTCGGAGCTGTACAACGCGCTCGGGCTGCAGAAGCAGGGCAAGAACATGTTCTACCGCGACTTCCTGTCGCACCTGCGGCACAGCAGCGACAAGTTCCGCATCGCGCCGGGCATCAAGGGCATGGTGATGCTGGTGTTCGACCTGCCCTCGTTCCCCTACGTGTTCAAGGTCATCAAGGACTTCTACCCGCCGCAAAAGGAGACCACGCGCGAGCTCATCAAGAGCAAGTACCTGCTGGTCAAGCAGCACGACCGCGTCGGCCGCATGGCCGACACGCTCGAGTACAGCGACGTCGCCTTCCCGCGCCAGCGCTTCGAAGACGAGCTCGTCGCCGAGCTGCGGCAGTTCTGCCCGAGCCTGCTCGAAATGGACGGCGAGACCATCGTCATCCGGCACCTGTACATCGAGCGGCGCATGATCCCGCTCAACATCTACCTGCAGGAGGCCACGCCCGAGCAGATCGAGCACGCCGTCGTCGAGTACGGCAACGCGATCAAGGACCTGGTGGCGGCCAACATCTTCCCCGGCGACATGCTGTGGAAGAACTTCGGCGTCACGCGCCAGGGCCGCGTCGTCTTCTACGACTACGACGAGATCGAGTACATCACCGAGTGCAACTTCCGGCGCGTGCCGCCGCCGCGCAACGCGGAGGAGGAGATGTCGGGCGAGATCTGGTACCGGGTCGGCCCCAAGGACGTCTTCCCCGAGACCTTCGGCCCCTTCCTGCTCGGCAACGCGCAGGTGCGCGAGGTGTTCATGGCGCACCACGCCGAGCTGCTCGATGCCGCGTTCTGGCAGGGCCACAAGGAGCGCATCGCCGCCGGTCATGTGCACGACGTGTTCCCGTACGACCCGGCCAAGCGCTTCGTGCACGCGCGGCGCTCGGCGCGGCGGCCGGCGGCTGCGGCTGCGGCGCACAATCGCGCAACCGTGTCCTGAGAGGAGCCTCGTCATGGCCGATCCGATCGTCATCGTCTCCGCGGCGCGCACGCCCATCGGCGGCCTGCTGGGCGACTTCGCCGGCCTCGCGGCCTGGGAGCTGGGCGCGGTGGCCGTGAAGGCCGCGCTCGAGCGCGCCGGCGTGCCGGGCGATGCCGTCGACGAGGTTCTGCTCGGCTGCTGCCTGATGGCCGGCCAGGGCCAGGCGCCGGCGCGCCAGGCAATGCGCCGCGCCGGCCTGCCCGACGCCGCCGGCGCCGTCACGCTCAGCAAGATGTGCGGCAGCGGCATGCGCGCGATGATGTTCGCGCACGACATGCTGGCCGCCGGCAGCGCCGAGGTGATGCTGGCCGGCGGCATGGAGAGCATGACCAACGCGCCGCATCTCGTGTTCGCGCGCAAGGGCGTGCGCTACGGGGCCGCGCAGATGTTCGATCACATGGCGATGGACGGCCTCGAGGACGCCTACGAGCGCGGCAAGGCGATGGGCGTGTTCGCCGAGAGCTGCGTCGCCAAGTACGGCTTCACGCGCGAGGCGCAGGACCAGTTCGCCATCGCCTCCACCACGCGCGCCAAGCAGGCCAACGAGGACGGCAGCTTCGACTGGGAGATGGCGCCGGTCACGCTCTCGGGCAAGGCGGGCGACACGGTCGTCAAGCGCGACGAGCAGCCCTTCAAGGCCAAGCTCGACAAGATCCCGGGCCTCAAGCCCGCGTTCAAGAAGGACGGCACCATCACCGCCGCCAACGCCAGTTCGATCAGCGACGGCGCCGCCGCGCTGGTGCTGATGCGCGAAAGCACCGCCAAGGCGCGCGGCTGCAAGCCGATCGCCCGCATCGTGGGCCACGCCGTGCACGCGCAGGCGCCGGAGTGGTTCACGACGGCGCCGATCGGCGCCATCGCCAAGGTGCTGAAGAAGGCCGGCTGGAGCAGCGGCCAGGTCGACTTGTGGGAAGTCAACGAGGCGTTCGCCGCCGTCACGCTGGCCGCGATGAGCGAATTCAAGCTCCCGCACGAGATCGTCAACGTGCACGGCGGCGCCTGTGCGCTCGGCCACCCGATCGGCGCCAGCGGTGCGCGCATCGTCGTCACGCTGCTCGGCGCCTTGCGCAAGACCGGCAAGAAGCGCGGTGTCGCGACGCTGTGCATCGGCGGCGGCGAAGCGACGGCGCTGGCCGTCGAGATGGTCTGATGCAGCCCGCGGCGAGTGCGTCGTTGGCTGCCGCAGGCGTCGTGCGGCGCGGCCGGGTCGCACGTGCTTGACGGCGCCGCGTCCGTGCCGGCGCTGCTGCCCGCGGGCGCGCAGGCTGCGGTGTTCGCGGCCGCGATCTTCGTGCTCAATGCGACGCCGGGCGTCGACGTGCTGCTCACCGTCAGTCGCACGCTGGCCGGCGGCGCGCGCGCCGGCGCCGCGGCGGCGCTGGGCATCACCGCCGGCTGCGTCGTGCATGCGCTCGGCGCGGCGTTCGGGCTGGCGGCGCTGATCGCGCTCTATCCGGCCGCGCTGCACGTCGTGCAATGGGCCGGTGCGGCCTATCTGGCCTGGCTCGGCGTCGGCATGCTGGTTCGCGCCTGGCGCGCCGCGCCCGACGCGCCGGCCGTGCCGAAGGCGGCGACGCGCAGCGGCCTGGGCGAGTGGCGCGTCGGGCTGCTGTCCAACCTGCTCAACCCGAAGATGCCGCTGTTCTTCCTCGCCTTCCTGCCGCAGTTCGTGCCCGCGGCCACGCCGAGCCGCACTGTCTCGCTGCTGTTGCTGGGTGCGTGGTTCTCGCTGCAGAGCCTGCTGTTCCTGCTCGTGCTGGTGGCCCTGGCGGCGCGCCTGGGGCAGGCGAGCGCGAGCGAACGCCTGCGTCGCTGGACGGGCGCGGCCGGCGGGCTGCTCTTCGTCGGCCTGGCGCTGCGGCTGCTGCGCGAGCGCCCGGCCGGCGCGTGAGCGGCCCGGATGCGGGCCACGGGAGGGACGCGATGCTGTTGAGCGACGACCATCTGGCCGTGCAGGACGCCGTGCGCAGCTTCGTGCAGGAGCGCATCGCGCCGCAGGCGGCGGCCTGGGACAAGAGCCATCACTTCCCGAAGGCCGAGCTGCGCGGCCTGGCCGACCTGGGCTGCTACGGCGTGGCCGTACCGGAGCAATGGGGCGGCGCGGGGCTCGACTACCTCGCGCTGGCCGTCATCCTCGAGGAGATCGCCGCCGGCGACGGCGCCACGAGCACGGTGGTGAGCGTCAACAACTGCCCGGTGTGCTCGATCCTCACGGCCTTCGGCAGCGTCGCGCAGAAGGAGCGCTTCCTCAGGCCGCTGGCGCGCGGCGACATGCTGGGCGCCTTCTGTCTGACCGAACCGCACGTCGGCTCCGAGGCCGGGGGCCTGAAGACGACCGCCGTGCGCGACGGTGCGCACTATGTGCTCGACGGCGTCAAGCAGTTCATCACCAGCGGCAAGAACGGCGACCTGGCCATCGTGATGGCGGTGACCGACCGCGCGGCGGGCAAGAAGGGCATCAGCGCCTTCCTCGTGCCGACCGCGACGCCGGGCTACGTGGTGGCGCGGCTCGAGGACAAGATGGGTCAGCACGCCAGCGACACGGCGCAGATCCTGTTCGAAGGCTGCCGCGTGCCGGCCGAGTACCTGCTGGGCGAGGAGGGGATGGGCCTGAAGATCGCACTCTCCGGGCTCGAGGGCGGGCGCATCGGCATCGCCAGCCAGGCCGTTGGCATGGCGCGTGCGGCGTTCGAGGCGGCGCTGGCCTACAGCAAGGAGCGCCGCGCCTTCGGCGAGCCGATCTTCGAGCACCAGGGCGTGCAGTTCAAGCTCGCCGAATGCGCCATGCAGATCGAGGCGGCGCGCCAGCTTGCGCACCACGCCGCCGCGCTCAAGGACGCCGGCCGGCCCTGCCTGAAGGAGGCCGCGATGGCCAAGCTCTTCGCCAGCGAGATGGCCGAGCGCGTGTGCTCGGCCGCGATCCAGGTCTTCGGCGGCTACGGCTACGTCAGCGACTTTCCGGTCGAGCGCATCTACCGCGACGTGCGCGTGACGCAGCTCTACGAGGGCACGAGCGAGGTGCAGAAGATCCTCATCGGGCGCGCACTGGCGTAGGAGCGTGGGCGGCATGCGGACGCCGGCGCCCTGCGCCGGCACAGGGCCCGGCGTCGGATACCTCGGTGTCATTCGGCGGCGGCGCGCGCGGCGTTGCAATGCGGTCATCCACCCAGGAGATGACGATGTCGCACTCACCCGCCCAGCTGCCGGCTGCCGACACCGAGGCGCCGGTGCATCCGAGCCGCATGCAACGCCTGGCGGCCATCGCCCAATGCCTGCTGCAGCACCTGGACACGCCGCTGCTCGTGGTCGACGCGCAGGGCAGCCTGCTCGAGGCGAGCGCCGGCGCGCTCGGCCGCCTCGAGCGCTGCGAGGGCCTGTGGCGCGACGCCGCCGGTCGCCTTGCGCTGCGCCAGGGCGGCCGCTGGGTTCCGGTGACCCGGTGGTATCCGGAGGTCGCGGCCGGCCACGGCGTGGTGCTGCCGCTCGACGCCGAGGGCGCACCGATGCAGATCAAGCTCGAGGCCATGCCGTCGGGAGGCGGCTGGGTGCTCGCGACGATCGAGCGCGTGGCGCTGGTGCGCGGCGATGCGATGCGCCGCCGCTTTCGCTTCACGCGCACGCAAGCGCGCCTGGCCGAGATGCTGTGCCAGGGCATGCGCCCGGCGCACGCGGCCGAGGCGCTCGGCGTCAAGATCTCGACCGTGCGCACGCATGTCGGCGTGATGTACGAGAAGACCGGCGCGCATAGTCAGGCCGAACTGGTGGCGTTGCTGCACGCTTCCTGAGCGCCCCCAGGGCCGGGCTGCGCCCAGCCCGCCCCCCCGGGGGGGGTCAAGCAAAGTGGCAGAGCCACATTTGCTTGAGAGGACCGGCGCGGCGGCGCGTCTGCCGGCGGCCCGGCCGCGCGGCCGCGCGGCGGCTTGGCGCTACATTGCGCCAAGCCGTGAGTGCCGACCCCGCCCGCCTCGACGAAGCCAGCGCACGCCGCGTGCTGCTCGTGCGCGCCTGCGAGACGGCGCCGCCGGGCCGGATGCCGGGCGCGCTGTGGTCGCCCGAGGATGCGGCCTGGGCCACGCGTTTGGCCAACGAGACCGCGGGTGCAGGCGCGCCCGACCTGGCCTGGCTGCTGGCGCGCACGCGCCACGCCTGCGAGCGTCTGCTGCCGCGCAGCCGGCCGCTGGCGCTGGCGGCCGAGCGCGGCGGCTGGCGGCCCGCCTGGGTGCTGGCGGCGGTGCTCGGCGGCCTGGTCGTCGGGCTGGCCGGCGATGCCCTCGGCGGCCGCACGCTGAACCTGCTGGCGCCGCCCTGGCTCGCCGTGCTCGGCTGGAATCTGCTCGTCTACCTGTTCGTGCTGCGGCAGGCGCTGCGCAGGCCGCGCCCGGCGCAGACTGCCGGTCTGCGGCGCGCGCTGCGTGCCTGGATGCGCGCGCGCACGCTGCCGCGCGGCACGGCCACGCTCGGGCCGCTGGCGGCCTTCTCGGCCGACTGGGCCGAACGCAGCGCCGCGCTGCTGGCTGCGCGCGCCGCGCTGCTGCTGCACCTGGCGGCCGCGGCGCTGGCCGGCGGGCTGGTGGCCGGGATGTACCTGCGCGGCCTGGTGTTCGACCTGCGCGCGGGCTGGCAGAGCACCTTCCTCGAGCCGCAGGCGGTGCAGGCCTTGCTCGGCACCTTGCTGGCGCCGGCCAGCCGCGCCAGCGGCATCGCGCTGCCCGACGCTGCCGGTTTCGCCGCGCTGCGCATCGGCCCCGAAGGCGGCGCGACGGCGACGGCCGCACCCTGGATCCATCTGTGCGCGGTGACACTGGCGCTGACCGTCGTCGTGCCGCGCCTGCTGCTCGCGCTCGGCGCAACGCTGGCGGCGGCGCGGCGCGCGCATGGCTTCGTGATCGATCTGCGCGAGCCCTATTTCCAGCGCCTGTTGACGCAGGCGCGGCGCGCGCGCGCCCGGCTGCAGGTGCTCCCGCATGGCACGGCACCGGCGCCGGCCGCGGTGCTGGGCCTGCGCACGCTGGCCGCGCGCGTGTTCGGCGTCGACGTGCGGCTGGACTTCGCGCCGCCGCTGGCCTATGGCGACGAGGAACAGGCTGCCGTCGCGCCGGTGCCGCCGGGCACGACGCTGCGCCTGGCGCTGTTCGACGCCGCCGCCACGCCCGAGCCCGAGGCGCAGGGCCGCTTTCTCGCCGCGCTGCAGGCGAAGGCGCTGCCGCTGCTGGTGCTGGTCGACACGACCGACTTCGCGCGGCGCTTCGCGACGCTGCCGGCGCGGCGAACCGAGCGCAGCAACGCCTGGCAGGCGCTGGCGGCCGCGCATGGACTGGCCGCGCTGAGCCTGCCGCTGCAGGAGGCGCCGGCTGAGGCCGCGGTCCAGGCATTCGAAGACGCGCTGGCGCAGGCGCCGGCCGCGGGGCATTGCGCATGACGCGCCCGGTGTCGGGCCTGCGCCGCCTCGAGCAGGGCGCGGAGCCGGCCTTGCGAGGTGGGCGCAGCCGGCCGCAGGCGCGCGCGGCGCGGCGCAAGGCAGGCGGGGCCGTCCGGTGAGCGAGATCGCGCTCAGCCTGCTGGCGCACACCAACGTCGGCAAGACGACGCTGGCGCGCACCTTGCTGGCGGCCGACGTCGGCGAAGTGCGCGACGCGCCGCATGTCACCGAGTTCGCGACGCGCCACGAGCTCGTCGTCACAGAGGCGGGCGACCGCCTGCTGCTGTGGGACACGCCCGGCTTCGGCGACAGCGTGCGCCTGGTGCGCCGCATGCGCCAGCGTGCGCAGCCGCTCGGCTGGCTGCTGGGCGAAGTCTGGGACCGCTGGCGCGACCGCGCGTTCTGGGCCAGCCAGCAGGCGCTGCGGCATGTGCGCGAGGCGAGCGACGTCGTGCTCTACCTCGTCGACGCGGGCGAGCCCGCGGCCGGCTATCTGGCCGCCGAGATGGAACTGCTGGCCTGGCTGGGCAAGCCCGTGGTCGTGCTGCTCAATCAGCTCGGCGTGCCGCGTGCGCCGGCCGACGAGGCGGCCGAACGCGACGCCTGGCGTGAACGTCTGGCGCGCTGGCCGGCCGCTGCGCAGGTGCGCGAGGTGCTGCCGCTGGACGCCTTCGCGCGCTGCTGGGTGCAGGAGGGCGCGCTGCTCGACGCGGTGACGCGCGCACTCGACGGCGAGCGTGCCGCCGCGATGGTGCGCCTGGCCGCCGCGCACGCCGCGCAGGGCGAGGCGCGCTTCGTCGAGGCGACGCGGCTGGTGGCGCAGGACATCGGCCGCATCGCCGCGGCGCGCGTCGCGCTCGACGGCGACGCGGCTGCGCCGGGCTGGGGCGGCCTGCTGCGCCGCCTGGGCACGGCGCGCGACGACGCCGGGGACGGGGCAGCGCAGCGCCTGCTCGAGCAGGCGCTCGAGCGCGAGGTGCGCGCCGGCACGCAGGCACTGCTCGAGCTGCACCGCATCGGCGGACGCGCCGACGCCGACGCACTGGCCGAGGTGCTGGCGCGCGTGGCCGGCCAGGTGCAGCAGCATCGGCGCGTTCCCGAGAGCCGCGCCGCCATGCTGGGCGGCGCGCTCAGCGGTGCGCTCGGCGGTCTGGGCGCCGATCTGGCCAGCGGCGGCCTCACGCTCGGCGGCGGGCTGCTGGCCGGCGGCATCCTCGGTGCGCTCGGGGCGGCCGGGCTGGCGCGCGGGCTCAACGTCGTGCGCGGCACCGACCGCAGCTGGGCGCGCTGGGATGCCGAGGCGATGCCGGCCCTGGTCGAGGCGGCGCTGCTGCGCTACCTGGCGGTGGCGCATTTCGGGCGCGGCCGCGGCGACTGGGCGTCGGGTGAGGCGGCGCCGCACTGGCCGGCCGCGGTGCACGAGGCGCTGGCGCCGCACGCACCGGCGCTGGCCGCGCTGTGGCGCAGCCGCAGCGAGCGCGGCGAGGCACCGGGCGAGGCCGAGCGGCTGGGCGCGGCGCTGCAGCCGATCGTCGAACAAGCGCTGCGCAGCGCGCTGCGGCGGCTGTATCCGCCTCGGGATAATCGGACGCCGTGAAGATCCTGATCCTCGGCGCCGGGCGTGTGGGCGAAAGCGTGGCCGAGGCGCTGGCCTCGGAGAAGAACGACATCACCGTCGTCGACAGCGACGTGCAGCGGCTGGGCGAGCTGCAGGCGCGGCTGGACCTGCGCACGGTGGCCGGCAACGGCATCCAGCCCTCGGTGCTGCGCGACGCCGGCATCGAGGACACCGACATGCTGATCGCCTGCGCGCCGCTGGACGAGACCAATCTCGTCGCCTGCAAGGTGGCGCACGACGTCTTCGGCGTGCCGACGACGATCGCGCGCGTGCGCAGCGACGAGTTCGGCGACGGCAGCCCGCTGCTCGACAAGGCGGGCTTTGCCGTCGACCGCGTCATCTGCCCCGAGGCGAGCGTGACGCGCTACATCGGCAAGCTGATCGAGTATCCGAGCGCGCTGCAGGTGCTCGAGTTCGCGCGCGGGCTGGTGAGCCTGGTGGCGGTGCGCGCGGTGACCGAGGGGCCGATGGTGCGTCGCCCGCTGGCCGAGATCCCGGCGCTCGTGCCCGAGGCCGAGATGCGCATCGTCGCGATCTACCGCAGCAACAAGGCGCTGGCGCGGCTGGACGGCACGACCCAGGTCGAGCCCGGCGACGAGGTGTTCGTGCTGGCGGCCACCGCGCATCTGCCGCGCGTGCTCGGCGCGCTGGGCAAGCTGGGCGAGCCGACGCGCCGGGTGATGATCGCCGGCGGCGGCAAGGTCGGTCTGAGGCTGGCGCGCCAGCTGCAGCGCGACCATGTCATCAAGATCGTCGAGCCCAGCCGGGCGCGCTGCGAGTACCTGGCCGCTCAGCTGCCCGCCGAGGTGCTGGTGCTGCAGGGCGACGCCACCGACGAGGCGCTGCTCGGCGGCGAGAACGTGCAGGACATGGACCTGTTCGTCGCGCTCACCAGCGACGACGAGGACAACATCATGTCCTGCCTGCTGGCCAAGCGCCTGGGCGTGCGCCGCGTGGCCAGCGTCATCAACCGCCGCGCCTACGCCGATCTGGTGCAGGGCACGGCGATCGACATCGCGATCTCGCCGGCGCACGCCGTGCTGGGCGAGCTGCTCACCCATGTGCGGCGCGGCGACGTCGAGGCCGTGCACAGCCTGCGCCGCGGCGCTGCCGAGGCGCTGGAGGCGGTGGTGCGCGGCGACGCCAGGCACTGCCGCATCGCCGATCGGCGCATCGACGAGCTCGAACTGCCTGCGGGCGCACGCATCGGCGCCATCGTGCGCGGGCTGCACCTGGCCGACGGCAGCGCGGCCGAGAACGCCAGGCCGCGCGTCATCATCCCGCACCACGACACGACGATCCTGCAGCACGACCACGTGATCGTCTTCGTGCCGAGCAAGCGCTCGGTGCGCGAGATCGAGAAGCTGTTCCAGGTGCGGGCGACGTTCTTCTGACGGCCGCGCCCGGCGCCGCAGTGCGTGGGCTCGCGGCATCCTGGCGGCGCTTGCACTGCGGCCGCACCCGCGTCGCGCGCATGGGTGGCGAGGGCCGGCTCTCGATGCTCCGACGGGGGGCGTGACCCAGGACCGCGGCAAGACGGTGCGCCCGGGTCGGCCGGCGGCGGCCGGGGGCTCTCAGAGCCCGTGAAGACGTGAATCACGCCCGCGCAGATTCACGCCTTCACAGGCTCTCAGCCCATCGTGCCGACTGCCGAATACACTGCGCAGACCGCACAGGCGGTGCGGTTTCGCGCGGCGGCAAGCGGGCGACGGGCCGCGCGGCGCCTGATCGCGCACCGGCCGAAGCGGTGAGCCACGCGCGTCCGGCAGATCCCCGCGATGCGCGACGACGCGAGAGGCGGAGATGTTCGACTGGCTGAAAGGCAAGAGGACGCGTGGCGCAAGTGCCGGCATCACAGTGACGCCCGCGCTGCCGCAACCGCCGGTGCCGCCACCCGGGCGGCTCGCCGAGCCGGCAGCGCGGCAGGCCAGGGGCATCGGCTACAACCCCGACCTCATCGGCCAGTATCACGAGGACCATCGCCGATTGCTCGCGTTGTTCGGCCAGGCCACGGCGGCGGCCCAAGCCGGCCAGTGGGCCGGTGTCGACGCCGCGCTGCAGCGCTTTCGCTCGGCGCTGACCGATCACCTGCTCAGCGAGAGCATCCGCCTGTACACCTACCTCAAGCAGCAGGTTGCGGGCGACCCGGAGGCGATGGCGCTGATGAAGAGCTTCGCATCCGAGATGGGTGCGATCGGGCGCGTGGTGATCGGCTTTCTCGACGAGCAGAAGGACCTCGAGCACGCGCCGCAGCGGCAGGCCGCATTCCTGCAGGCGTGGGCCGACATCGGCCGCACGCTCGGCGATCGCATCGTGCGTGAGGAGAAGACGCTCTATCCGATGTACCGCGATCGCCCGTGAGGGCGCCTAGGAGCGTGGGCGGCAGGAATCCAGCTCCGCGTCGGCCTCGGCTGTAGGCCCCAGGCAAGACGCGGCGCGCGCCCCGGGCCGGACGCCCGGGCCAGCGGCGCAACGCCGCATGGGCCTTCAGCCGGGGCCGACCCTCGGGCCGCCGCGATTCGCGGCGTCGGGCGCTGTTGCAGGTTCGTTGCGTGGCACGCACCACGCGCCTCGCGCGCGCCTTGCCCGGCAGCGCGACTCGCCACGGCGCGGGGCTGGATACGTGCCGCCCACGCTCCCGGCGCCGCACGCCGGCCCACCGTCGCGTACCCGCATCGGGCCCCGGCGAGTGCCGGGCGCGCAGGTCCGCCATTCGTCCGGCACCCGCGGTCACGCGCTGCGCGTGCCTTGGCCGGCTCCGGCTTGCGGAGCGAATCCGGGCGGCGGCGGCGGATGCCGGCCGGGCCCTCTTCGGGCGTCGGTGCGGTGCGGCGCGACCGGCCGGCGCGCCGAACGATTGCCGCCGGAGGAACGGCGGTCCCGCCGGCAGCCGACCCGATCCGGTTCCCGGGGTGGCCGTGCGTTCCACGGCCGGGATCCGGGCGTCTACCGCGATCGTTCGGCACTCCGCGGCTGCTGCCCCAGCGGCGAGGAGCCGCCGTGGTTGGAGAATCGCGTGATGCGTCCGATGCGAGACAGTCAACCTCGTCATGACCCCACTCCGACGGCCCGGCTCGTCTCGGCTCCGAGGCGCGAGGCGCCCGTGGCGTTGCTCGCCGGGCCCGATGCAGCGTGGCCGGTATGCCGCCGCCCGGCCACCGGCGGCGCCGCGAACGGCCGGCCGCACGCTGCCGCCCCGCGCGACGGCACGGCGATCCGGCCGCGAGACGACTTGATCTTCTTCGTGCCGGCCAGGCGGCCGGTGCGCGCGATCGAAAACCCGCCCCCGGTGCGGGCGACGCTCTTCTGATGGGTGCGCTCGGCGTCGTTGCGCTCGTGGGCCGCATCGTGGCGGCGTTCTCGCTGCTGATGCTGCTGCCGCTGGCCTTCGCGCTGGTCACCGGCGACGGTGCCGAATCGGCCTTCGGTGCCGGCTTCGGCATCACGCTGGGCGCCGGCCTGGCGCTCGGGCTGGCCGCGCGGCGCTTCCGGCGCGAGCTGCAGCCGCGCGACGGCTTCCTGCTCGTCGGCCTGACCTGGGGCCTGCTGCCGCTGGCCGGCGCGCTGCCGCTGCTGCTGGCGGTGCCGGGCATCGACTTCACGCGCGCTTGCTTCGAGGCGGTCTCCGGTCTCACCGCCACAGGCGCCACCGTGCTCAGCGGCCTCGACAAGCTGCCCGCTTCGGTGAACCTGTGGCGCTGCTTCATGATGTGGGTGGGTGGCCTGGGCATCATCATCCTCGCGGTGGCGGTGCTGCCGCTGCTCGGCGTCGGCGGCACCCAGCTCTTCAAGACCGAGACCACCGGCCCGCTGAAGGACCAGAAGCTCACGCCGCGCATCGCCGACACCGCGCGCGCGATCTGGAGCACCTACGCGCTGCTGTCGCTGGCGTGCATGCTGGCGTACCGCGCCGCCGGGATGGAATGGCTCGACGCCTTCATGCACATGAACGCCACCGTCAGCCTGGGCGGGTTCTCGAGCCACGACGCGAGCTTCGGCTACTGGAACTCGGCCGCCATCGAGTCGGTGGCGATCCTGTTCATGCTGCTGGCCGGCGTCAACCTGACGCTGTACTTCGCCGCCTGGCGCGCGCGCTCGCCGCGCCCGCTGCTGCGCAACCCGGAGGCGCAGGCCTTCGTCGGCGCGCTGCTGGGCGCGACCTTGCTCGTCGCCGGCGACCTGGTGGCCAAGGGCACCGTGGCCGACTGGGCGGCGGCGCTGCGCCAGGCCGCGTTCCACGTCGTCTCGGTGGCGACGACGACCGGCTTCGCCACGCACGACTACGCGCAGTGGCCGCTGTTCGCGCCCTTCCTGATGATCCTGCTGGGCTGCTTCGCCACCTGCGCGGGCAGCACCGGCGGCGGCATCAAGATGGTGCGCATGCTGCTGCTGCTCAAGCAGGCCCGGCGCGAGATGGTCCGCATCGTGCATCCGAACGTCGTCAACCCCGTGGTGCTGGGCGGGCGCGCCGTCGGCGAGCGCGTGATGCAGAGCGTGATCGCCTTCATGATGGCCTACGGCGCGACGCTGGTCACGCTGACGATGCTGCTGCTGTTCAGCGGGCTGGACGCGGTCACGGCCTTCACGGCCGTGGTGGCCTGCCTCAACAACATCGGCCCCGGCCTCGGTGAGGTCGGCCCGGCCGTGAACTACGGCGGCCTCGGCGGGCTGCAGACCTGGGTCTGCATCGTCGCCATGCTGCTCGGGCGTCTGGAGCTGCTGGCGGTGCTGGTACTCTTCACGCCGCAGTTCTGGCGCCGCTGAGGGCGGCTCGAAAGGAGAACACCATGATGCAGCAGCTCAGCGCCCAGGACGCTTCGTTCCTGTACTCGGACACGCAGCATGCCAACGCCAACGTCACGCTGCTGCACATCTACAACCAGAGCACGGCACCGGGCGGCAAGGTGCGCTTCAAGAGCATCCTCGAGCGCATCGCCAGCCGCATCGACAAGCTGCCGATGCTGCGCCGCCGGGTGCTGCGCGTGCCGCTCGATCTCGACCGCCCGTACTGGGTCGACGACGAGAACTTCGACCTCGAATACCACGTGCGGCACATCGCGCTGCCCAAGCCGGGCGACTGGCGCCAGTTCTGCATCCAGGCCGCGCGCATCCACGCACGGCCGCTCGACCCGCAGCGGCCGCTGTGGGAAATCTACGTCATCGAGGGGCTCGACAGCCTGCTCGAGCTTCCCGCCGGCAGCTTCGCGCTGCTGGCCAAGACCCACCACGCGGCGATCGACGTCGAGCTCGGCAGCGAGATCACGCAGCTGCTGCACGACACCGAAGCCGTGCCGCCCAAGCCGCAGCCGCCGCAGCCCTGGTTTCCGAGCCGCCCGCCGGCACCCATGGAGATGTTCGCGCGCGGCCTCTCGCACACGATGACGCAGCCGTGGTGGATCGCCGGCCCGGTGGGGCGCCGGCTGGGGCAGGCCGCGCAGGCGGCCGCGGGGCTGGCCGGCGAGCTGATGGGCTCGCCGCACGCCCTGCCGCTGACGCGTTTCAACTCCGTCGTCTCGCCGCATCGCGTGTTCGAGACGCGGCGCTTCCTGTTCGAGGAATTCAAGGCGATCCGCGCCCTCGTGGCCGGCGCCAGCGTGAACGACGTCGTGCTCGCGGTGTGCGGCGGCGGCCTGCGCCGCTACCTGGACCTGCACGGCGAACTGCCCGAGACGAGCCTGAGCGCGATGACGCCGTTCTACGTGCGCGACCAGGACGCCGGCGCCGACGGTTCCGGGCAACTGGCCTGGACCGAGATCGAGCTCGGCACCGCGATCGCCGACGCGGTGCAGCGCCTGGCGCACGTGCAGGCGCAGACCGCATCGTCCGAGCTGGTGGCGCGTGCCATCGGCGCACCCGAGCTGTCCCGGGCGAGCGGGCAGGCGCCGGCCGCGGGGCTGGCGCTGAGCGGCAAGCTGCTCGGTCGCGCGACGGGCGCGAGCACGCGGCGCATGCCGACGGTCGCCTGCACCGTCGCGAACGTGCCCGGACCCCGGCAGCCGCTGTACCTGTGCGGGGCCCGCATGACCTACTTCTCGGCGATGATGCCGATCTCCGACGGCATGGGGCTGGCATTCGCGGCCACGAGCTACGACGGGCGCATCGTCATCTCGCCGACCTCGTGCCGCGACCTGATGCCCGACCCCGAAGTCTTCGCGCAGTGCGTGCGCGACGCCTTCCAGGATCTGCTGGCCGCCGCGCGTGCCGCCGCCCCGCGCCCGCCCCGGGCGCGCGCCGGCAGCGCGCCTAGAAAGGGACGCTCGCGTGCGTCACGCAGCGGTACAGCGGAGCCCACCATCCCTGCGGCGTGAACGGCTGCCACTCCCCTTCGGGCTGCGCCAGACGTTCGGCGACGATGGCCAGCACCATCGGATTGAAGCCCAGCCCCATGTGGCTGCTCGAGACGCGGATGTTCTCGTGCAGCCCCGGCTCGCCGCTCAGGGTGGCCTCCTGCGGCGGCACGACGCCGTCGCTCAGCGAGTACAGGCAACTGGTGGGCACGCTCACCAGCTTGCGCTGGCGCAGCATCTTGACGCGCGGCTGCATCGCGTGAACCTCGGGCCCCAGCGGGTGCCCGATCCAGCGGTACAGCGTCTTGATCAGCTGCGGCGAACGGCTGCCCTCCTCGCCCAGCGAGATCGGGCTGCCCAGCGTGACCACCGTGCGCACGCATTCGGGCGCCTGGTGCGCGCCGTAGAGGGCGAAGGAGCCGCCCAGGCTCCAGCCGACCAGGCTGACCTTGCGCCCGCCGACATGGTGCATGTAGCGGATCTTCTGCTCCACCGCCAGCGCATGGCGGCTGTTGAAGCCCACGTTGCGGCCGAAGCCCCAGGTGTGCACGTCGTAGCCGCGGTTGGCGAGAAACCACTTCAGCGCCGCCAGGGTGCGCTCGTTGGCCATGAAGCCGGGCAGCAGCAGCACCGGATGGCCGTCGCCGCGCGGCGCGTACATCAACCAGGGCAGGGCCCAGGGCAGCAGGGCCATCTCGAGGGTGGCGCGCCACTCGGCGAGCTGGAACAGCAGATGCGGCTCGCCCACATGCGGGTGGCGTTGGGTGGTCGTGTTCATGCAGGTCCGTACGGCGCCGCGGCGGTACCGGCATCCTGCCACGGATTTCGGGCGCGCACCGCGGGCGGATTGCGCAGCCGCCGGAACCGGCATTGACCTGCCTCAGCTTGCGGCGGCGCGGTCGCGTTCAGCATCGACGCGCAAGGCCGGCGCGGCGCCGGCCGGGGAGAAGCGATCATGACGCCGGCCGGTGGTGCGACCGAGATCCTGCCGCTGAGCGGGCTGGACGGGGCCTTCCTGCACCTCGAGACGCCGGCGACGCCGATGCATGTGGCCTCGCTGCATCGCTTCGAGCTGCCCGCGGGCTGGCGCGGCGACTTCCACGCCGAGATCAAGCGCCTGATGGCCGGGCGGCTGCGGCTGGCGCCGGTGCTGACGCGCCGGCTCGCGCCGATGCCGCTGCAGTTCGCCAATCCGGCCTGGATCGAGGACCGCACGGTCGACCTGGACTGGCATGTGCAGCGCGTGACGCTGCGCGCGCCCGGCGGCCAGGCCGAGCTCGAGGACATGGCGGCGCACCTGCACGGCGAACTGCTCGACCGCACGCGACCGCTGTGGCGCCTGTTCGTCATCGACGGCCTGCCGCCGGGCCAGGCCGGCTACTACATCAAGGTGCACCATGCCGTGCTCGACGGCCAGGCCGGCGTGCTGCTGGCGCGCGCGCTGTTCGATCTCGCGCCCCGGGCCAGGCGGCCGCGTGCAGCGCGCGGCGCCGTCGAGCCGGCGCCAGCCGAACCCGGCATGGCCGAGCTGGCGGCGGCGGCGCTCGAGCACGACGCCGGGCAGTTCGTCAAGTTCGTGCGCCACCTGCCCGACGTCCTGCGCACGCTCGGCGGACTGGTCGGCGGCGGCGCCGGCCCGGGAAAGGGCGGGCTGGGCCAGAACTTCGCCTTCGGCCCGCGCACCGCCCTCAACGTGCCGATCTCGCATCGGCGCGGCTTCGCGGCGCACTCGCTGCCGCTGGCCGTGCTCAAGGAGCTCGCCGCCGCGCACGAGGCCAAGCTCAACGACGTCGTGCTGGCGCTGGCCAGCGGCGCGCTGCGGCGCTGGCTGGCGCGCCACGGCGGCATCCCGGCCAGGCCGCTCATCGCCGCGATGCCGATCTCGCTGCGCGCGCCCGGCAACACCGAGTACACGACGCAGGCGACGATGTCGCTCGTCAACCTGCACACCGACCTCGCCGACCCGGTGCGCCGCCTGCACGCGATCCGCGACGCCGCCGGGGCGATGAAGGCGTTCGCCGGGCGCGCCCGCGGCATCGTTCCGACCGACTTCCCGTCGATCACGATGCCGTGGGTGCTGCACGGGCTGGCGCTGGCCTACGGGCGCAGCGGCCTGGCCGGCGCGGTGCCGCCGATCGCCAATCTCGTGATCTCCAACGTGCCGGGGCCGCAGGTGCCGCTGTACGCGGCCGGCGCACGCATGTGCAGCTACTGGCCGCTGTCGATCGTCGAGCACGGGCTCGGGCTCAATCTCACGGTGATGAGCTACGCCGGCACGCTGGGCTTCGGCTTCACGACGGCGCGCGACGCGGTGCCCGACGCCGCCGAGCTCTCGGGCGCGCTCGAAGTGGCGTTTGCCGAGCTCGTGCGCGTCACCGAGAGGCGGGCGCAGCGTGCGGCGGCCGCGACGCGCCGCGGCCGCCGCGCCGCAGCGTCCGCCGGCGGCGCGCCGGCGCGCCCGACGTGAGCACGACGGCGCGCCGCCGGCCGGGCGCGGCGCCGCGGCGCGAAGCGCGCGCCGCCGGCACCGCGCTCGTCACCGGGGCCTCGTCGGGCATCGGCGAGGCGCTGGCGCGCCGCTTCGCGCAGCTGGGCTTCGATCTCGTGCTGGTGGCGCGCGGCGTCGAGCGGCTGCAGGCGCTGGCGCAGGCGCTGCGTACCGAGCAGGGCGTGCGCGTGCACGTGCACGCCTGCGACCTGAGCGTGCCCGACGCGCCGCGCGCGCTCGCCGCTGCACTGCGGCGTGCACGTTGCCGCGTCGACGTCCTCGTCAACAACGCCGGCGTCGTCGGCTGGGGCGAGTTCGCGCGCCAGACGGCCGAGCAGCACCGCGCGGTCGTCGAGCTCAACGTCGGCGCGACGACGCAGATGCTCGCGCAGTTCCTGCCGCCGATGCTGCGCCGCGGCGCCGGCCGCGTGCTCAACGTGGCCAGCGTGGCGGCATTCCAGCCCTTGCCCCGGCTTGCCGCCTACGCTGCGAGCAAGGCCTACCTGCTCGCGCTCAGCGAAGCGCTGGCCGAGGAGCTGCGCGGCTCGGGCGTGACGGTGACGACGCTGTGCCCGGGAATCACGGCCACGCCGATGCTGCGCGGCGCGCAGCGCGGCAGCCGCGGACTGCAGCGCCTGCCGCCGATCGTGATCGGCGAGGCCGATGCCGTCGCTGCCGAGGGGGTCGCCGCCTGCCTGGACGGCGCGCTGGTCTGCATTCCAGGCACGCTCAACCAGGCGGCGGTCCTGGCCGCGCGCGCCACCCCACGCGTGCTGCTGCGGCGCCTCGGCAGCGCCATCGTGCGGCGGTTCGAATAGCGCGGCGGGGCGCACCGCCGTTCACGGCCCGCCGCGCCCGTCGTGCGGACGCGCCGGCAGATAGATGCGATCGGCGTAGGTCGCCAGCCAATGCGGGCGCAGCGCCACGAAGATCGCGACCAGCATCCCGGTGAGGAAGGCGTCGCCCCACGCGACCAGACCGCGTGCGAGCATGAGCTCGAAGGCGTCGGGCCGTGCCGCGGCCGCCGGCGCGGCGCCGCTTGCGAGCGCGAGGGCGATGCCGGCCGCCGCCATGCCGGCCAGCGCCGTGGCGAAGAAGCCGCGGCCGAGGATGTAGACGAACAGATGCGGCGGCAGCCAGCGCCGGACCGCGGCGCCGAGGGCGAGGGCGAACGTCGCCGGCACGATGCCGAGCCAGACCAGGCGTTGCAGCGCCTGGTCGGCCGTGAGGTCGCCGAGCCAGGCGGCCGCCAGCGCCACCGGCGCCAGGCCCAGCATGGCCAGCGGCCAGCCCGCCATCAGCATCAGCAGACAGCTGCCCGAAAGCGGCGGCGCGAGCGGGGCGCCGCTCAGCCGGTCGGCCGTCCACGTCAGCGGCATCGCCGCGCCCCAGGCCAGCCAGGGCCAGGGCGGGCCGGTGCGCGGCAGCGCACGCCAGGGACGCAGCGCCAGCGCAACGGCGAAGGCCGCCGCGGCGAGCAGGACGTCGAGCCAGGGCACCGGCGCATCGTAGCGGCAGGCCCCGGGCGGCGTATGCTGCGGCCGCGGCCCGGCAGCGCCGGCCGCCATCGGCGGCGGCATCGGAGCAGGCGCTCCGGGCCGGCCGCAGGAGGGATCCCATGGAGCGCGCGCTCGACTTCTGGTTCGACTTCTCGTCACCTTACTCCTACATCGCGAGCGAGTGGGTCGGCGCGCTCGCGGCGCGCCATGGCCGGCGCGTGCGCTGGCACGCGATCCTGCTCGGCGTCACTTTCCAGGCCGCCGAGCTCAAGAGCCCGGTAAGCCACCCGCTCAAGCGCGAATACTCGCTGCGCGACTTCCCGCGCTCGGCGCGCTGCGAGGGACTGCCCTACTGCATGCCGGCGGTGTTCCCGCAGCCGACACAAAACGCCGCGCGCATCTTCTGGTGGCTGCACGACACGCGCGGCAGCGAAGCGGCCGAGGCCTGGGCCCACGCCGGGCTGCGCGCGGTATTCACGCGCGGCATCACGCTGAGCGAGCCGCAGGCGCTGCGTGCACTGGCGCAGGCCGAGGGGCTCGACGCCGACGCGTGCGAGCGCGTCTGGAACGACCCGCAGTGGAAGGCACGCCTGAAGCAGGCCAACGACGAAGCCATCGCCGCCGGCGTGTTCGGCGCGCCCTTTTTCGTCGTCGACGGCGAACCCTTCTGGGGCAACGACCGCAAGCCGCAGATCGAGCGCTGGCTGGCGAGCGGGCCGTTCTGAGCCCGGCGGGGCCGGGCCGACCTCGCACCCGCACGCGGCTGCCGTCGCGCCGCGGCTGCCGGCGCGCGCGGGCGGGAGCCGGCACCCGGCGGGGCCACGGGGCGAATCCGATCTCGTGATCACGAAGACACATCACGTGATCCCTTGTTTCGATTATTCGGCGTGACCCCTCGTCCCTAGACTGGACCCGATCGATGTCCTGCGCCCATCGGCGCCCCCCGCGTGGCACCACGGGGAAGTCAACAACCGAGGAGCGCCGAGATGAGCAAGAGGTACGGATTGGCCGGGATCGGGCTCGCTGCGGCGCTGGTCGCGCCAGCGCCCGCCTGGGCTCAGACGGCAGAAGGCGTGCAGGTCTACGGCGCCGTCGATCTGGGCGTCGAGATCGCCGACAACGGCAAGTCGCAGATCCGTCGCCTGAGCTCCGGCCTCAATACGGTGTCGCGCTTCGGTGTGCGCGGCAGCGAGGATCTGGGCGGCGGGCTGAAGGCGAGTTTCAGGCTGGAATCGGGCATCAACGCCGACGACGGGATGCCGAACAACGCGGCCAAGTGGTGGAGCCGCTGGAACCACGTCGGCGTCTCCGGCCCCTGGGGGGCGGTCGACCTGGGCCGCATGTGGTCGCCGACCTTCATCGTCGGCCTGACCTCCGACCCGCTGGCGCGCAATCGCACGTCGCTGGGCTGGAACATGTTCCTGCAGCAGTCCGGCGCCACCACCACCGCCTTCACGCCCGGCTTCATCGACAACTCGGTGCGCTACACGTCGCCGCGCGTCGGCGGCGCCTGGGGCGAGCTGATGTATACGTTCGGCGAGGCCAGCAACTCGTCGGGCAACGGCCTGGGGATGAACCTGCAATACGCCGGAGGGCCGCTCTATCTGGGCTACGGCTATCAGCGCATCAACAGCGGCAGCACGACGGCGCCGTCGCCCGCTCCCAAGCCGAGCGTGTCGCACTTCGTCGGCGCCACCTATCGAGTGGGCGCGCTGACGCTCTACGGCACCTACAACCTGAACGCCTCCGACGAACCGAACGTCCCGGACAGCACCAACGCGATGGTCTCGCTGCGCTGGGGCTTCGCCGAGCGGCAGGCCGTGCTCGCGCAATTCGCGCAGCGTCGGGTGCGGGACTCGGACATCAAGGCGAACGGCCTGCAGCTCGGCTACGACTACACGCTGTCCAAGCGCACGACGCTGTATGCACGCCATGCGCGCATCGCCAACGCCGGCCGCTCGGCCATCACGCTGAACGGCGTGGCGCTGTCGGCGGCGGGGGCCGATCCGTCGTTCTTCGCGCTCGGCATGTCGCACGTCTTCTGATCACGAGTGCGGGGGCCGGCGCATGCGGCGGGCTGCCTCGGCAAGCCCGCAGAGGCCGCGCACGCGTCGCACCATTCGACCGCAAATGGGGAGCGGAGTCATGCCTCAGACGATCCTGCGCGGCATCAAGGTGCTGCTCGACGAGGCCAGCGCCCAGATCGAGACCCTGAAGGTGGCCGAAGCCAAAGCCGCAGTCGAGCGCGGCGAGGCCCTGTTCATCGACCTGCGCGACCCGCGCGAAATCGTGCGCGAGGGGCGTATCCCGGGCGCGTTCTCATGCACGCGCGGCATGCTCGAGTTCTGGATCGATCCGGCAAGTCCCTATGCCAAGCCGATATTCCAGCAGGACAAGAAGTTCATCTTCCACTGCGCCGGAGGATGGCGCTCGGCACTGGCGGCCAAGACGGCGCAGGACATGGGCCTGAAGCCCGTGGCCCATCTCGACGGCGGTTTCAAGGCCTGGCGTGATGCCGGCGAGGCCGTGGAGCAGGCGGGTCCGGCGCGACCGCATTCCTGATCATCGCGGCCGCATGCTCGCGCGAGGGCGCGGCAGCCGGACGATCGGCGCGCGGGCGGCTCACCCCGCGCCGCGAAGCTTGGCGTATTCGCGCTCGCGCAGGGTACGCCGGTTGATCTTGCCCGTGACCGTGGCGGGCATTTCGTCGACGTATTCGATTGCGCGCGGATACTTGTACGGCGCGGTGACGGACTTGACGTGGTCCTGCAACTCCCGCGTCAGCCCCGCGCCGGCTTGTACCCCGGGACGCAGGATCACGAAGGCCTTCACGATCTCGCCGCGCTCAGCGTCGGGGCTGCCCACGACCGCGCAGACCTCGACCGCCGGGTGTTCGGCCAGCGCATTCTCGACCTCGAGCGGTCCGATCCGATAGCCGGCCGAGTTGATGACGTCGTCCGAGCGCCCGCGATACCAGAGATAGCCCTGCGCATCCTTGCGGGCGCGATCGTTGGTCAGGTACCAGGAACCGTCGAGGCAGTTCAACACACAGGCCTGCGTCCGGTCCGCGTCCTTCCAGTAGCCCAGCATGAGCTGAGGATTCGGCAGCTTGAGCGCCAGATCGCCTTCCTCGCCCGGCGCCAGCCGCTTGCCCTGCGCATCGATCACGTCGAGATCGCAGCCTGGCGCCGGCCGGCCCATCGAGCCGTACCGGACGGGCTCGCTCGGGAAGTTCAGCGTCAGCATCAGGGCCTCGGTCTGGCCGTAGGCCTCATCGATGCGGAGGCCGGTCGCCTGCTCCCAGCGCTGCGCCACGGCAGGACTCAGGGCCTCGCCGGCGGTGACCACGCGCCGCAAGCGCCCCAGATCGCGTGCGGTCGCCACCTCGCCGACGACGCGCGCGATTTCGGTGCCGGGTGCGCAGTAGACGCTGACGTTGTGTCGGCGGATGAGTCCGGGGCGCTCTTGCGCGACGAAGGGGCCGTCGTAGAAGAGCGAACAGGCGCCGCAGCTGAGGGGACCGAAGAGGATGCTGGTCCCGGCCTTGCTCCAGCCGGTGTCGGCCGTGCACCAGATCACGTCGCCGGGGCGCAGGTCGAGCCAGTAGATCGCCGATGTGCGCCAGGCGTAGACGGCGCGGGCGGCCTGCACCACGGCCTTCGGGTGACCCGTCGAGCCAGAGGTGTAGTACATGATCGCGGGGTCTTCGGCGTCGACGGTCGCCGGCTCGGCAACATCGGCCGCGCGCGCGAGTTCCGCGTCCCAGTCGAGCCAGCCCGGTGCCGAGCCGAGTGCGATCTTGACGGCGAGTGCGTCCTCGACCGCGCCGAACTTGCCGATCTGCCCGGGACGGCAGATCACGCCCTTGGCTTCGGCATTGCGCACGCGATACTCGAGGTCGCGCGCCGTGAGCATCTCGATGCACGGCACGGGCACCGCGCCGAGCTTCATGAGCGCGATCAGCGCGACGAACCATTCGGGCACGCGCGGCAGCATGACGAGCACGCGATCGCCCTTGGCCACGCCGCGCGTGCGCAACGCGTTCGCCAGCCGGTTCGACAGCTGCGACAGGCCGGAGTAGCTGCAGGTGCGGCTGTTTCCGGCCGCATCCTCCCAGATCAGCGCCGGACCGTCGCGTTCGCGTGCCCAACGATCGACCACGTCGGCGCCGAAGTTGAACGTCGCGGGGACCCGCCACCGGAACTCCGCGCAGATGGTTTCGTAGGTTTCCCGGGGCGTCTCCGGCGCGGGAGACCATACGTCGCGCATCGATTTCTCCGTCTGCACGCGGCCGAACGGCACAGGCTGCAGATCCGTGCGGCAGTCTAGGATCGGGCCGCGGGAGCGCCAAATCGAATGACGGGATCGCATAATGCCCGGATTGCATCGCCCGTCGACCGAGGGGATCTGCCGGCCGCGGGGGCAGGCAGGCAAGGGCTGGCGCACGATCGGGCTCGGCGCTCGGCCCCAGTCGGGACAGCCATGGAGCCCGAGCCGCGCGCCTGCAGCGCGAACCCCTTCGAAGCCGCCGAATGACCCGACTTCTCCCTCGTCCGCCCGATATCGCGACGCTGCCGTTTCGCTTGAAGTTCCGGCAGTTGGTGCTGCTGGACGCACTGGGCGATACGCAATCGCTGCGCAAGGCGGCGGCGCGGACGCACCTGACGCAGCCGGCTGCGACGCGCGCGATGGCCGAGCTGGAATCGGCGTTCGGCGTGCGCCTGTTCGAGCGCTCGCATGCCGGCATGACGCCCACCGTCTACGGCAGTGCGTTGATCCAGCATGCCCGCCGCGTGCTGTACGACGTGCAGCAGGCGCACGCGGAAATCCAGGCGCTGCGCACCGGATCGCACGGCCTCGTGCGCATCGGGTCGCTGCTGCCGCCGGCGGCGAGCCTGCTGCCGGCGGCCGTGGGCGAGGTGAAGCGGCAGTTCCCGCACATGCGCTTCTCGCTCGAGCAGCTGCCGCAACGGCCCCTGGTGGAGCGGATTCGCGAAGGCAGCCTCGATATCGCGCTGTGCCGCGTCGTCACCGACCCCGACGAGGCCAACGGCCTCGAGCAGTCCGTGCTCTTCGAGGACGATTTCGTGCTCGTAGCGGCCCGCAGTCACCGCTTCGCGCGCGCCAGGACGCTCGCGCTCGTCGATCTGATCGACGAGCCCTGGGTCCTGCCGCATGCCAGCGGCCTTCTCTATGCGCACGTGCACGCGCTGTTCCTGACGCAGGCGGGTCGGCTGCCCGGCAACACGGTGGAATCGTCGACGCCGCTGGCAACCAACCTGCAGCTCGTCGAGCAGTACGGCTTCCTGAATTTCATGCAGAGGACCGTCGCCACGAGCTATGCGAAACGCGGCCAGCTGCGCATCCTGCCGATCTCGCTCGGCAGTCCGCTCGGGCCGCACGTCACGGTCGTGCGCAGCAGCGCCGGCATCGCGCCCGCAGTCGACATCACCTTGCAGGCCCTGCGCCGGATGGCGGCGCAGGAAACGGCCGGCGGCCAGGAGTGATCGCCGCCGCTCAGGGTCTGGGTGCTTCGACCCAGGCCTCGGCGAGGTTGCCCGCGGCACCTTCGACGCCGTTGAAGAGGTCGTGCGCGCGCCGGTTCCACACGTTGCCGCGCGGCACCGCCACCAGCGGCAGGAGCGGCAACTCCTCCATCACCACAGCCTGCACACGGCGGAACTGCGCCACGCGCTTGGCGTTGTCCGGCTCGACGGCGGCTTGCCCCAGCAGGGCATCGACCTCGGCGTTCTGGTAGCCCGGGGCATTGATCCAGGGGATCCCCTTGCCCGCATCCTTCGACGCATAGAGGCGCTGGACGCCCACGGTGGGATCGAACAGCGTACCCAGCCCGTTGACCGTGAGGTCGAACTCGCGCTTGGCGTAGATGCGCTGGACGAAAACGCCCAGATCCTGACTGCGCACCGTCAGGTGGATGCCGACACGTGCCAGCGCCGCCTTCACGTACTCGGCCACCTGCTTGAGCGTGGGCGTGGGAAAGTAGTCGATCGTCGCGGCGAAGCGCTTGCCGTCCGGTCCGCGCTTGAATCCGGCGGCGTCGAGCAGCGCGTTGGCTGCCGCCGCGTCGTGCTTGTACGGCTTGAGTCCGGGATCGTGGAAGGGCAGGAGCGTCGGCGGAACGGGCGAACCGAGCGGCTGGGCGAACTGGTGGTAGGCCACCTTGTTCAGCAGGCTCAGGTCGATCGCGTGCGCGACGGCCTTGCGCACCTGCGGGTGGCCGAAGAACTCGTTCTTCAGGTTGAACTCGACGACCGCGATGTTGTTGAGGTAGGCGCTCGGCTGCGCCTCGGCGTGCAGCCGGGGGTGGTTCTGCAGCCGGACGACGTCGGCCAGCGACACCGAAGTGCTGAAGTCGGACGCGCCCGTCTCCAGCGCGGCGGCGATGGCCGCCGCGTCGGCGGAGAAGCGGAAGATCACACGGTCCAGGTAGGGCTTGCCGCGATCCCAGTAGTCGGGGTTGCGCTCGAGTTCGACGTGTGAGCCGCGCACCCATTGTTTGAAGCGGAAGGGCCCGGTCCCGACCGGTGCGTTGGCATTCTGCGCGGCCGCTGCCTCGCCTCTTTCGTAGACATGCTTGGGGACGATCGGGGACTCGGCCGCCGCCAATGCGCGCAGCAGGTACGGCGCGGGCGCCGAGAGCACCATCACGGCGGTCAGCGGATCGGGTGTCTCCACCCGTTCCACGCCGGCCAAGCTGGTCCGCCCGCGCGGGTTGGCGCGCTTGAGCTCCTGGATCGAATAGGCCACGTCGGCCGAGCTGAACGGCTGGCCGTCGTGCCACTTGACGCCCGGGCGCAGCCGGAACGAGTAGCGCTTGCCGTCGGCCGACACCGTCCACGCCGTGGCCAGCAGCGGCCTCGGGTTGAACTGGTCGTCGAAGCCGAGCAGCCCCTCGGTCACCTTGGCGCTGATGTCGCGCACGCCGACGGTGGTGTTGGTCAACGACACCAGCGCAGGCGGCTCGGCTCCGACGATCGTGAGCGTGCCGCCGCGCTGGGGTGGCGCGGCCAGGGTCGCGCCGCAAAGCGCGCCCGCCGCTGCTGCGGCGCACAGGGCCTTGCGAAGGGAGGACGGGGCAACGACGAAGGGCAAGGACATGTGGGCTCCGGCAATCGAAGGAGGAAGGTCGGGGAGAAGCAGCGCGGCCAGCGGCCGCCCGATCACGACGGGGGATCCAAGACCGGCGGTCGGCGATGCGTCCACGGCGAAAGCGCTTCGAGTTCGGCCGCGACCTTCAGCAGCCGGGCCTCGGCATACCAGGGGCCGACGAACTGCAGACCGACAGGCAGGCCGGCGCGCGTCCAGCCCACGGGCACGCTGAGGGCGGGGTTGCCGCTGACGTTGAACGGGTGGCAGTGGTGGATCCAGGCGGTGCGCAGCGGCCCCCAGGCGTGGCCGTCGATGACCAGCGGCGCAGTCGGGTCGGCCTGCGCCGGCACCGGCGGCGCCGACAGCGTGGGCGTAGCCAGGACGTCGGCGTCCTCGAACAGCGCCTGCACGCGGCGGAAGAAGCTCGTACGGTCGACCAGGCCCTGCTGCAGTTGCCGGCAAGTCAGCTCGCCGCCGGCTTGCACGCGGGCACGGAAACCGGCCGGCAGGTCCTCGCCATGTTCGCGCAGAAGATGTCCGTATCGGTGCTGGTTGAGCGCGCCTGCGATGGCCGCGAGGATCGCGCTGGACGCGGCGAGGTCCGCGTGCCGCCGGGCGACGGCGGCGCCCAGTCCCGCGAGTCGGTGCAGCGCCTGTTCGCACAGCGCGCGCACCTGCTCGTCGAGGCCCTCCGCGCCGTCGCCGGCAGCCAGGTAGGGCAGCCAGGCGATGCGCAGCGCGCGCAGATCGCCGTCGGCGCGTGCCGCGGCGCGCAGGTGCTGCCGCGGCACTGCGTACGACCAAGGATCGCTTTCATGCTTGCCCGCCATCACGTCGAGTGACCAGGCGAGGTCGGACACGGCTCGCGCGAGCGGGCCGATCTGAACCAGGGCGCCGAAGGCGTCGAGCGCGTCGGCCGAGGGCACCAGGCCGTGCGTGGCCTTGATGCCCAGCACGCCGCAGCACGAGGCGGGGATGCGAACCGAGCCGCCGGCGTCGGTTCCGATGGACAGCACCGACGCTCCGGTCGCCACCGCCGCGGCACTGCCGCCGCTCGAGCCGCCCGGCGTGCGTTCGGTGTCCCAAGGATTGCGCGCCGTTCCGTAATGGGCGTTTTCGTTGGTCGGGCGGTGGCCGAACTCGGGCATGTTGGTCATGCCGACGAACACCGCGCCGGCCGAGCGCAGGCGCGCCACGGCCGGACTGTCGGCCGGCGCCACTTGGCCGGCGAACAACGCGGAGCCGAATGTCAAAGGCGCGCCCTGAACGGCAATCGTGTCCTTGACCGAGAACGGCACGCCGGCCAGCTGCGCCACGTCGGTGCCGCGGCGGTAGGCCGCCTCGGCCTCGCGCGCGGCCGCCAGCGCGGCCTGCGGCGCCGTCCAGGTGAACATGCGCAGCCTGTCGTTCAGCGCTTCGATGCGCTCGAGGGTCCGCTTCACCACCTCCACCGGCGAGAGTTCGCGGCGGACGTACAACGCCGTCAGCGTCTGGGCCGACAGCAGTGTGACGTCCTCGGGATGCGCGCTCGGCTCGATCGCGAACATGGGCGTCGCTCAGGCGAAATGGCAGGCCGCCCGATGGCCTGCGGCCACCAGGCGCAGCATGGGTGCCTCAGTGCCGCAGCGCGCCTGGGCCTGCGGGCAACGGGCGCGAAAGCGGCATCCTTCGGCCGGGCCGGCGGCGAGCGCCTCGGCCGGCATCGCCACGGCCCGCCGACGGTGCTGCGGATCGATGGAGGGTGCGGCGGCGATCAACGTGCGCGTGTACGGGTGCCGGGGCAGGCGCCACAGACGGTCGTGGTCGGCGCTCTCGACGATGCGGCCGGCGTACATGACGAGCACGCGGTCGGCGAAGTAGCGCACCACCGACAGATCGTGCGAGATGAACAGGTAGGAGAGCCCCAGGTTCTGCTTGAGCTCGGCCAGCAGGTTGAGGATCTGTGCCTGGATCGACACATCGAGCGCCGAGACCGGCTCGTCGCACACGATGAACTCGGGTTCGAGCACGAGCGCGCGGGCGATGCCGATGCGCTGGCGCTCACCGCCCGAGAATTCGTGCGGGTAGCGCTCGAGTGCCGTCGCGGGCAGGCCGACGCGCCGCACGATCGCAGCGGCGCGCTGCCGGCGCACCGCCGCATCGCCCAGGCGATGCACCTTCAGCGCCGTGTCGAGCAGCGTGCCCACCGTCTGGCGCGGGTTCAGCGAGCCGTACGGGTCCTGGAACACCATCTGCATGCGGCGCCGCTGCGCGCGCAGCGCCCGCTGGCCGAGCTGCGCAATCGAGGTGCCGCCGAGTCGGATGTCGCCGCCGCTGGCGGGCGTCAGGCGCAGGATGGCACGGCCCAGCGTCGATTTGCCGCATCCCGATTCGCCGACCAGGCCGACTGTCTCGCCGCGCTCGATGTCGAGGTCCACGCCGTCGACGGCAGGCACCTCGCGGCCCGCGCTGCGATAGCGCACCTGGAGCTTTTCCACCGACAGCAGCGGCACGCCGGCTTCAATCATGGCTTGCCGCCACGAGGTCGCAGGCGACCCGGTGCGCGGGCCCTGACGCCCGCAAGGCCGGCACGGCGAGCCGGCACGCCGGCTGCACCGCCGGACAGCGGGGCGCGAAGGCGCATCCCGGCTCGCCCTGCGCCGACTCGATGCTGCCGCGGATCTCCTGCAGCCGGCTCGTGCGGTAGTGGGCGTCGCCGTCGGCGCGGATGGTCGAGTTCAGCAGCCCGCGCGCGTACGGATGCAGCGGGCCGGCGCCGGCGAAGAAACGCGCGGCCGTGCCCTCTTCGACCACCCGGCCCGCATACATCGCGACCACGCGGTCGGCCCACTGCGCGACGACGCCGAGATCATGCGTGATGAGCAGCAGACCCATCCCCAACTGGCGGCGCAGCGTGTCGAGCAGCTCCAGCACCTGGGACTGGATCGTGACGTCGAGCGCGGTGGTGGGCTCGTCGGCGATCAGCAGTTGCGGCGTGCACGCCACCGCCATCGCGATCATCACGCGCTGCCGCATGCCGCCCGAGAGGCGATGCGGGTACTCGTCGCAGCAGCGATGCGCCTCGGCGATGCGCACCAGCGACAGCAGCTCCACCGCGCGCCGCCGCGCGGCCGCTCGGCTCATGTTCTCGTGCAGGCGCAGCACCTCGGCGATCTGCCGGCCGACCGTCATCACCGGGTTGAGCGAGGTCATCGGCTCCTGGAACACCATCGCGATGCGCTTGCCGCGCAGCGCGCGCAGCGCACGCGGCGCGGCGGCCAGGAGGTCGACCTCGCCCAGGCGCATGTGGGAGGCGCGCACCTCGGCCTCGGGCGGCAGCAGCCGCATCAGCGACAGCGCCGTGGCCGACTTGCCGCAGCCCGATTCGCCGACCAGGGCGACCGTCTCGCCTGCGGCCACCGTGAGCGCGAGATCGTGCACGGCCCGGTGGCGCGGAAAGCCGATGCCGAGGCCTTCGACGGACAGGACGACCGACATGCTTGCGGGGCGGCAGCTCAGCGCGAGCGCAGCCGCGGGTTGAAGTGATCGTTGAGCCCGTCGCCGAGCAGGTTCAGCGACAGCACGACCAGCGAGATGGCGGCGCCGGGCAGCGCAGTCAGGTACCACGCGCTGCGCAGCAGCTCGCGGCCGTTGCCGATCATCGCGCCCCAGCTCATGACGTTCGGGTCGCTCAGGCCGAGGAACGACAAGGCCGATTCGAGCAGGATCGCGCTGGCGACCATCACCGACGTCGTCACCACGACGGGCGGCAGTGCGTTGGGCAACATCTCGCCGAAGATGATGCGCAGATGGCTGTAGCCCAGGCTGCGCGCGGCCGTCACGAAGTCGGCCTCGCGCAGCGAACGGAACTGCGCGCGCACCAGGCGGGCGATGGTGGGCCAGGAGGCCAGGCCGATCGCCAGCGCGACCGTGCCGGTGGACGGATTGGCGATGGCGATGATGACGATCGCCAGCAGCATCGTCGGCGTGGTCTGGAAGAGCTCGGTCAGCCGCGTCAGCGCCGTGTCGATGCGGCCGCCGAAGTAGCCGCCGGCGGCGCCCACCACGGTGCCGATGACCAACCCGATCAGCGCCGCATAGGCGCCCACCGCCATCGACGCGCGCGCGCCGTGCACCAGGCCGGCCGCGACGTCGCGGCCCAAGGCGTCGGTGCCGAGCGGAAATGCCATGTCCTGGCCCGGCCACAGCAGCGGCTGGCCCACCATGTCGAGCGGATCGCCCGGAAAGATCCAGCCCGCCGCGGCCGCGAGCGCGGCGAAGGCGAGCAGCACGCCGGCACCGGCCAGCGCAGCGCGATTGCGCAGCAACGGCATGGCGCTACCTGGCTTCGATGCGCGGGTCGAGCCACGCGTGCAGCAGGTCGATCAGGGCGTTGGCGACGATCACCACCAACGACGCCAGCAGCAGCACGCCGAGCAGCACCGGGTAGTCGCGCGCCAGCACGGCCTCGGTCGCCAGAGTGCCCATGCCGGGCCAGCCGAACACGGTCTCGATGACGACCGAACCGCCGAGCAGGTGGCTCAGGTGCAGCCCCGCCATGGTCGTCACCGGGATCAGGGCATTGCGAAGCACATGCCGCACCTGGATGGCCAGCGGCGACAGGCCCTTGGCCGCCGCCGTGCGCACGAAGTCGTGCCGGCTCACCTCGAGCATGGACGCGCGCGTCAGCCGGGCGTAGATGGCCACGAAGAAGGTCGACAGCGCCAGCGCCGGCAAGGCCAGATGCGCGAGGCGGTCCTGCCACCAGGCCAGGCCCTGCAGGCCGGCACCGAGCGTCTGACTGCCCCCGCTCGGGAACCAGCCCAGATGGACCGAGAAGACCACCACCGCCATCAGCCCGACCCAGAAGCCGGGCATCGAGTACAGCAGCAGGACCGCGACCGACAGCGCATGGTCGACCCACTTGCCCGGCCACACCGACATGGCGACCCCCGCCGCTGTTCCGAGCGCGACCGCCATGGCGAGTGCCGCGCACATCAGCAGCAGCGTGGTCGGCAAGCGCGCAGCGATGAGGTCGGCGACCGGCGCGCGGTAGCGCGCGGACTGGCCGAGGCTGAAGTGGGCCAGGTTGTCGAGGTAGGCGAACAGCTGCGCCGGCACCGAACGGTCGAGCCCGAAGCGGGCCCTCAGCTGCGCCATGGTCTCCGCGGTGGCCGCGCCCGATTCGGCGGCCATGACGTCGGCCGCATCGCCCGGCACCATCTGCAGCAGGCAGAAGTTCAGGATCACGATCCCGACCATCGTGGGCAGGGCGTGCAGGGCAATGCGCTTCAGGCTGGCCTGAACGCGGTGAAATCGCTGCATCGGTCGAACGGTCGAGCCGGTGAGTGAGGCCGGGAACCCGATGCAGTCTAGGCGCGGCGCGCGCGCGCGGCGTGATCGAAGGATGTGAGCGGCCGATATCAGCTTCGGATCGCCCGCAGGCCGGCCGGGCTGCACGCCTGTGAGACGGATCGGTTCGCCGGCGAGTCGGCGTGAATCGATTCGCGCAACACCTGAACAGCTCTTTCGATTGGATCGAATCGACCGGCGAATCTATGCTGCCGAGCATCCGGCGCGCCGTTCGGGCGCGGCCTGAACCCCGGAAGCGCCTGCGCCATGCCTGTCCTGCCGTTTCGCACCTGCAACCCCGTCGAACTGGGGCAGCCGCTGGGCAGCTACGCGCAGGTGCTGGAAGTGCCCGCGGGCGCCGACCTCGTCTTCCTGTCCGGGCAGACGCCGATCCGCGCGGACGGCAGCATCCCGACGGATTTCGACGAGCAGGCCGAAGTGGTGTGGCGCCGCATCGAGGCCGCGCTGGCCGCGGTGGGGCTCGAATGCCGCCACATCTGTCGCGTCGTCACCTACTTGCTGGACAGCGCCGATGCCCCGCGCCATGCGCGGATCCGCGCGCGCTACCTCGGCGACGCCAGACCGGCGTCCACCGGCGTCGTCGTGCAGCAGCTCTTCAACCCGGCCTACCGACTCGAGGTGGAGGTGACGGCGGCGCGCCCGCCTGCCGCCGGCGCGGGCGACCGTTGAACGACCACTCCCTCCCATCGACCTACGCGCGCGGAGAAAGAAGCATGGGGACCCTCACCACGCGCCGGCATTGCCGCCGCACACTGTTCGCCGCAGCGCTCTGCGGCGCGATCGCATTCGCGCAGCCCGCGGCGGCGCAGGCGCCGTACCCGTCGAACACCGTGAAGCTGGTGGTTCCCACCGCCCCGGGCGGTTCGGTGGACTCGGCCGGCCGCTTGCTCGCCGAGGCCTTGGCCAAGGCGCTGAAGACGCAGGTGATCGTCGACAACCGCGCCGGCGCCGGCGGCGTCATCGGCATCGACAGCGTGGTCAGGAGTCCGGCCGACGGCTACACGCTGGTGCTCGGCATCGCGGCGACCTTGTCCGTCCAGCCGGCCGTGCGCTCGCGCCTGCCCTACGACGCGGCGCGTGACCTCGTGCCGATCGCGGTGTTCGCGCAAGGCGGCCTGGTCATCGCGGTGCCCGCCTCGAGCCCGGTCCGCACGCTGAACGATCTGCGCGCGCTGGCCGCCAGGAAGGGCGAGCTGACCTTCGGCTCCGGCGGTCTGGCGACCTTCGGCCACCTGTCGGGCGAGGTGGTCAAGTCGGCCCTGGGCGTACCGATGCGGCACGTTCCCTACCGCGGCGCTGCGCCCGCCGTCACCGACCTGGCGAGCGAGTTGCTCGACGTCGCGGTCGTCGATGCGTTCTCGGCGCTGCCGCAAGTGCAAAGCGGCCGCGTGCGCGTGATCGCCACGGCGGGACCGTCGCGTCACGTCAGCTTCCCCGACGTGCCGACGCTGTCGGAAGCGGGTGTCCCCTTCGCGCGCGGCACCTGGATCGGCCTGTTCGCTCCTGCCGCCACGCCGCGCAACGTGCTGGAGCGGCTGGCAACGGAGCTGAAGTCGCTGGCCGCACAGCCGACCTTCCAGGCCGGCGTGGCGAAGCTCGGCTTCGCACCGGTCTACATGCCCGCCGCCGAAGTGACCAAGATGCTGACGAGCGAGATCGAGGCCTGGCGCGCCGATGCCAGGCGGGCCGGAGTCCATGTGGAGTGATGCGCCGCGTGATGGCTCCGACACCCGCGCCGATCGCCCGTGTCCGACGTTCCGAAACCGACCAACGACGTCCGCCGATGACTGCTCCTTCGATTTCCGCGCACCGTGGCGACGGCTTCGTGCACGCCAACGGGCTTCGCCTGCACTACGAGCAGTGGGGCGACGGACCGCACACCGTCATCGCGCTGCACGGCACCTCGCTGCACGGCAAGGTCTGGTACTGGTTGGCCGAAGCGCTGGGGCCGCAGTACCGCCTGATCGGCCTGGACCAGCGCTCGCACGGGGATTCGCAGCGCGCCTCGAGCGGACAGTACGGCGTCGAGCATTACTGCGACGATCTCGCCGCGTTCGTCGATCGCATGGGTTTCGACCAGGTGTCCCTGGTCGGTTCGTCGCTGGGCTCGCGCGTCTCGCTGCTGTATGCCGCGCGGCATCCGGAGCGCGTGCGGGCGATGGCCTTGCTCGACCTCAGCTTCGAGATGCCGACCGAGGCCTCCGAGCACATGGTGCAGGCGCATCTGACGCGACCGCGGCGTTTCGCCAACTTCGAGGACGCGGTGGCCTTCTCGAGGACGCTGCCGCAGCGCCGCCGATTCAGCGACGCGGTGCACCGCCGCACGCTCGAAGGCGACCTGCGCGCTTGCGACGGCGGCATGCTCGAGTGGCGCTACGAACGCGACGCGGCGATCGAGACGCTGCGCTGCGCCGCGCGCGACATGTGGGACGAGGTGCGCGCCGTGCGCGCGCCCACGTTGATCCTGCGCGGGGCCGAAAGCGATGTCCTGATCGCCTCCACCGTCGAACGCCTGAAGCGTGAGTTGCGCGGCGTGCGCATCGTCGACGTGCCCAACGCCGGCCACTCCATCTGGGGCGACAACGCGCCGTTCACTGCCGCCGCCATCGTCGAGGCGCTGGACGCGGCCGGTCCCGCGCCGGCCCCGCCGTCGACGCTGCCCGCGCCCGGCCGCTCGCGCACCGTGCGCACGCGAACGCTGACCTTCCACTGTCTCGAGTGGGGCCGTGCCGATGCGCCCGTGCTGCTGTGCCTGCACGGTACCTCGATGCAGGCGAGCGCCTGGACGGCGCTCGGCTGCGCGCTCGAGGATCGCTGGCGCGTCGTCGCGCTCGACATGCGCGGTCACGGCGGCTCCGACAAGCCCGCGCAGGGCTACCGGTTGACGGACTATGCCGACGATGTCGCCGCCTTCGTCGACGCGCTCGAGCTGCCGCGCGTGAGCTTGATCGGCAGTTCGCTCGGCACGCAGGTGGCGATCGAGTTCGCGGCGCGGCACCCGGACCGGGTGGACCGACTCGCGCTGTCGGACCCCAGCTGCACGATCGAACAGGCGGCGATCGACGGCTACGTCGCGCTGCACCGCTCGCGCCCGCGCCGCTTCGCCAGCGAGGCCGAGGCGCTGAGCTTCTCCAGATCCCTCCCGCAGCGCCGCCGCTTCTCCGAGGCGACCCACCGCTTCACGCTGGCCGGCGACCTGCGGCGCACCGACGACGGCCAGTTGGAGTGGTGCTACGCGCTCGAGCCCATCCTGCAGACCTTCCGGGAACTGACCGTCGACCAATCGGCGGCCATCGCCGCCGTGCAGGCGCCGGTTCTGATCCTGCGCGGGCAGGAGTCGCATGTCCTGACGCGGCCCAATGCGCTGCGGCTGCTCGACCGGTTCCGCCATGCCGAACTGGTCGAGTTCGGTGCGTGCAGCCACACGATCTGGGGCGATCAGCCCGACGCGCTGGCGCGCCACGTGCGGGCGTTCCTGCAGGCGCCGCCGACCGCGCCCGCGGCGTCGCCTGCGCCGGGAGCCTCGCGGTCCGTGGCCGCAGCCTGACGGCCGAGCGCCGCTGCGCCATGGCCTCCGTTCCGCTTCGCCCGCGGCGCCGGCCCGCCACGCTGCTGACGCACGCCGGCCGACCGGCCGGCCGCACCGTCACCGTCAATCCACCGGTCGCACGCACCAGCACGGTCCTCTTCGACTCGGTGGCGACGCTCCTGCAGACCCTTGCCGGCCACGCGGCCGGCGAGCGGCCGCTGCTGTACGGGCGCAAGGGCACGGCCACGACACAGGCGCTGGAGGACGTGCTGACCGAGCTCGAAGGCGGGTACCGAACCCGGCTCTTCGGCTCCGGACTGGCGGCGATCGCCGCCACCTTTCTCGCCTGCACGCGACCCGGGGACCATGTCCTCGTGATCGACTCGTGCTACGAACCGGTGCGCAAGCTCTGCGCCCAGTACCTGGGGCCGCGCGGCGTGCAGGTCGCCTACTTCCAGCCCGACTTGTCCGACCTCGATGCAAAGCTGCACGCCGACACACGCCTCGTCTGGGCCGAATGCCCGGGGTCGCTGATCTTCGAGATGTGCGACCTGCCGGCGCTGGTGCGGCAGGTGCGCGCGCGCGGCGATGCCCTCGTCGCGGTCGACAACACCTGGGGTTCGGGCCTTCTGTACCGCCCGCTGGCATTGGGCGCCGACCTCTCGGTGGTGGCCGGCACCAAGTACGTCGTGGGCCATTCCGACGTGATGCTGGGCCTGGCGGTCGCCAACGAGCGGGCGTGGCCGGTGTTGGCTGCCACGGCGGAACTGCTCGGCCATTCGGTCAGCCCCGACGATGCCTACCTGGCGCTGCGCGGGCTGCGCACGCTCGCGGTCAGGATGCGCCGGCAGGGCGAGAGCGCGCTGACGGTGGCGCGATGGCTGCAGCAGCAGCCGGCGATCGCCGCCGTGTTCTGCCCGGCGCTGCCGGACGATCCGGGCCACGCGCTCTGGCAGCGCGACTTCAGCGGCGCCAATGGCCTGCTGTCGATCGAGTTCCAGCCGCGCGTCGGCCGCGCGCAGATGCACGCCTTCGTCGACGCTTTGCAGCTGTTCGGTCTCGGCCATTCCTGGGGCGGCTACGAGAGCCTGGCGCTGCCCGTCGACGTCGGGGCGGCGCGCAGCCTGGGCGGCTGGGCCGGCCGCGGACCGGTGGTGCGGCTGCACGTGGGGCTGGAAGACGCGCAAGACCTGGTGGCCGATCTCGAGCAGGCGCTGAGCGCGGTTGCCTGAGACAGGCGCGGCCGGCCGCGCGCTCGAGCCAGGGGCAGGCGGCGCCGGCCTTCTAGAATGGGCCGGGAGACCGGCGTGGCCGCATGGCTGCGACCGCGCGCCGCGCACCAGGAGACCCGGCTTGCCCGCGCTGACATCCAAGCTCAATCCGCGCTCGGCGCAGTTCCAGGCGAGCAGCCGGCTGATGCGCCAGCAAGTCGGCGAGCTCAACCGTCGGCTCGAGCAGGTCGCGCTGGGCGGCGGCGAGGCCGCGCGTGCCCGGCACCTGGCGCGCGGCAAGCTGCTGCCGCGCGAGCGCGTCGAGATGCTGCTCGACGCCGACACGCCCTTCCTCGAGGTGGGCGCGCTGGCCGCGCTCGACGTCTACGACAACGAGGCGCCGGGCGCGGGGATCATCGGCGGCATCGGGCGCGTGGCCGGGGTCGAATGCGTGATCGTGTGCAACGACGCCACCGTCAAGGGCGGCACCTACTACCCGCTGACGGTGAAGAAGCACCTGCGGCTGCAGGAGATCGCGCGCGAGAACCGGCTGCCCTGCATCTACCTCGTCGATTCGGGCGGCGCCAACCTGCCCAACCAGGACGAGGTGTTCCCCGACCGCGAGCACTTCGGGCGCATCTTCTACAACCAGGCGCAGATGAGCGCGCAGGGCATCCCGCAGATCGCGGTCGTGATGGGCTCGTGCACCGCCGGCGGCGCCTACGTGCCGGCGATGAGCGACGAGGCCATCATCGTGCGCAACCAGGGCACGATCTTCCTCGGCGGCCCGCCGCTGGTGAAGGCGGCCACCGGCGAGGTGGTGAGCGCCGAGGAGCTCGGCGGCGGCGACGTGCACACGCGGCTGTCGGGCGTGGCCGACCACCTGGCCGAGAACGACCTGCACGCGCTGGCGCTGGCGCGCTCGGCGGTGGCCAATCTGAACCGGGTCAAGCCGCAGCCGCTCGCGCTCGCGCCGGCGCGCGCACCGCTGTTCGACCCGGCCGAGCTGCGCGGCGTGATCCCGGGCGACGAGAACGGCTTCTCGACGCGCAAGCCCTACGACGTGCGCGAGATCGTCGCGCGCGTCGTCGACGCCAGCGAGTTCGACGAATTCAAGGCGCGCTACGGCCAGACGCTGGTCACCGGCTTCGCGCACATCGAGGGCATGCCGGTGGGCATCGTCGCCAACAACGGCATCCTGTTCTCGGAGAGCGCGCAGAAGGGCGCGCACTTCATCGAGCTGTGCTGCCAGCGCCGCGTGCCGCTCGTCTTCCTGCAGAACATCACCGGCTTCATGGTCGGGCGCAAGTACGAGAACGAGGGCATCGCCAAGCACGGCGCGAAGATGGTCACCGCGGTGGCCACGGCCACGGTGCCCAAGTTCACCGTGATCATCGGCGGCAGTTTCGGCGCCGGCAACTACGGCATGTGCGGCCGCGCCTACTCGCCGCGCCTGCTGTGGATGTGGCCGAGCGCGCGCGTGAGCGTGATGGGCGGCGAGCAGGCCGCGAGCGTGCTGGCCACCGTGCGGCGCGAGGGCATCGAGGCGCGCGGCGGCCAGTGGAGCGTCGCCGACGAGGCAGCCTTCCGCCGCCCGATCCTCGAGCAGTTCGAGCGCCAGGCGCACCCCTTCTACTCGAGCGCCAGACTGTGGGACGACGGCATCATCGACCCGGCCGACACCCGCCGCGTGCTGGCGCTGTCGCTGAGCGCGAGCCTGAACGCGCCGATCCCGGCCAGCCCGCGCTTCGGGCTGTTCCGCATGTGAGAGCCCGTGCAGGCAACGGAGCCCGTCGAGCCATGAGGCCTGCCCGATGACGCAGCCCGCCGACATCGTGAACATCCGCGCGCTGGCCGCGCGCGACTCGCTCGAGGCGCTCACTGCGTTGCTGCATCTGGCGTACGCGCCGCTGGCCGCGCGCGGCATGGATTTCAGTGCCGCCACGCAGAGCGTGGAGACGACGCGCCGGCGCGTCGCCGAAGGCCAGTGTTTCGTCGCCGAACGCGGCGGTGCGGTGGTGGGCACGGTCACGGCGAGCGACCCCTACGACGAGGCGGGCGCGCCGGCGCCGCACGAAGCACCCTGGTACTGGGAGCGCGACACGGCGCATTTCCACCAGTTCGCCGTGCATCCGCAGCATCAGGGCGTCGGCGTCGGGCGCCGGCTGATCGAGGAATGCGAGGCCTGGGCGCGCGAGCGCGGCTACCGGCGCATGGCGCTGGACACGGCCGAGCCCGCGCGCGATCTGCGCGCGCTGTACGCGCGGCTCGGCTACGCCGAGGTCGGCCGTGTGCAGTGGCCGGGCAAGAGCTATCGGTCGGTGGGCATGGTCAAGGCGCTGGACCGCTCGCCGCTGGCCGAGCAGATGCTGACGCTGGCGCGCTGCCACGCCTGGGCCACGCAGCGCCTCGTCGAGCAGGTCCGCACGCTGCCCGAAGGCGAATACCGACGCGACGCGGGGTTGTTCTTCAAGAGCGTGCATGGAACGCTGAACCACCTGCTGGTGGCCGAGGCCGAGATCTGGTGGCGTCGCTTCGTCGAGCGCCGCTCGCCCGGCGGCGTGGCGCTCGACGCCGAGCTCGAACCCGACCGCGCCCGGCTCGAACAGCGGCTCCTCGCCGCCGCGGCCGCCTGGGGGCCGTGGATCGCGACGCTGGGCGACGAGCGCCTGGCCGGCACCCTCGAATACCGCACGCTGCGCGGCAGCGACGTCGCACTGCCGTTTGCCGCGACGCTGGCGCATGTCTTCAACCACGGCACGCACCACCGCGGCCAGATCAGCGCGGCGCTCACCGCGATGGGGCAAGCCTGCCCCGTGCTCGACCTCGTGGCCATGCTGCAGCAGGAGGCGGCGGTCCGATGAGCGTCGGCCTGCCCGCGCGGCGCGGTTGAGCGGGAGCGCGCGTGGCGCAGCCGCCGAACCTCGACCTGGCACAGCTGGTGGCGCTGGCGGCGGCGCTCGGCTGGGCCAGCGGGCTGCGCCTGTACGCCGCGGTCTTCCTGACCGGCGCTGCCGGGTCGCTGGGCTGGCTGGCGCTGCCCGCGGGTCTGCAGGTGCTGCAGTCGCCCTGGGTGCTCGGGGCGAGTCTGCTGATGTTCGTGGCCGAGTTCTTCGCCGACAAGATCCCGGGCTTCGACACGTTGTGGGACGCGGTTCACACCTTCGTGCGCATCCCTGCCGGCGCGGCGCTGGCGGCGGCGGCGTTCGCTGCCGCAGGCGCCGACCACGCCGCCTGGACCACGATCGCGGCGCTGCTCGGCGGCACCCTGGCCGCCACCGCGCATGCCGCCAAGGCCACCACGCGCGCGGCCGTCAACGCCTCGCCCGAGCCGTTTTCCAATATCGCGCTGTCGCTGCTCGGCGACGTCGCCGTGCCGACGCTGCTGTGGCTGGCCTGGGCGCACCCCTGGCTGTTCTTCCCGGCGCTGGCGCTGGCACTGGCGCTGGCCGTCGCGCTGATCGTCGTGCTGTTCAAATTCCTGCGCGCACTCGTGCGCCGCTTCGCGCCGGCGCCCGCCGCTGCGGCTTGACGGCACGGTGCTCCCGCCGCCGCGATCGAGGTGAGCGATGCTTAGGAAGATCCTGGTTGCCCATCGCGGCGACGCCGGCCGCGAGGCCGGCGCGGCGAAGCCAAAGCGCATGGCGCGTGCAGCGCGCGCAGGCGATCTTGCCGCGATCGAGGTGAGCGATGTTTAGGAAGATCCTGGTTGCCAATCGCGGCGACGCCGGCCGCGAGGCCGGCGCGGCGAAGCCAAAGCGCATGGCGCGCGCA
>JADYZZ010000046.1 GCA_020852865.1 Rubrivivax sp.
AGGGGTGGTTGTGCGCCAGCACCACCGCACCGGCGTTGAGCGCGAGCGCGCGCCGCACCACTTCGCGCGGGTACACGCTGGTCTGCGACAGCGTGCCCTGGAACATCTTCTCGAGCGCGACGAGCCGGTGCTGCGCGTCGAGGAACAGCACCGCGAACACCTCCTGCGCCAGGCCGCCGAGCTGCAGCGCGACGTAGTCCTTCACGCGCGCCGGGCTCTCGAACACCGGCGCCGCGCGCAGGCCCTCGGCAAGCGCGCGCCGCGCCATCTCCATCACCGCCAGCAGCTCGGCGCGCTTGGCCGGCCCGAGGCCCTTGACGCCGTCGAGCGCCGCGAGCTGCGCCGGCTCGAGGTTGAGCAGCCCGCTGAAGCCGCGGCATTGCCGCAGCACCGCGTCGGCCAGCGCGAGCACGCCCTGGCCGCGCGTGCCGGTGCGCAGCAGCAGCGCCAGCAGCTCGGCGTCGGCCAGCGCCGCGGCGCCGCGCGCGAGCAGCTTCTCGCGCGGGCGCTGGTCGGCGGGCAGTTGCTTGAGCATGGCGGCGGCAGGGTCGGGCGGTGGTGAGACGGCGGTCGGCGCGCGGCGCGCCGGTAGAATCGCCGGGCAGTCTCGTCGCGGGCAGTCTAGTGCAGGGTACGCGCGGGGCGCATCGCTCCGCGGGCGGCCCCCCGACGAAGGCCCTCGTCCGGCTGCCCTTTCGGCCCGGCTGCGGGCCACACGCATCAGGCCGGCGCCTCCGGCCTCTTCCCGATGTCTGCCATGCCCGTCGTCCAGCCGGACTCGTTCCTCACGCTGCACTACCGCCTCGCCGGGCCGGACGGCAAGGCCATCCTCGACACCTTCGCCGACAAGCCGGCCACGCTGTCGCTGGGCAGCGGGCAGCTGGCTCCGGCCATCGAGGCGCGGCTGGTGGGGCTGGCCGAGGGCACCGAGGCCTCGTTCGAGCTGCCGGCCGGCGAGGCCTTCGGCGAGCGCAACCCCGAGCTGCTGCAGCGCGTGGCGCGCTCGCTGCTCGCGCAGCTGGGCGACCCCGAGGCCGAGTACCAGGTGGGCGAGGCGGTCGAGTTCCCCACGCCCGACGGCGAGGGCCGCTACGCCGGCGTCGTGCGCGCGCTCGGCCCCGACTGGCTGCTGTTCGACTTCAACCATCCGCTCGCCGGCCAGGCGGTTCGCTTCGACGTCAAGCTGCTGGGGGTGATGTGAGCGTGCGCGAGGTGCTGCTGGCCGAGCCGCGGGGCTTTTGCGCCGGGGTCGACCGCGCCATCGAGATCGTCGAGCGCGCGCTCGCCCGCTTCGGCGCACCGATCTACGTGCGCCACGAGATCGTGCACAACACCTTCGTCGTCGACAGCCTCAAGGCCAGGGGCGCCGTCTTCGTCGAGGACCTCGCCGAGGTGCCCGCCGGCGCCACGCTGGTGTTCAGCGCGCACGGCGTGTCCAAGGCCGTGCGCGACGAAGCCGCGCAGCGCGGCTTTCGCATCTTCGACGCCACCTGCCCGCTCGTGACCAAGGTGCATGTCGAAGTGGCCAAGCTGGCGCGCGAAGGCTACGAGTTCATCATGATCGGCCACAAGGGCCACCCCGAGGTCGAAGGCACGATGGGCCAGCTGGCCCAGGGCATCTACCTCGTCGAGGACGTCGCCGACGTGCAGCGCGTGCAGCCGCGCGGCGGCAAGCTCGCGGTGGTGACGCAGACCACGCTGTCGGTGGACGACGCGGCGCAGATCCTGGCGGCGGTGAAGGCACGCTTCCCCGAAGTGCGCGAGCCCAAGAAGCAGGACATCTGCTACGCCACGCAGAACCGGCAGGACGCCGTGAAGGCGCTGGCGCCGGCGGTCGACGTCGTCGTCGTCGTCGGCAGCCCCACCAGCAGCAACAGCAACCGCCTGCGCGAGCTGGCCGAGCGTCTGGGCACGCCGGCGTACATGGTGGAAGGGGCCGAGGATCTGCGCGCGGCGTGGTTCGAAGGCGGCCGCCGCGTCGGCCTCACCGCGGGCGCTTCGGCGCCCGACATCCTCGTGCAGCAGGTCATCGCGCGGCTGCGCGAGCTGGGCGCTCTGTCGGTGCGCACGCTCGACGGCGTGCGCGAATCCGTGCGCTTTCCGCTGCCGCGCGGCCTGGGCGAGCGCAGCCCGGGCGAGCGCGAAGGCGCCGCGAGCGCGCTGCACGCCACGCGCCCTTGAGCGGCCGCGCGCGCATCGGCCGCGGCGGCGGCGCCGGGCGCGCGCGCGGTGGCGCCGGCGCCGCATCCGCCTCGGCCTTCGCCTCCTGAACCTTCACGCCCCACGGAGCCTGCCATGCTCGACATCAACCAGCTGCGCCGCGACCTCGACGGCGTCGTCGCGCAACTCGAGCGCCGCAGCAAGCCGCAGCCCTTCCTCGACGTCGCGCGCTTCCAGGCGCTCGAGGCCGAGCGCAAGCAGATCCAGACCGCCACCGAGCAGCAGCAGGCGCGGCGCAACGCGCTCAGCCGGCAGATCGGCCAGGCCAAGGGCCGCGGCGAGGACGCCGGCGCGCTGCTGGCCGAAGCCAACGCCGTGGGCGAGGCGCAGAAGGCCGGCGCGGCCCGCCTCGAGCTCATCCAGGCCGAGCTGCACGCGCTGCTCATGGCGCTGCCCAACCTGCCGCAGCCCGGCGTGCCCGACGGCGCCGACGAGCGCGCCAACGTCGAGCTGCGCCGCTGGGGCAGCCCGCGTGCCTTCGACTTCACCCCGCGCGACCACATCGAGCTGGGCGGCGCGCTCGGCCTCGAGTTCGACACCGGCGCGCTGCTCTCGGGCTCGCGCTTCACCTTCCTGCGCGGCCCGGCGGCGCGGCTGCACCGCGCGCTGGCGCAGTTCATGCTCGAGCTGCACACGCGCGAGCACGGCTACACCGAGTGCTGGACGCCCTACATCGTCAACCGCGAGATCCTCGAGGGCACGGGCCAGCTGCCCAAGTTCAAGGACGACATGTTCTGGGTCTATCGCGGCGGTGATGGCGGCGGTAACGGCGGCGGCGACGAGGCCCAGTCCGAGCAGTACCTCATCAGCACCTCCGAGATCCCGCTCACCAACAGCGTGCGCGAGCGCATCCTCGACGCCGCCCGGCTGCCCGTCAGGCTCACCGCGCACAGCCCGTGCTTTCGCAGCGAGGCCGGCAGCGCCGGGCGCGACACGCGCGGCATGATCCGCCAGCATCAGTTCGACAAGGTCGAGATGGTGCAGGTCACCGCGCCCGAGCGCAGCGACGCGGCGCTCGAAGAGATGGTCGGCCACGCCGAGGCGGTGCTGCAGCGCCTCGAGCTGCCCTACCGCGTGGTCGCGCTCGCCACCGGCGACCTGGGCTTCGGCAGCGCGCGGACGTACGACCTCGAAGTCTGGCTGCCGGGGCAGGGCGCGTACCGCGAGATCAGCTCGTGCAGCAACTGCGAGGCCTTCCAGGCGCGCCGCATGCAGGCGCGCTGGCGCAACGCCGCCGGCAAGACCGAGTTCGTGCACACGCTCAACGGCTCGGGCGTGGCCGTCGGGCGCGCGCTGGTGGCCGTGCTCGAGAACCACCAGCAGGCCGACGGCAGCGTGCGCATTCCCGCGGCCTTGCGGCCCTTCCTCGGCGGGCTCGAGGTGCTCGGCGCCTGACGCCGGACGCGCGCGCCGCCGCGCGTCGCGGCCCGAGCGCCGAGCGTGCGGCGCGCGGCGTGTGAGCGCGCTGCCCTACAATGCGCCTCCCCGCCGACCCCGGGGGCCCCGACAGGAAAGGTGGCAGAGTGGTCGAATGCGCCGGACTCGAAATCCGGTGTACGGTTTCACCGTACCGTGGGTTCGAATCCCACCCTTTCCGCCAGTAAGCTTCCGCGCACGTTGACGCAGGTCCGTGCAGTGAGTCGCAAAGACCGAAGCCAAGTTGTTGATTTGCTTCGGGAATCCAGCCAAGAGACACTCTCACGACGGCGCACGTCAACGCCGGCCCGCTCAGTCCACGGAACCGGAAATCGGGGGACAGGCGGGGGACAGGAAAGATCGCAAGGTCTATGCCAAGTGAGGTTTCGAGCATGGCGATTCATCTTCTGAGCGCGACCGAGGTCCGCGCCTCCGATGTCGACCAGAGCGATGGCGGCGGGCTCTTTCTGCGCGTGAAGCCGGACGGCAAGGCGGCTTGGGTCTGGCGCTTCACGGCGCCCTCCGGCCGGCGCCGCGAGCTGGGCCTTGGGGTGGCGTGGCGCGCGGCTACCACGAGCGGGTGATCGAGCCGACCCGCACTCCGAAGCACGCCGCGCAGTGGATCGCGAGCCTGGAGAACCACGTCCCGGCCGCGCTGTGGCATGCACCGCTCGGCGAAGTGACGGCCCCGCTGCTGCTGTCGGCGCTTCTGGACGTGGCGCCGCACGAGCGCGCGCGCAACCTCGAGGGCGACACCCTGCCCGAGACCGTGCGCCGCATCCGCCAGCGGCTCGAGGCCGTCTGCGAGGACGCGATCTTCCACGGCCGGGCGACGACCAACCCGGCGCAAGCTGCGCGAGGCCGGGCCGCGCAAGGCGAAGGGCGACTTCGCCGCGCTGCCGTACCGCGAGGCCCCGGCGCTGATGCAGCGGCTGCGCGCGATGGACGGCACCGCTGCCCGTGCGCTCGAGCTCGCCGTGCTGTGCGCCGCGCGCACCGGCGAGGTGATCTACGCCGAGCGGCGCGAGTTCGACCTGGACGCCGACACCTGGACGGTGCCCGCCGCCCGTACCAAGGCCAAGGAATCCCATGCGGTTTACCTGAGCGAGCGCGCGATCGAAATCGTCAAGGCGCAGCGCGGCCAGGATGCGCGCTACCTGTTCCCGACCACGATGCCCGGCCGCGAAGGCAAGCCGCTATCGAACATGGCGATGCTCGCGGCGCTCGACCGGCTCGACGTGCGCGACCGGACCACGGTGCATGGGCTTTGCCGCCCGACCTTCTCGACCTGGGCGAACGAGACCGGCGCGGCGCGCCCCGACGTGATCGAGGCGTGCCTGGCGCACGAGGAATCCAACCGGGTCCGCGCCGCGTACAACCGCGCCGACTTCGCCGAGGAACGGCGCGCGCTGCTGGCGAAGTGGGCGCAGTACCTGGCCCGGCCGGCGGCACCGGTACTCGCGATCGACTCAGTGAGGTCGGCATGAGCAAGCCCTTCCACATCAAGCGCTCGATCTCGATCGACCTGTGCTCGTCGGTGGCGCTGGATCGCTTGGCGCAGCACCGCGGGCAGAGTCGGTCGCAGGTACTGGCCGATCTCATCGGCGAAGCATCGCGCATGACGACAAAGGACATGTCGAACGCCGAGTGGGGCCGGTACTTCGGCAAGGCGCCGAGTGATCGATCGCCGTCGATCGCCACCTGAGGAACTCGGGCCAACGGCCCGACCCCGCACCACGCCCGACGCCCTGCCGCGTTGTATATCGTCGCGTTACAAGATACACTTGCGGCGTGATCCGATCATTCGCACACAAGGGCCTGGAAGCCTTCTTTCGCACCGGGTCGAAGGCCGGAATCCAGCCCGCCCATGCGGACAAGCTGCGACGGCTGCTCGGCCGGCTCGACCAATCCGAGTCGCCGAAGGACATGAACGTTCCCGGCTGGCGGCTGCATCTGCTGACCGGCGATCTGGCCGGGCGGTGGTCTGTGTGGGTGAACGGAAACTGGCGGTTGACCTTCCGATTCGCGGACGGCGACGCCGAACTGGTGGACTACCGCGACTATCACGGAACCGAGAACGGACGATGACCCGCATGCACAACCCACCCCACCCCGGCGAGACCTTGCGCGAGGACGTTCTGCCCGCGTTGGGCCTGACCGTGACCGATGCCGCCGACGCGCTCGGCGTGACGCGCCCGGCACTGTCGCGGGTGCTCAATGGCCGCGCTGCGGTATCGCCCGAGATGGCGTTGCGGCTCGAGCGCTGGCTCGGCGTCGACAACGGCGGGCGCGCCGAGGTCTGGCTGCGAATGCAGGCTGCGCACGATCTGTGGGCGGCCAAAAGGGGCGCGCGCGCGATGCTCGAGAAGATCAAGCCCGTCGAACGCGACCGCCTGGCGAGTTGAAGGACCGCGCCTTCGCGAGTAATCCCCGAAAACCCGCTCCCTCGGCGGGCCGGCGCGGCACCCGATCACCGGGGTGCAGCGGGGGGATCCGCGGGCGGACCTCAACCTTCCAGGAGCGCCGAGAGGCGCCCCAAGGCGTCGTCGATGACCGCCTCCAGCGCGCCGCCGCGAGCGCGCCTGGTCACGCCGCGCACCCTGAGAACCGCCCCATGCCCGCCCTCGCCACCCGCCTGACCCGCGCCTTCGATCTGCGTCACCCGGTCGTCTCGGCCCCGATGGCGTTTGCCGCCGGCGGCGCACTCGCCGCCGCCGTGAGCCGCGCCGGCGGCCTCGGGCTGATCGGCGGCGGCTACGGCGATCCGGCCTGGCTCGCCGAGCAGTTCGCCGCGGCGGCCGGCGCGCGGGTGGGCGTGGGCTTCATCACCTGGTCGCTGCGCAAGTCGCCCTCGCTGCTCACCGACGTGCTGCGGCACCGGCCGGCCGCGGTGATGCTGTCCTTCGGCGATCCGCGCCCGTTTGCCGACGAGATCCGCGCTGCCGGTGCGCGCCTCGTGTGCCAGTGCCAGGACCTCGCGCATGTGATGGACGCACTGGACGTGCAAGCCGATGTCGTCGTCGCGCAGGGCGCCGAGGCCGGCGGCCACGGCGCGCTGCGCGGCACGCTGTCCTTCGTGCCCGAGGCGGCCGATTACCTCGCCGCGCACGCGCCCGGCACGCTGCTGCTGGCCGCGGGCGGCATCGCCGACGGCCGCGGCCTGGCCGCGGCACTGGCGCTGGGTGCCGACGGCGTGCTGGTCGGCACGCGCCTGTGGGCCGCGCAGGAGGCGCTGGTGCAACCAGGCCACCACCGGGCCATTGTCGAGACCGACGGCGACGGCACCATCCGCACCACGGTGGCCGACATCGCGCGCCAGCTGCCCTGGCCGCGCGGCTTCACGGCGCGCATCCGCCGCAACGCCTTCACCGAACGCTGGCACGGCCGAGAAGCCGAGCTCGAGCGCAACGTGCACACCGAAGGCCCGCGCTACCGCCAGGCGTTCCAGGCCGGCGACCCCGACAACACCGGCGTCTGGTTCGGCGAAGCCGCCGGCCTCGTGCATGCCGTCGAGCCCGCGGGCGTGATCGTCGAGCGCATGGCGGCCGAGGCGGCCGAGCGGCTGCAGCGCTGCGCCGCGGGCGGCTGAGAGCCGGTGATGACATGAATCACGCCTGCGATTCGTATCTTCATAGGCTCTGAGCCGTGCCCACGCGTCGGCGAGGGCAGCCCGGCGCGGCCGCGCAACCCGCTCGCGCGGGCCGCGCCACCGCGCAAACGAAGAAGGCGAGCCACCGGCTCGCCTTGCATTCGGGTGCGCCGCTCGGGAGTGCGCGGCGCGCTGCGGCTCAGTCGTCGCGACGCCTGCGGCGGCTCATCAGGAAGCCCAGCATGCCCAGGCCGGCCAGCAGCATGGCGGCGTTCTCGGGCTCGGGCACGGGCGCCAGCGTGGAGGTGATCACGTAGCCGCCGCCCAGCGAGCCGTTGCCGTTGCCGGTGACCATGTAGAAGTACTTGCCGGGGTTGAGCAGCACGCTGTGCGTGGTATTGCCGCTCTGGCCGTCGAAGGCCCAGTTGCCGCCGAGTTGCGAATCGTCGCCGCCGCCGATGGCGCCGTCACCCCCGGCCGACCACAGCGAGTACTGACCGTTGTCGACGTTCCACACGACGCCGTTGCCCAGGTTGTTCGCCACCACGGTGCTGGAGACCGTCTGCGTATCGGGAGCGATCTCGAACTTGAAGTAGTCGGTGAAGGCACCGCTGACGAGGCTGAAACCGACTTCCAGATTGCCGTGCCCGCCCCAATCGGTGGTTGTTGCTTGCGCAGCAACCGAGCCTGCCGCAAGCACGCTCGCGATGACGATGGCCTTGAGCTTCATCTCCTGTACTCCCGTCTCTCGAGGCCCGCGGATGCGGCGCCCTCCTTGGCCCCGTTTGTACCCTGCCTTCATGCCCGGGCCACCCCCCCGAACATGGGGGGTAGCCGCAATTGCGGGGGCAGATTGGCAACGGTCTGTAAATCGGGCCCGGGCCGCGCCCGCCGGCGGCCCCGAAGCGGCGCCGCCGGCCCGGCCGGAAATCCGTCACGCCGCGGCCCACGCCGTAGGCCCCACCTCCCTGAATCGAGGCCCCGGTCGGGCGCATCTTCGTCGTTACACTCGGCCGCGCCCCGCCACAGCCGCGTCCGGCCGCCGCCCGGCATGGTCTGCGCAGCGCACCCTCGATCGCCGCCCCGCCAACCCCGGGGCAGGAGCACACCAGAACATGATCTCCGCCGTCCATCCCCTTGGCCGCCCGGCGGCACCCCGGCGGGCGCGCAGCGCCCCGGCGCGCACCCTCGTCATCGTCGCCGCCGCCGCGGCCGCGCCCGCCCTGGCCGGCTGCGGCAGCAAGAAGGACAAGGCCGCCAGCCAGACCGCCGCCAAGGTCGACAAGCAGGAGATCACCGTCCACCAGATCAACTACGTGCTGCAGCAGCAGCGCGGCCTGCGCCCCGAGCAGGCCGACGCGGCCAGCCGGCAGATCCTCGAGCGGCTGATCGACCAGCAGCTCGCCCTCGAGAAGGCCGACGGCCTCAAGCTCGACCGCGACCCGCGCGTCGTGCAGCAGCTCGAGGCGGCGCGGCGCGACATCCTCGCGCGTGCCTACGCCGAGAAGGTGGGCGAGGGCGCCGCCAAGCCCA
>JADYZZ010000047.1 GCA_020852865.1 Rubrivivax sp.
CGATGGCGCCCTCGGTCAGCGTCTCGAGCAGCTTGGCGCGTTCCTCGCCCATGCTGGCCTCGACCACGGCGCGGCGCGACAGCACGACGTTGTTGCGCTTGCGGTCGAGCTTGATGACCTTGAACTCGAGCGTCTTGCCCTCGAAGGGCGTCATGTCCTTGACCGGGCGCGTGTCGAGCAGGCTGCCGGGCAGGAAGGCGCGGATGCCGTTGACGAGCACGGTGAGGCCGCCCTTGACCTTGCCGCTGACGGTGCCGGTGACGAAATCGCCCGACTCGAGCGCGTTCTCCAGGCTCATCCACGAGGCCAGGCGCTTGGCCTTGTCGCGGCTGAGGATGGTGTCGCCGTAGCCGTTCTCGACGGCGTCGATGGCCACCGCGACGAAGTCGCCGACCTGGACTTCGAGCTCGCCCTGGTCGTTCTTGAATTCGTCGATCGGGATGTAGCTCTCGCTCTTGAGCCCGGCGTTGACGACGACATGGTTGAAGTCGATGCGCACGACCTCGGCCGAGATGACCTCGCCGACGCGCATGTCGGCGTTCTTGAGGGATTCCTCGAAAAGGGCGGCAAACGATTCCGCGCCACCGACGGCGGCGGTTTGAATGGAGGACATGGGTTCCTTGGTGCCCGGGAGCTTGGTTGGGGGTGCAGAGCCGGGCCTGCGTGCAGCGGGTGCTGCGAGGGGTTGCGGTCGATGAGCCACCGTGCGGCGCCGATGTGCCCCGCCAGGTGCGCGGGCTGTCTTCGGGGCTGCCGATCAGGGGCGCCGACGAAGGCGATCCGGTCGGCTCCTCACGGTGGGGCCATTTCGCCCGCCCGGGCCTGGCGCTCGCGCGCCCGCTCGAACGGACTGCGCTCCTGCCACCAGCCCAGCACGCACGACACCGAGGCGTCGATGTCGAGCTGCGAGTTGTCCAGCAAGAGCGCATCCGCGGCCGGCTTCAGGGGCGCGACGGCGCGCCTGCGATCGCGCTCGTCACGCGCCTCGAGATCGGCGCGGAGGTCGGCGATGTTAGACGAAATCCCCTTCGAAATCAATTGCTTATGGCGTCGCTCGGCGCGCTCGGCGACGCTGGCGGTGAGGAACACCTTGAGCGCGGCGTCGGGAAAGACGACGCTGCCCATGTCGCGTCCGTCGGCCACCAGCCCGGGCGGGCGGCGAAACGCGAGCTGCAGGCCATGCAGAGCCCGGCGCACCGCCGGCAGCGCCGAGACGCGCGAGGCGGCGAGCCCCGTCGCCTCGAGGCGCAGCGCGTCGCTCACCTCGCGCCCGCGCAGCCAGATGCGCCCGCTCGCGTCGCCCTGGCCGAAGCGCAGGTCGAGCGTGGCAGCCAGCGCGGCCAGGCGCTCCTCGTCGTCCAGCGCCACGCCGTCCCAGCCTGCGGCGAGGCCGGTGGCGCGGTACAGCGCGCCCGAGTCGAGCAGATGAAAGCCGAGCGCGCCGGCCGTCGCCGCAGCCAGCGTGCCCTTGCCGGAGGCGGTGGGGCCGTCGATCGCGAGCACCGGCACGTCGGCGCTCGCCGCCTGCGCGAGCCCGAGCAAGGCCTCGAAGTAGTCGGGGAAAGTCTTGGCCACGCAGCGCGGCTCGAGGATGCGCAGCGGCACATGCGCCCCCGCCAGCGGGTTGAAGGCGGCCAGCGAGGCGCACATCGCCATGCGGTGGTCGTCGTAGGTGGCGATCGCCGCCGCGCGCCAGGCGCCGGGCGCGGGCGGCGGCGCGACCTCGATGAAGTCGGCGCCCGCGACGACCGTGGCGCCCAGCTTGCGCAGTTCGGTGGCCATGGCCGCGATGCGGTCGGTTTCCTTCACGCGCCAGCTCGCGATGCCCGTGATGCGCGTCGGGCCGTCGGCGTACAGCGCCATCATCGCGAGCGTCATCGCCGCGTCCGGGATGTGGTTGGCGTCGATCGTGATGCCGGCCAGCGGCCAGCGTCCCCGGCGCGCCTCGATCCAGCCCGGGCCGCAGGCCACCTGGGCGCCCATGGCGCGGGCGGCGTCGACGAAGGCGATGTCGCCCTGGATCGAGTCGCTGCCCACGCCTTCCAGACGCACCGGCGCGCCGCCGGCGGCGGCGATGGCACCGACGGCAATGAAGTACGACGCCGAAGAGGCGTCACCCTCGACGTGCAGACTGCCCGGGCTGCGGTAGCTTGCGCCTTGCGGTATCACGAAGCGCGCGTCGCCGCAGCGCCGCACCGCGATGCCGAAGCGTGCCAGCAGCGCGAGCGTGATCTCGATGTAGGGCCTGGAGATCAGCTCGCCGTGCACCTCGACGGCGATGTCGTGCGCTTCGGCCACCAGCGGCAGGGCGAGCAGCAAGGCCGTGAGGAACTGACTCGAGACATCGCCGCGCACGCGGATCGGTTGCTCGAGCTGCAGCCGCCCGCCGGCCTCGCCGCGCAGCCGCAGCGGCGGAAAGCCGGGCGTGCCGAGCGCGTCGATCGTGCAGCCCAGCGGCCGCAGTGCGTCGACGAGGTCGCCGATCGGCCGCTCGTGCATGCGCGGCACGCCGCGCAGCGTGAAGCTGCCGCCCTGGGTGGTCGCCAGCAGCGCCAGTGCGGCGGCCAGCGGCCGCATCGCGGTGCCGGCGTTGCCGAGGAACAGATCGGCCGTGTGCACCGCCAGCCGGCCGCCGAGGCCGCGGATGCGCCAGCTTGCGCGCGCGCCCGACTCGACGCCGCAGCCGAGCGTGCGCAGAGCGTCGAGCATGACCTGCGTGTCGTCGCTCGTCAGCACGTCGTGCAGCTCGGTCGTGCCCGCGGCCAGGCCGGCGAGCAGCAGCACGCGGTTCGAGATGCTCTTGGAGCCCGGCAGGCGCACGGTGCCGCTGGCGCCGGTGAGCGGCGGCAGGTCGAGCTGGGGGAGACCGTGCATCGCGGTGGCGCGAGGGGGGGGGACGGCGCAGGCCGCGGCCGCGTCAGCCGCGCGGCGGCGTGCCGTTGGCGCCCGTACCGCCGGGCACGCGCGGCGCACCCATCTGCCAGCCTGAGCGGCCTTCGGCGGCCTGGCGGATCAGGCCCTCGAGCGCCTGGGCATTGCTGTTCCCGAGCGCGGCCTCGAGCGCACCCAGCACGTGGCGGAAGCGCTGCGCCTGCTTGAGCACCTCTTCGCGGTTGGCCAGCAGGATGTCGCGCCACATGTCAGGGCTGCTGGCGGCGATGCGCGTGAAGTCGCGAAACCCCGGACCGGCGAGCTGCAGGTACTCGCGCCCCGCGGGCTGGTTGACGACGGCATTGAAGTAGGCGAAGGCCAGCAGGTGCGGCAGATGGCTCACCGCCGCGAACGCCGCGTCGTGGTTCTCGGGCGTCATGCGCAGCACCTGCGCGCCGATCGCGGACCAGACGTCGGTGGCCTTCTGCACCAGCGCCGGTGCGGTTTGCGGCAGCGGCGTGATGATGACGTGCCGCCCGGCGTACAGGCCGGCGTCGGCGTGCTCGATGCCCGAAGCCTCCTTGCCGGCGATCGGATGCGCCGGCACGAAGGCGGCGACGCGCTCGCGCAGCGCGCGGCGCGCGGCGTCGACGACGTCGCGCTTGGTGCTGCCGACGTCCATGAACAGCACGCCCGGCTCGACGAGGTGGCGGATGGCGCGGAAGGTGCCCTCGGTGGCGGCCACCGGCACGGCGATGATGACGATGTCGCTGCCGGAGACGGCGAGCAGCGCCGACTCGGCCGCCGCGTCGATCACGCCCAGGCGCCGCGCGCGCTCGGTGGTCGAGGGCGACTTGCTGTAGCCGACGACGCGCCCGACGAGACCGGCGCGCCTGAGCGCAAGCGCGAACGAGCCGCCCATCAGGCCGCAGCCGATCACGCCGAGCTGTCGGAACATGCGCGGCGCCTTCGTCAGTGGCGATCGACCGGGAAGGCGCCCAGCACCTTGAAGAAGGCGCAGGCGCCGCGCAGCTCGCCCAGCGCCGCCGCCACCGGGGCTTCGTCGGGGTGCCCTTCGAGGTCGATGTAGAAGTAGTACTCCCACTGGCCCGAGCGTGCCGGGCGCGACTCGAAGCGCGTCATCGACACGCCGTGGTTCTTCAGCGGCACCAGCATGTCGTGCAACGCACCCGGACGGTTGGGCACCGAGACGACGAGGCTGGTGCAGTCGTGGCCCGTGGCTCGTGGCGCGGGCTGGCGCGCGGGATGGGCGACGATGACGAAGCGCGTGCGGTTGCCGGCGTCGTCCTGGATCGCCGGTGCCACGACGTGCAGGCCGAACTCGCTGCCGGCGCGCTCGCTCGCGATCGCGGCCAGCGTTTCGTCGCGTGCGGCCAGACGCGCGCCTTCGGCGTTGCTCGTCACCGGGCGGCGCTCGGCCTGCGGCAAGTGTTCCGACAGCCAGGCGTGGCATTGCGCCAGCCCCTGCGGGTGCGCCAGCACGGCGACGATGCCGTCGAGCGAAGCCCCGCGCCGCAGCAGGTTGTGGCGTACGGCCAGGCTGGTCTCGCCGACGATCGCCAGCGGCGTGTGCAGCAGCAGGTCGAGCGAGCGCGCGACCCCGCCCTCGGTGCTGTTCTCCACCGCCACGACGCCGAAGTCGGCGCTGCCCGCGGCGGCGGCGCGGAAGACCTCGTCGGTGTTGCCGCAGGCGACGCGCTCGATCGACGAGCCGAAGTAGCCCAGCGCTGCCTGCTCGCTGAAGGTGCCGGCCGGGCCGAGGTAGGCGACGCGCGTCGGTGCCTCGAGCGCGCGGCAGGCCGACATGATCTCGCGCCAGATCGGCGCCACGCTGTCGTCGGCGAGCGGGCCGGTGTTCGCTTCCTTCAGGCCTTCGATCACCTGCGTCTCGCGCTCCGGACGGAACACCGCCGAGCCCTCGCGCCTCTTCAGCGCGCCCACCTGCTGCGCGACCGCCGCGCGTCGGTTGAGCAGCGCGAGCAGTTCGCGATCGAGCGCGTCGATGCGCGCGCGCAGCGCGTCGAGCTCGGGCGCGGGGCGCTCGTCGGCCATGGGGCGTCGATCAGCGCCGCGCGCCGCTGGCCGGGCCCGGCGGCGCGCCGGCCGCCGCGGCCAGCTTGTCGTTGACGGCCTTCTGCAGCGCCTGCAGCTTGGGCTCGATCTGGCCCTTGGCATCGACGACCAGCTTCTCGCCCAGGGCGCGCTGCATCTCGGGCAGCAGCGACTGGTACTTGGTCAGCACGGGCGAGCCGAGCAGATTCGCGAGCTGACGCAGTTCGTCCTCGCTCAGCCGCTCCTCGAGCACCGGGCCGATCGTCGTCGGTGCCAGCGCGAGCGCGCGTTCGCGCAGCAGCGGGACGGCCTCGTCGAGGTATTTGCGCAGGTCGGCGTCGAGATCCTTGCCCAGCGCCTCGCGCTTGTCGGCCGCTATGCGCTGCAGCACGCCGCTGGACTGCACGCTCAGGATCAGGCGCTGGGCGGGCTGCTCGGCCAGCGTGCGCGCCAGCTGCTCGATGCCGGGCTGCTGCAGCTTGAGCAGCTTGGCCACCAGTTCCTTCTTCGCCGCGGGCGCGGAGCCCTGCGCGAAGGCGAGGCCGGCGGCCAGCACCAGCACGGCCGGCAGGGCCGGCAGGGGAATTCGCTTCATCATCTTCCTTCGCTGTCGCTGCCGTTGTCCTCGCCGTCGCCCGACGCGTCGTTCTCGACGATGCGCTGCAGGCCCGAGAGCCTGGCGCCGTCGTCCAGTGCGATCAGCGTCACGCCCTGAGTGGCGCGGCCGAGTTCGCGGATTTCGGCCACGCGCGTACGCACCAGCACGCCCTTGTCGGTGATGAGCATGATCTCGTCGTCGCCGCGCACCAGCGTGGCCGCCACGACGCGGCCGTTGCGTTCGCTTTGCTGGATCGCGATCATGCCCTTGGTGCCGCGGCCGTGGCGGGTGTATTCCACGATCGAGGTGCGCTTGCCGTAGCCGTTCTCGGTGGCGGTGAGCACGGACTGCGTCTCGTCTTCCGCGACCAGCATCGCGATGACGTTCTGGCCCTCCTCGAGCTGCATGCCGCGCACGCCGCGCGCCGTGCGCCCCATCGGCCGCACGTCCTCTTCGTCGAAGCGCACCGCCTTGCCGCCGTCTGAGAACAGCATCACGTCGTGGTGGCCGTCGGTGAGCGCGGCGCCGATCAGGTAGTCGTCCTCGTCCAGGTCGACGGCGATGATGCCGGCCTTGCGCGGGTTGGCGAACTCGTCGAGCGAGGTCTTCTTCACCGTGCCCAGCGCGGTGGCCATGAAGACGTAGCGGTCGGCCGGGAAGCTGCGGAAGCGGTCGGTGAGCGGCAGCACGACGGTGATCTTCTCGCCGGCTTGCAGCGGGAACATGTTGACGATGGGCTTGCCGCGCGAGGCGCGTCCGCCCTGCGGCACCTCCCACACCTTGAGCCAGTAGACGCGGCCGCGGTCGGAGAAGCACAGGATCCAGTCGTGCGTGTTGGCGATGAAAAGCTGGTCGATCCAGTCGTCTTCCTTGGTCACCGCCGCCTGCTTGCCGCGTCCGCCGCGGCGCTGCGCGCGGTATTCGCCCAGCGCCTGGCTCTTGACGTAGCCGCCGTGGCTGAGCGTGACCACCATGTCGGCGCGCGTGATGAGATCCTCGGTGCCCAGCTCCTGCACGTTGCGCTCGATGATGCTGCGGCGCGCGCCCTCCTTGGTCTGCCCGAACTCCTGGCGCAGCGCGGCCAGTTCGCCGGCGATGATCTGCTTGACGCGCTCGGGCTTGGCCAGGATGTCGAGCAAGTCGGCGATCTGGGCCATCACCTCGCGGTATTCGGCGACGATCTTGTCCTGCTCGAGCCCCGTCAGGCGCTGCAGGCGCATCTGCAGGATCTCCTGCGCCTGCTCGTCGCTCAGGCGGTACAGGCCGTCGGTCTGCAGACCGTAGCCCGAGGGCAGGCCTTCGGGGCGGTAGGCGGCGCGCCCACCCGCCGTGTTCGCCTCGGCGCGCGCGAGCATCTCGCGCACGAGCGCGCTGTCCCAGCTCTTGCTCATCAGCGCCGCCTTGGCCAGGGGCGGCGTGGGCGAGGCCTTAATCGTCTCGATGAATTCGTCGATGTTGGCCAGCGCCACCGCCAGGCCCTCGAGCACATGGCCGCGCTCGCGCGCGCGGCGCAGCTCGAACACCGTGCGCCGCGTCACCACCTCGCGCCGGTGGTCGAGGAAGATCTCGATCAGCTGCTTGAGGTTGCACAGGCGCGGCTGGCCGTCGACCAGCGCGACCATGTTGATGCCGAAGGTGTCCTGCAGCTGGGTGCTCTTGTAAAGGTTGTTGAGCACGACCTCGGGCACCTCGCCGCGCTTGAGCTCGATCACCACGCGCATGCCGGACTTGTCGCTCTCGTCCTGGATGTGGGCGATGCCCTCGAGCTTCTTGTCGCGCACCAGCTCGGCGATCTCCTCGACCAGGCGGGCCTTGTTGACCTGGTACGGGATCTCGTCGCTCACGATGGCGCGGCGCCCGTTGACCTCCTCGCACGTGGCGCGCCCGCGCACGATCAGCCGCCCCCGCCCCGTGGCGGACGCCTCGCGGATGCCGTCGCG
>JADYZZ010000048.1 GCA_020852865.1 Rubrivivax sp.
CCCGGGAAAGAGCACGCTCGTGTAGCCGAACTGCGTGAGGTCGGTCATGCGCGTCGGGTACAGGCGCCCGATCAGGTGGTCGCATTCGTGCTGCACGACGCGGGCGTGGAAGCCCTCGGCCTCGCGCTCGATCGGCTGGCCTTCGGCGTCGAAGCCGCGGTAGCGGATGCGCGCCCAGCGCGGCACGAGACCGCGCAGGCCCGGCACCGAGAGACAGCCTTCCCAGCCGTCGACCTGCGCGTCGCCCAGCGGCTCGACGACGGGGTTGACGAGCACCGTGGGCGGCACCGGCGGCGCCTCGGGGTAGCGCGCGTTGCGCTCGAAGCCGAAGATCACGACCTGCAGGTCGACGCCGATCTGCGGTGCCGCCAAGCCGGCGCCTTCGGCCGCGTGCATGGTGTCGAACAGGTCGACCACGAGCGCGCGCAGCTCGGCACTGCCGAATTCGCGCACCGGCTGCGCGCGGCGCAGCAGCCGCGCGTCGCCCATCTTCAGGATCTCGCGCACGCTCATCGTCGTCGACCTCCCGTCGCCTCTGGTTGCGCTGCTGCCCTGCTGCCCTGCTGCGCTTCTGCGCTTCTGCCCCCCTGCCCTGGCGCTCAAGGCGCGAGCAGTGCGCGCAGCCCGGCCTCGTCGAGCACCGCGATGCCAAGCTCGTGCGCCTTGGCCAGCTTGCTGCCCGGCTCGCCGCCGGCCACCACGTAGTCGGTCTTCTTCGACACCGAGCCCGCGACCTTGCCGCCGGCGGCTTCGATCAGCGCCTTGGCCTCGTCGCGCGCCAGGCCCGGCAGCGTGCCGGTGAGCACGAAGGTCCGGCCGGCCAGCGGCGCCGGCGCGGCCGGCGCCGCGGCGTCGGCCTCGTCGAACGCGACGCCGCAGGCGCGCAGCCGCTCGAGCACTTCGCGGTTGTGCGGCTGCGCGAAGAAGGTGCGGATGCTCTGGGCCACCACCGGCCCGACGTCGGGCACCTCGAGGAGCTGCTCGACGCCGGCGTTCATGATCGCGTCGAGCCGGCGGAAGCGGCGCGCCAGGTCGCGCGCCGTCGCCTCGCCGACATGGCGGATGCCGAGCGCGTAGAGCAGCCGCGCCAGCGTCGTGTGCTTGCTGTGCTCGAGCGCGGCCAGCAGGTTGGCGGCGCTGCGCTCGCCCATGCGCTCGAGCGCGGCAAGCTGCGCCGCATCCAGGCCGTACAGATCGGGCAGCGTGCGCACGAGGCCGCCGTCGACGAGCTGGTCGACGAGCTTGTCGCCCAGGCCCTCGATGTCCATGGCGCGCCGGCCGGCATAGTGCAGCAGCGCCTGCTTGCGCTGCGCGGCGCAGTACAGGCCGCCGCTGCAGCGGTGCTCGACGCTGCCGCGCTCGCGCACGACGGCGCTGCCGCACACCGGGCAGGCGCGCGGCATGCGGAAGTTGGGCACGTAGTGCGCGCGCGCGCCCGGCATGCGGCCGACGATCTCGGGGATGACGTCGCCGGCGCGGCGCACGATGACGCGGTCGCCGACGCGCACGCCCTTGCGGCGCAGCTCGAACAGGTTGTGCAGCGTCGCGTTGCTCACCGTCGTGCCGCCGACGAACACCGGCTCGAGCCTGGCCACCGGCGTCAGCTTGCCGGTTCGGCCGACCTGCAGCTCGATGCCGGCGAGCAGCGTCGCCTCCTCCTCGGCCGGAAACTTGTGCGCCACCGCCCAGCGCGGTTCGCGCGTCTTGAAGCCCAGGCGCTGCTGCAGCTCGAGCACATTGACCTTGTAGACGACGCCGTCGATGTCGAAGGGCAGCGCGTCGCGCCGCGCCGCCACGTCGTCGTGGAAATGCATCAGGCCGGCCCAGCCGTGGACGACGCTGCGCTCGGCGCACACCGGCAGGCCGTGCGCGGCCAGCGCGTCGAGCAAGGCGCTGTGCGTCGGCGGCGGCGTCCAGCCGCCCAGCTCGCCGACGCCGTAGGCGAAGAAGGAAAGCGGCCGCGCGGCGGTCACCGCCGGGTCGAGCTGACGCACCGCGCCGGCGGCGGTGTTGCGCGGGTTGACGAAGGTCCGCGCGCCGCGCGCGCGCTGCTGCTCGTTGAGGCGCCGGAAGGCGTCGCGGCGCATGTAGACCTCGCCGCGCACCTCGAGCAGCTTCGGCGCGCGCCCCTGCAGCCGCAGCGGGATCTGGCCGATCGTGCGGATGTTGTGCGTCACGTCCTCGCCGGTCTCGCCGTCGCCGCGCGTGGCGGCCAGCACGAGCACGCCCGCCTCGTAGCGCAGGCTGATCGCCAGACCGTCGAACTTGAGCTCCGCCGCGTACTCGACCGGCGGCGCGTCGGCGGCCAGCTCGAGCTCGCGGCGCACGCGCGTGTCGAAGGCCTCGGCGCCGCCGGGGCCGGTGTCGGTCTCGGTCTGGATCGAGAGCATCGGCAGCGCATGCCGCACCGGCGCCAGGCCCTCGAGCACGCTGCCCAGCACGCGCTGCGTCGGCGAGTCGGGCGTGCGCAGCCCGGGGTGGGCCGCCTCGAGCGCCTGCAGTTCGCGGAACAGGCGGTCGTACTCGGCGTCCGGGATCTCCGGCGCGTCGTGCACGTAGTAGCGCCAGGCGTGATGGTGCAGCTGCGCGCGCAGCGCCGCGGCACGGGCGGCGGCCTCTCGATCCTTGGACATCGGGCGCATTGTCGGCTAGGAGCGTGGGCTCGGGCCCGGCGTTGCACCACGCCCGCGGCACTCCCGTGCGGGCTGGCCGCACGGCCGACGGGCGCTGCGGGCCGCAGACGCAGGCCTACATCGACTTCTTCCAGCAGGAGGCGAAGCGGCGCAACCCGGCCCGCATGCCGATCACCGACGGCCGCATCGACCCGCTGCACACGCCGTTTCGCAAGCCGGCCGGACCGCAGCAGGTGCACGACATCTGCGCGCTCAACCGCCTCTGCCAGAAAAGGCACCCGCACCACGACAACCTGGGCGCCGACCCGCTGTTTCCGCCGGCCCTGGCGCCGTCGTTCTACTGAAGGCGCGCTCAGGCGAACAACCGCCGCGCCGCGGCCGAGCCTGCGGGCAGGCCGATCCTGTCGAGCTCCTGGTACAGGCGCTCGAGCTCCTGCCCGATCGCGGCATAGGCGTGCAGCGTGACCGGCTGACCCTGGTCGTCGACCGGGGTCGCGTCCAGGTCGTCGGCGAGCGTGGTGGCCGCACGGTGGAAGGCCGGGAAGGCCTCGGCGGACTGCGGCGTCTGCGGCACGTCGAGCGTGAGCGTGCATTCGCGCACCGCCGCTTGCTGCGGCTCCTCGGCGAGCGCGGCCTGGGCCGCCACCGAGAGCATCAGCACCGGCGGCTCGCCGTCCTCGGCCGCCGCAAGCACCCAGCGGCCCGGCACCGCACCGGGCACGAAGCCCAGGCGCGCGGCCATCTGCTGCAGATAGCCGAGCGACCAGGCGACGCCGTTGCTGCGCAAGGTGATCACGAGCTGCGCGTCGAGCGGGCCGGCAAGGTGATCGAGCTCGCGCGCCCGCGCCACCACCTCGAGCATGTCGGGAGGCTCGGCGCGCGCGCCGATCGCCTCGGCATAGGCCTCGATCTTCTGCACGAATTCGGAATACTCGATCTCGTTGAGCGCGCCGCTGCGCCCGGCCAGTTGCACGCCCGCCTGCAGTTCGCTGTAGCGCCGGCCCGCGGCCAGCGGCTCCCAGGTGCCGCCGGCGGCGTCCAGGCCCTCCACCAGGAACGGCTTGCTGCCGGCGCGGCGCGTCGGCGGCAGGTGCGCCATCGCGTTGTCGCCGCTCACCGGCGTCTCGAGCACGAGGGGCACGATGGCGTCGATCAGCGGGTCCAGACGCGGCATGCGCGACGGCGGTGCACGCGGCGCGGCCAGGGCCGACGGCAGCTCGGCGTCGGATGGGCCCGCGAGCTGGCCGAGTGCGGGCTCGACGCGCTCGTGGGGGCCCGCGGCGCCGGGCGCCGGCCTGCGCGCGGCGGCACGCCGCGTGCTCCACAGGCCATGCGCGAGCAGCGCCAGCAGCACGGCGGCGCCGAGCAGGGCCAGCGCGGTCGTCAGCGTCATGCGTCGCGCACCGGCCGGTTCAGCGCCTGCGCGGAGCGGGGCCGACAGCACGATGGCATGGCTTCACCCGCTCAGGCCGCCTCGGCCATCGAGACCGCTTCCTGCATGTCGACGGCGACGATGCGCGAGACGCCCTGCTCCTGCATCGTCACGCCGATGAGCTGCTCGGCCATCTCCATCGCGATCTTGTTGTGGCTGATGAAGAGGAACTGCGTGCCCTTGCGGCTCATCTCGGTGACGAGGGCGCGGTAGCGCTCGGTGTTGGCGTCGTCCAGCGGCGCGTCGACCTCGTCGAGCAGGCAGAACGGCGCCGGGTTGAGCATGAAGATCGCGAACACGAGCGCGATCGCGGTGAGCGCCTTCTCGCCGCCGGACAGCAGGTGGATCGTGCTGTTCTTCTTGCCCGGCGGCTGCGCCATCACCTGCACGCCGGCGTCGAGGATCTCGGCGCCGGTCATCACCAGCCGCGCCGTGCCGCCGCCGAACAGCTGCGGGAACATGCGGCCGAAATGCTCGTTGACCTGGCGGAAGGTGCTGGCCAGCAGCTCGCGCGTCTCGAGGTCGATCTTGTGGATGGCGTCCTCGAGCGTGCGGATCGCCTCGCGCAGGTCGGCGTTCTGCGCGTCGAGCAGGGTCTTGCGCTGACGCGCGCTGGTCAGCTCGTCGAGCGCGGCCAGGTTGACCGCGCCGAGCGCGGCGATCTCGCGCTGGATGCGGTCGATCTCGGCCTGCAGCCCGTGCAGCCGCACGCCTTCGGCCGCGATGCCCGCTCCCAGCGCCTCGAGATCGGCGCCGGCGGCCTGAAGCTGCTCGAGGTACTGCGCACCGCCCAGCTGCGCCGCCTGCAGCTCGAGCTGCAGCGCGCCGATGCGCTCGCGCAGCGGCTCGAGGCTGCGCTCGTGCGTCAGGCGCTGCTCGTCGGCAGCGCGCAGCCGGGCACCGAGATCGTCGTAGGCGCCGCGCGCGGCGGCCAGCGCCTGCTCGCGCTCGAGCCGCTCGGCCAGCGCCTCGTGCAGCCCGGCCTGCGCACCGGTGTCGTCGTAGGCGCCGAGCTCGAGCTCGAGCTGCGCGCCGGCCGCCCGGTTCGATTCGATCTGCTGCGCCGCGCTCTCGATGCCGCGCTCGAGTTCGGCGCTGCGGCCGGCCAGCGCACGCGCCTGAAAGCCCGCTTCCTGCGCCTCGCGTTCGAGCGTGCGCTGCTGCGCGCGCGCCTCGGCCAGCGCGCGCTCGGCGGCGAGCACGGTGTCGTCGACCTCGGCCTGCCGCTCCTGCGTGCCGGCCAGCTCGAGGTCGAGCTGCTCGAAGCGCGCCTCGGCCTCGGCGCGGCGTTCGGCCAGCGCCTCGAGCTGGGCGTCGAGTTCCTCCAGTTCGCCGGCGAGCTGGGCGTGGCGTGCGCTCGCGGCGTCGGCTTGCTGCGCCAGGCGCAGCAGCTCGACATGCAGCGCATGCGCACGGTCCTGCGCCTCGGCCGCCTCGCGCCGTGCGGCCGCCAGGCGCTGGCTCGCGTCGCCGTAACCGGCTTCCAGCCGCACCGCCGCGGCGCGCGCTTCGTCGGCGACGAGCTGCTGCGCGCGCTGCGCGCGCACCAGGTTCTCGATTTCCTGCGCGCGCGCCAGCATGCCGTCTTGCTCGCTGTCGGGGGCGTAGAAGGCCACCGCGAACGGGCTCACGGCATGGCCTTCGCGCGTCATGATCACTTCGCCGTGCGTGAGCTGGTCGCGCTGCGCCAGCGCCTCGTCGAGCGAGTCGGCGGTGTACACGCCTTCGAGCCAGTCGTTGAGCAGCGCCGCCAGCCCGACGTCGCCCAGGCGCAGCCGCACCGACAGGCGCGGCAGCGTGCGGTGCGTGTCGGCGAGCGCCGAGGTCGGCAGCGCGTAGAAGGCGAGCCTGGCCGGCGGCGCGTCGGCGGCGAAGGCGCGCACCAGGTCGAGCCGGCCGACCGCGAGCGCATTCAGCCGCTCGCGCAGCGCGGCTTCCAGCGCCGTCTCCCAGCCGCTTTCGATGTGCACCTGGGTCCACAGGCCCTGCAGGCCGGCCAGGCCCTGGCGCTCCAGCCAGGGCCCGAGCTTGCCGCCGCTGCGCACCTTCTCCTGCAGCGCGCGCAGCGCTTCGAGCCGTGCGCCGATGTCGGCACCGCGCGCGGCCTCGCGCGCGGCGCCGGCCTGCGCCTCACGCCGCTCGGCGTCGAGCGCCGGCGCCTGCTCGGCCAGCTCGGCCAGGCGCGCTTCGGCCGCCTCGCGCCGCTCGGCGGCGGCACGCTCGTCGCGGCGCAGCTGCTCGAGCCGCGCGAGGTCGGGCGCGGCCAGCCCCTGGCGTTCGCCGGCCAGGCGCTCGCGCCGCTGCTGCAGCCCACGCGCTTGCTCGTCGACGCTGCGGCTCTCGGCGGCCAGCACCTGGATCCGCTGCTGGACCTGCGCCACGACGTTGCGCTGGGCGCTGCTGTGGCCCTGCGCGGCGCGCAGCGCGTCTTCCAGCTCGGGCAGGCGCTCGGCCTGCTCGCCGCTGCGGCCGGCGAGCAGCTCGGCGTGCTCCTCGGCCGCCGCGATCTGCAGGGCGATCTGCTCGGCCTCGGTGCGCGCAGCGCTCTGCCGCTCGGCCCACTGCGTGTTCTGCGTGCGCAGCTCGAGCAGGCGCTGTTCGGCACGCCGGCGCCCTTCGACCACGTAGCGGATGCGCTCCTCCAGCCGGCTCACCTCGAGCTGCGCCTCGGCCAGCCGCCCCTGTCTGGCGTGCAGCGCGTCGCTCGCCGCGTAATGGGACTGGCGCAGCGCCTCGAGCCCGGCCTCGACGTGACGCAACTCGGCCAGCCGCGCCTCGAGCGCGTTGGCCGCCTCGGCCGCGGCGACGCGCACGCGCTCCTCCTCGGCAGCCGCGTCGCGGTGCCTGAGGAACCAGAGCTGGTGCAGCTTGAGCGTGCCGGCTTCCTGCAGCGCGCGGTAGCGCGCCGCGACCTCGGCCTGCTGGTCGAGCTTGGCGACGCTGGACTCGAGCTCGCGCAGGATGTCCTCGACGCGCACCAGGTTCTCGCGCGTGTCCTCCAGACGCCTCTCGGTTTCGCGCCGGCGTTCCTTGTACTTGCTCACGCCGGCGGCCTCTTCGAGGAACAGGCGCAACTCCTCCGGGCGGCTCTCGATGATGCGGCTGATCGTTCCCTGGCCGATGATGGCGTAGGCACGCGGACCCAGGCCGGTGCCGAGGAACACGTCCTGCACGTCGCGCCGGCGCACCGGCTGGTTGTTGATGAAGTAGCTCGAGCTGCCGTCGCGCGTGAGCACGCGCCTGACGGCGATCTCGGCAAAGCTGTTCCACTGCCCGCCGGCACGCGCCAGCGTGTTGTCGAACACGAGCTCGACGCTGGCGCGCCCGGCCGGCTTGCGGCTGGCCGAGCCGTTGAAGATCACGTCCTGCATGCTCTCGCCGCGCAGCTCGCTCGCCTTGCTCTCACCCAGCACCCAGCGCACGGCGTCGATGATGTTGCTCTTGCCGCAGCCGTTGGGGCCGACGACGCCCACGCGCTGGCCGGGCAACTGGAAGGTGGTCGGCTCGGCGAAGGACTTGAAGCCCGAGAGCTTGATCTGCGATAGACGCATCGAGGCAACGGCGCGGCAGCGGAGGCGCACTCGAGGGCGCACCCCACGCGCGCACGCAAGTGCTTGATTCTCTAATGAAAAATGCGCTCCAACCAGAGCGCCCAAGGCCTCGGATGATAGCATCGCCGCCCTGCCCACCGCCCGCCGCCGCACTCTGCCGCGGCCCGCCCCGATGCCCCGCAAGACCCCTCGCGAACGCCCTGCGCCCGCGCTGCCGCCCACGGCGCCGAGCCGGGAACTCCAGGTGTTCGCCAACCCGGCGCCCGAGCGCGACTACGTCATCCGCTTCGACGTGCCCGAGTTCACCTGCCTGTGCCCGCTCACCGGCCAGCCCGACTTCGCGCACTTCACGATCGCGTACGTGCCCGATCGTCTGTGCGTCGAGCTCAAGAGCCTGAAGCTTTATTTCTGGAGCTATCGCAACGAGGGCGCCTTCCACGAGAAGGTGACCAACGCCATCTGCAGCGACCTCGTGCGCGCCGTCGCCCCGCGCTTCGTGCGCATCGACGCCGACTGGTCGGTGCGCGGCGGCATCCGCACCCTCGTCACGGTGGAGCAGCGCAAGCGCGGCTGGAAGCCGGCGCCGGCGCTCGCTCTGGCCGCCGCCCCGGCGGCCCGGGGACCTGAGAGCCTGTGACGCCATGAACCACGCCCGCGCCAGGGCGCCCAAGGGTGCCCGGCAGGACGCGGCGCGCAGCCCAGGGCGGCCGCCGCCGCTCGGACGGCCGCACTACCAGAAGTACGCGGTCGAGGTGCACGTCAGTGCGATCGACGGCCTGGGCGTGTTCGCCGCCGAGCCGGTGCCCGCGGCGGTGAAGATCGGCGAGATCCGCGGCGAGGCGATTAGCGTGGCCGAGGCGCGCGTGCGCGCCACGCGCAGCGCGCGCGTGATGATCGTCGAGCTGTCGGCGCGCAAGGCGATCGACTTCGGCAAGAGCAGCGACCCGATGCGCTACACCAACCACAGTTGCCGGCCCAACGCCGAACTCGTGATCGCGCACGGACGCGTCGAGTTCTACGCCCTGGGCGCCATCGCGCCGGGCGCCGAGATCACGGTCGACTACGGCGAGACGCACCACGAGGGCCGGCTGCGCTGCCGCTGCGGCGCGCCGGGCTGTCGCGGCACGCTTTGAGGCCGGGGCTTCGCGGCGCCGGCGCCGGGCGGCGTCCCCTTGCCTGCGTCGCGCAGCGCCGGCGCGGGCGCTTGGGATAATCGGCCGGATGAATCCGCTGCTCGAGCGCCTGCACCCCTACCCCTTCGAGCGCTGGCGCGAGCTGACGGCCGACATCGTGCCGCCGGCTGCCCTGGCGCCGATCAGCCTCGGGATCGGCGAGCCGCGCCACGCGACGCCCGCCTTCATCGAGCAGGCGCTGGTGCAGGCGCTGCCGATGCTCGCGTCGTACCCCGCCACGGCCGGCGAACCCGCCTTGCGCGAGGCCTGCGCCGGCTGGCTGCAGCGGCGCTGCGGCGTCACGGTCGACCCGGCGACGCAGCTGCTGCCGGTGAACGGTACGCGCGAGGCGCTGTTCGCGTTCGCGCAGACCGTGATCGACCCCACGCGCGCCGGCGCCACCGTGCTCTGCCCGAACCCGTTCTACCAGATCTACGAAGGCGCGGCGCTGCTCGCCGGTGCGGCCACGGCCTTCGTTGCAAGCGACCCGCAGCGCAATTTCGGCGCCGACTGGGCCGGCGTCGACGAAGCGACCTGGCGGCGCACGCAGCTCGTCTACGTCTGCTCGCCCGGCAACCCCACCGGCGCGGTGGTTTCGCTGGCCGAGTGGCAGATGCTCTTCGAGCTGTCGGACCGGCACGGCTTCGTGATCGCCAGCGACGAGTGCTATTCGGAGATCTACTTCGGCGACGAGCCCCCGCTCGGCGCGCTCGAGGCTGCACGCCGGCTCGGCCGCGACGACTGGCGCAACCTCGTCGCCTTCACCAGCCTGTCCAAGCGCAGCAACGTGCCGGGCCTGCGTTCGGGCTTCGTCGCGGGCGACGCGCGCCTCGTCAAGCCCTTCCTCCTCTACCGCACCTACCACGGCAGCGCGATGAGCGGCCCCGTGCAGCGCGCCTCGATCGCGGCCTGGAACGACGAGGCCCATGTCGAGGCCAACCGGGCGCTGTACCGCGCCAAGTTCGCTCGAGTCACGCCGCTGCTGGCGCGCGTGCTCGACGTGCGGCTGCCCGACGCGTCGTTCTACCTCTGGGCCGGGGTGCCGGCAGCCTGCGGCGGCGACGAGCTGGCCTACGCCCGCGGCCTGCTCGCTCAATACAATGTCGCGGTGCTGCCGGGGCGCCTGCTCGCACGCGAGGCCAACGGCCGCAACCCGGGTGCCGGCCGCATCCGCATGGCCCTGGTCGCCACGCCCGAGGAATGCCTCGAGGCGGCCCGGCGCATCGTCGCCTACACCGAAAGCCTCGAGCCATGAGCAGCCGCCTGCAAGCCGTCATCGACCTCGCCTGGGACAACCGGGCCCAGATCTCGGCGTTGAACGCACCCGAAGTGCGCGACGCGGTCGAGCAGGTGGTGGCCGACCTCAATGCCGGTCGCCTGCGCGTGGCCGAGCGCCGCGGCGTCGGCGACTGGGAGGTCAACCAGTGGGCGAAGAAGGCCGTGCTGCTCAGCTTCCGGCTCAACGACAACCGGATGATCCGCGCCGGCGAGCTCGAGTTCTACGACAAGGTGCGGCCGAAGTTCTCGCAGCTCGACGAGGAGCGCATGCGCGCTGCCGGCGTGCGCGTGGTGCCCCCGGCGGTGGCGCGCCGCGGCGCCTACATCGGCCGCGACGTGGTGCTGATGCCCAGCTACGTCAACATCGGCGCCTACATCGACACCGGCACGATGGTCGACACCTGGGCCACGGTCGGCTCGTGCGCGCAGATCGGCAAGAACGTGCATCTGTCGGGCGGCGTGGGCATCGGCGGCGTGCTCGAGCCGCTGCAGGCGAGCCCGACGATCATCGAGGACAACTGCTTCATCGGCGCGCGCAGCGAAGTCGTCGAAGGCGTCATCGTCGAGGAGAACTCCGTCGTCAGCATGGGCGTGTTCATCGGCCAGAGCACGAAGATCTACGACCGCGCCAGCGGCCGCGTGAGCTACGGCCGGGTGCCTGCCGGCTCGGTGGTGGTGAGCGGCTCGCTGCCCGCCGCCGACGGCTCGCACAGCCTGTACTGCGCCGTCATCGTCAAGAAGGTCGATGCCGGCACGCGCGCCAAGACCAGCATCAACGAGCTGCTGCGCACCTGAACCCGAACCGCCCAGGGAGCGAAACCGCGATGTCCGGCAACCTCGAACGCGTGCTGCGCCTAATGGCGGAGAAGAACGCCTCCGACGTGTACATGGCGGCCAACACGCCGATCCTCATCAAGATCAACGGCCAGATCCTGCAGCTGTCGGACCAGACGCTGGCGCAGCACCAGACGCGCCAGCTGCTGGCCGAGATGCTGACGCCGCAGCAGCTCGAGGAGCTCGACGACACGGGCGAGCTCAACGTCGGCATCAGCATGACGCGCGTGGGCAGCTTCCGGCTCTCGGCGTTCAAGCAGCGCGGCTCGATCGCCGCCGTGATCCGCTGCATCCCCTACCAGATCCCGACGCTCGAGTCGCTCGGCCTGCCGGCGCTGCTGAGCCAGCTCGTGGTGGAAAAGCGCGGCCTCATCCTGATGGTGGGCGCCACCGGCACCGGCAAGAGCACGACGCTGGCCTCGATGATCGAATGGCGCAACCAGCAGATGACGGGCCACATCCTCACGATCGAGGATCCGATCGAGTTCCTGTTCGGCAACAAGAAAAGCATCGTCAACCAGCGCGAGGTCGGACGCGACACGCACAGCCTGCAGGTCGCGCTCAAGAATGCGCTGCGCCAGGCGCCCGATTGCATCCTGATCGGCGAGATCCGCGACCGCGAGACGATGAGCTCGGCGCTGTCGTACGCGCTGTCGGGCCACCTCGTGCTGGCCACGCTGCACGCCAACAACAGCTACCACGCGATGGGACGCATCCTGTCCTTCTACACGCCCGAGGCGCGTCCCACGCTGCTCTCCGACCTGGCTTCGGGCCTGCGCGCCGTCGTCTCGCAGCGCCTGCTGCGCAGCAACGCCGGCGGCCGCGTGCCGGCGGTGGAGATCCTGCTCAACACCAAGCTCGTGTCCGAGCTGATCGAGAAGGGCGATCTCTCGGCCATCAAGGAAGCGGTCGAGAACTCGCTCGCCGAGGGTTCGCAGACCTTCGAGCAGGACATCGCGCGCCTCATCAACGAAGGCGTGGTCTCGCGCGACGAGGGCCTGGCCTACGCCGACAGCCCGACCAACCTGCTGTGGCGGCTGCAGAACGAGCCGGCGCCGGTGTCGCGCGCGCAGCCCGGGACGGAGGAGTCGGCCGCGCCCTCGTTCACCGAGATCACGCTCGACGTGCGCCCCGACGAGCCGCGCACGCTGACCGGCGGCTCGCCCCGGCCGCGCCCGAAACCGTGAGCGATGCGCTCGGGCTGGCCGAAGCGCTGATCGCCTGTCCTTCGGTGACGCCGGCCGACGGCGGCGCGCACGCGCTGCTGGCCGCGCGCCTGGCGGCGGCCGGTTTCGCCTGCGAACACCTCGACGCCGGGCCCGCGCCCGCCGACCCGGCGACGCGCGTGCACAACCTGTGGGCCGTGCATGACGCGACCCGGCCGGGGCCGACGCTGCTGCTGCTCGGCCACACCGACGTCGTGCCGCCCGGTCCGCGCGCGGCCTGGACGAGCGACCCCTTCGTGCCGACGCAGCGCGACGCGCGCCTGTACGGCCGCGGCGCCGCCGACATGAAGACCGCGGTGGCCGCGATGGTGGCGGCAGCCGAGCGCTTCGTCGCCGCCCGGCCTGCGCACGCCGGCCGCGTGGCGCTGCTTTTCACCAGCGACGAGGAAGGTCCGGCGCTGCACGGCGTGCGCCATGTCGTCGAGGTGCTGCGCGCGCGCGGCGAGCGGCTCGACGCCTGCGTCGTCGGCGAGCCGACTTCGGTGCAGCGTCTGGGCGACACCGTCAAGAACGGCCGCCGCGGCTCCCTGTCGGGTCGGCTCGTCGTGCTCGGCCTGCAGGGCCATGTCGCCTACCCGCAGCTGGCACGCAACCCGGTGCATGAGGCGGCGCCCGCCCTCGCCGAACTCGCCGCAGCGCAATGGGACAAGGGCAACGCGCATTTCCCGCCCACCAGCTTCCAGATCAGCAACGTGCATGCCGGCAGCGGGGCGCTCAACGTCGTTCCGGGCGAACTCGTGGTGGATTTCAATTTCCGCTTCAGCCCGGAGTCGACTCCGGCGGCGCTGCGCCAGCGTGTCGAGGCGATCCTCGCGCGCCACGGCGTGCCGCATCGGCTCGAATGGACGCTCGGCGGGGAGCCCTTCCTCACGCAGCCCGGGCGGCTGAGCGCCGTCCTGGCCGACGTCATCCGCGCCGAATGCGGCATCGAGCCGCAGCTGTCGACCAGCGGCGGCACCAGCGACGGCCGCTTCGTCGCCCGCATCTGCCCCGAAGTGCTGGAGTTCGGCGTCGTCAACGCCAGCATCCATCAGGTCGACGAGTGGGTCGACCTCGCCGCCGTCGAGTCGCTGGTGCGCGTCTACCAGGGCGTGCTCGAGCGGCTGCTCGGCTGAGCCTGTGACGCTGGCCGAGCTCGTCGGACAGATGGCCGCGCGCCTGCACGCGGCCGGTGTCGCCTTCGGCCACGGCACCGGCAATGCCTACGACGAAGCGGCCTGGCTCGTGCAGTGGCGCCTGGGACTCGCGCTCGATGCGTTGGCCGAGCAGGGCGAACGCCCGATCACCGCCGCCGACGAGGCCGCCGTGCGCGCATGCGTCGCCGAGCGCATCGCGACGCGCCGGCCAGCGGCCTACCTCACCGGCGAGGCCTGGCTGCACGGGGTGCCGTTCTGCGTCGACGAGCGCACGATCGTGCCGCGCTCGCTCGTCGCCGAGCCGCTCGTCGACGGCACGCTCGACGCCTGGCTCGTGCGCGAGCCCGCGCGCGCACTCGACCTGTGCACCGGCAACGGCAGCCTGGCAGTGCTGGCCGCGCAGCACTGGCCGCAGGCGGCGCTGCTCGCCACCGACCTCAGCGGCGACGCCCTGGCGGTGGCGGAGCGCAACGTCGCGCGCCACGGCCTCGCTGCGCGCATCGTGCTGCGCCGGGGCGACGGCCTGGGCGCACTGGCGCGCGGCGACGGCCCGTTCGACGTCGTGCTGTGCAACCCGCCCTACGTCGATGCGGCGGCGATGGCCGCGCTGCCGCCCGAGTACCGCGCCGAACCCGCGCTGGCACTGGCCGGCGGCTCCGACGGTCTGGACTTCGTGCGCCCGCTGCTGGCCGGTGTTGCGGCCTGGCTCGCGCCGCAGGGCCTGCTCGTGCTCGAAATCGGGCACCAGCGCGCCGCCTTCGACGCGGCGTTTGCGCGCCTCGAGCCGGTCTGGCTGCCCACCAGCGCGGGCGACGACAGCGTGCTGCTGCTCACGCGCGATGCGCTCGCCGCCGGCGGAGCCGGCGCGTGATCCAGCTGCGCGAGGTCGCGCTGCGCCGCGGCGCCAGGCTGCTGTTCGAGGGCGCGAGCTTCACCGTCAACCCGGGCGAGCATGTCGGCCTGGTGGGCCGCAACGGCTCGGGCAAGTCGAGCCTGTTCGCGCTGCTCGCCGGGCGCCTGCACGCCGACCGCGGCGACGTCGAAATCCCGCCGCGCTGGCGCCTGGGCGAAGTGGCGCAGGCGATGCCCGAGACCGACCAGGGCGCCACCGACTACGTACTCGCCGGCGACCTGCCGCTCGCGCAGGCGCACGAAGCTCTGGCCGCCGCCGAGACCGCCGACGACGGCCACGCCATGGCCGAGGCGCATGTCGCGCTCGAGGAAGCCGGCGCCTTCGACGCGCGGGCGCGCGCCGAGGCGCTGCTGCTCGGCCTGGGCTTCGAGGCAGCACGCCTCGATGCGCCGGTGAACCTGTTCTCCGGCGGCTGGCGCATGCGGCTGCAGCTGGCGCGCGCGCTGATGTGCCCGTCCGACCTGCTGCTGCTCGACGAACCGACCAACCACCTCGACCTCGACGCGCTGGTCTGGCTCGAGAACTGGCTGCAGCGCTACGCCGGCACGCTGGTCGTCATCAGCCACGACCGCGAGTTCCTCGACGCGGTGACGCAGGCGACGCTGCACGTCGAGGAAGGCCGCGTCACGCGCTACGGCGGCAACTACAGCGCCTTCGAAGCGCTGCGCGCCGAGCGCCTGACCCTGGCGGCCGCCGCCTACTCGAGGCAGCAGGAGCGCATCGCGCATCTGCAGCACTTCATCGACCGCTTCCGCGCCAAAGCCACCAAGGCGCGCCAGGCGCAAAGCCGCGTCAAGGCGCTCGAACGCATGGAGCGGCTCGCGCCCGTGCTCACCGCGGCCGACTTCAGCTTCGAGTTCCGCGAGCCGCCCGCGCTGCCCGATCCGATGCTGGTGCTGGCCGACGTGCACTGCGGCTACCGCACGGCGGCGGCCGACGGCGCCGACGTGACCATCCTGGACGACGTGAACCGCACCGTGCGCGCCGGCCAGCGCATCGGCATCCTGGGCGCCAACGGCCAGGGCAAGTCGACGCTGGTGAAGACGATCGCCGGCGTGCTGCCGCCGCTGGCCGGACGCATCACCGAAGGCAAGGGCCTGGCGATCGGCTATTTCGCACAGCAGGAGATGGACCTGCTGGCCGAGGACGACACGCCGCTCGAACGCATGGTGCGGCTGGCGCGCGAGGTGTCGCCGCAGGCGCGCGAGCAGGAGCTGCGCAACTTCCTCGGCCAGTTCCGCTTCGACGGCGAGCGCGTGCACCAGCGCGTGGGCACGCTCTCGGGCGGCGAGCGTGCTCGCCTGGTGCTCGCCACCATCGTGTGGCAGCGGCCCAACCTGCTGCTGCTCGACGAGCCGACCAACCATCTCGACCTCGACACGCGCGAGGCGCTGTCGCTGGCGCTCAACGAGTTCGAGGGCACGGTGCTGCTCGTCAGCCACGACCGCGCGCTGCTGCGCGAGGTATGCGACGCGTTCTGGCTCGTCGGCCGCGGCCGCGGCGTCGAGGACTTCGACGGCGACCTCGACGACTACCAGCGCTGGCTGCTCGAAGCGAGCCGCACGGCAGCACGCGGGCGCGAAGCGGCGGCACGTGCATCGCCCGCCCCTTCGCCCGCCCCTTCGCCCGCGCCAGCGCGCCGCAGCGCGCACAACGCGCATGCCGCGCATGCACCACAAGGCGCCCAGGCTGCCGCGGCAACGCCCGCGGCCAGCCCGGCAGCCGCCGCCAGGCCGCGCGACGACCGCAAGGCCAAGGCCGCCGCGCGCCAGCGGCTGGCCGACGCCACGCGCGCGCAGCGCGTCGAACTGGCACAGGTCGACAAGCGCCTGGCCGCGCTCGCGGCCGAGCGCGCCGAGGTCGAGAGCGCGCTCGCAGCGCCCGGACGCCCGGGCGCCGAGATGGCCGAGCTGGCTCGCCGCCTGGCCCATGTCGCCGCCGAAACGGCGGTGCTCGAAGAGCGCTGGCTCGAGCTGCACAGCCAGATCGATTCGGCGCGCGCCACTGCCGGTTGAGAGTCGGCGCGCGGCCGCCGATCGGGATCGAGATCGAGCGCGAGCACGCAGCGTGGGCGCCGCGGCGCTCGCAGGACGCAGGACCGCACCCGAGTCCGTCGAGCCGGGCGATGCGGCCCGCACGCCTGCGGCCGGCGTGACGCGAAGCGCGAAGGGCTGGTCCTGCCTTGCCTGACGCGGTCCGGAGGCGGACCGGGCGGCAGCCCGCCCCGGGCACCGTCAGGACGTCCGCCGCCGCCGCAACGCGCCACGCTCGTGCAGCAAGTCGAGCAGCAATTCGATGCGCGCCTGCGGCGGCGTGAGTGCGCCGCACGAAGGCAAAGCGCCGGGCGGCGCGCCGACCACGCCGCCCAGCGGGCAGCGCGAAGCGCGGCGCACGCGCACGCCGGCGGCTTCGGCGCGGCGCGCCGCACCCAGCAGTTCGGCGTGCACGCTGCCGTTGCCGGTGCCTGCGATCACGATCCCCGCCGCCCCGGCGCCGACCAGCGCGTCGACGACCGCGCCGCGCGCGCCGGCGTGGCTGGTCACGATGTCCACCGCGGGCCAACGCGCGGCGTCGGGCCAGGGCCGCGCCGCCGCCGGGTGCAGCGTCGCCTTCGGCCAGGCACGAAACAGGCGCAGTCGCCCGTCTTCGAGCACGCCCAGCGGCCCGCCGTCGCCGCCGCCGAAGGCGTCGAGGCGGTAACCGTGCAGCTTGCGCAGATCGGCGCCGCACCAGAGCCGGCCGCCGAACGCGACGACGACGCCGCGCGCGCCGTCGGTGCCGGCCACCGTCACCGCGTCGAGCAGGTTCTGCGGGCCGTCGGCCGACAGGGCCGTCGCCGGGCGCATCGCCGCCGTCAGCACCACCGGCTTGGACGCGCGCAGCGTGCGGTGCAGGAAGTAGGCCGTCTCCTCGAGCGTGTCGGTGCCGTGCGTGACGACGACGCCGCGCACCTGCGGCCGGCGCAGCAGCGCGGCCAGGCGCCGGCGCAGCAGGCACCAGGTGGCGTGGTCCATGTCCGAGCTGTCCAGGCGCGCCAGCGACTCGCAGCGCAGCGGCAGCGCCGCCAGCGCCGGCACGGCCGCCGCGAGCGCCTCGGGCGCGAGCGCTGCGGCCTCGTAGCCGACATGGTCCTCGGCACGCGCCGCCACCCCGGCAATCGTGCCTCCGGTGCCGACGACGACGATGGTGCGTTGCATTGGCGCGCTCTCTGGATGAAAATACAGCCACTGGATGGACAACCAGCCTGCACGCTCGCCGCCGCAGGCCAGCCAAGCAATGGACGATAGCCCCAAGCTCACCGAGCGCCAGCAGCAGATCCTCGATCTGGTGCAGAGCACGATCGCGCGCACCGGCGCGCCGCCCACGCGCGCCGAGATCGCGGCCGAACTGGGCTTCCGCTCGCCCAACGCGGCCGAGGAGCACCTGCAGGCGCTGGCGCGCAAGGGCGTCATCGAGCTGGTTGGCGGCACCGCGCGCGGCATCCGGCTCGAGCCCGACACGCTGCGCGCCCTCAATGCCGCGCGCCTGTCGCAGTACGGCAAGCAGTACAGCCTGCCGCTGCCGGGCATCGCGCAGCTCACGCTGCCGCTGGTGGGCCGCGTCGCCGCGGGCAGTCCGATCCTCGCGCAGGAGCACATCGACGCCACCTATACGGTCGAAGCCACGCTGTTCCAGCGCCGGCCCGACTACCTGCTCAAGGTGCGCGGCATGAGCATGCGCGACGCCGGCATCCTCGACGGCGACCTGCTCGCCGTGAAGAAGGCGGCCGACGCGAAGAACGGCCAGATCGTCGTCGCGCGCCTGGGCGACGAAGTCACGGTCAAGCGACTGCGGCGCACGCGCCAGGGCATCGATCTGATCCCCGAGAACCCCGAGTTCGAGGTCATCCACGTCGCGCCCGATGCGCTCGACTTCCAGCTCGAAGGCATCGCCGTCGGCCTCGTCCGCAACACGATGCTGACCTGATGGACCTGCCCGCACGCAGCGCGCAGCGCCGCGCCACCGCGATGAAGGCGCCCAAGGCGCACACCGCCGCCGAGTGCGAGCGGCTCGAGCAGCTGCCCAACGTCGGGCCGGCGCTGGCCGCCGACCTGCGCCTGCTCGGTATCCGGCATCCGCGCGAGCTGGCCGGCCGCGACGCCTTCGCGCTGTACCGTGCGCTGTGCCAGGCCAGCGGCAGGCGGCAGGATCCCTGCGTGCTCGACACCTTCCTCGCCGTCACCGACTTCATGGCCGGCGCCGCGCCCCGGCCCTGGTGGGCCTACACGCCGCAGCGCAAGCTGCAGTACCGCGATCTGTGAGCGGCCGCGCAGGCCGTCCGCCCGGTCACCGACTGCGGGTTTGCCCGTAGCCGGCAGGGCGCCGGGCGCCTCGCTTGGCGACCCGGCAACGATTTGCGCGTCCATCGGGGCGCTTCTCGTGCATTTGTCCGCTTGCCCGCTGCGCGACGATCGCGCTCAGGTTCGGACCCCCGTGTCCGATATCACGGACCATGAAGTCGCTCGCCCTGCTCCACCGCACCCCGCGCCGCTCGACGCTCGGCGACGCGAGCAGCCTGCGCATGGAAGTGCGGCCGCCCTCGCTGTGCCATGCGCCCGACAGCGCCTGGCAGCGCATCATGTTCTGGCTGCTCGCGCCGGCGCCCTACGACGCGGCGCCTCCGCTCGGGCGAATGCCCTCGGTGCGCACCGACTTCCTGGCCACGATCGCCGACATCGACACGAGCGGCGCCGACGCGCTGCGCGAGCGCATCGCCGCCAGCGGCTCGCTGCGCGATCTGTGGCATCTGCGCTCCGAGCTCTACCGGATCATCGGCCTGGCGCATGCGCAGGCCGAGGCCGACCGTCGCCTGGCGCTGCTGGCACGCCACTTCCCGACGCGCGCACCGCGGCCGCAGCTCGCGCCGCTCTGATCCTGCCGCGACCGCGATGCACCACACCCAGCCGCGCCACTTCACTCCCGGGGTCGGCATGGCCGCCGATCGGCGCGAGCGCATCGCCGCGCGCCGCGCCTTCGTCGGCCTGAAACTGGCGTTCCTCGATGCGCTGGGCGAGCTGCGCGGCCCCGAGGCGCAGTGGCTGCGCGCGCATGTCCTCGGCGCCGAGGAAACGGTCGATCTGTGGCTGTTGCGCGCGCCGATGTTCGAAGCGCTGGCGGCGCCCGAGCACCGGCCGCAGCGCCAGGCCCTGCGCCGCGCGCTGGAGACGGTCTGTCCCGACACGCAGCCGGCCAGCGCCTTCGCACCGCTGTAGGCCCCAGACGGCGCCCGGTGCGCCCGCGCGCCGACACTGCGCCCGCTGGCGCGCCGCCGGCCAGCCCGCGGCACACAAGCCGCGCGGCTACGCCCGCACGCGTGCCCTGAACGTGCGCATGAACTTCTCGACCTTGGGCGCGACGACGAACGCGCAGTAGGCCTGCTCGGGGTGGTTCAGGTAGTAGCGCTGGTGGTAGTCCTCGGCACGCCAGTAGTTCGCCTCGGGCGCGAGCTCGGTCACGACGCGGCCGCCGTGCGCCGCATCGGCCTGCGCCCGGACCGCGTGCACGATCGGCTCCTGCGCCGCCGCATGCCAGTAGACGGCGCTGCGGTACTGCGTGCCGATGTCGTTGCCCTGGCGGCCCCTGGAGGTGGGATCGTGGACGGCGAAGAAGATCTCGAGGATCTCGGCCAGCCCGATGCGCGCCGGATCGAAGCGCACGCGCACGACCTCCGCGTGGCCGGTGCGGCCGCTGCACACCTGCTCGTAGCTCGGCCGCTCGGCGTGGCCGTTGCTGTAGCCGTTCTCGACGGCCAGCACGCCGTCGACGCGCTCGTACACCGCCTCCAGGCACCAGAAGCAGCCGCCCGCCAGCGTGATGAGTTCGGTTTGCGCGTCGGCTTCCATCGGTTCGCTCCTCGGGGCGGGCGCCACTGCGATCGAGGCGGCGCGCCGCATTCCTTACACTCGCGTCGGATTATCAGGAGATGCCGCCGATGAAGACCGCCTTTGCCTGGGATGACCCCTTCCGCCTCGACGACCAGCTGAGCGACGACGAACGCGCGGTGCGCGACGCCGCGCGCGCGTACTGCCAGGACAAGCTGCAGCCGCGCGTGCTGATGGCCGCGCGCCACGAGCATTTCGAGCCCGAGATCATGCGCGAGATGGGCGCGCTCGGCCTGCTCGGCAGCACGATCGAGGGCTACGGCTGCGCCGGCCTCAATCATGTCTGCTACGGCCTCGTGGCGCGCGAGGTCGAGCGCGTCGACAGCGGCTACCGCAGCGCGATGAGCGTGCAGAGCTCGCTCGTCATGCACCCGATCCACGCCTACGGCAGCGAGGCGCAGCGCCAGAAGTACCTGCCGCGGCTGGCCGCCGGCGAGTGGATCGGCTGCTTCGGCCTGACCGAGCCCAACCACGGCAGCGACCCGGCGAGCATGATCACGCGCGCGCGGCCGGTCGCGGGCGGCTACCGGCTCGACGGCGCCAAGATGTGGATCACCAACAGCCCGATCGCCGACGTCTTCGTCGTCTGGGCCAAGCTGGCCGATCCCGACGGCAAGGTCGGCGGCCAGGAGAGCATCCACGGCTTCATCCTCGACAAGGGCATGAAGGGGCTCTCGGCGCCCAAGATCGAAGGCAAGATGAGCCTGCGCGCCAGCATCACCGGCGAGATCGTCATGGACGACGTGTTCGTGCCGGCCGAGAACCTGCTGCCCGGCGTGAACGGGCTCAAGGGCCCGTTCGGCTGTCTGAACAAGGCGCGCTACGGCATCGCCTGGGGCGCGCTCGGCGCGGCCGAGTTCTGCTGGCATGCGGCGCGCCAGTACACGCTCGATCGCAAGCAGTTCGGCCGGCCGCTGGCGCAGAACCAGCTCATCCAGAAGAAGCTCGCCGACATGATGACCGAGATCACGCTCGGCCTGCAGGGCTGCCTGCGTGTCGGCCGCCTGCTCGACGAAGACCGGGCGGCGCCGGAGATGATCAGCCTCGTCAAGCGCAACAGCTGCGGCAAGGCGCTGGACATCGCGCGCCTGGCGCGCGACATGCACGGCGGCAACGGCATCCACGACGAGTTCCACGTCATCCGCCACATGATCAACCTCGAGACGGTGAATACCTACGAAGGCACGCACGACGTGCATGCGCTGATCCTCGGGCGCGCCTGCACCGGGCTGCAGGCGTTCTTCTGACGCGGCGGCCGGGCGCCGCGCCGCGATGAACGAGCTGCTGCTGTGGTTGGGCGTCGACGCCTGGCGCCCGGTCGCGAGCGCGCTGCTGCTGCCGCCGGTGCCGTTCCTGCTGCTGGTGCTGGTGGGGGCGCGGCTGCTGCTGCGTCACCTGCTGCTCGGCTGGGCGCTGATCGTCATGGCCTGCCTGGGCCTGTGGTTCGGCAGCACCGACGCCGGCGCCGATGTGCTGCGACGCGTGCTGCTGCCGCCGGCGCGCGCGCTCGCGCCGCCCGAAATCGCCGCGCTGCGCAAGGCCCCGAACACGGCGATCGTGGTGCTCGGCGGCGGCCGCAAGCTGCTGGCGCCCGAATACGGGGTTTCCGATCTCACGCCGCTGAGCCTCGAGCGCCTGCGCTACGGGCTGTGGCTCGGACGCCAGACCGGCCTGCCGGTGATGTACAGCGGCGGCATCGGTCATGGCCGCCCGGCGGGCCCGGCCGAGGCCGAGATCGCCGCGCGCGTGGCCGAGCGCGACTTCAGGCAGCCGCTGCGCTGGCAGGAAGGCAAGTCGCGCGACACGCGCGAGAACGCGCTCGAGTCGGTGGCGCTGCTGCGCGGCCAGGGCATCGAGCGCATCGTCGTCGTCACGCATGCCTACCACATGCCGCGCGCGCTGCGCAACTTCGAGCGCGCGCTGCACGCCGGCGGCGCGGCCGCGGGCCGCATCGTGCTGGTGGCCGCGCCGATGCGGGTGGCGCCGCCCGCGCGCTACGAGCCGATCGACTTCCTGCCCTCGCGCTCGGGCTGCTACGACACGCAGCTCGTGCTGCACGAGTGGGTCGGACGGCTGATCGGCGCCTGATGGGCGCCTGATCGCAGCCCGGTCGCTGCAACGGTGCGATCCAGGCTACGGCGCGCGTCGCGCCGTCGGCTCGCGCCCGGCCTGGGCGTCGTCGCGCAACTGCTGCTGGCGCTCGGCCTCGGCCTGCGCGGCCTGGATGGCGCGGATGCGGCGTGCGTGCTCGGCGGAGTTGGAGCGGCGCAGCGCGTCCATCATCACGACATCGACCTTCATGCCGCGCTCGAGCATGCGCTCGGTCAGGGCGAGCCCGGCGCCGGGGTCGCCGCCGAGCGCCGCCACCACCTCGTTGGCGAACAGGTCGGCGCGCGCCGTGATGCCGTCGACCGCCAGGCGGCGCTCGTTCTGCGCCTCGACGGCGGTGAGCAGCAGCCCGGCGCCGGGCAGCGCGAGCGTGAGGATGCGGCCGACCGCGAAGCCGGTGCTCATGCCCTCGACGCGCTGCATCTGCTCGATCGCCGTCTGGCTGGCCTGGAAGTAGGTGCCGAAGGCAGCCAGCCAGCGGAATTCGTCGCGCGAGCGCGCCGCGATCACGGCGTTGGCGGGGATCTTCACGCGCTGGCTGCCCAGGCGCGCGAAGGTGTCGGGGTCGGCGTCGAGGCCGCTGGCGATCACGGCGCCGGCGCAGCCGGTCTGCGTCTCGACCTCGACGCTGCGCCCGTCGGCGAGCGTGAGCCGCATGTGCTGCGTGCCCTGCGCCTCCTTGCGCGCCGCATCCATCACCTCCCAGAAGCCCTGGTCGTCGGCGGCGAAGACCGAGCCTCCGACGAACAGGGCCGAGAGGTCGAAGCGCGTCGCCCCGCCGGGCAGCGTGCGGCCGTTGATCGCCGTGACCACGTCGCCGAGCCGCAGCTCGTCGGGCACCGACTCGTCGCTCCAGACCACGCGCCAGTGCTCGTCGAGCTGCGTCACCTCGCGCAGCAGTCCGAGATCGTGCGCCGCGAGGCTGCGCCGCAGCGCGTGCGTCGACAGCAGCACGAAGGGCTCGATCTGCGTCGTGCTCGCGCACAGCGCCTCGGCGGCCCAGGCGACGTGGATCACGGCCTCGCGGAACTGCAGCTCCTGCCGGTAGCGCGTGCGATACAGGTCGCGCTCGAACGCGAAGTCGTAGTCCTTGCTCTGCGGCAGCACGGTCCCGGCCGCCAGCAGCAGCGACAGCGCCAGCGGGACGCCGATCCGGTACGGGCGGACGCGCATGCGCAAATCGTAATCGCGCCGATCCTCGTCCGGCGGCTGGTGCGGACCCGCAGTGCGCATGGCGCACGGCGGCCGGCCGACACCGGCGGCGCGGTCGCTCGCGAGCACCCATTCCGCGCGGGGTTTCCGCGATCTCCCGGCGGGCCGCCGCCCGTATGATGCGCGTCGCGCAAGCGGCCGCCCTGCGCCCGCACCGGCTGCCGGGGCGGACACCCTGAACCGGCATCGAATCGATACCGCAAGGACGACATGACGAAGACCTGGATCATCGCCGCGCTGGCGTTCGCGCTCGCGGCCACGCTCGCTCCCGACAGCGCCGACGCCCGCCGCCTGAGCGGCGGCAAGTCCCTGGGCATGCAGCGCAACATGCCGGCGCGCACGGCGCCCGACGCGGCGCGGCCCGCGACGCCGCCGCCGCAGCAGGCGGCACCGGCGGCCGCGCAGAACCCGGCTGCCGGCGCGGCGGCAAATCCGGCCGCCGCTGCCGGCAAGCGCAACTGGCTCGGCCCGCTGGCCGGCATCGCCGCCGGCCTCGGCCTGGCTGCGCTGATGAGCCACCTCGGCCTGGGCGAGGCCTTCGGCAGCTTCCTGCTGCTGGCGCTCGTCGTCGTCGCGGCCATCGCCCTGATCGCCTTCATCCGTCGGCGCGCCGCCGGCCCGGCGCTGGCCGGGGCGGGCGCGGGCGGTCCGGGCGCCGCTGCGGCACGCGTGGCCTGGCCGACGCCGACGCCGACGCCGACGCCGACGCCAACGCCGACGCCAACGCCGGGCGCCGCGCGCGTCGAGCCGGCCCTCACCCCGGCTGCCGCGCCCGCCGCCACGCCGAGCGGCGGCGTGTTCGTGCCCGCCGCATTCGACCACGAGGGCTTCGCGCGCATCGCCAAGATGATCTTCATCCGCCTGCAGGCCGCCCACGACAGCGGCAACCTCGACGACCTGCGCCAGTTCACCACGCCCGAGATGTTCGCCTCGGTCAAGCTCGACCTGCTCGAGCGCGGCAGCCAGGCGCAGAGCACCGAGGTGCGCCGCATCGAGGCCACCGTGCTCGACGTGGCCGAGGAGGCCGAGCGCCAGATCGTCAGCGTGCGCTACCGCGGCGAGGTGGTCGAGGCCGCCGGCGCAGCCCCGGTGGAGGTCGACGAGGTGTGGCACCTGGCCAAGGCCAGGAGCGGCGACGACGCCTGGCGTATCGCCGGCATCGAACAGATGGCCTGAGAGCCGGGAGCGGCAGCGTGCGGCGCATGCCCGCCGCCGCAGGGGATCGCCGCGGCGCGCGCGGGCGCGCCGCGGCCGCGTCGGCGCTGGCGCGGCTGGCGTCGTTGAAGGCGCCGGCTGCGCTGACGAAGCTGGCGAAGCTGACGACGCTGACTGCGCTGGCCACGCTGCTCGGCGGCTGTGCGAGCGCGCCGCTCGCGCTCGACCGACCGGTGGTGCTGCTCGGCGAGGTGCACGACAACACCGCCCAGCACGCGCTGCGGCTGGCGGCGCTCGGCGCCTTGCTCGAGCGTGGTGCGCGCCCGGCGCTGGCGATGGAGCAGATCGACCGCGAACGCCAGCCGCAGCTCGACGCGCTGCTGGCCCGCCAGCCGCCGCCCGACGCCGCCACGGTGGCAGCGGCCGTCGTCGACAAGAGCTGGAACCGCGCCTTCTACGAGCCCTACATCGCGCTGGCGCTGCGCTACCGCCTGCCGATCGTGGCCGCGAACGTGGGTCGCGACGAAGCGCGGCGCGTGATGCGCGAAGGCCTCGCCGCAGCCGGCTTCGACGCCGCGGTGCCCGCGCCGCTGCTCGCGGCACAGGCGCACGACATCGAACAGGGCCATTGCGGCGCGCTCGATGCCGCCACGGCGCAGCGCATGGCGCTGGCGCAGGTGGCGCGCGACCAGTTCATGGCCCGGGTGCTCGAGCGTCACGCGGCACGCGGTGTGGTTCTGCTGGCCGGCAACGGCCATGTGCGCAGCGACATCGGTGCACCGCACTGGCTCGACGCCGCAACGCGTGCGCGCAGCGAGGCCATCGGCCTGGTCGAACAAGGCGAAGACGACGACGGGCACTACGACCGCCGCCTCGTCACGCCGCGCCAGCCGCGTGCCGATCCTTGCGCAGCGCTGCGGCGCCCGGGCGCGCCGGCGCCGCGCCCGGCCGCGTGAGACCGGCCGCGTGAATCGGGCCGCGTGAATCGGGCCGCGTGAATCGGGCCGCGTGAATCCGACCGCGTCAATCCGGCCGCGCCATCGACCCTCGCCCGCGGCACCTCAGGTCGCCGCCTGCTGCGGCGCCGCCTCTCCCGCTTCGGGCGGCGCGGCGCCTTCGGCCTGCCGCGCCCCAAACGCCTGCAGCGCGCGTTCGAACTCGGCCCGCGCCTCGGCACTGACCGCGGCACCGCATTCGTAGCAGGCGCCGCGCATGCGGTCGTACCAGCGGCAGCCGCATTCGTCGCAGGCCAGTTCGGGCGCGCCGGCCGGGTTGCGGAAGATCACCGGCAGGCCCCCATGAAGGCGTAGCCGATCGCCTCGAGCAGCTCGTCGAAGCCGCGCTCCTCGAGCTCGGCGCGCCGGTGCAGCACGTAGCAGATGATCGAGCCGTTGCGGATGCACGCGCGCAGCGCTTCGAACAGCGCGCCGTCGAGCGCGCGCGCGAGCGCCGCGAGCGCCTCGTCGTCGGCGGCGAAGACGAGATCGGCACCGCTCGCGCCGTAGCCGGCGAAGGGCGCGCAGCGCGCCGCGAGGCCCTCGGCGCCCGTCTCCCACAGCAGCATCGTCTGCGGCGCCGAACGCGCGACGAGCGCGATGCGCGCGCCGGGCGCGAGCGGCGCGAACAGGCCCGCATGGCGCTGCGCTGCCGCCCGCCACGCCGTCGGTGCCGGCAGCATGGGAGGCGTGGGCGGCGTGGGCCGTGTTCGCAGCGCTGGCGGCACCGGTGGTGGCGTCACAGCCTGACTCCGAGCCGGAAGCCCTCCTGGATCGCCTGCTCGAGCCCGCGCGGCACGAGCGCGTCGCCCGCGCCGTGCAGCTCGTCGATCATCCACTCGAACTCGTGCAGCAGCTCGTGCGCCGGCGCGGCGGCGGCGGCGAGGATCACGCTGTCGGCGGGGATCTTCGTCTCCACGCCCTTGGCGTCGCGCACGGTCGCGCCCGCGTCGTCGACCGCGAGCAGCTGCGCGCCGGTCAGGCAGGCGATGCCGAGCTCCTCGACCCAGGCCGAGTGGCGCCACTTGAACGAGGGTTTCACGTCGCCCGCGATGCGCCTGCTCGTCTCGACCACCGTGACCTCGGCGCTGCGGTGCTTGCGCAGCGATTCGGCAATCGTCAGCCCGATCTTGCCGCCGCCGACGACGACCACGCGCCGGCCCGGCTGCACCCGGCCGTGCGCGACGTCGAAGGCGTCGAGCAGGCGCTCGGCACCCGGCAGGTGCGCGCAGCGCGAGCGGTCGGTGTGCGCGCCGGCGGCGACGACGCATGCGTCGTACTGGTGCAGCACGCTGCGCATGAACTTCGCGTGCACCTCGGTGTTCAGGCGCAGCTCGATGCCGAGCTTCTTCGCCATCACCTCGTAGTGCTGCACCACGGAGAGCAGGTCGTCGGGCCGCGCCAGGTCGTTCTGCGCGAAGGCGCGCAGATTGCCGCCGATGCGATCGGCCTTGTCGAAGACGGTGACTTCGTGGCCGCGCCGGGTGGCGGCGATCGCGCACTCCATGCCCGCCGGGCCGGCGCCGATCACCATGATCTTCTTCTTCACCGCGGCCGGCGTGACCTGGTATTCGGGCTCGACCTCGTGGCCGAGCGCCGGATTCATCGTGCAGGTGTAGGGCAGGTCGCGGAACAGCCGCGACAGGCAGTTCAGCGAACCGATGCAGCGGCGCACCTCGTCGAGCCGGTCCTCGGCCGCCTTGTGCACGAGCTCGGGGTCGGCCAGCAGCGGGCGGCACACCTCCCAGTAGTCGAACATGCCCTCGCGCAGGCAGGCGTCGGCCATGCGCGGGTCGGGCAGGCGGTTGCCGAAGGCGACGAGCGTGTTCGGGAACATCCGCTTGGCGCGCGCGGCGAGGCGGTTCCAGTGCCCGGGCTCGATGTCGCGGCCGATCGACGACTCGGGCGCCTCCTGCCAGCCGACGGTCACGCTGATCATGTCGACGCCGACGTCCACTGCCTGCTGCATCAGCTCGAAGCACTCGTCCTCGGTGTTGCCGCCCCATTTGTCCATCAGCTCGGCGCCGTTGAGCCGCACGACGAGCGGGTGCTCGGGCGTGGCCTGCTTGATGGCGTCGATCAGCTCGCGCATGAAGCGGCCGCGATTGACGAGCGAGCCGCCGTACTCGTCGCTGCGCTGGTTCGTGAAGCGCGAGTTGAAGTTCGCCAGCAGATAGCCCATGAAGCTCGTGACCTCGGTGCCGTCGAAGCCGGCGCGCACCGAGCGCTTCGCGGCGTCGGCGTGCTGGGCGATGCAGGCGCGTATCTCGTCCTTGCTCATCACCCTGGCCGGACGGAAATGCGGCAGCGTCTGCGGCACGTCCGAGGGCTGGATGCAGTAGCCCAGGTCGATGCCGCCGTAGCGCCCGGCGTGCAGGATCTGCTGGATCGCGATCGCGCCCTGGGCCTTGATGTCGGCCGCGATGCGCTCGAATGCGGGCAGGAAGCGGTCGTCGTAGATCGCGAGCTGGCGGAAGTAGCCCTTGCCCTCGCCCAGCGGATCGGGATACGCGCCCTGGTTGGTGACGATGCCGCAGCCGGTGCGCGCGATGACGCGCATGCGCGCGAACTCGCGCTCGCTGACCTGGCCGTCGCGGCCGTTGTAGTTGGAGACGCAGCAGGCGCCGTACTTGATGCGGTTGGGCGCGGTGAAGCGGCCCAGGCGCGCCGGCTGGAACAGATGCGGCAGCTTGGCATGTCCTGGCTTCATGACCCTGTCGCTCCTTCGGTTGCGCGGTCGCCGGCTGGCCGGGCGCGGCGCGCCCGCCATGCCGCCGGCGCGCGGCGCGCCGCTTGTGCCCGACGCACGGGGCGATCGTATGCGCCGGGCCGTTGCGGCTCCAGCGAATTCGGCGCGGCGGCACGGGTCTCGGCCCCGGCCCGGACCCGGCCACGTCCCCCGCGATGGGCACGGCGCTGCGCTCTGCGACCCACGCGCTCAGGCCAGGCGAGCGCCGCCGGCCCGAGGCGCCAAGGCTGCGAACCGGCCCGCGCCGGGACCGCGCGGCCTCGATGCCGTCACGCCAGCCAGCGCCGCGCGTTGTGGAACATGCGCAGCCAGGGGCTGGGCGCCGAGACGTCGCCGCCGCTCCAGCTCATCTGCACGTTGCGCACGACGCGCTCGGGGTGCGGCATCAGCGCCGTGAAGCGGCCGTCGGCGGTAGTCACGCCGGCCAGGCCCTCGGGGCTGCCGTTGGGATTGAACGGATAGGCCTCGGTGGCGCGGCCATGGTGGTCGACGAAGCGCAGCGCGCGCTGCACGCGCGCGGCGTTGCCGCGCTGTGCGAAGTCGGCGCAGCCCTCGCCGTGCGCCACCGCGATCGGCATGCGGCTCCCCGCCATGCCGGCGAAGAACAGGCTCGGGCAGGCCAGCACCTCGACCATGACGAGCCGCCCCTCGAACTGCTCGCTCTTGTTGCGCGTGAACCTGGGCCAATGCTCGGCGCCCGGGATCATCGGGGCCAGCGCGGCCAGCATCTGGCAGCCGTTGCACACGCCGAGCGCGAACACGTCGGGGCGCGCGAAGAAGGCGGCGAACTGCTCGGCGAGCAGCGGGTTGAAGCGCACCGAGCGCGCCCAGCCTTCGCCGGCGCCCAGCGTGTCGCCGTAGCTGAAGCCGCCGCCGGCCACCAGGCCCTGGAAGCTTTCGAGCCGCACGCGGCCGTGCTGCAGATCGCTCATGTGCACGTCGTAGCTGTCGAAGCCGGCCGCGGCCATCGCCCAGCTCATCTCGAGCTGCGAGTTCACGCCCTGCTCGCGCAGGATCGCCACCTGCGGCCGCGCGGTCAGCACGGCCGGCGCGGCCAGCGCGTCGAACGTGAGGTGCCGATGCAGGCCGGGGTCGTCGGCGGCGCCGGCCGCGGCGTGCTCGGCGTCGGCGCAGACCGGGTTGTCGCGCTGGCGCGCGATGCGCCAGCTCACCTCGTCCCAATGCTGCTGCAGCTCGGCCAGCGGCGCCGCGAAGCGGCACTGCGTGTCGCGCCAGACCTCGAGCACGCCGCGCGCGTTGGTCTTGCCGATCGCGTGCGCGTGGCGCGCCAGGCCGTGCGCGCGCAGCACCGCCATCACCGCGTCGCGCTGCGCCGTGGCGACCTGGAGGACGACGCCCAGTTCCTCGTTGAACAAGGCCTCGAGCGTGAGCCGGTTGCGGCGCTCGCCAACCTGCGCGGCCCAGTTCTTGGAGTCGCCGAACTCGGCGCGGCTGTCGGCGATGCCGTCGCCTTCGGTGACGAGGATGTCGACGTTCAGGCTCACGCCGAGGCGGCCGGCGAAGGCCATCTCGCACACGCAGGCCCACAGGCCGCCGTCGCTGCGGTCGTGGTAGGCGAGCACCCGGCCTTCGGCGCGCAGCGCGTTGACGGCAGCCACCAGCGCCTTCAGGCGCGCCGGGTCGTCGAGGTCGGGCACCTCGTCGCCGAAGCGCCCGAGCACCTGCGCCAGCATCGAGCCGCCCATGCGCCGGCGGCCGCCGCCGAGGTCGACGAGGATGAGCGTGGTGTCGCCGCAGGCCGCGCCGCCCGGTGCCGCGGCGACGGTCTGCAGCTGCGGCGTGAGCGTGCCGCGCACGTCGGCCAGCGCGGCAAAGGCGCTGACGACGAGCGAGACCGGCGCCGTCACCTGCCGCGCCTCGCCGCCCTCGCTCCAGCGCGTGCGCATCGACAGCGAATCCTTGCCCACCGGGATGCCGATGCCCAGCGCCGGGCACAGCTCGAGCGCCACGGCGGCGACGGTGTCGTACAGCGCCGCGTCCTCGCCCGGCTCGCCGCAGGCGGCCATCCAGTTGGCGCTGAGCTTGACGCGGGCCAGTTCGATCGGCGCGGCCAGCAGGTTGAGGATGGCCTCGGCCACCGCCATGCGCCCCGAGGCCGGCGCGTCGAGCGCGGCCAGCGGCATGCGCTCGCCCATGCTCATGGCCTCGCCGGCGAAGCCCACGTAGTCGGCCAGCGTCACCGCGCAGTCGGCCACCGGCACCTGCCAGGGGCCGACCATCGGGTCGCGATGGCTGAGCCCGCCGACGGTGCGGTCGCCGATCGTGACGAGAAAGCGCTTGCTGGCCACCGTCGGGTGGCGCAGCACGTCGCGCGCCACCGCCTCGAGCGCCACGCCGTCGAGATCGAGTGCGGCCTCGCGCCGCGCCACGCGCGCGACGTCGCGCTGCATCCTGGGCGGCTTGCCGAAGAGCACCTCCATCGGCATGTCGATGACGCGCTGGCCGCGCGCGCCGCCCGCTGCGCCTGCGCCTCCGCCCGCCGCGCTGTCGATGCCCGCGCCGCCCCCGTCGCCCTCACCGCTTTCGACGCCTGCGCCGCCCCCGCTGCCCTCGCCGAGCCCGCCGCTTTCGACGACGAGCCGCGGCTCGGCGCTGGCCACGCCCAGCACCGCGAACGGACAGCGCTCGCGCGCGCACAGTTGCTCGAACAGCGGCAGCGCCGCCGCGTCGAGCGCCAGCACGTAGCGCTCCTGGCTCTCGTTGCACCAGATCTCCCGGGGCGCGAGCCCGCTCTCCTCGAGCGGCACCGTGGCCAGATCGAAGCGCGCGCCGAGCCCGGCGCCGTCCACCAGTTCGGGCAAGGCGTTGGACAGGCCGCCCGCGCCGACGTCGTGGATCGCGAGGATCGGGTTGGCTTCGCCCAGCGCCCAGCAGTGGTCGATGACCTCCTGCGCGCGCCGCTGCATCTCGGGGTTGCCGCGCTGCACCGAGTCGAAGTCCAGCGCCTCGGTGTTGCTGCCGGCAGCCATCGAGCTGGCGGCGCCGCCGCCCATGCCGATGCGCATGCCCGGGCCGCCGAGCTGCACGAGCAGGGTGCCGGGGGCGAAGCGCTTCTTGTGGATCTGCGCGTCGCCGATCGCACCCAGCCCGCCGGCGATCATGATCGGCTTGTGGTAGCCGCGCAGCACGCCGGCCACCTCCTGCTCGAAGACGCGCAGGCAGCCGCCGAGGTTGGGGCGGCCGAATTCGTTGTTGAAGGCGGCGCCGCCGAGCGGCCCCTCGGTCATGATCTGCAGCGCGCCGGCGATGTGCGCGGGCCTGCCGACGCCGCCGCGCTCCCAGGGCTCGTCGGTGCCGGGCAGGCGCAGCGCGCTCACGGCGAAGCCGGTGAGTCCGGCCTTGGGGCGCGCGCCGCGGCCGGTGGCGCCCTCGTCGCGGATCTCGCCGCCGGCGCCGGTGGCCGCCCCCGGGAACGGCGAGATCGCCGTCGGGTGGTTGTGCGTCTCGACCTTCATCAGCACGTGCACCGGTTCGTCGCGCGCGCCATACGGCGAGGCGTCGGTGCCGCGCTGCGGCAGCCAGCGCTGCACGCGCCTGCCCTCCATCACCGCCGCGTTGTCGCTGTAGGCGACGAGCGTGTGCTGCGGCGCGACCTGCTCGGTGTGGCGGATCATGTCGAACATCGAGTGCGGCATCGCCACGCCGTCGATCGTGAAGCAGGCGTTGAAGATCTTGTGCCGGCAGTGTTCGCTGTTGGCCTGCGCGAACATCATCAGCTCGACGTCGCTCGGATTGCGGCCGAGCCGGCCGAAGGCCGCCACGAGGTAGTCGATCTCGTCGTCCGACAGCGCCAGGCCGAACTCGGTGTTGGCCGCCAGCAGCGCGGCGCGGCCCCGGCCGAGCAGGTCGACATGCGCCAGCGGCGGCGCCGGCTGCGGCTCGAACAGCCGCGCCGCGGCCGCGCGCTCGAAGGCCACGCTCTCGGTCATGCGGTCGGCCAGCAGCGCCGCGGCGCCGGCGCGCTCGTCGTCGTCCAGCGCCGTGCCGCCGCCGGCCAGCGCGAGGCGGTATTCGGTGACGCGTTCGACGCGCCGCAGCGCGATGCCGCAGTTGCGCGCGATGTCGCTCGCCTTGCTCGCCCAGGGCGAAACCGTGCCCAGGCGCGGCATGACGACGACGAGCGCGCCCGTCTGCGGCGCCGCGCAGGGCGCGCCGTAGTCGAGCAGTGCGGCCAGCCGGTCGCGCTGCGCGCGCTCGGGCGGCGCGTCGAAGGCCGCCCAGTGAACGTGGCGCGCGGCGAGCGCCGCGACGCGCGGCAGCGCGGCCTGCAGCCGCGCGAGCAGCGCCGCGGCGCGAAACGGCGAGAGGGCATTGCCGCCCTCGAAGTGCATCGGGTCCAAGGGCGTCGCGCTCATGCAGTCCCTGTACGGGCTCGTCGGGGCGTGGAGAGAGCGCATTTTAGAGGGCGATGGAATAATCGCCCGATGCCCATTCCCATCAAGAGCGGCGCCGAGATCGACGCGATGCGCCTGGCCGGGCGCCTGGCTTCCGAGGTGCTGGACCTGCTCACGCCGGTGATCCGCCCGGGCGTGACGACGCGCGAGATCGACCGCATCGCGCACGAACACATGGTGCAGGTGCAGCACACGGTGCCGGCCACGCTCGGCTACGCGCCGCCCGGCTATCCGGCCTATCCGGCCTCGCTGTGCACCTCGGTCAACGAGGTCGTCTGCCACGGCATCCCCGACGAGCGGCCGCTGAAGAACGGCGACATCGTCAACGTCGACGTCACCGTCATCAAGGACGGCTGGCACGGCGACAACAGCCGCATGTACATCGTCGGCGAGGCCTCGATCGCCGCGCGCCGCCTCGTGCAGGTCACCTACGAGGCGATGTGGAAGGGCATCGTCAAGGTGCGCCCGGGTGCGCGCCTGGGCGATATCGGCCACGCCATCCAGAGCTTTGCCGAGGCGGCCGGCTTCTCGATCGTGCGCGAGTTCTGCGGCCACGGCGTCGGCGCGCGCTTCCACGAGGAGCCGCAGGTGCTGCACTACGGCCGCCCGGGCACGCTCGACGAGCTGGTGCCGGGCATGATCTTCACGATCGAGCCGATGATCAACGCCGGCCGGCGCGACATCAAGGAAGACCGCCGCGGCAACCGCCCCTACGACGGCTGGACCATCGTCACGCGCGACCGTTCGCTGTCGGCGCAGTGGGAGCATTCGGTGCTCGTCACCGACAGCGGCTACGAGGTGCTCACGGTGTCGGCCGGCAGCCCGCCGCCGCCGGCTTTCGCGAGCGCGGGCTACGGCACTGCGCAGCCGGCGCTGACGGCCGTCACGGCCTGAACACCGCGCCGCCGGCGCGCCCGCGCACCCATGTCCGCGCTGCCGCACGCTCCTTGCCGGGGCAGAGCCTCGGGCGAAGCGGCGCCGGCGCTGCACGAGCGCCTGCGTGCCGGCAAGGCGGCGCTGCTCGAGCAGTTCCGCGCGGCGCGGCCCGGCGCCGCGGCGGCGCGGCGGCTGCTGCGGGCGCTGGCGCGCGCCGTCGACGCTGCGCTCGCCGAGCTTTGGGGGCGCGCGGGCATGCCCGCCACCGCCGCGCTCGTCGCCGTCGGCGGCTACGGCCGCGGCGAGCTGTTCCCGTACTCCGACGTCGACATCGTCGTCCTGCTCGCCGACGAGCCCGCCGGGCACGCCGAGGCCGGCGTCGCGATCGAGCGGTTCGTCGCCGGCTGCTGGGACAGCGGCATCGAGATCGGGGCCTCGGTGCGCAGCATCGCGCAGTGCCTGGACGAGGCCGCGCGCGACATCACCGTGCAGACCGCGCTGCTCGAGTCCCGCCTGCTGTGCGGCGCGCGTCGCCTGCACGCGCAGCTCATGCAGGCGCTGGACGCCGCGCTGGACCCGGCCGCCTTCCTGCGCGCCAAGTCGCTCGAGATGCGGCAGCGGCACGTCAAGTACGAGGGCACGCCCTACGCGCTCGAGCCCAACTGCAAGGAGAGCCCGGGCGGCCTGCGCGACCTGCAGGTGGTGATCTGGGTGGCGCGCGCGGCACGGCTCGGACGCACCTGGCGCGAGCTCGCGGCGCGCGGCCTGATCACCTCGTTCGAGGCCGCGCAACTCGCCAAGCACCAGGGCACGCTCGAGCTGATCCGCGCGCACCTGCACCTGGCGGCCGGGCGGCGCGAGGACCGGCTGGTGTTCGACCTGCAGACGGCGGTGGCCGAGAGCATCGGCTTGCGTGCCGGGCGCGCGCTGCTGGCCAGCGAAGGGCTGATGCACCGCTACTACTGGGCGGCAAAGGCCGTGACGCAGCTCAACCAGATCCTGATGCTCAACATCGAGGAGCGCCTTATCGGCGCGGCGCATGTGCCGGTGCGGCGCATCGACGCGCGCTTTTGCGATCGCGGCGGCGCGCTCGAGGTGGTGCGCGACGACCTGTACGAGCGCGACCCGCACGCCATCCTCGCCACCTTCGTCGTCTTCGCCCGCACGCCGGGGCTGCAGCTGCTCTCGGCGCGCACGCTGCGCGCGCTGTACAACGCGCGCCGCGTCATGGACGCGGCGTTCCGCCGCGATCCGGCCAACCGTCGCCAGTTCATGCGGCTGCTGCGCCTGCCCAAGGGACAGACGCACGCGCTGCGCCTGATGAACCAGACCTCGGTGCTCGGGCGCTACCTGTGGGTGTTTCGCCGCATCGTCGGGCGCATGCAGCACGACCTGTTCCACGTCTACACGGTGGATCAGCACATCCTGATGGTGGTGCGCAACGTGCGCCGCTTCCTCATCCCCGAGCACGCGCACGAATACCCCTTCTGCAGCCAGCTCGCCGCGCAATGGGACAAGCCCTGGCTGCTGTACGTGGCGGCGATCTTCCACGACGTCGCCAAGGGCCGCGGCGGCGACCACAGCGAGCTCGGCGCGCGCGAGGTGCGGCGCTTCTGCCGCGACCACGGCATCCGGGGCGAGGATGCGGCGCTGGTCGAGTTCCTGGTGCGCCACCATCTGCTGATGAGCACGATCGTGCAGAAGCAGGATCTGTCCGAGCCCGAGGTCATCGCGGCCTTCGCGCGGCAGGTCGGCTCGGCGCGGCGGCTGACGGGGCTGTACCTGCTCACCGTGGCCGACATCCGCGGCACCAGCCCGAAGGTGTGGAATGCCTGGAAGGGCAAGCTGCTCGAGGATCTGTACCGGCTGACGCTGCGTGCGCTCGGCGGCGCGCGCCCCGACCTGCACGCCGAGATCGAGGCGCGCAAGGACGAGGCCCGGCGCGAACTGGCGCGCCAGGCGATTCCGCCGGGGGCCGAAGAGGCGCTGTGGGCGACGCTCGACGTGGGCTACTTCGCGCGCCACGACGCCGCCGACATCGCCTGGCACGCGCTGGCGCTGCGCGGCCGCGAGCGCACGCCGGTGCCGCTCGTCGTGGCGCGGCCGTCGACGGTGGGCGAGGGCCTGCAGGTGCTCATCTACGCGCCCGACCAGCCCGATCTGTTCGCGCGCATCTGCGGCTACTTCGACGGCGCCGGCTTCAGCATCCACGATGCGCGCATCCACACCACGCGCACCGGCTGGGCACTCGACACCTTCCAGGTGGCGAGCACGCTGGCCGACGCGGCCGAAGTGGGGGCGCACGAGCTGGCGCCGCGCGTGCAGCAGCGCCTGGCGGACACGCTCGCCGCTGCCGGGCCGCTGCCCGAGCCGCGGCGCGGCCTGGTGTCGCGCCGCGTGCGCCACTTCCCGGTGATTCCGCGCGTCACCCTCGCGCCCGACGAGCGCGCGCAGCGCTGGCTGCTCAGCGTGGCCGCCAGCGACCGCCCCGGGCTGCTGTACTCGGTGGCGCGCGTGCTCGCACGCCACCACATCAACCTGCAGCTGGCGAAGATCACGACGCTGGGCGAGCGCGTCGAGGACACCTTCCTCGTCGACGGTGCGGCGCTGCAGCAGCCCAAGGCGCAGTTGCGCATCGAGGGTGAGATCCTCGACGCGCTGGCCGCCGCGTGAGCGCGCCGGCCCGCTCCCGGGCGCTGGGAGCCTGGGCCAGCATGAGTTCGGCCCGGATCATGTCTTCTCCGGCGCCCGAGGCGCAGCGCGCAGGGCGGAGAACGCGCCCGTGAGCGTGCTGCGCATCGCCGCCGCCGAGGCCATCGCACGGCTCGACAGCTTCGAGCGCATCATCGACGCGCGCAGCGAGAGCGAGTTCGCCGACGACCACCTGCCCGGCGCCGTGAACTGGCCGGTACTCACCGATGCCGAGCGCGCGCGCATCGGCACCGCCTACAAGCAGGTCTCGCCGTTCGACGCACGCAAGCAAGGCGCGGTGCTGGTGGCGCGCAACATCGCAAGCCATATCGAACGCGAGCTGCACGAGCAGGGGCGCGCGTGGCGGCCGCTCGTGTATTGCTGGCGCGGCGGGCAGCGCTCGGGCGCGCTGGCCACGGTGCTCGACGCGATCGGCTTTCGCGTGCAGGTGCTCGAAGGCGGCTACCGCGCCTTCCGCCGTGCCGTGCGCGACGAGCTCGAGACGCTGCCGCTGCGGCTCGCCCTGCGCGTGCTGGCCGGCCGCACCGGCAGCGGCAAGAGCCGGCTGCTGGCGGCGCTGGTCTTCGCCGGCGCCCAGGTGCTCGACCTCGAGGCGCTGGCCGCGCACCGCGGCTCGGTGCTGGGGGCGCTGCCGGGCCGGCTGCAACCCACGCAAAAGGCCTTCGAGACGGCGCTCTGGCATGCGCTGCGCGGCTTCGATCCGGCACGCCCCGTATGGGTCGAAAGCGAGAGCCGCACCATCGGCCGGCTGCGCGTGCCCGAGGCCCTGCTCGCCCGCATGCGCGCCGCGCCCTGCTCGGTCGTCGACATGGCACCGGCGGCGCGCGTGGCGCTGCTGCTCGAGGACTATGGCCACTTCGTGCGCGACAGTGAATCGTTCTGCGAGCGCCTCGCGGCCCTGCGCGAACTGCGCGGCGCAGCCGCGGTCGCGCGCTGGCAGGCGCTGGCGCGCGCCGGCGGCCACGCCGCAGTCGTGCGCGAGCTGCTCGAGCAGCACTACGACCCGATCTACCTGCAGTCGATGGCGCGCAACTTCGCCGGTTTCGGCGCCGCGGCGCGTGTGCCGCTGACGGACGGCAGCGCTGCGGCCCTGCGCGCCGCCGCTCGCGCATTGATGCAGGCGGGCGATGTCACCGCAGACGCTGCCGACGCGACAGGCGGCGCTCGTCCCTGACCTGCCGCAGGCCGGCCGCTCCAGCGCGCGCTTGACGGCGGCAAGGACCCGCAAGCCCACACGATGTTCGGATTCGACGAAGAGCAGATCGCCTGGTTCGGCATGACCTTCGGCCTGGCCGCGTTCATGCTGTACATGCTGTTCATCATCTGGCGGCTCGCGCGCGAGTCCAAGGCCGGCCGCTTCGGCACCTTCGTGCTCTTCCTGGCCCTCGGCGTCGGCATGATCGGCTTCATCGCCAAGGGCATCCTCAAGCTGTTCATCGGCGGCACGTAGCGCCGCGGCGCGCGGGCACGCCGCAGCCTGGCGGCGCTCTGCCCAGCGTCGAGCCCGAACGCTTCCCGGGCCGGGCCCTGGCTGCGCGGGCCGTGCCGGCGGCAGCCGGGTCCAGCGGCCACGCAGGGCGCCCGCGCGCCGAATCGGGGTGCCCTGGGTTTCATCTGCAACCGAGCCGCCTGCGGGCGAAACACGCCCGCAATCGCGCGCATGCAGGGTGCCGTGGCGGCGCCAGCCTGTCGCCGGCGCCGGCATCGGCCTCTCGGAGCCGAGGGGCCATCGGAAAGGAGCAACGATGAACAGGTATCCCTGCATCGCCGCCGCGGCCGGGCTGTTGTGCGCCCTCTCGGCGCAAGGCGCAGCGCCCAGCGCCGGCTTGCTGGGCGACGTCGTGCCCGCGTCTGCAGCGACGCGGACGGTGCAGATCAAGCCCGGCACCACTTCCGTCACCGTCGTGCACGGCGAGACCGTGCGTTTCGTCGATGCCGGCCGGCAATTCGCGTTCGACTTCGACGGCGCCCGGCACAGCGCCGCCTTCGACTTGCGGCTCGTGGCCCCGCCCGGCCTGCTCGACCATGCCGTGACGGCGTACGTGAACGTCAATCCCGACGACGTCGGCGGCCCCGCCGGGATGTGAACCCCGGCCGCGCTGCGCGTGCAAAGACACGCGCAGCCCTTCGATCGGCGAACGGGTCCGCGCAGGCGGACCCGTACGTCCGATCAGCCCATGTGCAGGCCGCCGTTGCAGCTGAAGTCGGCGCCGGTGGTGAAGCCCGAGTCGTCGCCGGCGAGCCAGGTGACGATGGAGCCGATCTCGTCGGGCGTGCCCAGGCGCTTGACCGGAATGGTGGCGACGATCTTCTCGAGCACCTCGGGCTTGATGGCGCGCACCATCTCGGTGCCGATGTAGCCGGGGCTGACGGTGTTCACCGTCACCCCCTTGGTCGCCAGTTCCTGCGCCCGCGCCATCGTGAAGCCGTGCATGCCGGCCTTGGCGGCCGAGTAGTTGGTCTGGCCGGCCTGGCCCTTCTCGCCGTTGACCGAACTGATCTGGATGATGCGGCCCCAGCCCTTTTCCACCATGCCCGGCACCACCTGCTTGGTGACGTTGAACATGCTGTTGAGGTTGGTGTCGATGACGGCGTCCCAGTCCTCGCGCGTCATCTTCAGGAACATTCGGTCGCGTGTGATGCCGGCGTTGTTCACCAGCACGTCGATCGTGCCATGCTCGGCGCTCGCCTGCTGGAACGCGGCCACCGTGCTGTCCCAGTCGGCGACGTTGCCCACCGAGGCGAAGAAGCTGTGGCCGAGCGCCTTCTGCTCGGCGAGCCACTTCTCATGGTCGCGCGTCGGGCCGCAACCGGCGATCACCTTGAACCCGGCCTTGCCGAGCCGGTGGCAGATCGCCGTGCCGATGCCGCCCATGCCGCCCGTGACGTAGGCCACCTTCTGTGCCATTGCGCTGTCTCCTTGCGTGACGATGAAAGAAGTGAAGGCTGTCGCTCAGGCCTTCGCCTTGACGTAGCGGCCCGGTGCCGCCTCGATCACCTTGAAGCCGCGCCCGCCCGCTGCCTTGGGCGCCGCGACCATCCGACCCGCGAGCGGCCGCAGCCAGCTCGTCCACTCGGGCCACCAGCTCCCCGGGTGCGACGTTGCGCCGGCGAGCCATTCCTCGGCGCTGGCCGGCAACTCGGCGTTGACCCAGTAGTTGCGCTTGCCGGCGGCGGGCGGGTTGATGACGCCGGCGATATGCCCCGAAGCGCCGAGCACGAAGCGCACCTCGTTGGCCTTGCGCCGTGCGCCGCCGCGCACCAGCGGCACCGAACGATAGGCGCCGGTCCAAGGCACGATGTGGTCCTCGCGCGAGGCATAGACGAAGAACGGGGCGCGGATGCGGCCGAGGTCGACCTGCGCGCCGCAGACGGTGAGCGCCCCGGGCTTGGCCAGCTCGTTCTGCAGGTAGGTGTGGCGCAGGTACCAGCAGTACATCGGCCCCGGCAGGTTGGTGCTGTCGTTGTTCCAGTACAGCAGGTCGAACGGCGGCGGCGCCTCGCCCTTGAGGTAGTTGCCGACGACGTAGTTCCAGACCAGGTCGTTGGGCCGCAGGAAGCTGAATGTCGTCGCCAGCTCCTCGCCGCGCAGCAGCCCGGGGCCGCCGGCGGCCTGCGCGCCGATCGTCGCCTCGCGCAGGCGCACCGCGGCCTCGTCGACGAAGACGTCGAGCACACCGGTGTCGGCGAAGTCGAGCAGCGTGGTCAGCAGCGTGACCGAGGCGGCCGGGTGCTCGTCGCGCGCCGCCAGCACGGCCAGCGCGGTGGCGAGGAGGGTGCCGCCGACGCAGAAGCCCATCGTGTTGAGCGTTGCCGCGCCGCTGATCGCACGCACCGTGCGGATGGCGGTGAGCGGCCCTTCCTCGATGTAGTCGTCCCAGGTCCTGGCCGCCAGGCTGCGGTCGGGGTTGCGCCAGCTCATCACGAACAGGCGGTGCCCCTGCTCGACCAGGTGGCGGATGACCGAGTTGGCCGGCTGCAAGTCGAGGATGTAGTACTTGTTAATGCACGGCGGCACGAACAGCATCGGCCGCTCGTAGACCCTGGGCGTGAGCGGGCGGTACTCGATGAGCTGGAACAGCTCGTTCTCGAACACCACCGCGCCCGGCGTGGTGGCGACGTTGCGGCCGACCTCGAACGCGCTGTCGTCGGTCTGCGAGACGCGGCCCTTGCGCGCGTCATCGAGCATGTGGCGCAGGCCGGCCGCGATGCTCGCGCCGCCCGTCTGCAGCGCGCGCGCCAGCGCCTCGGGGTTGAGCGCGAGGAAGTTGCTCGGGCTCGCGGCCTCGACCCATTGCTGCACGGCGAAGCGCAGGCGCGCCTTGGTCTTGGCGTCGGCCACGACGCTGTCGGCCAGCTGCAGCAGCGTGCGCGCATTGAGCAGATAGATCTGCGCCGAAAAGGCCGCAAACGGGTTGCCCGCCCATTCGCCGGCAGCGAAACGCCGATCCTGCGCGATCGGGGCGTCGGTGCCGGCGGCGCGGGCGAGCGCCTGGTTCCAGACTTCGCCGGCGGCCTGCAGGTACTCGCCCTGCAGCGCAGCGAGCTTGTCGGCCGGCACGTTCAGCGCCGACATCGACGGCCAGAGCCCGCCCGCCGCTGCGCCGAGCGCATCCTGCGCCGTCGGCGCCGTCCCGCCGCTCTCGTTCAACCCTGTCTCCTCGTCTTGGACCGCCGGTGCGCGCCGCGTCGGCGTGGTCTGCAGTGTGGCACGTTAGCGCGGGCGCCTGACGACCCGATGACGGCGCACCCCCGGATCGCGCCTCGCGTGCCGGGATCGCACCGCGTCCACCGGTTCACAGCCGCCAGATCGCCGTCACCATGCGGCCGGTGACGCCGTCGCGCCGGTGCGAATAGAAGCGTGCGGCATCGGCATAGGTGCAGGCACCGCTGGCATGCACCGCGCCCACGCCGGCGGCGCGCAGCCGCGCGGCCGCCAGACCCGGCAGGTCGGCCAGCCAGCGTGCGCTGCCGTCGACGCGCGGTGCGAAGGCGAAGTGCGGCGCGTCGCGCGCCAGCGGCGCGACGCCGAAGGCCTGCAGCACGTCCGCGCCGACCTCGAAGTGACGCGGCCCGATGCAGGGCCCGAGCCAGGCATGGCAGTCCTGCGGCACGAGTCCGGCGCCCTGCTCCATTGCGCCCAGCAGCGACTCGACGACGCCGGCGGCCAGCCCGCGCCAGCCGGCGTGCGCCGCGCCGACGGCGCGGCCGTCGGCGGCGGCCAGCAGCACCGGCATGCAGTCGGCGCCGCCGGCCATGCAGGCGATCCCGCGCTCGGTGGTCCAGGCGCCGTCGACAGCGCGCGGCGGATGCGCGGGCGTGTGCGCCGTCAGGCGCAGTACGTCGCAGCCGTGTGCGTGCCGCAGCCACACCGGGCGCGCGCCATGCAGGCAGGCGGCAAAGCGGCGCCGGTTCTCCGCCACCGCGTCCGGCGCGTCGCCCACCGAGAGGCCCAGGTTGAGGCTCGCCCAGGGCGCGCCGCTGACGCCGCCCAGGCGCGTGCTCATCAGCGCACAGACGCCGACCACGGGCCACTCGGGCCGCAGCAGCGGCAGCGGCACCGCTGCGCTCATTCGGCGTCCGGGCAGGCCTCGGGACGCGTGCGCTCGAAGGCGTCGAGCTTCATGCAGGCGTCGAACACGCGCATCACCTGCGGCACATGGTCGGTGCGGCAGGCAAAGCGCCTGGCGTTGAAGATCTGCGGCACCAGCGCGCAATCGGCCAGCGTCGGCTGCTCGCCGTGGCAGTAGGTCGCGGGTGCGGCGGCAAGCTGGCGTTCGAGCGCCTCGAGTCCGGTCTCGACCCAATGGCGGTACCAGCGGTCCTTGTCCTCCTCGCCGAGCTTCAGGTCGTGCACGAGGTAGCGCAGCACGCGCAGGTTGTTCAGCGGGTGGATCTCGCAGGCCACGTCGTACGCCAGCGCGCGCACGCGGGCGCGTCCGGCGGGGTCGCGCGGCAGCAGCGGCGGCTCGGGGTGCGTCTCGTCGAGGTACTCGATGATGGCCAGCGACTGCCACAGCACCTGGTCGCCGTCGCGCAGCAACGGCACCAGGCGCGCCGCCGACACCGACGCATAGCTCTCGCCGAACTGCTCGTTGCGGCCCAGGTGCACGGCGCGGTATTCGCAGTCGAGCCCCTTGAGCGCGAGCGCGATGCGCACGCGGTACGAGGCCGAGCTGCGCCAGTAGTTGTAGAGCTGCATCGGCCTGGCCCCTCACGTCGACGGCGCGCACGACGCCGGTGGATGAATCCGGCCGCAGCGCACGGCCGGGCGCGGCGGCCGGCGGTCAGCGCAGGACCACGCGCAGCGTGCCCAGGCCGGCAACAGCGGCCTCCATCAGGTCGCCGCGCACGACCGCGCCGACGCCGGCCGGCGTGCCGGTGAAGACGAGGTCGCCCGGCTGCAGCGTCCAGGCGCGCGAGAGCTGCTCGATGATCTCGGCCACGCTCCAGATCAGATCGGCGATGTCGCCCTGCTGCCGCGGCTGGCCGTTCACCGCGAGCGTGATGGCGCCGCTGCGCAGCGTGCCGCTGACGGCGATCGGCACGATCGGCGAGATCGGCGCCGACTGCTCGAAGGCCTTGCCGATCTCCCAGGGCCGGCCCAGCTTCTTCATCTCGGCCTGGCGGTCGCGCCGCGTCAGGTCCAGGCCCACGGCATAGCCCCAGACATGGCCCGGCGCGTCGGCCGCCGCGATGTCGCGCCCGCCCTTGCCCAGCGCCACGACGAGTTCGACCTCGTGGTGCAGATCGGAGGTCAGGCTCGGATAGGCGACGACGCCGGTCTCGCCGAAGGGCACCGGCACCACGGCGTCGGCCGGCTTGCAGAAGAAGAACGGCGGCTCGCGCCCGGTGAAGCCCATCTCCTGCGCATGCTCGGCGTAGTTGCGGCCCACGCAGTAGATGCGGTGGACGGGCCAGCTGCCGCCGCCGCGCACCGGCACGCAGGGCAGCGCGGCGGGCGTGATGACATGGGTCATGAATCGTGCTCCACAGGGGCGACGATGATGCCACGCTGCTGCCTGCCGCGTGCCGGGGCCGCGCCAGCGCCGGCCGCTACACTGAACCGATGCTCGCGAGCCGCCGCATCCGCCATTGCCGCGTCTGCGGCGCGCGCGTCGAATACCGCGTCCCGGCCGGCGACAACCGCGAGCGCGCGGTGTGCACGGCCTGCGGCGAGATCCACTACGAGAACCCGATCAACGTCGTCGGCACGGTGCCGGTGTGGGGCGAGCAGGTGCTGCTGTGCCGCCGCAACATCGAGCCGCGCCTGGGCCTGTGGACGCTGCCGGCGGGCTTTCTCGAGATCGGCGAGAGCACCGCCGCCGGCGCGCTGCGCGAGACCGACGAGGAAGCCGGCGCGCATGTCGAGCTCGGCGCGCTGTTCACCGTGCTCAACGTCGTGCGCGTGGCGCAGGTGCATTTCTTCTACCTCGCCCGCATGCTCGACACGCAGCTCGCGCCCGGCCCCGAGACGATCGAGGCCAGGTTGTTCCGCGAGGACGATCTGCCCTGGGACCGGATCGCCTTTCGCACCGTGCGCCAGACGCTCGAACATTTCTTCGCCGACCGCCGCGCGGGCCGCTTCGATCTGCACGTCGGCGACATCGGCTGAGCGCGCGAAGACAGCGAGCGCGCGCTGGCGCGACCGCCTCGGCGCGCGTTGTGCGCTGCTGCCCGGGGCCGCGCGGCCGCGGCGCAGCACGGGTCACGTCAGCGCCCGCGCCAAACACGGGCTGCGTCAGCGCCCGCGCCACACCCCGGGCCGCGTCAGCGCCGGCTCGAGATGCAGGAAGCGTCAGCGCCTGCGCCAGGCGCAGGCAAAGAAGCCGTCGGTGCCGTGCCGGTGCGGCCCGAGCCGCAGCGCGTCGCCTTCGGCCAGCTCGTCGGCGCGCGCGACGCCGGCCGCCTCGAGGAGCGGCGCCACCGGCAGGCGCTCGAACGCACCCTCGGCCTGCGCCTCGAAGGCGCCGGCCACCGCCTCGTTCTCGGCCTCGAGCAGGCTGCAGGTGGCATAGACGAGCCGGCCGCCGGGCGCGAGCAGGCGCGCGGCGGCGGCCAGGATCGCCTGCTGCTTGACCCGCAGTTCGGCCACCGCCTGCGGCGACTGGCGCCACTTGAGATCGGGGTTGCGGCGCAGCGTGCCCAGGCCCGAGCAGGGCGCGTCGACGAGCACGCGCTGGATCTTGCCGGCCAACCGCCGCACGCGCTCGTCGCGCTCGTGCGCGATCTGCACCGGATGCACGTTGGCCAGCCCGCTGCGCGCCAGCCGCGGCTTGAAGGCAGCCAGGCGATGGCCCGAGACGTCGAAGGCGTACAGGCGCCCGGTGTTGCGCATCGCGGCGCCCAGCGCCAGCGTCTTGCCGCCGGCGCCGGCGCAGAAGTCGACCACCATCTCGCCGCGCTTGGGGTCGGTGAGCAGCGCCAGCAGCTGGCTGCCTTCGTCCTGCACTTCGATCGCGCCGCCCGTGAACAGCGCCAGCTTGTGCAGCGCGGGCTTGCCCTGCACGCGCAGGCCCCAGGGCGAGTACGGCGTCGGCTCGGCCGCGACGCCTTCCCCGGCCAGCGCCGCGCAGGCTTCGTCGCGCCGGGCCTTCAGCGTGTTGACGCGCAGATCGAGCGGCGCCGGCGCGTCGAGCGCGCGCACGAGCGGCCAGAAGTCTTCGCCCCGCTCGGCCTTGAGCGCACCGGCCAGCCAGTCGGGCAAGTTGTGGCGCAGCTTCTCGGGCAGCGCGTCGCGGTCGACGGCCTGCGCCGCGGCCAGCCATTGCCGCTCGCCCGCCTGCGTCGCGAGCGCACGCTCGAGGACGGCCGGCTCGCCCTGCCAGCCGAGCAGCGCGAGACGGCGCTCCAGCGCGCCGCCGGCGCCGCGCGCCAGATGCTCGAACAGCAGCCGCCGGCGCAGCACCGCGTAGGTGGTCTCGGCCAGCGCGTGGCGCTCGCGCGCGCCGAGCGCACGGTGGCTGCGGAAGAAGGCCGACACCACGGCGTCGGCCGGCTGCTCGAAGCGCAGCACGCTGCGCAGCAGCTCGGCCGCCAGCTCGACGAGCGCGTTCGGATGCATCGCGCGATTATCGATGGCACCTCCGGCAAGCCGCCTCGTCGCCTCTGCCGCGTCGCCGGCGCCGCGTCGCCGCTGTCCGTGCGGCACTGCCGCTTCGGCGCCGCTCCTTCGCCGCGGCCGCTTCGACGCCACCCCTTGCGACGCTACATCAGCACCTGCGACGCGCCATCGCGCTGGCGCACGAGCGCGCCGTCGCGCTCGAGCCTGTCCTCGACGAACCAGCGCACCGCCAGCGGATAGATGATGTGCTCGGTGGCGAGCACGCGCGCGGCCAGGCTGTGTTCGTCGTCGCCGGGGCGCACCGGCACCACGCTCTGCACGACGATCGGCCCGTGGTCGAGCTCGGCGGTCACGAAGTGCACGCTGGCGCCGACCGCCTTGCAGCCGGCTTCGAGCGCGCGCCGGTGCGTGTGCAGGCCGGGAAACGCCGGCAGCAGCGAGGGGTGGATGTTGAGCAGCCGGCCTTCGTAGCGGCGCACGAACTCGGGCCCGAGGATGCGCATGAAGCCGGCCAGCACGACGAGATCGGGCGCGAAGCGGTCGATCGCCGCGCCCAGCGCGGCGTCGAAGGCGGCGCGCTCGGCGTAGGCGCGGTGGTCGACGACGGCGGTGGCGATGCCGCGGGCGCGCGCGAAGTCGAGCCCGGCGGCGTCGGGCCGATTCGCCAGCACCGCAACCACGGCCGCCGCCCAGCCGTCGGCCGCGCAGCGCTCGACGATCGCCTGCATGTTGGAGCCGCGGCCCGAGACGAGGATGACGATGCGTTTCATCGCGGCCGGCAGTGTAGGCGCTCGGCCTGCGCCGGCTCTGGCCTGCGCGCACTCGCGTGCACTCGCGTGCACCCGCGCGCGCTCGGCCCGCGCGCAGCCGGGCCGCGCCGGCCTGGCCCGTGCGCGGCCGGCCGGCCTGCGGCGCGACGGCACGCTCTGCGAGAATCGGGCCCATTCTTTTCGTCCCGAAGCGTTGCCCATGCGATCGCGAGTCCTCTCCGGCATGCGCCCCACCGGCAGCATGCACCTCGGCCATTACCACGGCGCGCTGAAGAACTGGGTGCGCCTGCAGCACGAGCACGAGTGCTTCTTCTTCGTCGCCGACTGGCATGCGCTCACCACGCACTACGAGGAGCGCGAGGTCATCGGCAGCAGCGTCTACGACATGGTCGTCGACTGGCTGGCCGCGGGCCTGGATCCGGAGCAGGCGACGATCTTCGTGCAAAGCCGCCTGCCCGAGCACGCCGAGCTGTTCACGCTGCTGGCGATGGGCACGCCGCTGGGCTGGCTCGAGCGCGTTCCGACCTACAAGGACCAGATCGACAAGCTCAAGGACCGCGACCTCGCCACCTACGGCTTCCTCGGCTACCCGCTGCTGCAGGCGGCCGACATCCTGATCTACAAGGCCGACTACGTGCCGGTGGGCGAAGACCAGGCCAGCCACGTCGAGCTCACGCGCGAAGTGGCGCGCCGCTTCAACAACCTGTACGGTCGCCCGCGCGACTTCGAGCAGCAGGTGGCCGCCGCACTGGCCAAGCTCGCCAAGGACGACGCGCGCTACTACGAGCGCCAGCGCAAGGCCTACGGCGAGACCGGCGACGCAGCCGCGCTGGCCAAGGGCGAAGGCATCGTGCGCAAGGCCGCGGTCGCGGTGAGCGGCTGGACCAGCGCCGACGGCGAGCTGCTGCACGGCCACCTGAAGGGCAGCGGCAAGACCATCCTCGTCGAGCCGCAGGCGCTGCACACCGAGGTGGCGCGCTTGCCCGGGCTGGACGGCGCCAAGATGAGCAAGAGCTACGGCAACGCCATCCTGATGCGCGACGAGCCCGAAGTCGTGACCAGGAAGGTGCGCCACATGGTCACCGACCCGGCGCGCGTGCGCCGCACCGACCCCGGCAACCCCGAGAAATGCCCGGTCTGGGACTACCACAAGATCTACAGCAACGAGGCCACGCGCGCCTGGGTCTGGCAGGGCTGCACCACCGCCGGCATCGGCTGCCTGGAATGCAAGCAGCCGGTGATCGACGCCATCGTCGCGCAGCAGGCCCCCTGGCGCGAACGCGCCGCCGCGCTGCTGGCCGAGCCGACGAAGCTGCGCACCATCGTCGCCGAAGGCACCGAGCGCGCGCGTGTCGTGGCGCGCCAGACAATGGGCGAGGTGCGCGCGGCGATGGGGCTCGATTACTGAGCGGCCCGGGGCCGCGCGAACCCGCTGCGCCTCATCCGGCGCCGCCAGCGTCCACACGCGCTCGAGCGGCATCAGCGCGCGCCGCGCGCGTCCACAACTCCTGGAAATCGAAGCTCGGCGGTCGCTGCCGCGTCCGCTCGCGCCGCAACCGCAAGCCGTCCCGCGCGTGCAGGAGGCAGGCGCGCCGGATCATGGCGCGGAAAGCTCCTCGCACAAGCCGACGAGGGATACCGCTTCGACCGATTCGGCGAGCGGGAAGCGCTCGGTGCCGCCGTACACGACGAGGCGTCGCGCGGGCCGCACGTCATCGCAGGCGAGATGGAAACCCCGCTCGATCTTCGGCGCCAGCCCGCGCTTGATCTCGATGGCCCAGGGCGCGCGCCGACCGGGAAGCTTCAACAGCAGGTCGATCTCGGCGCCGGCCGCAGTGCGAAAGAAGTGCGCCTCGGTGCCATTCGGCGCGGCGGCGATCAGCGACTCGACGCCCAGGCCCTCCCAACTCCCGCCGGCCACCGGATGCGCCAGCAGCGCCTCGCGGTCGCCGACCCCGAGCAGCGCGTGCACCAGGCCGCTGTCGCGAACGTAGACCTTGGGTGACTTGACCAGGCGCTTGCGGACGTTGCCGTGCCACGGCGCCAGGCGGCGCACCAGCAGCAGGTCCACCAGCAGGTCCAGGTAGGAGGCGACCGTCTTTCCGTCCACGGCCAGCGCCCGTGCGAGCGCCGCCGCGTTGAGCAGGCCGCCCTGGCTGTGGGCGAGCATCGTCCAGAGGCGGCGCAGGGTTTCCGCGGGAATGCGCGGGCCGAGTTGCGGGATGTCGCGCTCGAGGTAGGTGCGGATGAAGTCCACCCGCCAGCGCAGGCTCGCGGCATCGGAATCGGCCAGCAGACTCTCGGGAAATCCGCCGCGCAGCCAGAGCGCGTCGAGGCGCTCGCCTCCGACCTCGCCGGCATCGAGCGGGGCGAGTTCCAGGTAGCGGATGCGTCCGGCGAGCGACTCGCTCGATTGCTTCAGCAGGTCGATCGAGGCCGAGCCCAGCACGAGGAAGCGCCCGGTGCGCTGCCCGCGCCGCCGGCCGGCGTCGATGAGGCCACGCAGGTTGCGGAAGAGTTGCGGCGCACGCTGGATCTCGTCGAGGACGACGAGCTTGTCCGCGTGTTGCGCGAGATACAGCTCCGGCTCCGAGAGCTTCGCGCGGTCGGCTTCGGATTCGAGGTCGAGATAGACCGCCGGCCGCCTCCTGGCCAGCTCGAGCGCCAAGGTGGTCTTGCCGGCCTGGCGCGGCCCGAGCAGCGCCACCGCCGGGGCCTCGTCCAGGGCCGCGGCGAGGGCGGAGACGAGTCGGCGCGGAATCATTCGAGCAATTATGGATCTGACATCCATAAATGCAAGGTCGCCGGCAGCAAAGCGGCGCCTCCACGGCATGCATCGAGTTCATTCACGCCCTGGTTGGGCAGGCCCGGTGATGGATGCACGAACGAGGCGACAACTGCCTCGACGCGCGCCGGCAGCGTGGGTCAGTTGACGGCGCGGTCGAGAAAGGCATCGAAGGTGGCCGTCGCCTTCGCAAGCGCCTCGGCTTGCTGCCTCAGGATCGACTCGGCACTCTGTACGCGCTGTGCGAACGCATGCTGAAGCGGCAGCGGTGGCAGCGGCACCGGGAACGCGCTCAGCCGGGTCTTGTCGATGGACGCGATACCCGTGGTCGTCCTGGCGACGCTCAGGAAGTAGGCCTTGCCGTAGGCACTGCCTGCCAGCGCCCGCAGCTAGATCGGGGAAAGCTGGGCGCGATCGCTGCGCACCTCGAACAAGTGGTTCTGGTGCACGCAGGCTTCGATCTCGCCATTCCACAGGGCCGCACGGCCGAGCTTGTCGGGGTCGCCGCCTTCGGTCGTCAACAGGTCGCCGGGGCGGATCAGCACTTACTCGACCTCGCTGCACTTGATCTCGATGGTCTTGACGTCGACGAGATCCAGGTAGCCGTCCCTGGCGTTGGCCACGCGCATGTACGGCAGTTCGACCGCCTCATCGGCGGCCAGCTTGCGTCCCTTGGCCACGCCGGAAATCACCTGCGCGACGGCGCTCAATGGTTCGCGCGGCCATGCGTCGGGATTCGTCGCCGGGTCGCCGAACATGTCGATGAAGATCGCCGGGATCAGCTCGACGGCCTTGCGCCGGGCTTCGCGGCGCAGGCGGACGATGCCTTCGGCGCGGGCGAGCAGGCCGACGATGCGGCGCTGCTCCTCGAGTGCCGGAACGGGAACCCTGCGCTCGAGATCGTCCTGCCTGAAGAAGGTCTTCAGCGCGCGCGGATAGGCCTCGCGCCGCCACTCCCAGAACAGCAGCTCGCGGCCGTTGCACAGGAAGGCGTAGGGCACGCCGAGCTGCTGCGCGTAGGCCTTGGCCTGCGCCGCCGCGTCGCCGAGGTTGACGCAGAAGCGCTCGGCCTCGATCACGGCCGGCGAACGGCCATGCCGATCGCACAGCGCCTAGTACAACATCCCGTAAATAGGTTTACATATCAAGGCTCCAGGTAGGGAGCCAGGAGAGTGGTGACGAGTTTGGCGCATTGCTTCAGGTCGGCCGCAGGGGCGGGCAAGGGCTCCCAGCGGCCG
>JADYZZ010000049.1 GCA_020852865.1 Rubrivivax sp.
AGGAGGGCGTGGAACTGGCCTTCCAGCCGAGCCTCGCCGGCAAGGCGGGCAGCCGGCGCGTGATCCGCGACCGCCTCGGCCGCATCGTCGAGGACGTCGAGTCGATCCGCGAGGCGCAGGACGGCGCGAACCTCGTGCTCGCGCTCGACAGCAAGATCCAGAGCCTCGCCTTCGGCGCGCTGAAGTCCGCGGTCGAGGCGCATCGCGCGAAATCCGGCGCGATCGTGGTGCTGGACGTGCGCACGGGCGAGGTGCTCGCGCTCGCCAACCTGCCGACCTACAACCCGAACAATCGCGCCGCGCTCACCGGGCAGCAGCTGCGCAACCGCGTGCTCACCGACACCTTCGAGCCCGGCTCGACGATGAAGCCGTTCACGATCGCGCTGGCGCTCGAGACCGGCCGCGTCACGCCGGCAACGGCCGTCCAGACCGCGCCCGGCAGCATCACGATCACCGGCTCGACGATCCGCGACTCGCACCCGCACGGCGTGCTCTCGGTGGCCGAGGTGATCCAGAAGTCGAGCAACGTCGGCACCGTGAAGATCGCGCTGCAGATGGACCGGCGCGAGATGTGGGAGATGTTCACCTCGGTCGGCCTGGGCCAGAAGCCGCGCATCGACTTCCCCGGCGCCGTCAGCGGGCGCCTCAGGCCATGGAAGAGCTGGCGTCCCATCGAGCAGGCGACGATGAGCTACGGCTACGGCCTGTCGGCCAGCCTGATGCAGCTCGCACGCGCCTACACCGCGTTCGCGCGCGACGGCGAGCTGATCCCGCTCACCATCGTCAAGCGCGACGAGGCGCTGCCGGTGGCCGGCCAGCGCGTGATGTCGGCCGAGACGGCGCGCGCCGTGCGGCAAATGCTGCAGCTCGCGGCCGGCCCCGGCGGCACCGCCCCCAAGGCGCAGGCGCTCGGCTACTCGGTGGGCGGCAAGACCGGCACCGCACGCAAGCAGGAGGGGCGCGGCTACGGCAACAAGTACCGCGCCTGGTTCGTCGGGCTGGCGCCGGTGAGCCGGCCGCGCATCGTCGTCGCGGTGATGGTCGACGAGCCCGGCAAGGGCGGCTATTTCGGCGGCGACGTCGCGGCGCCGGTGTTCAGCCAGGTCGTGCAGCAGACGCTGCGCATGCTCAACGTGCCGCCCGACATCGAGGTCAAGCCGCAGATCGTCGGCCAGCCGGTGCCGGCCGAGATCGAGAGCTTCTGATGGCCGCCGTGCAGCGACTCGACTCGCCCGCCGCCGCGCTGCGCTGGCTGCGCGCGCGCGGCGCCTCGGCGCTGCGCACCGACAGCCGCCGGCTGCGTGCCGGCGAGGCCTTCGTCGCCTGGCCGGGCTGGGCCACCGACGGCCGGCGCCATGTGCGCGAGGCGCTCGCCGCGGGCGCGGCGGCCTGCCTGGTCGAGGACGAGGGCGTGGCCGCGTTCGGCTTCGACGATGCGCGTGTGGCGAGCCTGCCCGGCCTGAAGGCCGCCTGCGGCCCGCTCGCCGACGCCTGGTTCGGCCGGCCGAGCGAGCGCCTCGACATCGTCGCCGTCACCGGCACCAACGGCAAGACCTCGACCGCCTGCTGGACGGCGCAGGCACTGGCGCGCTGCGGCCGGCGCTGCGGCGTCGTCGGCACGCTGGGCGTCGGCGAGGCCGGTGCGGCGGGCGGTCTGAGCGGCAGCGGAATCGGCACCGTCGGCAACGCCGGCAGCGCAACCAGCAACGTCGGCAACGTCGCCAGCGTCGGCAGCGTCGGCAGCGTCGGCAGCGGCGTCGGCAGCGTCGGCGTCGGCGACACCGGCGGCGCGGGCCCGGGCGGCCAGGCCGGCGCCGGCATGCCCACCGGCCTGACGACGCCCGACCCGGTGACGCTGCACGGCGCGCTCGCCGCCTTCGTCGCCCAAGGCGTTGCCGCCTGCGCGCTCGAGGCCTCGTCGATCGGTCTGGCGGAGCACCGGCTCGACGGCCTGCGCATCGATGTCGCCGTCTTCACCAACTTCACGCGCGACCACCTCGACTACCACGGCACGATGGCCGCGTACTGGGCGGCCAAGCGGCGCCTGTTCGCCTGGCCGGGGTTGCGCGCCGCTGTGATCGACGTCGACGACGCGCAGGGCGCGGCGCTGGCCGAGGAGTTGCGCGACGGCGGGCTCGACCTGTGGACGGTTGCGCTGCGCGCCGACGCGCGCCTCGCGGCGCGCCGGCTGCGCTACAGCGAGCGCGGCATCGCGTTCGACGTGCACGAGGGCGGCGACCGGGCCACGCTGGAGACCGCGCTCGTCGGCGAATTCAACGTCGCCAACCTGCTCGCCGCGCTCGCTGCGCTGCGCGCGCTCGGGCTGCCGCTGGCCGAGGCGGCCGCGGCGCTGGCGCAGGCCGCGCCGGTGCCGGGGCGGCTGCAGCGGCTGGCCGGCGGCGGCGTCGACGTGGTGGTCGACTACGCGCACACGCCCGACGCGCTGGCCCAGGTGCTGGCCGCGCTGCGCCCGCTGGCGCGCGCGCGCAGCGGGCGGCTGGTCTGCCTGTTCGGCTGCGGCGGCAACCGCGACGCGACCAAGCGCCCGCTGATGGGGGCGATCGCCGAGCGCGATGCCGATCGCGTTTTCCTCACCAGCGACAACCCGCGCGACGAGCCGCCCGCGGCCATCCTGGCGCAGATCCTGGCCGGCGTCGCCGGTCACGACGAGGTGGCGGTGATCGAAAACCGCGCCGAGGCCATCGCCACGGCCATCGCCGAGGCCCGGGCCGGCGACGTCGTGCTGCTGGCCGGCAAGGGCCACGAGACCTATCAGGAGGCGGCCGGCGTGCGCCGCCCGTTCTGCGACCTCGACGAGGCGCGCAAGGCGCTCGCCAGGCGCAGCGGAGCGCCGGCATGATGACGCTCGGCCAGGCGCAGGCGCTGCTGCCGGCAAGCCGCCTCGTCGGCGACGCCGCGCTGCGCTTTGCGCGCGTGCACAGCGACACGCGCACGCTCGAGCCCGGCGATCTGTTCGTCGCGCTGCGCGGCGAGCGCTTCGACGGCCACGATTTCCTGGCGCAGGCCGCGGCCGCCGGCGCCGTGGCCGCGCTCGCCGAGCGCGGCCTGGGCGCGGTGCTGCCCGGACTCGAGGTGACCGACACGCTGGCCGCGCTGCAGGCCCTGGCTGCGGCCTGGCGCGCACGCTTCGCGCTGCCGCTCGTGGCCGTGACCGGCAGCAACGGCAAGACCACGGTCACGCAGATGACGGCGAGCATCCTGCGCGCCTGGCTCGGCGCGGGCGCCTTCGCCACCGAAGGCAACCTCAACAACCACATCGGCGTGCCGCTGATGCTGCTGCGGCTGCGCGACGACGCGACGCAGCGCCATCGCGCCGCGGTGCTCGAGCTGGGCATGAACCATGCCGGCGAGATCGCGCTGCTCGCGCGGCTGGCGCAGCCGACCGTCGCGCTCGTGAACAACGCGCAGCGCGAGCACCAGGAGTTCATGGCCGGGGTCGAGGCCGTGGCGCGCGAGAACGGCAGCGTCATCGGGGCGCTCGGCCCCGAGGGCATCGTCGTGCTTCCGGCGGCCGACGCGTACACGCCGTTGTGGCGCGCGCTGGCCGGCGCGCGCCGCGTCGTCACCTTCGGGCTCGCCGCCGGTGCCGACGTCGTCGCCGACGGCGCCTGGGATGCGGCGCGTGGCTGCTGGTCGTTCACGCTGCAAACGCCCGTCGGCCGCGCGCCGGCCACGCTGCGCCAGGCCGGCCGCCACAACCTGGGCAACGCAGCGGCGGCCGCCGCCGCCGCGCTGGCCGCGGGTGCGCCGCTCGACGCGGTGGTACGCGGGCTGTCCGCCTTCGAGCCCGTGGCCGGGCGTTCGCGCACGCTGGCGCTGCGCTGGCGCGCGCGCGCGGCGACGCTCGTCGACGACAGCTACAACGCCAACCCCGATTCGGTGCGCGCCGCGATCGACCTGCTGGCCGCGCTGCCCGCGCCGCGCTGGCTGTTGCTCGGCGACATGGGCGAAGTCGGCAGCCAGGGGCCGCAGTACCACGCCGAGGTGGGCGCCTACGCGCGCGAGCGCGGCATCGAGGTGCTGTGGACCGCCGGTGTGTTGGGCGCACATGCCGGCGGCCAGCGCCACTTCGCCGACACCGCGGCCCTCGTGGCTGCGCTCGGCTCCGGGCCCGAGGCCGCCAGCGTGCTCGTCAAGGGCTCGCGCTTCATGCGGATGGAGCGGGCGGTCGCGGCGCTGCAGGCGCTGCAGGACTTGCCGCCGGGGGAGGGCGCGCATGCTGCTTAGCCTGTCGGAGTTGCTGCTCGCCTGGTATCCGCAGGAGCTGAGCTTCCTGCGCGTGTTCCAGTACCTCACCTTCCGCGCCGTGCTCGCGGCACTGACCTCGCTGCTGATCGGGTTGGCATTCGGCCCCTGGGTGATCCGCAAGCTCGCCGAGATGAAGGTCGGCCAGCCGATCCGCGAGTACGCGATGCTCAGCCACCTGGGCAAGCGCGGCACGCCGACGATGGGCGGCGTGCTGGTGCTGATCGGCATCGGCGTCGCGACCATCCTGTGGTTCGACTGGAGCAACCGCTTCGTCTGGGTGGTGATGCTCGTCACCTTCGGCTTCGGCGCCGTCGGCTGGGTCGACGACTGGCGCAAGGTCGTGCGCAAGGACCCCGAGGGCATGCGCTCGCGCGAGAAGTTCTTCTGGCAGGCGGCGATCGGCGCGCTGGCCGCGGTCTACCTCGCCTTCAGCGTCGCCGAGACGAGCAACGTGCGCGTGCTCGAGCTCTTCATGCGCTGGGTGGCGAGCGGCTTGTCGACGCAGCTGCCGCCGCGCGCCGACCTGATGGTGCCGTTCTTCAAGAGCGTGAACTACCCGCTCGGCGTGTGGGGCTTCATCGCGCTCACCTGGTTCGTGATCGTCGGCGCGAGCAATGCCGTCAACTTCACCGACGGCCTGGACGGCCTGGCCATCATGCCGGTGGTGATGGTGGGCGCCTCGCTCGGCGTCTTCGCCTACGTCGTGGGCAACGTCAACTTCTCGCGCTATCTCATCTTCCCGTACATCCCGGGCGCGGGCGAGCTGCTCGTCTTCTGCGCCGCGATGGCCGGCGCCGGGCTGGCCTTCCTGTGGTTCAACGCCAACCCGGCGCAGGTCTTCATGGGCGATGTCGGCGCGCTCGCGCTGGGTGGGGCACTCGGCACGATCGCCGTCATCACGCGCCAGGAGATCGTGCTCGGCATCATGGGCGGCGTCTTCGTCGCCGAGGTGCTGTCGGTGATGCTGCAGGTGTCGTTCTTCAAGTACACCAAGCGCCGTTACGGCCAGGGGCGGCGCATCTTCCTGATGGCGCCGCTGCACCACCATTTCGAGAAGAAGGGCTGGACCGAAAACCAGGTCGTCGTGCGCTTCTGGATCGTGACGATGCTGCTGTGCCTGGTCGGCCTGGCCAGCCTGAAGCTGCGGTGAGGCATCGATGAGCGCATGGAGCGGCCGCACCGTCCTCGTGCTCGGCCTGGGCGACTCGGGGCTGGCGATGGCGCGCTGGTGCGCGCGCCAGGGCGCCGGCCTGCGCGTGTGGGACTCGCGCGCGCCGGCTCCGCGCGAGGGCGAGCTCGCGCGCGAGCTGCCTGCGGCCGAGCGGCTCGGCGGCGCGCTCGAACCGGCGGCGCTCGAGGGCGTCGCCTGCGTGCTCAAGAGCCCGGGGCTGGCGCCGCACGACGCACGCATTGCGCCGCTGCTGGCCGAGGCGCGGCGCCGCGGCATCGAGCGGCTGGGCGAGCTCGACCTCTTCGCGCGCGCGCTGGCCGAACTCGCCGCCGGCCAGGGCTACCGGCCGCAGATCGCCGCCATCAGCGGCACCAACGGCAAGACGACGACGGCGGCCATGACGGCGCTGCTGGTCGAGCGCGCCGGCCGGCGCGTCGCGCTGGCCGGCAACGTCGGGCCGACGCTGCTCGACACGCTGGCCGCGGCGCTCGCGGCCGACGCGCTGCCCGAAGTCTGGGTGCTGGAACTCTCGAGCTTCCAGCTCGAAGGCGGCGGCTCGGGCGTGGCCGGCTTCGAGCCCGACGCGGCCGCGGTGCTCAACCTGAGCGAAGACCACCTCGACTGGCACGGCTCGCTGGCGGCCTACGCCGAGGCCAAGGCGCGCATCTTCGGCAGCCGCGCGGCGATGGTGGTGAACCGAGACGATGCGCGCGTCGAGGCGATGGTGCCGCAGCCCCCTGCCGCAGAGGCGGCCCCTGCGGCTGCGGCCAAGGGCCGGGGCCGTGCGAAGCCGAAGTTCGTACCGCGCCGCGTCGTGCGCTTCGGGCTGGGGGCGCCGCAGCAGCCGGGCGACTGGGGTTTGCTCGAAGAAGGCGGCATGGTCTGGCTGGTGCGCGCGCTGCCCGACGAGCCGGGCGCCGGGCGCCGCGCCGCCGCCGCGCCCGAGCTGCACCTGCAGCGCCTGATGCCGGCCGACGCGCTGCGCGTGCGCGGACGCCACAACGCCGCCAACGCGCTCGCCGCGCTGGCCCTGGCCAGCGCCCTGGGCTGCGCGCTCGCGCCGATGCTGCACGCGCTGCGCGAGTACGCCGGCGAGCCGCACCGCGTGCAGTTCGTCGCGCGTGTCGACGAGGTCGACGCCTACGACGACAGCAAGGGCACGAACGTCGGCGCGACCGTGGCCGCGCTCGAGGGGCTGGGCGCCGACCGCCAGCCGGCGCGGCTGGCGGTGATCCTCGGCGGCGACGGCAAGGGCCAGGACTTCGCGCCGCTGGCCGCGCCGCTCGCCCGCCACGCGCGCGCGGTGGCGACGATCGGGCGCGACGCGCCGGCGATCGAGGCGGCGCTGGCGGACCTGAGCGCAGACGGCCTGCCGCTGGCGCGCCACGCCACGCTCGAGGCCGCCACCGACTGGTGCTTCGAGCAGGCGCGGCCGGGCGACGCGGTGCTGCTGTCGCCGGCCTGCGCCAGCCTGGACATGTTCGGCAACTACGCCGAGCGCGCCGCGGTCTTCGTCGCTGCGGTGCAGGCGCGCGCGCGCGCGCGGGGGCAGGCATGAAGTTCGCGCTGCCGTCGCTCGCGTGGTGGCCCGGCCGCTGCGCGCGCCCGCAGCGCGGCCGCGCCGACGCACAGCTGCCGGTGCGCGAGCATGTCAGCGTCGCCGGCGCGCGGCCGGTGGCGCTGCGCTCGTTCGACCAGCCGCTGGCGGCGGTGGCCGCCGCGCTCGTCGCGCTCGGCGTCGTGATGGTGTATTCGGCCTCGGTCGCGCTGCCCGACAACCCAAAGTTCGCCAACTACGCGTCGGGCTTCTTCCTCGTGCGCCACCTGCTGTCGCTGGCGATCGGCTTCGTCGCCGCGCTCGTCGTGCTGCAGGTGCCGATCGCGCTGTGGGAGAAGCATGCGGCGCGCCTGTTCGTCGTCACGCTGGCGCTGCTCGTGCTGGTGCTGGTGCCCGCGGTCGGCAAGGTCGTCAACAACTCGCGGCGCTGGATACCGCTCGGTTTCATGAATTTCCAGCCCAGCGAGCTGGCCAAGCTGGCGATCGCGATGTATGCCGCCAGCTACATGGTGCGCAAGATGGACGCGCGCGAGAACTTCTTCCGCGCCGTCTGGCCGATGGCCTTCGCGGTCGGCGTCGTCGGGCTGCTGCTGCTGCGCCAGCCCGACATGGGCGCCTTCATCGTCATCGCGGCGATCGCGATGGGCATCCTGTTCCTGGGCGGCGTCAATGCGCGCATGTTCTTCCTCATCGCGGCGGTGCTGCTGGTCGCCTTCGGCACCATCATCGCCTTCGACGAGCTGCGCCGCGAGCGCATCCTTGCCTACCTCGACCCCTGGAACCCGAAGTACGCGCAGGGCAAGGGCTACCAGCTCACGCATTCGCTCATCGCGCTGGGCCGCGGCGGCTGGTTCGGCCAGGGCCTGGGCGACAGCGTCGAGAAGCTGCACTACCTGCCCGAGGCGCACACCGACTTCCTGCTCGCCGTGATCGGCGAGGAACTCGGCTTCGCCGGCGTGGCTGCGGTGATCGTGCTGTTCTTCTGGCTGACGCGCCGCATCTTCGTCATCGGACGCCAGGCCATCGCGCTCGACCGCGTCTACGCCGGCCTGATGGCGCAGGGCGTCGGCGTGTGGTTCGGCGGTCAGACCTTCATCAACATGGGCGTCAACCTCGGCGTGCTGCCGACCAAGGGCCTGACGCTGCCGCTGATGAGCTACGGCGGCTCGGCGATCCTGATGAACCTCGTCGCCCTGGCCATGGTCCTGCGCGTGGATTCGGAGAACAGAGCCCTCATGCGCGGAGGCCGCGCATGAGCGCCATGCGCAGCATGGCGGCGGCGCGCAGCGACGCGGCGCTGCTCCGGCGCAGCCAGAACAGAGCCCTCATGCGCGGAGGCCGCGCGTGATGTCGCACCTCGTCGTCATGGCTGCGGGAACGGGCGGGCACATCATGCCGGGGCTGGCGGTCGCGCGCGAGATGCAGCGGCGCGGCTGGAGCGTGAGCTGGCTCGGCACGCAGCAGGGCATGGAGAACCGGCTCGTGCCGCAGCTTGGCGGCCCGGCGCTGGCGCTGGACACCATCGGTTTTGCCGGACTGCGCGGCAAGGGCGTGCGCCACGCGCTGCTCGGCGGCCTGCGCCTGCTGCGCGCGTTCTGGGAGTGCCTCGCCATCCTGCGCCGGCGCGGCGCCGACGCCGTGCTCGGCATGGGCGGCTATGTGTGCTTCCCCGGCGGGCTGATGGCCTCGCTGCTGAACAAGCCGCTCATGCTGGTGAATGCCGATGCCGCGCTTTTGCTGTCGAACAAGGCGCTGCTGCCGCTGGCCGATCGCGTGGCCTTCGGCTTTCCCGGCCCGGCGGCCGAGCGCACGAAGAATGCCGTCGTCACCGGCAATCCGGTGCGCGCCGAGATCGAGGCCATCGCGCCGCCGGCCGAGCGCTGGCGCGGCCGCAGTGGGGCGCTCGAGCTGCTCGTCGTGGGCGGCAGCCTGGGCGCGCAGGTGCTCAACGAGACCCTGCCTCGTGCCATCGCGCTGCTGGCGCCGGCCGAACGCCCGCGCGTCACGCACCAGAGCGGCGCGGCGATGCACGGCGCGGTGCGCGCCGCCTATGCCGCCGCCGGCATCGACGCCGAGGTGCTCGCGTTCATCGAGGACATGCCGGCGCGCCTGGCCGCCTGCGACCTGATGGTGTGCCGCTCCGGCGCGATCACCGTGAGCGAGCTGTGCGCCGCCGGTGTGCCGGCGGTGCTGGTGCCGCTGGTGCTCGGCACCACCGCGCACCAGCGCGACAACGCCGCGTGGATGCAGGCGCAGGGTGCGGCCATCCACCTGCCGCAGCCCGAGCTCACCGCCGAGCGGCTGGCCGGGCTGCTGCGCGGGCTCACGCGCGCGCGGCTGCTCGGGATGGCCGACCGGGCGCGCGCGCTGGCGCGGCCGCAGGCGGCGGCGCGCGTGGCCGACGAGATCGAGCGGCTGGTCGCGAGGAGGGCGGCATGAAGCACGCGGTGCGGCACATCCACTTCGTCGCGTCCGGGTCGGAACCGACGAGGGGCGCTGCCGCTGCGTGGGGGGCTGCGCGATGAAGCACGCGGTGCGGCACATCCACTTCGTCGGCGTCGGCGGCGCCGGCATGAGCGCGCTCGCCGAGGTCTGGCACCGCCTGGGCTACGAGGTCAGCGGCAGCGACGCCCAGGCCAGCCCCGTCACCGAGCGGCTGGCAGCGCTGGGCGTGCGCGTCTTCATCGGCCATGCCGCGGCGCAGATCGAAGGCGCGCAGGTGGTGGTCGCGTCGAGCGCGGTGAAGGCCGACAACCCGGAACTGGCGGCCGCGCGGGCGTGCGGCATCCCGGTGGTGGCGCGCGCCGAGCTGCTGGCCGAGCTGCTGCGCGCCAGGCAGGGCATCGCCGTCGCCGGCACCCACGGCAAGACGACGACCAGCGCGCTCGTCGCCGGCGTGCTCGCCGAGGCGGGGTGCGACCCGAGTTTCGTCATCGGAGGCGAGCTGCTGGCGGCCGGCGCCAACGCCCGCCTGGGCGCCGGCGCCTTCATCGTCGTCGAGGCCGACGAGAGCGACGCGAGCTTCCTGCACCTGGCGCCGGTGCTGAGCGTCGTCACCAACATCGACGCCGACCACATGGAGACCTACGGCCACAGCGTGGAGCGGCTGCGCGACGCCTTCGTCGCCTTCGTCGGGCGGCTGCCGTTCTACGGCCGTGCCGTGCTGTGCGTCGACGACCCCGGCGTGCAGGCGATCGTGCCGCGCCTCGCGCGTCCGGTGCTCGGCTACGGGCTCGGGGCCGCCGCCGACGTGCGCGCCACCGCCGTCGAGGCGCTGGCCGGCGGCGGCATGCGCTTCGTCGCGCTGCGCCGCGACCCGGCCGCGGCCGCGGCGCTGCCGCCGTTGCCGCTGACGCTGGCGCTGGCCGGCGAGCACAACGTGCGCAACGCGCTGGCCGCGATCTCGGTGGCGATGGTGCTCGGGCTGCCCGACGCCGCGGTGGCCGCGGCGCTGCACAAGTTCGCCGGTGTCGGCCGACGCTTCCAGCGCTGGGGCGCGCTGCGCACCGCAGACGGCGGCCGCTGCGAGCTGGTCGACGACTACGGCCACCACCCGGCCGAGATGGCCGCGGTGCTGGCGGCCGCCCGCGGCGCGTTCGCGCGGCGTCGCATCGTGCTCGCCTTCCAGCCGCACCGCTATACACGCACGCGCGACTGCTTCGCGGACTTCGCCGACGTCATCGGCCGCTTCGACGCCGCGCTGCTCACCGCGGTCTACGCGGCCGGCGAGGCGCCGATCGCCGGTGCCGACGGCCGCGCGCTGGCCGCGGCGGTGCCGGGCGCGCGTTACGTGGCCGACCGCGCGGCCCTGCCCGCCGCCGTGGCCGAGACCGTGCGCGACGGCGACGTGCTCGTCGTGATGGGCGCCGGCTCGATCGCCGAGCTGCCGCGCCGGCTGCTGCAGACGATGGGGGACGCGCGATGAACGCCGATCCGAAGTCCCTCGGCAAGGTGGCCGTGCTGATGGGCGGCACCAGCGCCGAGCGCGAGGTGTCGCTGATGTCGGGGCGCGGCGTGCTCGCGGCGCTGCTCGCGCGCGGCGTCGACGCGCACGCCTTCGATCCGGCCGAACACGAGCTGGGCGAGCTCGAGCGCGCGCGCTACGCGCGTGTCTTCATCGCGCTGCACGGCCGCCACGGCGAGGACGGCACGGTGCAAGGCGCGCTCGAGCTGCTCGGCATCCCCTACACCGGCAGCGGCGTGATGGCCAGCGCGATCGCGCTGGACAAGGTGATGACCAAGCGCGTGTGGCGGGCCGAGGGCCTGCCGACGCCGCGCTGGATCTGCCTGGGCGCGGGCGAGCGCGCCCGCGAGCAGCTGCGTGCCGTGCCCGACGAGCTCGGCCTGCCGCTCATCGTCAAGCCCGCGCGCGAGGGCAGCTCGATCGGCGTGACCAAGGTGTGCGGCTACTCCGAGATGCACGACGCGGTGGCGCTGGCCGCGCGCTACGACGCCGACGTGCTGTGCGAGGAGTTCATCGACGGCGTCGAGCTCACCTGCCCGGTGCTGGGCAGCGGCGCGGCGGCGCGTGCGCTGCCGGTGGTGCGCATCGACGCCCCCGGGGGCAACTACGACTTCGAGCACAAGTACTTCAGCGACGACACCGGCTACCGCTGCCCGAGCGGCCTGGCGCCGGCCGAGGAGGCCGAGGTACAGCGCCTGACCCTGGCCGCCTACCGCACGCTCGGCTGCCGCGGCTGGGGCCGCGCCGACCTGATGCTGCGCACCGGCGCGGCGCGCAACGACCGCGCGCTGTTCCTGCTCGAGATGAACACCAGTCCGGGCATGACCGGCCACTCGCTGGTGCCGATGTCGGCGCGCGCCGCCGGCATCTCGTACGAAGACTTGTGCCTCGTGCTGCTGGCCGAGGCCGGGCTCGACAGCGGGAGCTGACCGCGATGCGCGCGCCTGCCCCGCCGCCCCGCCGGCCTGTGCCGCCGGCCGCGCCGCTGCCCGGCGACGTGCGGCTGATGAACACCGTCTCCACCGCGGTGTTCGTGCTCGCCGGCGCCGGACTCGTGGCCGCCGGGGCGCTGCGGCTGGCGCGCGCGCCGCTGTTCGACATCCACGCCATCCGCATCGACGGCGAACTCACGCGCAACAGCGTACCGACGATCCGCGCCAACGCGCTGCCCGCGCTGGCGGGCAACTTCTTCGGCATCGATCTGGCGCGCGCGCAGCGCGCCTTCGAACAGGTGCCCTGGGTGCGCCGCGCCGTCGTGCGCCGCGTGTTCCCCGACCGGCTCGCGGTGCGCCTGGAGGAGCACCACGCGGTGGCGCTGTGGGAGGACGCCGGCGGCGACGAGGGCGCCGAGCGGCTCGTCAACAGCTTCGGCGAGCTGTTCGAGGCCAACGTCGGCGACGTCGAGGACGACGGCCTGCCGGTGTTCGCCGGCCCGCCGGGCGGCGCGGCGCAGATGCTCGCGATGTGGCGGCGGCTGCAGCCGGCCTTCGCGCACTACGGGCTCGGGCTCGAGCGGCTCACGCTGACGCGGCGCGGATCGTGGCGCGTCGAGACCGAGGGCGAGGCCGCGGTCGAGCTCGGCCGCGGCAGCGACGACGAGGTGGCGGCGCGCAGCGAGCGCTTCCTGCGCACGCTGACGCAGGTGCGCGCGCGCTTTCGCGCGCCGCTCGCCTACGCCGACCTGCGCCACGCCGACGGCTACGCACTGCGCCTGCGCGGCGTGACGACGGCGCTGCCCGCGGCCGGGGCGAAGAGGAACTGAGGGAGGCGACGGATGGCCAAGGAATACAAGGACATGGTCTTCGGGTTGGACATCGGCACCGCCAAGGTGATGGTGGTGGCCGCCGAGGTCACGCCCGAAGGCGGGCTGCGCGTCGCCGGGCTGGGCGTCGCGCCCACGCACGGCCTCAAGCGCGGCGTCGTCGTCAACATCGACGCGACCGTGCAGAGCATCCAGCAGGCGCTCAAGGAGGCCGAGATGATGGCCGCCTGCAAGATCGAGCGCGTCTACACCGGCATCACCGGCAGCCACATCCGCGGCCAGAACTCGACCGGCATGGTGATCGTGCGCGACCAGCGCGAGGTCACGCCTACCGACGTCGCGCGCGTGGTGGAGACGGCCAAGGCGATCAACATCCCGAACGACCAGCGCCTGCTGCTGGTGGAGCCGCAGGAGTTCGTCATCGACGGCCACGAGGTCAAGGAGCCGATCGGCATGAGCGGCAGCCGCCTCGAGGTGAAGGTGCACATCGTCACCGGCGCGGGCAGCGCGGCCGAGAACATCCTCAAGTGCGTGCGCCGCTGCGGCCTCGAGGTCGAGCGCCTGGTGCTCAACCCGAGCGCGAGCGCCGCCGCCGTGCTGACCGAAGACGAGAAGAGCCTGGGCGTGGCCGTGGTCGACATCGGCGCCGGCACCACCGACGTGCAGATCTACACCGACGGCAGCGTGCGCCACACGGCGGTGATCCCGATCGCCGGCGACCTCATCACCAGCGACATCGCGATGGCGCTGCGCACGCCGACCAAGGACGCCGAGGAGATCAAGGTCGGGCACGGCGTGGCCAAGCAGCTGCTGGCCGACCCGTCCGAGCAGCTCGAGGTGCCGGGCCTGGGCGACCGCCAGCCGCGGCTGCTGTCGCGCCAGGCGCTGGCCGGCGTGATCGAGCCGCGCGTCGAGGAGATCTTCTCGCTCGTGCACCAGGTCATCCGCGAGAGCGGCTACGAGGAGCTGCTGTCCAGCGGCGTCGTCGTCTGCGGCGGCAGCGCCGTCATGCCCGGCCTCGTGGAGCTGGGCGAGGACATCTTCCTCAAGCCCGTGCGGCGCGGCAGCCCGACCTACGGCGGAGCGCTGTTCGACATGGTCGCCAACCCGCGCTCGGCCACCGTGATGGGCCTGCTCGAGGAGGCACGCCTGGCGCGCACGCGCGGCCAGAAGGCGGCGGCGCAAGCCGGCTCGGTGAAGACCGTGCTCGGCCGTGCCCGGGATTGGTTTCTGGGAATTTTCTGAAAGAGGTCGCCACCGCATCCGCGCAAGGGACCCGTTTTCTCTCTCACCGGCAACTGCAACCGACTGACGCAAGGAGCTTCACATGCCCATCGAGATGATCGACGAATTCGACCAAGGCACGCAGATCAAGGTGATCGGTGTGGGCGGCGGCGGCGGCAACGCCGTCGAGCACATGATCACGCAAGGCGTGCAGGGCGTCGAGTTCATCTGCGCCAACACCGACGCGCAGGCGCTCAACCGCTCGAGCGCCGGCATGCTCGTGCAACTGGGCAGCTCGGGTCTGGGTGCGGGCAGCATGCCCGCGGTCGGGCGCAATGCGGCGCAGGAGGCCGAGGAGCGCATCCGCAGCGCGATCGAAGGCGCGCACATGCTGTTCATCACCGCCGGCATGGGCGGCGGCACCGGCACCGGCGCCGCGCCGGTGATCGCGCGCGTGGCCAAGGACATGGGCATCCTCACGGTGGGCGTCGTGACCAAGCCCTTCGAGTTCGAGGGCAGGAAGCGCGGCAAGCAGGCCGACGAGGGCACGGCCGAGCTCGAGGCCAACGTCGACAGCCTGATCGTCGTGCTCAACGAGAAGCTGCTCGAAGTGCTGGGCGACGACGTGACGCAGGAGCAGGCCTTCGCACATGCCAACGACGTGCTGAAGAACGCCGTGGGCGGCATCAGCGACATCATCCACATCCCGGGCCTCGTGAACGTCGACTTCGAGGACGTGAAGACTGTGATGAGCGAGCCGGGCAAGGCGATGATGGGCACCGCCACCGCCGGCGGCCCGGACCGCGCCACCAAGGCCGCCGATCTGGCGGTGGCCTGCCCGCTGCTCGAAGGCATCGACCTGTCGGGCGCGCGCGGCGTGCTGGTGCTGCTGGCGGCCAGCAAGGCGACGTTCCGGCTGGCCGAGAGCCGCAACGCGATGAACACCATCCGCCGCTACGCGGCCGACGACGCGCACGTGATCTACGGCACCGCCTACGACGAGACGCTGGGCGACCACATGCGCGTGACGGTGATCGCCACGGGGCTGTCGAGCGCGCGCAAGGCGGCCGCACCGACGACGCACGGCGCGCCGCCGCTCACCGTGCTCACGCCGCTGCCGCAGCCGGCACTGCGCACCGGCACCGACGGCCTGCCGGTGCTCACGCAGCCGGCACTGGTGCCGGGTGCGCAGCCGGTCCAGCCGCACAACTACGAAGGCCTGAACACGCCCAGCGTGTGGCGCCGCCCGCGCCCCGACCAGGCCGCGGCCAAGGTCGAGGCATTGGCCAGCAACGGCATGGACGAGATCGAGATTCCGGCGTTCCTGCGCAAGCAGGCCGATTGAGGCGGGGCGCGGGCGGCGCGGGACGGGCAGCGGCCGGCGGGCGCAGGGCGCCGGCGCGGTCGCCGCCTGCTCGACACGCCCGCGCCGGTGCGTCCGTCCAGCCGCTGGCGCGCGCCGCCGCCCGGCCGTCCGGGCACAGGGGCCTGGCACGACGGCGCGCGCGAATCGCTCGAGGCCCCCCGGCCGGCCGCAGCGGGTCGGGTCGGCGACCGGCGCCCGGTTGCGCTCGTCGGTGCCGACCTGAGCCGGGCCGACCTGGCCTGCGGCGTCAGGCCAGGCAGGCACCGTCGGCCTGCAGGATGCCGCGCAGCCGCTCGATCGGGATCTGCCCGACGTGCGAGCCCTGCTGCGCGGCGGCCAGCGCCGCGGCTGTGCCGGCGGCCTGACCCAGGGCCATCGAGATCGTCATTACGCGCACGGCGGCGAGCGCGCGATGCGTGGCCGAGAGGCCGCGGCCGGCGACGAGCGCGTTGTCCAGGCCGCACGGCACGAGGCTGCGGAACGGGATGCCATAGGCGTGGTCGTCACCGAGCGCGGCGAACTCGAGCCCGCCGCCGCTCGCCGCATGGATGTCGATCGGGTAGGCCCCGGCGGCGATCGCGTCGGCGAACGCGGTCGGCTCGAGCAGCTCTTCGGCGGTGAGCAGGTGCAGGCCGCGCACGCGGCGCGTCTCGCGCACGCCCAGCTGCGTGCCGAAGGCGACGAGGTGTCCGCGTTCGCAGCCGGGTACGCAGGCGCGCAGGTACTCGGCCGCGCACCAGGCCTGGCGCCGCCCCTCGATCTCGGCGCGGCCGAGCGCGAAGGCGTCGCTCGCGTCGATCGCGAGGCGGCTGATGTTGAACCAGGCGTCGTCCGAGTACGGGTCGCGCGCGGCGTGCAGTGCGGGCCGCGCGAGCCGGCCCTGCTCGAAGCCCTGGCGCGCCAGGCGCTCGCGCTCGGCCGGCGTCATGGCCTCGAAGCGGGGGAATGCGACCGGGCCGAAGCGAAACATCATCGTCGCGGGCTGCAGCGTCTCGCCTTCGTCCAGCGCCAGGAATTCGGCCCCCGCGAGCTTCATCGCCTCCATTTCGCCGGAGGCGTCGACCACGACGCGGGGCCGCACGGCGAGCATGCCGCCGCGCGTCAGCACCTGCACCGCGTCGATGCGGCGCGCGCTGCGCTGCACGGCAAGCAGCGAGGCGTGCAGCAGCGGCTGGACGCCGGCTTCGCTCACCATTTCGTCGAGCACGAGCTTGAGCATCTCGGGCGCGTACTCGACGCGGTCCATGCGGTGGCCGGTGGACATCACGAAGCGGTGGTGCTCGCCTGCGGCGCCGTAGCGGCGCAGGCGCTCGACCACCTCCGCAGCCAGGCCGGCGACCACGCGCCGGCCGCCGGCCGTCTGCCAGCCGTTGAACTGCGCCACGGCGCCGGCCGTGGCGTTGCCGCCGAGGAAGCCGTAGCGCTCGAGGAGCAGCGTTGTCGCGCCGCGCCGTGCCGCGGCCACGGCCGCCATCGTGCCGGCCACGCCGCCGCCGCAGACGAGCACGTCGGCCTGCCGCGTGCCGGGTTCGTGCGGCGCGGCGATCGTCGGCTGCCCGTCGCTCATCGCCGGCCGCGCATCGTCCGTCATTCGGCCTTGATGCCGCGCGACTTGATCACGGCGCGGTAGCGCGCGGCCTCGGCCTGCAGGAACTGCGCGGTGGCGGCGCGGTCCATCGCCACCGGGACCACCCTCGAGGCCGCGAAGCGCGTCTTCACGGTTTCGGAGCCGAGCAGCTGCATCAGCAGCTCCTCGAGCCGCGCCAGGCCGTCGGCGGGCAGCGTGCCCCTGGGCGCCAGCAGCGCCGCCCAGCCCTGCACCTCGAGCATCGGGTAGCCGAGCGAGCGCAGCGTGGGCACGCCGGGGAGATCGGCCACCGGCTGCGGCGACGACACCGCCAGCGCGCGCAGCCGCCCCGACTTCACGTGCGGCGCCACGCTCGGCAGGTTGAGGAAGCCGAACGCGACGAGACCGCTGATCATCTCGGGCAACAGCGCGCTCTCGCCCTTGTAGGGCACCGGGGTGATCTGGATGTCGGTCTGCCCGGCGAAGAGCTCCGAGGTGAGGTGTGCGAGCGTGCCGTTGCCGCTGTTGCCCGCGGTGAGCCGCCCCGGCTCGGTCTTGGCGGCGGCGATGAGTTCCGGGATCGACTTGATGGCCGAGGTCGCCGGCACGACCAGCACGAGCGGCTGCGCCGACACCATGCCCACCGCTTCGAAGTCGCGCTGGGGCTCGTAGCCGATCTGCGGATTGAGCGCCGCGTTGATGATCATGCTGTTGCTCGCCATCAGCAGCGTGTGGCCGTCCTTGCTCTGCGCCGCGGCCATCGTGCCGACGGCGCTGCCGGCGCCGGGCTTGTTCTCGACGATCACCTGCTGGCCGAGCCTGGGCCCGAGCAATTCGCCCAGCGCGCGTGCCGACAGGTCGGAGCCGCCGCCCGGCGCGAAGGGCACGATGATGCGCACGGTGCGCGTCGGCCAGGCATCGGCCGCGCGCAGCGGGAGCGCGGCGGCGGCCGCGAGCGAAGCGACGAGGCCGAGAGCGGTGCGACGGCTCGGGGCTGCGGGATTCATGTGGGGTATCTCCTGGAAGCAGCAAGGGGCCGCAGGGCGGCCGCGCGGGTGTCGATGATGATGCCCGCGGCCCGGCGCGGCCAATACCAAGAAGCGCGCCGACCATAACATCGCGTTATCCGATGGCCGGCCGGTCGAAGGGGTCGTCCTGCCAGCGGTCGAACCGTGATCCGGATCGTCCGGCGGAAGGCATTGCGCGATGAACCTGCGCCAGATCGAGGTGTTCCGTGCCGTGATGGTGGCCGGCTCGGTGACCGATGCCGCGCGCCTGCTGCACGTCTCGCAGCCGGGCATCAGCCGCATGCTGGCGCATATCGAGCTCAAGCTCGGGCTGCGCCTGTTCGAGCGCCGCCGCGGGCGGCTGACGCCGACGCCGGAGGCCGAGGCCCTGTTCGCCGAGGTCGAAGAGGTCTATCGCGGCGTGCAGCGCATCGGGGAGCGCGCGCGCGAGCTCGAGAGCGGCGGCGGCCTCGCGCTCGAAGTCCTGGCCAGCCCGAGTACCGCGCTCGAAGTGGTGCCGCGCGCGCTTGCGGCGCTCGCCGCGGCCCGGCCGACGGCGCGCCTGTACCTGGAGGCGCAGCTCGTGCGCGAGATGGTGCGGCAACTCGTCGCGCACGAGGCCGACATCGCCGTGTCGACACTGCCCGTCGAGCACGCGCTGCTGACCAGCGAAACGGTCGGAGCCTGGTCGCTGGGTTGCGTGTTCCCGGCGGATCACCCTTTCGCGCGACGCCGCAGCGTGGGCCCGCGCGACCTGCGTGCCGAGAGGCTCATCGCGTTCAGCGCCGACACGCCGCAGGGCCGGCTCGTCGACGCATGGCGGCGCCGGGATCGCGCATGGCCGTCCGCGAAGATCGAAGTCCGCTCCGGCCAGGCGGCCTGCTCCCTGGTGGCCTGCGGCGCCGGCGTGGCGGTGGTGGACGATCTCACCGCCCGCTTCTGGCTTGGCGCAGGACTCGGGTTTCGCCCCTTGAGCCAGGGGCCCAGCTTCCCGGCCTACGCGGTGCACAGCGCCGCCACCCCGCTCTCGGGGCTCGCGCGGGACTTCATCGAGCGGGTCCGCGCGGCGTTCAGGGCGATCCGCCGCGTGCACGAGTCGCCCACGGCGGACAGCTAGTGCAGTGTTCCACGCTGTTCAGCACATGGAAGCGCGTCTTTGCCACCCACGCTCCTAGCCAGGACGACAAGTCCATCGGTTTTCTCGAGTGCCGCACAGCGTCCACCGGTGCACAAGTCCGGGCCTGCGCGAAGGCTCGCCGAGCGCCACGCGGATCGGCGTCGGACATGGCCGCGCCTTTTCACCGCCGCCCCTGGGCCGCGGCACCGGTGCTGCCGCCTGCGGGGCCGCGAACGGCGGCGGCAGGAACGCCGGCCGCAGGCCATGCTGCAGGACCGATTGCCCGCCGGTGGCGGCCGGCGCAAGATCGCGGCTGGTCCTTCCTCCGGCCCGCCGCCATGTCCGCTCCCGACCGCCAGGCCGCGCTCGCGCAATACCGCCGCCGCGCCGGCGTGTACGACCTCGAGCTGGCGCTGTTCGAACCGCTGCGCCGCGAGGCGGTGGCGTGCCTGGCGCTGCAGCCGGGCGAGACGGTGCTGGACATGGGTTGCGGCACCGGGCTCAGCCTGCCGCTGCTGCGTGCGGCGGTGGGTGTCGCCGGCCGCGTCGTCGGCATCGAGCAGAGCCCGGAGATGCTTGCGCTGGCACGCCGACGCGTCGCGCAACACGCCTGGCGCAATGTCGAGCTGATCGGTGCGACGGCCGAAGCGGCGCGCTGGCCCGGGCGCGCCGACGCGGCGCTCTTTCACTTCACGCACGATGTGCTGCAGCGGCCCGAGGCCGTCGCCAACGCGCTCGGGCACCTGCGGCGCGGTGCGCGCGTCGTCGCCACCGGGTTGTGCTGGGCGCCGCGCTGGGCGATCGCGGTCAACGCGGCCGTGCTGGCCGCGGCGCGCCGCTCGACGACGACGCTCGTCGGGCTCGATCGACCCTGGCGCCTGCTCGAGGCCCGGCTCGGGCCGATGCGGGTGCAGCGCAGGCTGCTCGGGGCGGTCTATCTGGCCTGCGGCGCGAAGCCGTAGTCGATCCGGCCGAGCGTGCCGCGCCAGTAGGGGCGGCGCCCCCCGGGCAGCAGCCAGGCCACTTCGCCGGCCTGCGGGATCAGCATCCCGGAGCGTTCCTCGTAGCGGCTCCAGCGGCCCTCCCAGGGCGTGGCGACGAGACGCGCGCCGACCATGCGGCCGCGCGCCGGCGCGCGCACCGCGGCCACGAGATCGTCGCTGCCGAACTCGAACTCGAGCGTGGCCTCGCGCGCGCGGTCGCGCACGCTGGCGCGCGCGCGGCGCTCGTCCACGGCCTGCCAGTGCACGCCCTGCCCGGGCAGCAGCGCACTCGGGTACCAGGGCGACTCGGCCAGCCAGCGCATCAGTTCGTCGTCGGCGATGCCGCCGGCGCCGCGCAGCTCGGCCACCGACCACAGGCCGAGCAGCGCCGCGTGCAGCAGGCCCTCCCCGGCGACGTAGGCGTCGTGCACCTGCACCGCGACACCGGGCAGCAGGAAGACGCGGGCGTGCCAGACGAAGCCGGGGCGCGCGATCTGCACCTGCTGGGTGGCGACGAACGGCCGCCAGCGCGCGCGCTCCCCGCCGAGATCGAACTCACCCTCCTGCGTGAACTGCACCGAGACGATCGGCGCGGCGTCCGCGCGCAGCGCCCGGCGCAGATAGCGCTGCACCGGCGCCGGGAGGGCTTCGAACTGCCCGGCATCGTGGCGCGGCGGCGCGACCGGCGCGGCGCTCGCCTGCAGGCGAGCGGCCAGGGCCGCGCCGGCTTCGCGCCAGCGCGCCGAACCGTAGGCCACCAGCCCGACGAAGGCCAGCGCCACGACCGCGGCGGCCGCGAGCACGGTGCGCAGCAGGCTCACGATGCGACGAGCACGCGCAGGTGCATGATGTGCGGCTTGCCCAAGGCCGCGAGCACGGTGCGCAGCGGGCTCACGGCGCGACCTCGCCCGCGCCGCCGGGTGGACGGCGGAGGCCGGGGGTCGCGGGTGAAGGCATGGCTGCGCCTGGCGTGGCCTGCGGGACCGGCACGGACTGTGCCGCGCGCGCTGCGGCCCGGGCGTGATCGCGATCAATGCGCTGCGCCTCGGCTGCCCTACCTTTTGCATGCCGCTGTCGATGCGGTGCACCCGCAGCCCCGGATGGCGGTGGCAGCGCGGCGCCGGGCCGCGCACATCGGAGTAGGAGGCCATGCCATGACGATCACCCGCCTGCCCAGCCTGTTCGAAACCGACCCCTTGGCACTCGACGAGCCCTTGCGCAACCTGATGCGCCCGTGGCGCTGGAGCAGTCTGCCCGAGGCGCCGCAGATGAAGATGGACGTGAGCGAGGCCGAGGGCGTGTACACCGTGAAGGCCGAGATCCCAGGCGTGCGCAAGGAAGACATCCACGTCGAGCTCGACGGCGCCAAGGTCACGATCAGCGCCGAGGTCAAGAAGGACCACGACGAGAAGAGGGAAGGCCGCGTCGTGCGCAGCGAGCGCAGCTACGGCTACGCCAGCCGCACCTTCACGCTCGGCCACGAGGTCGAGCGCGCCAAGGCCGAGGCGAAATACGCCGACGGCGTGCTGACGCTGACGCTGCCCAAGGCGGCTTCGTCGCGCGTGGAGCCGCTCGTCGTCCGGTGAACCCGGGCTTGGCTGCCGCGCCGCGCTGAGAGCCCGCCCGCCAGGCGGGCGGGCAGGCGGAGTCTGCTGCTGCGGCGTAGAGTCGGGGCGTTCCGGCGGCGCGGCTGCGCCGCCCGGGAGGAGGCTTGCGCAGCCCACCCTGCACCTGCACCTGCGGCCAGGCCGGCGCCGCTTGCCGCGCGCGAGCGCGTGCCCCCGCGCGAATGCGCGCAGCAGCGCGGCGCCGACCGCCAACGAGCCTGTCATGAAGCTCTTCGCCCACCCCTTCTCGTCCTATTGCCAGAAGGTGCTGATCGCGCTGTACGAGAACGGCACGCCGTTCGAGTATGTGCTGCTCGCGCCCGAGCAGCCGCAGGCCTTCGCCGAGCTCGAGGCGCTGTGGCCGTTCAGGCGCTTTCCGGTGCTGCACGACGCCGGCCGTGCCGTGATGGAGTCGAGCATCATCATCGAGCATCTGCAGCTGCATCATCCGGGCGCGGTGCGCTTGATCCCGCCGGCGCCCGAGCACGCGCTCGAGGTGCGGTTCATGGACCGCTTCTTCGATCTGTACGTGCACACGCCGATGCAGAAGATCGTGCTCGACTGCCTGCGCCCGCAAGCCGAGCGCGACGGGCGCGGCGTGGCCGATGCGCGCGCGCTGCTCGACACTGCCTACCGCTGGCTCGAGCGGGTTCTGGCCGGCCGCACCTGGGCCGCCGGCGGCGCGTTCGCCCTGGCCGACTGCGCGGCCGCGCCGGCGCTCTTCTACGCCGACTGGGCGCATCGCATCGGCAGCGAGTTCGCCGCCCTGCGCGCCTACCGGGCACGCCTGCTCGAACGCGCCTCGGTCGCGCGCGCGGTGGACGAGGCGCGGCCCTATCGGGCGTTCTTTCCGCTCGGCGCGCCCGAGCGCGACTGACGGACCGCGGCCGGCTCGCACGCCGGCTTGCCGCGTGCGCACCCGTCCCGGCAGCACCGCGACCGACGCGCGCGCAGCCGGCCGCGCGCTGCCTGCGGCCGCGCGGGCTTGCCGGGCCCGCGTGGCGGCCTGCTGCGAGCCGGCGTAAGCTACGCGGCAGCCGCAGGGTGTCCACTGCGGGTTTGCGTTCGGACGACAAGGAGCAAGGGCATGAGCAAGCGTGACGTGGTGGTGCTGGGTGCGGCGCGGTCGGCGATCGGCACCTTCGGCGGGGCCTTGGCCGACATCGAGCCGGCCGAACTCGCCGGCACCGTGATGAAGGCGGCGGTCGAGCGCAGCGGCGTCGACCCCAAGGCGATCAACTACGTGACGGTGGGCAACTGCATTCCCACCGAAGTGCGCTACCCCTACGTGGCGCGCGTGGCCAGCATCCAGGCCGGGCTGCCGATGGAGAGCGTGGCGATGGCGGTCAACCGCCTGTGCTCGTCGGGCCTGCAGGGCATCGTGACGACGGCGCAGAACATCCTGCTCGACGACTGCGACTTCGGCATCGGCGGCGGCGTCGAGGTCATGAGCCGCGGCGCCTACCTGTCGACGACGCAGCGCAACGGCGCGCGCATGGGCGACACCAAGATCATCGACTCGATGGTGGCCGCTCTCACCGACCCCTTCGGCGTCGGCCACATGGGCATCACGGCCGAGAATCTGGCCGCCAAGTGGGGCATCTCGCGCGAGGAGCAGGATGCGCTCGCGGTCGAGTCGCACCGGCGCGCCGCGGCGGCCATCGCCGAAGGCCGCTTCAGGAGCCAGATCGTGCCGATCGTCAAGCAGACCAAGAAGGGCGAACTGCGCTTCGAGGTCGACGAGCATGTGAAGGCGGGCACGACGATGGAGACGCTGGGCAAGCTCAAGCCGGCGTTCAAGAAGGACGGCGGCACGGTGACGGCGGGCAACGCCTCGGGCATCAACGACGGCGCCGCCTTCCTCGTGCTCGGCGACGCGGCCAGAGCCGCCGCTGCCGGCCACAAGCCGATCGCGCGCCTGGTGTCCTACGGCGTGGCTGGCGTACCCAACCACATCATGGGCGAGGGCCCGATCCCGGCGTCGAAGCTGACGCTGAAGAAGGCCGGCCTCACGCTCGACCAGATGGACGTCATCGAGAGCAACGAGGCGTTCGCCGCGCAGGCCATCGCGGTGGCCCGCGGCCTCGAACTCGACATGACGAAGACCAACCCGAACGGCGGCGCCATCGCGCTCGGCCATCCGATCGGCTGCTCGGGCGCCTTCCTCGCGGTCAAGGCGATCTACGAGCTGCAGCGCAGCGGCGGGCGCTACGCGCTGGTGACGATGTGCATCGGCGGCGGTCAGGGCATCGCCGCGATCTTCGAGCGGCTCTGAGCCGCGCGGCCGGGCGCTCGCACCGGCGCGGCGCCGGGCGCTGCGCCCGCGGCTTGCGGCCGACGCGGCGCGAGGCCGCTGCTTGCCGACGCTGCCGGTCGATCGCCCCTTTGGCCATGCAAAGACGCTCGTTCCTCCTGTCGGCCGGCGCTGCCGCGGTCGCCGCGGCCTGGCCGGTGCGCGCCGACGCCGAGCCGCTGCGCCTGGCGCTGATCGGAACCGGCCTGCGCGGGCAGGTGCTGCTGCGCGAGCTCGTGCGCCGGCCCGACGTCGCCGTGGCCGCGCTGTGCGACATCGAGCCGCTGATGCTGAAGGCGGCGCTGGCGCAGCTCGAAGCCGCCGGGCGCGCGCGTCCGCGCACCTACGGCGAGGACGGCGACGTGCAGGCCTACCGGCGCCTGCTCGAGCAGCCCGGGCTGGACGGCGTGATCATCGCCACGCCCTGGGAATGGCACGCGCCGATGGCGATCGCCGCGCTGCAGGCGCAGGTGCCGGTGGGCTGCGAGGTCGTCGCCGGCATCACGCTGCAGGACCACTGGGACCTGCTCGCCGCGCAGCAGCGCAGCGGCACGCCCTACATGCTGCTCGAGAACCTGTGCTACCGGCGCGACGTGATGGCGGTGCTGCAGATGGTGCGCGCCGGCCTGTTCGGCGAACTGGTGCATCTGCAAGGCGGCTATCAGCACGACCTGCGCGCCGTGAAGTTCAACAGCGGCGACCCGGCCCGGCCCTACGGCGGCGGCGTCGAGACGGGCGTCCGCGCCTGGTCCGAGGCGCGCTGGCGCACGCGCCACTCGGTCGAACGCAACGGCGACCTCTACCCGAGCCACGGCATCGGGCCGCTGGCGATGTTCGCCGACATCCATCGCGGCAACCGCTTCACGCATATCGGCAGCTTCGCGAGCAAGGCGCGCGGCCTGCACGATTACGTCGCGCGCAAGATGGGCGCGCCCGAGCATCCGAGCGCGGCGCTGCGCTTTCGGCTCGGCGACGTGGTGACGACGACGCTGGCCTGCGCCAACGGCGAGACCATCTTGCTGCAGCACGACACCTCGCTGCCGCGGCCGTACGCGCTGGGCTTTCGGGTGCAGGGCACCGACGGGCTGTGGATGGAGATCAACCGCTCGATCCACATCGAGGGCCGCAGCCCAGCGCACCGCTGGGAGGACTTCGCCGCGTACCAGCAGCGCTACGAGCATCCGCTGTGGCGCCGCTACGCGCAGCAGGCCGAAGGCGCCGGCCACGGCGGCATGGACTTCTTCGTCGTGCATGCCTTCGTCGAGGCGGCGAAGGCGCGCGCGCCGATGCCCATCGACATCTACGACGCCGTGGCCTGGAGCGCGATCACGCCGCTGTCGGAACAGTCGATCGCCGAGGGCTTCAAGACCCTGCCGTTTCCCGACTTCACCGGCGGGCGCTGGCGCGAGCGCGGCCGCATCTTCGCGCCCGACGAGCGCTACTGAAAGCGCGTGCGGCACGACGCCGCGGCGCCGATCGCCGACAATGCGCGCCATGCTGCGCCAGCGCACCCTCGCGAGCATGACGCGCGCCGTCGGCCTGGGCGTGCACCGCGGCCGCAAGGTCGAGCTCGCGCTCGCGCCGGCGCCGCCCGACAGCGGCATCGTGTTCCGGCGCACCGACCTGCCGACACCGGTGACGATCCCGGTGCGCGTCGACACCGTCTGCGACACGCGCATGGCCACCACCATCAGCCCCGGCGGCGATCCCGGCGCGCCCAAGGTGCAGACGATCGAGCACCTGCTCTCGGCGATCGCCGGCCTCGGCCTGGACAACCTCGCCATCGACATCAACGGCGACGAGGTGCCCATCCTCGACGGCAGCGCGGCGAGCTTCGTCTACCTGCTGCAAAGCGCCGGCATCGTGCAGCAAGACGCCCCCAAGCGCTTCCTGCGCGTGCTGCGCACCGTCCAGGTGCGCGAAGGCGAGGGCGCGACGCTGAAGTGGGCGCGGCTCGAGCCGCACCACGGCTATCGGCTGAGCTTCGAGATCGAGTTCAACCACCCCGCGCTGGACGCCACCGGCCAGCAGGTCACCTTCGACTTCGGCAGCGGCCGCTACGCGCGCGACATCGCGCGCGCGCGCACCTTCGGCTTCAGCCGGGACGTCGAAGCCATGCGCTCGCGCGGCCTGGGCCTGGGCGGCAGCATGGACAACGTCATCGTCGTCGACGACACGCGCGTGCTCAATGCCGGCGGGCTGCGCTACGACGACGAGTTCGTCAAGCACAAGATCCTCGACGCCATCGGCGACATGATGGTGCTGGGCAAGCCGCTGCTGGTCGCCTACACCGCCTACCGGGGCGGCCACGCGCTCAACAACCGGCTGCTGCGTGAGCTGCTTGCCGATGCCTCGGCCTACGAGATCGTGAGCTTCGCGCGTGAGCGCGAGGCGCCCAGCGGCTTCGCCGAGCCGGCGCCGGCCTGGTGAGCGCCGCGCCGAAGCGGCTCTGCCGCCCATGCTGATTTCCCGCCTCGTCTTCGGGCTGCTGCTGGTGGGCTCGCTGCTGTGCTTCGCGTTCTACGTGGGCACCGGCCAGGCGGTCTGGCGCCGGCGCGGCATCGTCGTGCTGAAGTGGACGCTGATCGCCGCGCTCGGCTTCTTCGCGGTGCTGATCCTCGAGCGGCTGGCCCTGCTGCTGTAGGCGCCCTGCGCCCCGTGGGCGATCGACCGCGGCGCTCGGGCCGCGCAGCGCGACGTCGCCGCCGCACCCATGCCTTGCCTCACTCGTTCGTGCGCGGCGGCCGTTCCCCCACGGTGATCTCGAGCTGCAGCTTCTGCGCGCCGCGCTGCACCTCGACCTTGGCGCGGCTGCCCGGCGGCAGCGCGGCCACCCGCGGCAGCAGTTCGGCGGCACTCGCCACCTTGGCGCCGGCCAGGCCGAGCAGCAGGTCGCCCGGGCGCATGCCGGCGGCGGCGGCCGGGCCGTCGTGCACGACCCCGGCCACGAGCACGCCGCCCACGGGCGGCAGCGCAAGGCTCTCGGCGAGCTCCTGGTCGACGTCGCGCACGTCGATGCCGATCCAGCCGCGCTGTACCTTGCCGTCGCGCACGATGGCCTGCATCACGGCGCGTGCGGTGTCCACCGGCACCGCGAAGCCGATGCCCAGGCTGCCGCCGCCGCGCGAGAAGATCGCCGTGTTGATGCCGACCAGGTTGCCTGCGGCGTCGACCAGCGCGCCGCCCGAGTTGCCCGGGTTGATCGCGGCATCGGTCTGGATGAAGTTCTGGAACGGCGAGCTGCCGCGCTGCGTGCGCTCGAGTGCGCTGACGATGCCGGCGGTGACGGTCTGGCCGACATCGAACGGGTTGCCGATCGCGAGCACGGCGTCGCCCACCTGCAGGCTGCGGCGGTCGGCCAGCGGCGCCACCGGCAGCGGGGCGAGCCCGATCTTCAGCACGGCGATGTCGGTCTCGGCGTCGCTGCCGACGAGCTGCGCTTCGGTCTGGCGGCCATCGGCGAGCCGGACCTCGATCTCGGAGGCGCCCTCGACGACATGGTGGTTGGTGAGCAGATAGCCCTCGGGCGCCACGATCACCCCCGAGCCCAGGCCGATCTGCCGTTGCGGCGCCGGCGCGCGCTCGCCGAAGAAGAACCGAAAGCGCGGATCGTCGGCGTGCGGGTTGCGCTCGGTGCGGGTGGCGGTGATGGCCACCACCGCGGGCGCGGCGCGTCGCACCGCGGCGGCAAAGCCGGGGGCGCCGCCGGCACCCGCCGATGCGGCCGGCTCGAACCGGGCCGCGCCGGACCCAACGGTCCCGGGGCCGAGCCAGCCGGGCTGGAGCGTCGCCGCGACGAACCACAGTGCCAGCGCCACCGTGACGGCCTGGGTGAACAGCAGCCAGATCTTGCGCCAGATCACGGATCGCGAGGCGTTCGAAGGAAGTGGGACCAAACGCAGGGCGCAGCGGGCGGCGCGGAACGGTCGGGGAGCGCGATCCGCATGCCCGGCACGGGCGGCACGGCCGCCGCGCCCGGCCGAACCGGCACAATGGCCGAAATGGCCGAACGGATCGCGATCGAGCGCGCGCTGAACGAACTGCTGCAACCCGCGGCGTTCGACGATTATGGGCCGAACGGTCTGCAGGTCGAGGGGCGCGCCGAGGTGCGCAGCCTGGTGAGCGGCGTGACGGCGAGCCTGGCGCTGATCGACGCGGCCATCGCCGCCGGCGCCGACGCACTGCTCGTCCACCATGGCCTGTTCTGGCGCGGCCAGGACGGCCGCCTGACCGGCTGGCTCAAGGAGCGCGTGCGCCGCCTGCTCGCACACGAGATCAGTCTCTTCGCCTACCACTTGCCGCTCGATGCCGAGCCGCGCTTCGGCAACAACGCGCAACTGGGCGAACGGCTCGGGCTGCGCGCCGACGCGCGCTTCGGCGAGCAGGCGCTCGGCTTCATCGGCCCGGCCGGGGCCTGGGCGAGCGTCGAAGCGCTGGCCGCGGGCGCGGGCGCCGCGCTCGGGCGTGCGCCGCTCGTCGTGGCCGGCGACGGCAGGCCGCTCGCGCGCATCGCCTGGTGCAGCGGCGGCGCGCAGGGCTATTTCGAGGCGGCCATCGCCGCCGGCGCCGATGCCTTCGTCACCGGCGAGATCTCCGAGCCGCAGGCGCACCTGGCGCGCGAGACCGGCGTCGCCTTCTTCGCCTGCGGCCACCACGCCACCGAGCGCTACGGCGCGCCGGCGCTGGGCGCGCATCTGGCCGAGCGCTTCGGGCTCGAGCACCGCTTCATCGACATCGACAACCCGGCGTGAGCACCGACCGACCGCTGCTCGTGACGATGGGCGATGCCGCCGGCATCGGCCCGGAGATCGTCGTGCGTGCGTTCGAGCGCGGCGCGCTGGCCGGCGCCCTGGTGCTGGGCGACGCCGCCGTGCTGCGCCGCGCCGGCGCGCCGATGATCGCGCAGCTCGACACGCCGGCCGATCTGCACGCGGTTCCCCCGGGCTGCCTGCCGCTGCTGCAGCCGGCGGGGCTGCCGCCGGGGCTGGCCGAGCTGCCCTGGGGCCGCGTCGACGCGCGCGCCGGCGCGGCCGCCGCGCGCTGCATCGAGGAGGCGGTGCGCCGGGTGCGCGCCGGCGAGGCCGCCGCCGTCGTCACGGCGCCCATCCACAAGGAGGCGCTGGCTGCCGCCGGCGTGCCGTTCCCCGGCCACACCGAGATGCTGCAGCACCTGGCGCGCGGTGCCGACGGCACGCTGCCCGACGTGCGCATGATGCTGGCCAACGACGAGTTGCGCGTCGTGCTCGTCACCATCCACCTGGCGCTGCGCCGCGCCATCGAGGCGCTCAGCTTCGACGCCGTGCTCGCCACGCTGCGCATCGCCGAGCGCGCGCTGCGCGGCATGCTGGGACGCAAATCGCGCATCGCCGTCGCCGGCCTTAACCCGCATGCCGGCGAAGGCGGCCTGTTCGGCGACGAGGAGCTGCGCATCATCGGCCCGGCGGTGCAGGCGGCGGCGGCCGAAGGCATCGACGCGCAGGGGCCGTTCGCCCCCGACACCGTGTTCATGCGCGCGCGCCGCGGCGCGTTCGATGTCGTCGTCGCGATGACGCACGACCATGGGCTGATCCCGGTCAAGTACCTCGGCGTCGAGCGCGGCGTGAACGTCACGCTCGGGCTGCCCTTCGTGCGCACCAGCCCCGACCACGGCACTGCGTTCGACATCGCCGGCCAGGGTCGGGCCGATCCGGCCAGCCTGCTGGCAGCGCTCGAGGCGGCCAGGCAGCTGGCGGCGCGCGGCGTCTGACGCCGCGCCTTGTGCGCTGGCGGCGTCTGACGCCGCGCCTTGTGCGCTGGCGGCGTCTGACGCCGCGCCTCAGCGCGCCGCCGCACCCAGGGCGGCGAGCTGCCGGCGTGCGCGCGCCGTCGCGCGCTCGAGCAGCTGCGCGCTCTCGTAGGCACGCAGGCGCCCGCTTTCGCACAGCTTGACGAGCATGCGCTGCGTGAGCGAGACGGTGCGCTTGTGGCGCTGGCCGTGCGTGAAGACGAAGAAGGTGCGGCCCGGGCTCACGTGGGCGAGGCGCACCTTGTGCCAGGCGCCGGCGAGGTGCATCTGGTAGGCGAAGCCGATCTGCACCGCGGCCGCGAGATCACGTCCGCTGGCCGCCGTGGCGATGTCGCCCACCAGCGGCAGCGCGTCGCTGGGCGGAGCGTCGCCGCCGCGGTCGCTGCGGTCGCCCGCCGGGGGCACTGCCGCGGCCCGCTGGATCTCGGCCTCCTCGGCCTGGCGCGCCGGGTCGGCCGCGACCGGTGCCTTCCAGTCGATGGCCGCCTCTTCGAGCAGGCCGACCCGGGCACCCTCCTCGGGCGAGAAGCGCGGCGCGGCGATCTCGTCGGTCAGCACCGGCAGCGCGGCACGTTCGAGGTCGGCGCGCGAGGGCAGCGCGCGGTCGAGTGCGCCTTCGACCTGGCGCGCCATCAGGTTGAGGTCGAGCTGCCGCACGGCCGCCGCCTTCAGCGCCTCGGCGTGTGCCGGCATCAGCCGGCCGAAGAAGGCGCGCCGCTCGGCCTCGGGCCAGCCGATCAGGTTCATGCCCTCGGTCAGCTCCTGCATCAGCCTGGGCAGCTCGGCAAGGAAGGCCTTGCGGTGCGCCGGCGTCGGCTTGGGCTGCACGCTCAGGAACAGCTCGCGGCCGGCGTGGCGCATGCGGCGCACGCGCTCGCCGTCGGCGCCGCCTTGCTCGGCGGCCTCGAGCAGCACCTGACTCCAGACGCGGCCGATGAACTCGCGCACGAACTCGGGCGCGCTGACGCCGGCGAGGTCGCCCTCGAGGCGCTGCGCGTACAGCGCGCGCAGGCGCAGCTCGTCCTCCTTCTGCGCCAGCAGCTCGGCGGTCTGCGCGCCCTCGGCCGCGACCTCGCGGCGCGCGAGCTCGGCGGCGAAGGCCTCGAGTTCCTCGAGCTTGCGGTCGTATGTCTCGATGTGGTCGAAGTCGCCGTCGATCACCTCCTGCACGAGCGCGTGCACCTTGGCGACGAAGGCGCGCGCCGATTCGTCGCCGGCATCGTCGAAGGCGGCACCGAGCGAGGCGATGCGGTTGACGAAGCGCCGCACCGGATGGCGGCGCGAGGCGAAGAAGCCCGGATCGCCGAGCGCGGCGCGCAGCACCGGCACCTGCAGCCGCGCGATCTGGCGCGCCAGCTGCGGAGGGATCTTGGGGTCGGCGAGGATCTGGTCGAACAGCGTGCCGATGACGTCGATCACGAGGTGATCGAGGCCGCTCTTGCTCGCGCGGCGCAACTCCTCGCGGTGCGCGTGGATCAGGTTGGGCAGCGCGCCGCCGGCTGCGTCGGTCTCGGCGTAGAGGTCGCCGCCGCTGGCGCGGCCCTCGAGGTCGGCCAGGCGCCGCATCAGCGACATCAGCGCCGGATCGACGCTGCCGATCGGCGTGCCGCCGCCGCGTCCAGCGCCGCTGCCGCGCAGGCCCGGCCCGTAGCCGCTAGCCGGCGCGCCGCGGCCGGCACGGCTCGGGGCGTAGCCGCCCAGGCCGCTGGCGGGCCCGGCGTGCGCTGCGCTGCCGGGCGGATCGAGCGGGCGACCCAGGGTGTCGAAGTCGGTGGCCACCCCGGAGCCGTCGGCGCGCGCCGCGCGCTGGCGTACCGCGAGCGACAGCGGCTGCACGCCGGCGCCGCGCAGGTCGGCGACGATCTCGCCGTAGGCCGCCGGCAGTGCGTCGGCCAGCGAACGCCCGATCTCGGCGCCCAGCACCTTGCGCACGTCGGGGCGCTCGCTCACCGCGTCGACGGCGCGGATCATCGCGTCGCCCACGACTTCGGGGCGCAGCGGGTTGCGCACCGACTCGCCGGCGGATGCATCGAGCAGCGCGCCGACGTAGGCGTCGAGCTCGCGCAGCTCCCACTCGCACTTGTGGGCCGTCTCGAGTCCGAAGCGCTCGGCCGAGATCTGCAGTTCGACCTCGCGGTCCTCGACCAGCGTGAGCGCGTCCCAGGCTGCCGCACGGGCCGGCGGCGCGCCGCCGCGCGGCCCCAGCTCGCGCGTGACGCGCTCGTCGAACGCGTCGTTGAAGGTCAGCACGAAGACGGCCGACTTGCGGTTGAGCTCGAACTGGGCGCCGAGCAGGCCGTCGCGCTGGAAGACGTTGGTCGCGGCCAGTGCGGCCAGGCCGAGGCTCTCGATCGTGCGCTCGACGGCGCCGCGCGCGGCCAGCTTGAGCGTCTGCACCGCCGCTTCCAGCGGCGCGGGCAGGCGGTGAACGGGATGCGGTTTCATGGGCGGGGGCGGCCGCCAAGTATGCGGCAACCCCCGCGCGGCTGCCTCACTTCTTCAGGGCGTCGCGGATCTCGCGCAGCAGCAGCACGTCCTCGGGCGTCGGCGCGGGAGGCGCCGGCGGCGGCGGCGGCGCCTCGCGCTTGAGACGGTTCATCTGCTTGACCATCAGGAAGATGATGAAGGCGAGGATGACGAAGTTGAGAAGGATGGTGATGAAGTTGCCGTAGGCGAACACCGCGCCGGCCTTCTTCGCGTCGGCCAGCGTGGCGGCGGTCTGACCGGCGAGCGGGATGAAGTAGTTGCTGAAGTCCAGGCCGCCGAAGACCTTGCCGACGAGCGGCATGATGAGGTCGCCGACCACCGAGTCGACGATCTTGCCGAAGGCGCCGCCGATGATGACGCCGACGGCCAGATCCATGACGTTGCCCTTGAGGGCGAACTCCTTGAATTCCGATGTGAAGCTCATCCGTACTCCTCCTGGTTCGTGGTTCGCCGCCGGCCGGTTTGGCTATGGCGGCGCCATGGTAATGCGTCGGGGGCGGGCCGGGGGCTCCGCTAGAATTCGCGGCCGCCGCGTCCATGCGGCGCGTTTTTTTCCCCGAAGGATTTCCATGAGCGACGTTGCCGCATCCGCGGACGCTGCGCTCGGCCCGGCGGCGGTGCCGCCCGACCCGAGCCGCCGCACCTGGATCGCCATCACCTGCGGCGCCGGCGCCGCCGGCGGCGTGTTCACCGCGGTGCCCTTCGTCGCCAGCTTCGCGCCGTCCGAGCGCGCGCGCGCCGCCGGCGCCCCGGTGCAGTTCGACATCGCCGGCCTGGCGCCGGGCGAGAAGGCCACCGTCGAGTGGCGCGGCAAGCCGGTGTGGATCGTGCGGCGCACGAAGGCGCAGCTCGACTCGCTGGCCAAGGACGAGCCCGAACTCGCCGACCCGAACTCCGCGCGCACTCAGTTCCCGACGCCGGCCTACGCCAAGAACCGCTGGCGCTCGATCAAGCCCGAGTACTTCGTCGCCGTGGGCATCTGCACGCACCTGGGCTGCTCGCCGGTGGACCGCTTTGCTCCCGGCGCGCAGCCCTCGCTGCCCGACGACTGGCCGGGCGGTTTCTTCTGCCCCTGCCACGGCTCGACCTTCGACATGGCCGGACGCGTGTTCAAGAACAAGCCTGCGCCCGACAACCTCGAAGTGCCGCCGTACACCTACCTGTCGGACACCCTGCTGCTGATCGGCGAGGACAAGAAGGCGTGACGAACGAGTCGCGGCGCGCCGCCTGCCGGCCGCGCCGCGCCCACCCCCGAGGTCGCAATGGCTGAATTCAAGCAAGCGCCCCCCGGCGCACCGCTGCTCGTGCAGGGAACGGTCTGGCTCGAGAACCGCTTCCCGACGCTGTTTGCCGAGTACAAGAAGCACATGTCGGAGTACTACGCTCCGAAGAACTTCAACTGGATGTACTTCTTCGGCTCGCTGGCGCTGCTGGTGCTGGTGATCCAGATCGTCACGGGCATCTTCCTGACGATGAACTACAAGCCCGACGCGGGGCTGGCCTTCGCCTCGGTCGAGTACATCATGCGCGACGTGCCCTGGGGCTGGCTGATCCGCTACCTGCACAGCACCGGCGCGAGCGCGTTCTTCGTCGTCGTCTACCTGCACATGTGGCGCGGCTTCGTCTACGGCAGCTACCGCAAGCCGCGCGAGCTGGTGTGGATCTTCGGCTGTCTGATCTTCCTCGCGCTCATGGGCGAGGCCTTCATGGGCTACCTGCTGCCCTGGGGCCAGATGAGCTACTGGGGCGCGCAGGTCATCATCAACCTGTTCTCCGCGATTCCCTTCATCGGTCCGGACCTGGCGATCCTGATCCGCGGCGACTACGTCGTCGGCGACGCCACGCTCAACCGCTTCTTCGCCTTCCACGTGATCGCCATCCCGCTCGTGCTGCTCGGGCTCGTCGTCGCGCACCTGCTGGCGCTGCACGACGTCGGCTCCAACAACCCCGACGGCATCGAGATCAAGGCCAGGACCGATCCGAAGACCGGCATACCCCTCGACGGCATCCCGTTCCACCCCTACTACACGGTGCACGACCTCATCGGCGTCGGCGTGTTCCTGCTCGTGTTCTGCGCGGTGGTGTTCTTCGCGCCCGAGCTCGGCGGCAACTTCCTCGAGTACAACAACTTCATCCCGGCCGATCCGCTGAAGACGCCGACCCACATCGCGCCGGTGTGGTACTTCACCCCCTACTACTCGATGCTGCGCGCGACCACCGACGACCTCGTCACCATCCTGGTCGGCCTGACGCTGGTCGGCGGCGTGCTGGCGCTGCTGTTCGGCGGCCTGTCGACGCGCGGCAAGGTGGTGCTCGGCGTGGCCGCCGTCGCGCTGGCGGCGCTGCTCGAGACCTTCGACGCCAAGTTCTGGGGCGTCGTCGTGATGGGTGCGGCGGTGCTGATCTTCTTCGCCCTGCCCTGGCTCGACCGCAGCCCGGTCAAGTCGATCCGCTACCGGCCGCGCTGGAACCTCGTGCTGTACGCGGCCTTCGTCGTCGACTTCGTCGTGCTCGGCTACTACGGCATGAAGCCGCCGTCGCCGGTCGGTGCGCTCGTCTCGCAGGCCGGCACGCTGTTTTACTTCGCCTTCTTCGTGCTCATGCCCTGGTGGAGCCGCCTCGGCCAGTTCAGGCCCGTGCCCGCGCGCGTGGTCTACAAGCCGCATTGAGGGCCGGGCCACGGGATGCCATCCATGAACACGACGCGAAAGATCCTCCTGCCCGTGCTGGCGGCCCTGGCCTTGCTGTGCGGGCCGGCGCGCGCCGCCGAAGGCGGCGTCGCCTGGGACAAGTTCCCGAGCGCGCGCGCCAACGACCTGGCCGCACTGCAGTACGGCGCCAAGCTGTTCGCCAACTACTGCCTCAACTGCCACGCCGCGGCCTTCATGCGCTACAACCGCATGGCCGACATCGGCCTCACCGAGCAGCAGATCAAGGACAACCTGATCTTCACCGGCGCCAAGGTCGGCGACACGATGAGGATCGCGATGGATCCGAAGGAGGCCAAGGACTGGTTCGGCGCCGCGCCGCCCGACCTCACGCTGATCGCACGCTCGCGTGCCGATGCCGCCAAGGGCAGCGGCGCCGACTACCTGTACACCTATCTGCGCAGCTACTACCGCGACGACACCAAGCCCACCGGCTGGGACAACCTCGTCTTCCCGAGCGTGGCCATGCCCAACGTGCTGTGGGAGCTGCAGGGCCAGCAGCGCGCCCTCTTCGCCGAGGAGAAGGATCCGCACGAGGCCGGCCGCACCGTGCAGATCTTCAAGGGCTTCGAGCCGATCACGCCCGGCAAGATGAAGCCCGACGAGTACGACCGCGCGGTGGCCGACCTGGTGGCCTTCCTGCAGTGGATGGGCGAGCCCGAGCGCGACCGGCGCCTGCGCATCGGTGTGTGGGTGATGCTGTTCCTGGCCGCCTTCACGGCGATTGCCTGGCGCCTGAACGCGGCGTTCTGGAAGGACGTCAAATAGCCGACAATCGCGCGCGCCGCCGTGGCGCGCGTGTGTGTCCCGGCCGCTGGCGCGACGATACCCGGGCTTGCGCACTGCGCGCCACGCAGGGGCCGCCGGCGGCCCCCCGACCACGAACCTCCCGCACAGGGCCTGACGCCATGATGGTGCTCTACTCCGGAACCACCGACCCCTACTCGCACCGCTGCCGCTTCGTGCTCTTCGAGAAGGGCATGGATTTCGAGATCCGCGACGTCGACGTCTTCGCCAAGCCCGAGGACATCGCGCTGATGAACCCGTACAACGAGGTGCCGATCCTGGTCGAGCGCGACCTCATCCTGTACGAGAGCCACATCATCAACGAGTACATCGACGAACGCTTCCCCCATCCGCAGCTGATGCCGGGCGATCCGGTGGCGCGCGCGCGCGTGCGGCTCTTCCTCTTCAACTTCGAGAAGGAGCTGTTCAGCAACGTCAACCTGCTCGAAGGCCGCGGCGCCAAGGCCAGCGAGCGGCAGCTCGAGCGCGCGCGCGAGCAGATCCGCGATCGCCTGACGCAGCTCGCGCCGATCTTCCTGAAGAACAAGTACATGCTGGGCGACGACTTCAGCATGCTCGACGTCGCGATCGCGCCGCTGCTGTGGCGGCTCGACTACTACGGCATCGACCTGAGCAAGAACGCGGTGCCGCTGCTCAAGTACGCCGAGCGCATCTTCTCGCGCCCGGCCTACATCGAGGCGCTGACGCCGTCCGAGAAGGTGATGCGCAAGTAGGTCGGCCCGGGCCGCCAGCGGAGCCTCGCAGATGACCGCCGCGCCGCAGGGCAGTTCGACGCGCCCGTACCTGCTGCGCGCGCTGCACGACTGGTGCACCGACAACGGGTTCACGCCCTACATCGCGGTGCACGTCGACGCCAGCGTGCAGGTGCCGCCGGCGTACGTCAAGAACGACGAGATCGTGCTCAACATCGGCTTCGAGGCCACCTCGGGACTCGAGATCGGCAACGAGTTCATCGCGTTCCGCGCGCGCTTCGGCGGCGTCGCGCGCGACATCGTCGTGCCGGTGGATCACGTGGTCGCGATCTATGCCCGCGAGAACGGCCAGGGCATGGCCTTCCCGATGCCGACCGAGCCCGACGAAGCCGCGCACGAGGCGCCGCCGGCCGGCAGCGCGCCGCGCGGCCTGCGCCTGGCCGGCAGCGAGGCCGAGGCGCCGGCCGCGGCGGCAGGCGACGAGGGCCAGCCCGAGCCGCCGCCCGACCCCTCGGCTCCGGGCGGCGGGCGCCCGGCGCTCAAGCGCATCAAGTAGCGCCGCCCGCGCTGCGCCGGGCGCCCAGCGGCCGGCACCTAGAATTCCGACCCCGGCCGGCTTAGCTCAGCTGGTAGAGCACCCGCCTTGTAAGCGGAAGGTCGTCGGTTCGACTCCGACAGCCGGCACCACGCGGACCGGTCCGGCGTGCCCTGGGGCACAGGCCCCCCGCGCCGGCTGCGCCGCCCACGCTCCTAGGCGCGCGGCCGCACCTTGATGCGCACCGCGACGCCGGGCCAACCCTGCTCGGCGAGCGTTGCCTCGACGCGCGGCAGGCATTGGCGCAGCTTGGCCGCGGCGGCGGCGTGCTCGGCGAGCAGCGTCCAGGCGCTGTCGTCGAGCGGACCTGCGTGCAGCGTGGCGGCGAGCTCGGGCGGCAGGGCGGGCAGGATGGCTGCCAGCCGCGCCTCCGACGCGCGCACGCGCGCGAGCAGGCCCGCCAGTGAAGGGCTCGCATCGAGCGCGCGCGCCAGCGGCAGCGCGGCGGCCGATGCCCGGGCCGGAGATGAGCTCACCTACACAGTCTAGCGATGCCGGCGTCAGGGCGCGGCAGTCCGGGTGGGGCCGGTGCGGCAGCGCGACGCGGCGTCCGCCGAGTGCGGTCAATGGGCGGCCAGCGCGTCCGTGCGGCGATGCCGCCGCATCGGCGCTCGCGCATCGGGTGAACCCCGAGGCCGCGAGGCGGCGAGTGTTAGACTGCACCGTTTTTTCGCGCGTGGGGCCTGATCCAGCGCTGACCTCGGCTCGGCGGCGTGTGCACCACTGCCGCGGCACGTCGATGCACGCCACCGTACGCCGCGCTGTGCCGGCGCCCGCGGCGCAGACGCTGCGCCGCCCGAGCCGCGCCCCGAGCCGCACCGAACCGGACACCCGCTGCATGGTCCCCAAGTTCCTGACCGCGATCTTCGGCAGCCGCAACGACCGTCTGCTCAAGAGCTATCGCAAGAGCGTCGAGCGCATCAACGCGCTCGAGCCACAGTACGAACAGCTCGACGACGCGGCGCTGCGCGCCAAGACCGCGGAGTTCCGCGAGCGCCTGGCCAAGGGCGCCACGCTCGACGAACTGCTGCCCGAGGCCTTCGCCGTCGTGCGCGAAGCCGGCAAGCGCACGCTCAAGATGCGCCACTTCGACGTGCAGCTGGTCGGCGGCATCGCGCTGCACCAGGGCAAGATCGCCGAGATGCGCACCGGCGAGGGCAAGACGCTGGTGGCCACGCTGCCGGTGTACCTGAACGCCCTCGAGGGCAAGGGCGTGCACGTGGTGACGGTGAACGACTACCTGGCGCGGCGCGACGCCGAGTGGATGGGGCGGCTCTACGGCTTTCTCGGCCTGACGGTGGGCGTCAACGTGCCCGGCCTGGGGCGCGAGGAAAAGCAGGCTGCGTTCGCCGCCGACGTCACCTACGGCACCAACAACGAGTTCGGCTTCGACTACCTGCGCGACAACATGGTGCTCGACGTGGGCGACCGCGTTGCGCGCGGCCTCGCCTACGCCATCGTCGACGAGGTCGACTCGATCCTGATCGACGAGGCGCGCACCCCGCTCATCATCAGCGGCCAGGCCGAGGACCACACCGAGCTGTACGTGCGCATCAACGCCGTCGTGCCGGGCCTGAAGAAGCAGATCGGCGAGGCCGACCCGCGCACCGGCGAGGGCGTCGTCGAGCCGGGCGACTTCACGGTCGACGAGAAGACGCACCAGGTCTTCCTCACCGAGGCCGGCCACGAGAAGGCCGAGCAGCTGCTCGCGCAGGCCGGCCTGCTGGCCGAGGGCGCGAGCCTGTACGACCCGACCAACATCGCGCTCATGCACCACGTGTATGCGGCGCTCCGCGCCAACCAGCTCTACCACCGCGACCAGCACTACGTGGTGCAGACCGGCGAGGTGATCATCGTCGACGAGTTCACCGGCCGCCTGATGACGGGGCGGCGCTGGAGCGACGGTCTGCATCAGGCGGTGGAGGCCAAGGAAGGCGTGCAGATCCAGAGCGAGAACCAGACGCTCGCCTCGGTCACCTTCCAGAACTACTTCCGCATGTACGGCAAGCTCGCCGGCATGACCGGCACCGCCGACACCGAGGCCTATGAATTCCAGGAGATCTACGGCCTGGAGACGGTGGTCATCCCGCCCAACAAACCGACCATCCGCAAAGACGACAACGACCTCATCTACAAGACCACGAAGGAGAAGTTCGACGCCGTGGTGCGCGACATCCGCGACTGCTACCAGCGCGGTCAGCCGGTGCTGGTGGGCACGACCTCGATCGAGAACTCCGAGCTGGTGAGCGCGCTGCTGACCAAGGAGAAGCTGCCGCACCAGGTGCTCAACGCCAAGCAGCACGCCAAGGAGGCCGAGATCGTGGCCCAGGCCGGACGGCCCAAGATGATCACGATCGCCACCAACATGGCCGGCCGCGGCACCGACATCGTGCTCGGCGGCAACGTCGAGAAGCAGGTGCAGCTGCTCGAGGCCGACCCGCAGCTCGCCGAGGAGGAGCGGCGCGCGCGCGCGCGCAAGCTCGAGGACGAGTGGCAGAGCCTGCACGAGCAGGTGGTGGCGCTGGGCGGCCTGCGCATCGTCGCCACCGAGCGCCACGAGAGCCGGCGCATCGACAACCAGCTGCGCGGCCGCTCGGGGCGCCAGGGCGACCCGGGCGCCAGCCGCTTCTACCTGAGCCTGGACGACTCGCTGATGCGCATCTTCGCCGGCGATCGCGTCAAGGCCATCATGGAGCGGCTCAGGATGCCCGAAGGCGAGGCCATCGAGGCCGGCATCGTCAACCGCTCGATCGAGAGCGCGCAGCGCAAGGTCGAGGCGCGCAACTTCGACATCCGCAAGCAGCTGCTCGAATACGACGACGTCGCCAACGATCAGCGCAAGGTCATCTACCAGCAGCGCAACGAGATCCTCGAGGCGGCGAACCTCGACGAGCGCATTGCGGGCCTGCGCCGCGCGACGATGACCGAGGTGGTGCGCACCTACGTGCCGGCCGAGAGCCTCGAGGAGCAGTGGGATCTGGCCGGCCTGGAGAAGGTGCTGGCCGAGGAGTGGCAGCTCGACGTCGCGCTCAGGCAGATCGTCGAGGGCAGCGAGTCGATCACCGACGAAGACGTCCTCGAGCGCGTCGTCGCCGCCGCCGACCAGCAGTTCAAGTCCAAGCTCGACCTCGTGGGCAGCGAGCAGTTCACGCCGTTCATGCGCATGGTGCTGCTGCAGAGCATCGACAGCCATTGGCGCGAGCACCTGGCCGCGCTCGACTACCTGCGCCAGGGCATCCACCTGCGCGGCTACGCGCAGCAGAACCCCAAGCAGGAATACAAGCGCGAGGCCTTCGAGCTGTTCAGCCAGCTGCTCGACGTCGTCAAGATGGAGGTCACGCGCATCCTGATGACGGTGCGCATCCAGACCGAGGAGCAGGTCTCGCAGGCCGCGCAGCAGCTCGAGGAGCGCGCCGCCCAGCTCGCCAACGTGACCTACCAGCACCCGAACGAGGACGGCAGCGTCAGCCACGAGGCCGATCCGGCGACGCGGGCCGCGGCCGTCCCGAAGGTCGGCCGCAACGACCCCTGTCCCTGCGGCAGCGGCAGGAAGTACAAGCACTGCCACGGCAAGCTGGCCTGACGAAAAGGGTCGGCGCCGGTCTGCGCGGGCCCTTGCCGCTCGGACCCCGGGGCCATCCCGAGCCACCCGACCATCCTGCCCAAACGGAGCCTGCCGCCATGCCCGTGCACCTCAGCGCCCCCGATCCGGCCTCGCTGCACCCGGTCGCCGGCCTGCGCATCGGCACGGCGATGGCCGGCGTGCGCAAGGCCGGGCGGCGCGATCTGGTCGTCTTCGTGCTCGACGAGGGGGCGGCGGTGGACGGCGTCTTCACGCGCAACCGCTTCTGCGCGGCGCCCGTGCAGCTGTGCCGCGAACACCTGACGCGTGCCGCTGCGCTGGGCGGCATCCGCGCCTTCGTCGTCAACACCGGCAACGCCAACGCCGGCACCGGTGCCGATGGCCTGGCGCGCGCGCGCCGAAGCTGCGCGGCGCTGGCCGCGCAGCTGGGCATTGCGGCCGAGCAGGTGCTGCCGTTTTCCACCGGCGTCATCATGGAGACGCTGCCGGTCGAGCGCATCGAGGCCGGCCTGCCGGCGGCGCTGACCGCGCTCGCGCCCGATGCCTGGGCGCTGGCCGCCGAGGGCATCATGACCACCGACACGCTGCCCAAGGCCGCGTCGCGCCGCCTCGAGATCGGCGGGCGCTGCGTCACCGTCACGGGCATCGCCAAGGGCGCCGGGATGATCCGCCCCGACATGGCGACGATGCTCGGCTTCGTCGCCACCGACGCCGTGCTGGCGCCGGCGCTCGTGTCCGCGCTCGTGCGCGAGGCGGCCGAACGCAGCTTCAACCGCATCACGATCGACGGCGACACCTCGACCAACGACTCCTTCGTGCTCGCGGCCACGCGCCGCGCCGGGCATGCCGAGATCACCACGCTCGAAAGCGCCGAGGGCCGCGCGCTCGCCGGCGCGGTGGGCGCGGTGGCCGAGCAGCTCGCGCAGGCCATCGTGCGCGACGGCGAGGGCGCCACCAAGTTCATCACCGTCAAGGTCGAGGGCGGGCGCAGCGTCGACGAATGCCGGCGTGCGGCGTATGCGATCGCCCATTCGCCGCTCGTCAAGACGGCCTTCTTCGCGAGCGACCCCAACCTCGGACGCATCCTCGCTGCCGTCGGCTATGCCGGCATCGACGACCTCGACCAGGGCCTGATCGACCTCTACCTCGACGACGTGCACGTCGTCGCGCGCGGCGGGCGCCGGCCCGAGTACCGCGAGGAGGACGGCCAGCGCGTGATGCAGCAAAGCGAGATCACGATCCGCGTGCTGCTGCACCGCGGCCGCGCCGAGGCGCTGGTGTGGACCTGCGACCTCTCGCACGACTACGTGAGCATCAATGCCGACTACCGCTCCTGAAGGCCGGCGGCGGTGAGCCGCCCGCGCCCGGGCGCGCTGGCGGCCTGGCTGCGGCTGCCCGCAGGAGACCTCTGGCGCGACCGCGCGTACGCGCGGCTGTGGACCTCGATCCTCACGAGCAGCTTCGGCAACCAGGTGATGATCCTGGCGCTGCCGCTCACCGCCGCCGTGCTGCTGCAGGCCACGCCGACGCAGATGGGGCTGCTCACCTCGATCGAGCTTGCGCCCTTCGTGCTGCTGTCGCTGCCGGCCGGGGTCTGGCTCGACCGCGTGCGCAAGCTGCCGGTGTACCTGAGCGGCGAGCTCGCCGTCGCGGCCGTGGCCGCCAGCGTGCCGCTGGCCTGGTGGCTCGGCTGGCTGTCGATGCCCTGGCTGTACGCGGTGGGCTTCGTGGTCGGCACCGTGCACACCGTGGCCGGCAGCGCCGCGCAGATCGTGCTGATGCAGGTGGTGCCGCGCGAGCGCCTGGTCGAGGCGCATGCGAAGAACGCGCTGGCCTCGTCGGGCGCCGAAGTCGCGGGGCCGGGTCTGGCCGGGCTGCTGATCAAGCTGTTCGGCGCGCCGGTGGCGCTGGTCGTCGACGCCGTGCTGCTGGTGGCGTCGGCGGGCATCCTCCGGGGCATTCATGTGACCGAGCGGCGCGACGCACCGCCGCGCGCGCAGTTCTGGCCGGCTCTCGTCGCCGGCATGCGCTTCGTCGCCGGCCAGCGGCTGCTCGTGACGCTGGCCGTGCTGATGGGCCTTTGGCAGATGGCCCACTACGCCGCGATCACGGTGCAGATCCTGTTCGCCACGCGCACGCTCGGCCTGAGCGAGCAGCAGGTCGGCCTGTGCTACATGGGCGTGGGCATCGGCACCATCGCCGGCAGCGTGTTCGGCCGGCGCCTGAGCCACCGCTTCGGGCCCGGCCCCTGCCTGGTGGCCGGCTACGCCGTCGTCGGCGCCGGCTGGCTGCTGGCCGCGGCAGCCCCCGCAGGCGTCGTCGGGATGGCCGCCTTCGCGGCCATGATGATGCTGTTTGCCGGCGGTGCCGTCTTCATCTTCATCAACTTCCTGGCGTTGCGCCAGGCGGTGACGCCCGAGCCGCTGCTCGGACGCATGACGAGCACGATGCGCTGGCTCACGCTGCTGGCCGCCGGGCCCGGCGCTCTGTTCGGCGGCTGGCTCGGCGAGCATGTCGGCCTGCGCGCGACGCTGGCCTTCGCCGGGGCGACTTCGCTGGCCCTGGTGCTGCTGGCCTGGCGGCTGCCGCTCATCCGCGGCTTGCGTCGCCTGCCCGAGCCCGAGTCGCCGAGCGACTGGCTCGGGATGGAAGCCGACGTGCGACCGACCTGAGACGGCGCGTTACGGCGCGAGCCCGGCGCGGAACGCCGCGCTCGGCCAATACGCGAAGAAGCCGGGCGGCGCCCGGCAGACGTCGGCAATCGCGCGCAAGGCGACGGCGACGGTGGCGTCGGCGGCCGCGCGCGACACCGGTGCCGACGGGTCGGGGTCGTCGATGCTGAACGAGACATGCACGTTGGGGCGGCCGCGGATATCGATCTTCCAGTGCGCCTCCTGCGCCTCGCCGTGCAGCTTCGGGTCGGCCGTCCACAGGATCGCATGCGTCATGCGCCGGCCGTCGGCGAACCGGCCGTGCCAGCACCAGCGCGTCGCGGCAACGCGGCCGCGCCGGATCGTGCCGGCGGCGATGCGCAGATCCTCGGGAGCGAGGGTGAGCCGATGCTCCGGGGTCACCGTCTCGAGCCGGGTGCCGAGCGCCGCGGCGACGAAGGCCAGCGTCTCGCGGTACAGCGCCGTGTACAGCCCGGCCAGCGGGCCGCCGGTCACGTCCGTGCGTGCCGGGTCGGCGCCGAAACCCATGGTGTCGAACACGAAGGCAGGCGAAGGCATGTACGACGCATCGACGACTTCGGAGGTGGTGATCGACTCGAGCTGCGCGCACAGGCCGCTCATCGTCAAGGCCAGCCGCTCGCCGATGAAGCCGGGGTTGAGGCCCAGCCCGGCGAGCGTGCTGCCGCCTTGCATGCACGCTGCGCGCAGCGGCGCGCACCAGTCCTCGCCGTGCGCCTGCGGGTAGTGGAAGCCGGCTGTCGAGATCACGTTCTTGCCCGAGGCGAGCAGGCGCGCGACGTCGGTGTTCTGCCGCTCGTACGGCAGGCTCAGGCGCGGCGTGTGGATCACGACGTCGGCATCGAGCGCGAGGATCGACTCGATGTCGTCGGTGGCGCGCACGCCGGTGGGCGCGCGGCGCGCGATCTCGCCGGCGTCGCGCCCGACCTTGGCCGGATCGTAGACATGGAGTCCGACGAGCTGCAGGTCGGGGTGGTCGATGATGCGTCTGAGGGCGGTGCGGCCCATCGAGCCGCTGGCCCATTGGATGACACGCCAGGGCATGACCGGTGTCTCCTTCAGCGCCACAGGCGCGGCCAGAATGCCGGCACGCGTGCCGCGTAGGCGGCGTAGTCGGGCCGGCGCTTGTGCAGGTAGGCGTCGGTCATGCGCGTGGCCGAGCCCTGGTTCATGAACCAGGTGACGTACAGCGGGCTGGCGATGCTGATCCAGCCCCAGGGGTGCGACAGCGCGAACAGGAAGAACCCCCACCACACCAGGGCCTCGCCGAAGTAGTTGGGGTGGCGCGAAAGCGCCCACAGGCCCGACTGCAGCACCGTGCCGCGGCGTGCCGGATCGGCGCGATGACGCGCGAGCTGCCAGTCGGCGCCGGCCTCGAACGCGACGCCCATGCCCAGCACCAGCAGGCCCAGCGCGTCGTTCCAGGCCGGCGCTGCCGCCGGATGGGCCAGCGCGAACACGAGGGGCAGTGCCCAGCCCCAGACCAGCACGCCTTGCAGCAGGAACACCTGGAAATAGCTCCACCACCACCAGCGTGTGCCGAAACGGGCGCGCCACTTGCGGTAGCGCGCGTCCTCGCCGTGCGGCAGGTTGCGCATGGCGATGTGCAGCGCCAGCCGCAGCGCCCAGACCGCGCAGGCCGCGAGCGTGATCCAGCCGTGCACGCCGATCGGGCCGGCCCGCACGGCCACGACGGCCGCGGCCAGCAGCGGCGTCAGCGGATAGGCGATGTCCATGATGCTGGCGTCGCGCAGCACGAGGCTGGCCAGCCACACCAGGGTCAGCAGGGCCCAGATGGCCAGCGCGGCGGCCAGTGCCAGCGCGAGCAGCCGCGCCGCTTCGGAGCCGCCATCGAGCGCGAACCAGGCCGCGGCGACCGCGCAGGGGGCAAGCGGATAGACGCTGCCGGCGCGCCGTGCGCGGCCGCCAGGCAGCGCCGCGATCCAGACCGCGGCCAGCGCCAACCAAAGTGCGGTCAAACCGATGGCCATCGAGTCGATTCCCCGGCGGCGAGGTGCCGCCCCGTCGTCCACCTGGCCCGGCATGCCCCGGGCAGCTCGCGCCGCGTGGCGGCTCGTGCCACCGGCCGGGCGGCCGGAGACTAACTACTTGCAATGCGCAACTATAACCACCGGTGGGCTGCTTGTCGCTCCAGGAGCGAAAGCCCTGGGCCCGAAACCGTCGGTGGCGACTCGCTTGCAATCAGAGATCGATGTGCCGGCAGCGCCGGCCGCGCGCCGGGCGCGAGACCCGGGGCGGCCGTTCAGTCGCGCACGCCGGCGGCGCCGGGTGCGAAGCGGTCGACGGCGTCGGTGATGAGGCCGTCGATGCCGAGCGCCGCCAGCTGGCGCGCCGGCGCCGGATCGTTGACGGTGTAGCAAAGCGCGCGCAGCGCGGCACCGTGCAGCTGCCCGATGAGTGCCGCGTCCATCAGGTTGTAGTTCGTGATGACGGCGACGCACCCGAGCGAGTGCGCCGTCTCGAACCAGCCGGGCCACAGGCTGTCGACGAGCAGGGCGCGCGGCAGCTCGGGTGCCGTGCAGCGTGCGCCGTTCAGCGCATCGGGCCGGAACGAGCTGAGCAGCGGCGGCAGCGCATCGCCGGCCCACAGCGTGCGGCAGGCGCGGCCGACGGCCTCGCCGGTGGCCTGTTCGCTGCCGGGCGTGGGCTTGATCTCGAGGTCGAGCGCGAAGCCGTTGCGGCGCACGTAGTGCGCGATCGCCTCGAGGCTGGGCAGCGGCTCGCCGGCGAAGGCGCGTGAGTGCCAGCTGCCGGCGTCGATGCGCGAAAGCTCGTGCCACGGCTGCTCGCCGGCGACGCCGCGGCCGCTGCTGGTGCGCTCGAGCGTCGTGTCGTGCAGCAGGAAGGGCACGCCGTCGGCGCTGAGCTTGACGTCGCACTCGAAGGCGCGATAGCCGTGCGCCGCGCCAGCGCGAAAGGCCGCCAGCGTGTTCTCGGGCGCCAGCTTGCCGGCGCCGCGGTGCGCGATCCACAACGGGTAGGGCCAGGTGTTCATCGCGGGGCGACGCGATCGACGCGGCAGCCGTCGTCGGCGCCGAACCAATGCAGATGCCGCACGGCCACGTCCAGGCCGATGACATCGCCCGGCCGGGGCGGCGGCGCCGTGCCTTCGATGCGCAGCGTGAACGCGGCCCCGCCGATGCGGCCGTAGACGAGGCGCTCGGCGCCCAGCATCTCGAGCACCTCGACCGTCATGCGCCAGGGGCCGCCCGGATCGATGGCCGCGTGTTCGGGCCGCACGCCGAGCCTCAGCCGCCCGTTGCGCGGCGCGGGCTCGGGCAGCGCGAGGCTGTGCGTGCCGATCGTGAAGCGGCTGCCCTCGGCCTCGCCCTCGAGCAGGTTCATCGGCGGGCTGCCGATGAAGCCGGCGACGAAGGTCGTCGCCGGTCGCAGGTACACGTCCTCGGGCGTGCCGATCTGCTCGATGCGCCCGCCGTTCATCACGAGCATGCGCTGGGCGAGCGTCATCGCCTCGACCTGGTCGTGCGTGACGAACAGCGCCGTGATGCCGAGCTCGCCGTGCAGCTTCTGGATCTCGAGGCGGGTCTGCGCGCGCAGCTTGGCGTCGAGGTTGGACAGCGGCTCGTCGAACAGGAAGACCTGCGGCTCGCGCACGATGGAGCGCCCCATCGCCACGCGCTGGCGCTGGCCGCCCGAGAGCTGGCGCGGATTGCGCTCCAGGAA
>JADYZZ010000050.1 GCA_020852865.1 Rubrivivax sp.
CCGGCCGCTGGGAGCCCTTGCCCGCCCCTGCGGCCGACCTGAAGCAATGCGCCAAACTCGTCACCACTCTCCTGGCTCCCTACCTGGAGCCTTGATATGTAAACCTATTTACGGGATGTTGTACTAGCATGGGCCTGGGCGGTGCGGTCTTGCGCCGCCCGCCCACATGAAGCGCAGCAACGCCGAGGAGCGACGGCCGTGGCCGTGAAGGTGCTGATCGTCGAGGACAACCCGGTGGCGCGCAGCTTCCTCGCGCGCGTGGTGCGCGAGAGCTTCAGCGACGCGCACCAGATCACCGAGGCCGGCGACCTCGAGAGCGCGCGCCGCCACATCGCGCTCACCGGCGGGCCGCAGGGCCTGCACGGCACCGATCCGTTCCGGCTGCTGCTGGTCGATCTCGAACTGCCCGACGGCAACGGCATGGAACTGCTGGCCGAGCTGGCGCACTACCCGGCAACGAAGATCGTCGCCACGCTGTACTCCGACGACGACCACCTGTTCCCCGCGTTGCAATGCGGCGCCGACGGCTACTTGCTGAAGGAAGACCGCTTCGAGGTGCTGGTCGAGGAGCTGCAGAAGATCGTGCGCGGCCAGCCGCCGCTGTCGCCCGCGATCGCGCGCCGCCTGCTGGCGCATTTCCGCCAGACAGCGGGCGGCGGCGCGAGCACCACCAGTCCGGGCGCACTCGATGCGCCGCCGGTCGCGGGGAGCAGCCGCCCGATCCCGATCGAGCCGCTGCCCGAGACCGAACGCCTCACGCCGCGCGAGACCGAGGTGCTCACCTACCTCAGCAAGGGCTTCACGATCAAGGAGATCGCCAGCCTGATGGGCATCAAGTGGTTCACCGTCAACGACCACATCAAGTCCATCTACAAGAAGCTCAACGTCTCGAGCCGCGCGGAGGCGGCGGTGCTGGCGAGCAAGCAGGGGCTGGTGTAGCCGCGGCGCGCAGGCCATGAGCGTCGAGACGCTGCTCGCCGCCGTCGGGCTCGCCCTGTGCCTGGTGCTGCTGGCGCGCATGGCGCTCGGCGCGCGCCGGCGTGCACGCCTCGATGCACTCGTGCAGCGCGCCGCGCGCGGCCTCGAGCACCGGGTGCGCTCGCGGTGGCGCCGACACCGGCTGCACGGCCAGGCCGCGCGCGAGGCGCGCGCCGCGATCGAGCGCGCACGCCGTGCGCGCCACGGCGTCGCGCGCGAAGGCCAGATCCATCGCCCGCGCTCGCTCGAGCGCGACGGCAGCGACGCCGCGCCCGACGGGCGTCATCGCAAGGATCACTGACGGCGCGTGAAGTGATGGATCGCGCGGCGATTCATGCCTGCGCGGGCGGCGACGCGGCGGCTCGTGCCGCCGCCGGCAGCGACAGGGCCCGCCTCAACCCGCCAACGGCCGCAGCACCAACGCCGCACGCTCGGCGGCCAGCTTGTGCGCCAGCCCCTGCATCGCCGCGTGCACGGCCGCGATGTGCGGCGCCGGCGCCGCCGTGACCTCGGCCAGCTCGAGCACCGCGCCGACGAGCGCGGCGAGCTCGGGCGCACGGCCGGCCTGGACGTCCTGCAGCATCGAGGTCTTGTGCGCACCCACGGCCTCGGCGCCGGCGATGCGCTGCTCGAGCGTGATGCGGAACTTCACGCCCAGACGCTCGGCCACGGCCTGCGCCTCGGCCATCATGGCCGCCGCCAGGCCGCGCGTCGCCGCGCAGCGGCAGATCTCCTCGAGCGTCATCTGCGTGAGCGCACTGATCGGGTTGAAGCTCAGGTTGCCCCAGAGCTTGACCCAGATCTCGGCGCGGATGTCGCGGCTCACCGGGGCCTTGAAGCCGGCGCGCATAAGCGCCCGGGACAGCGCCTCGACGCGCGCGCTGCGCGTGCCGTCGGGCTCGCCGAGCGTGAAGCGGTTGCCCTCGACGAGCCTGACGACACCCGGCGCCACCAGCTCGGCCGCGGGGTAGACGACGCTGCCGATCACGCGTTCGGGCTCGATGTGCGCGGCGATCACGCCGCCGGGATCCACGCTTTGCAGCCGCCGGCCCTCCCAGGGTCCGGCCAGCCTGTGGAAGTACCACCAGGGCACGCCGTTGACGAGCGTGACCACCGCCGTCGCGGGCCCGAACAGGCCGCGCAGCGCCGGCACCAGCTCGGCCACCTGATGCGCCTTCACGGCCAGCAGCACGGCGTCCTGCGGCCCGGCGTCGGCCGGATGCTCTACGGCGCGCACCTGCGGCGCGTGCTCCTCGCTGCCGTCTTCGCGGATGAGGCGAAAGCCCCGGGCGTTGATCGCCTCGAGGTTGCGGCGGCGCGCGACGAAGGTCACCTGCTCGCCGGCCAGCGCCAGGCGCGTGCCCAGATAACCGCCGATGCCGCCGGCGCCGACGACCGCGAACCTCATCGTGCCGCTGCCTCGAGCACCGGGCCGCGCCGCACCGCTGCCGTCATCGCCGTTCAGGCCGTGAGGCCGAGCCTGGCGGCCAGCCCGATGCGCTGCAGCTTGCCGGTGGCGCCCTTGGGGATCTCGGCCATGAAGACGATCTTCCTGGGCACCTTGAAGTCGGCGGCGCGGGAGGCCACGAAGGCCTGCAGCTCGCGCTCGCTCGTCTGCCGGTCCTCGCGCAGCACCACCACCGCGGCCACCTCCTCGCCGAGCTTGGCGTGCGGCATGCCGAAGCACACCACCTGCGCCACCGCCGGATGGTCCATCAGGATCTCGTCGATCTCGCGCGGGCTCACCTTCTCGCCGCCGCGGTTGATGATCTCCTTGAGCCGGCCGGTGAGGCTCAAGTAGCCCTTGGCATCTATCGTGCCCTGGTCGCCGGTGCGGAACCACCCGTGTACGAACGCCTCGGCGTTGGCCTTGGCGTTGTTCTCGTAGCCGGCCGTGACGTTCGGGCCGCAGATCACGATCTCGCCGACGCTGCCGGGCGGCAGCAGCGTGCCGGCCTCGTCCATGATGGCGATCTCGGGGCCTGCCGCCAGACCCACGCTGCCGGGCTTGCGCACCCCGGGCGGCAGCGGGTTGCTCGCCATCTGGTGCGTCGCTTCGGTCATGCCGTAGGCCTCGACGAGCGGCGCCTTGAAGACCTCCTCGAGCTCACGGATCACCTGCGGCGGCATCGACGACGACGACGAACGCAGGAAGCGCAGCGGATGGCGCGCGATGACGTCGGCGTTCTTGCCCGCGCGCCCGAGGATCGCCTGGTGCATCGTCGGCACCGCCGTGTACCAGGTGGGGCGCGCCTCGTCCATCCAGGCGAAGAACCTGAGCGCGTTGAAGCCCGGCGTGCAGAACACCTGCGAGCCCGCGGCCAGCGGCGCCAGCACGCCGGCGATGAGGCCGTGGATGTGGAACAGCGGCATGATGTTCAGGCCGCAATCGCCCGGCGTGAACTGCAGGGTCCGGCCGATGTGACGCGCCGACGCCGCGAGATTGGCCTGCGTGAGCGGCACGATCTTCGGCCGCGACGTGGTGCCCGAAGTGTGCAGCAGCATCGACAGATCTGCGGGCTGCGCCCGGCCGCCCTGCGCCGCCGGCACGGCCGACGGCGCCTGTTCGCCCCGGCGCGGCTCGAGCGTGAAGGCGCCGGCCGGCGCACCTTCGGCGACGACGAGGTCGAGCACGCGCACGCCCAGCCGCTCGGCCACCGCGACGGCCGGCGAGGTGCTGCCGCGCGCGACGACGAGCGCCTTGGCGCGCAGGTCCGACAGATAGAACTCGAACTCCTCCTCGCGGTAGGCGGGGTTGAGCGGCGCGCTCGCGACGCCGCTGGCGCAGGCGACGAAGCAGGCCGCCATCTCGGGGCCGTTGTCGAGCACGATCGCGACGCGGTCGTTGCGCCCGATGCCCAGCGCTGCGAGCCGCGCGAGCGTGGCGTCGACGAGCGCGCGCAGCGCGCCGTGACGCAGCGGCGGGCGGCCCGGCGCCGCGAGTGCCGGAGCATCGGGCGACGCCGCGGCGAGCAGTTCGGTGATGGTGGAATCCATGGCGTCGATGAGTGGTCCTGGCAGCTGCCGCACCCGGCATTCGGCTGCCCGGCGCGCCGGCAGCGCTCCGGTTCCTGGTTCTTATAGCCGAGCGCAGCGCACCCGGCGATCCGGGTCTTCCGCGGTCGTGCGAGCGGCCCTGCGGGCACGCGGGCCAAGGTTCTGAGGGACAATACCGGCCTCGTGACGAACCGGGCCTCCGGAACCTCCTCGCCATGACCAGCCCCCGCCGCCCCGCCTCCGCGCCCTCCGCCCCTTCCAATCCCGCCACGTCGGCCGGCAGTCCCAAGCTGCGCCAGACCCAGGCCGAGTACACCGCGGCGCGTCCGAACGCCGAGCCCGGCGTGCGGCCGATGATGTCGAGCTCGAAGATGTACGTGTGCATCCGCTGCCACGCCAACTTCAAGACCGGCGAAGGCAAGCCCGATCCGCGCCTGCGCGGTCTGGGCCGCTGCAACGGCTGCCTGGGCATCGCGGCGCAGGCAGCCTGAGTCCGGCACGGCCCTGCGCCGACGGCCCCGCGCGGGCCGTCGGTGTCTGCGGGGCCCGCACCTGCGGTTCGAGATCCCCGACATGCCCGACGACGCGCGCACGCCCGACGCCCAGGGTCTGAGCTATCCCTGCGGTGCCGCGCCCGCGCTCGGGCAAGCGCGCGCCATCCTTCCCGGGCTGCTGTGGCTGCGCATGCCGCTGCCCTTCGTGCTCGACCACATCAACCTGTGGGCCCTGCGCGACGGCGACGGCTGGGCCGTCGTCGACACCGGCGTGCAGACGCCCGCCGTGCTGGCCGCCTGGAGCACGCTGCTGGCCGCCGACGGCGCGCTGGGCGGCCTGCCGATCACGCGCGTGTTCGCCACCCACATGCACCCCGATCACATGGGCATGGCGGGCTGGCTGACGCGCAAGTTCGACTGCCGGCTGTGGATGACGCGCGCCGAATACCTGATGTGCCGCACGCTCGTGGCCGACACCGGGCGCGCGGCACCGGACGACGCGATCCGCTTCTATCGCCGCTGCGGCTGGTCGCAAGAGGCGATCGACCTGTATCGCGCGCGCTTCGGCGGCTTCGGTCGGCACATGCACGCGCTGCCCGACAGCTACCGGCGGCTCGTCGACGGCGAGCATCTGCGCGTAGGCGCGCACGAGTGGCGCGTCGTCGTCGGCCGCGGCCACTCGCCCGAACACGCCTGCCTGGTGAGCGACGAGCTGCAGGTGCTGATCTCGGGCGACCAGGTGCTGCCGCGCATCTCGTCCAACGTCTCGGTCTTCCCCACCGAGCCCGACGCCGATCCGCTCGGCGAGTGGCTCGAGTCGATCGCGCGCCTGCGCGCGGGCCTGCCCGACACGCTGCTCGTGCTGCCGGCGCACGGCGAGCCGTTCCGCGGCCTGCACGCGCGGCTGGATCGGCTCGCCCAGGGCCACGCGACGGGGCTGGCGCGCTTGAAGCGCACGCTGGCCGAACCGCACTGCGTGGTCGAGCTGTTCGGCGCGCTCTTCGCGCGGCAGATCGATGCGCGCAGCGAGCAATACGGCATGGCCAGCGGCGAGACGGTGGCACACCTGAACCATCTGCTGGCACGCGGCGAGATCGAAATCCTGCGCGACGATGACGACGTCTGGCGCTGTCGTGCGCTCTGAGCATGCGCAGGGCCGGGCCGGCACGCGGCACGCGCTGCGCGCGGCACGGCGAACGCGCGCTCGACCCGATGTTGCGCGCGGGGCCGACGACATGCGGCGTGGCGGAGGCAGGGCATGCAGTTCGACACCTGGCTGATCTTCCTGGCCACCGCGCTGGGGCTGTCGCTGTCGCCGGGCCCGAACGGTTTGCTCGCGCTCACGCATGGCGCGCTGCACGGGCATCGCAGGACGCTGTTCACGATCGCAGGCGGCGCATTCGGCTTCACGGCCGTGATCGCGCTGTCGCTGTTCGGCATCGGCGCGCTCATCCTCGCGTCGCTGTTCTGGCTGACGGTGCTCAAGTGGCTCGGCGGCGCGTACCTGGTATGGCTCGGCATCCAGGTCTGGCGGGCGCCGCCCGTGGTCGTCCAGATCGACGCGAGTACGCAGCGGCGCCGCACCGGCTCCTCGCTGTTCCGGCAGGGTGCGCTGTCGGCACTGACGAATCCCAAGGGTCTGCTGTTCTTCGTTGCCTTCCTGCCGCAATTCATCGACCCAAGGCGCAGCCTGCTCGCGCAGTTCGCCGTCATGGCCGGCACCTTCGCCCTCACCGAAGTGCTTACCGAGTTCACGCTCGCCGCCGCCGCCCACCGCATCCGGCCCTGGCTGGCGCGCGTCGGGCGGCGCTTCAACCGCGCCTGCGGCGGCGTCTTCATCGCCATCGGCGTGGCCTTGCCGCTGCGCGCTTAGGGCGCGCGGCAACGGCGCGCGCGGCCGCAAGGACATGACGCTGCCGATCGCCTGCGGCTCGCTCGAGCGGTGCCTGGCCGATGCGCCGCGCCTCGTCGTGCTGGCCGCGTACGGTCCCGGGCACCCGGCGGGCCTGCGCTGCTAGCGTATGGCGGGCAGACGCGCGCCGACGGCGCTGCTCGCCGAAGTCCGGCGCTGCCGCATCTGCGCCGACATGCTGCCGCTCGGGCCGCGCCCGCTCGTGCAGTTGCATCCCGCGGCACGCATCCTCGTCGCCGCGCAGGCGCCGGGCCGCGCCGCACACGAGACCGGCATTCCGTTCAACGACCCGAGCGGCGAGCGCCTGCGCGCCTGGCTCGGTCTGACGCGCGCGCAGTTCTACGACGCCGAGCGCGTGGCCATCGTGCCGATGGGCCTGTGCTACCCGGGCCGCGGCCGCTCCGGCGACCTGCCGCCGCGCCCCGAGTGCGCGCCGCGCTGGCGCGCGCCCCTGCTCGGCCAGCTGCGCCGGCTCGAGCTCACGCTCGTGATCGGCCAGTACGCCCTCGCCTACCACCTGCCCGGCGAGCGCGGCGGGCTGACGCAGGTGGTGCAGCGCTGGCGCGACTTCTGGCCCGCCGTCGTGCCGCTGCCGCACCCGAGCCCGCGCAACAACGGCTGGCTCGCACGCCACCCCTGGTTCGAGCGCGAGCTGCTGCCGCAGCTGCGCCAGCATGTGGCCGAGATCATGCAACGCTGAGCGGCACCCGGGCCGCCCCGGCCGCGCCGCCCGCGGCGGCTCCACCGGCGACCGCAGCGCCGCGCTTTGGTCTATGCTGCGCAACACCGGCTCGGAGCGACGACGCGCGCCGGCCGCGCCGAGCCCCATCACGCATTCGCAAGACGCCGCAGCGGCGCATCGAACATGGCTGATCTACTTGCTGCCCATCGGCACGCCTCGAACCACCGCGCCGAGATCGAAGCCAGCACGCGTTGCGGTTGCTTTCATTGCCTCGCGATCTTCGCGCCGAGCGAGATCATCGCCTGGAGCGGCGGCGACCCGAGCCTGCTCGAGGACGACCCGGCCGCCGCAGCCGAGACCGCGCTGTGCCCGCACTGCGGCAGCGAATCGGTGATCGGCGACCGCTCCGGCTACCGCATCGACGCCGCGTTCCTCGGCCGCATGCGCGACGCCTGGCACCAGAAGACCATCATCCGCCGGCCCGCGGGCAAGAAGTGACGCCGCGGCCCGCGGCACGAGCGCCGCGCGCGTCGGCGCAGGCCAGGCGATGACGCAGGGCAAGGCGGCGATCTGGATCACCGGGCTGGGCGCGCTGGCGCTGCTCGCGGCGCTGCAGATCATGCTCGCCGGGCTCGAGCCGGGCGTGCTGGCGCTGCAGATGGCCGCCACGCCGCGCAGCTTCGGTGCCATCGTGCACCAGTGGTCGCCCGAGCAACTGGCGCGCTATCGCGCCCACCTGCCGCTCGACGGCCTGCTGCTGCTGCTCTACGGCAGCTTCGGTGCCTTGCTCGCCACGCGGACGCGGCTGTTCGCTGCGTTGCCGCACGCGCTGCGACGGCTGGCGCGGCCCTGGCTGCCGCTGGCCGCACTGTTCGACGCCATGGAGAACCTGCTGCACGCCTGGCTCACCGAGGCGCCGCGCTTCGGCGTGCCCGGCGCCTATCTCGCCGCGACCGCGTGCTCGCTGCTCCAGTGGGCGCTGATCGCGGGCTACGCGGCGCTGCTGGCGGCAGCGCTGTGGCGCGAGCCGCGCTGAGCCGCTCGCGCGCGGCGATGTACCGGGGGCACGCCACGACGCGCCCGGGGCGTGCCGCGCAGGGCCGATCCGCTATCGCTAGACTGGCTTCATGCGCAACCCCCTTTGCCCGCACAGCACCACGGCGCTGCACTGGATCGGCGCCGCAGCGCTGATGCACGCCGCCGCTGCCCAGGCCCTGGACTGCAAGCTGCTCGAGCAGCAGATCGAGGGCAAGCTGCATGCCGCAGGCGTGGCGGGCTTCAGGCTCGAGACGCTCGACGCAGCGGCGAGCGCCACGGGCAGGGAAGTCGGCCGCTGCGACCACGGCACGAAGAAGATCATGCAGCGCGCCACGGCCGCAGCGGCCGCACCGCGCCCAGCATCCGTCGCCACGGCATCGGGCGCACGCACGTCGCGGCCCGCCGTCATCACCGAATGCCGTGACGGCTCGACGCCGACCGACGGCCGCTGCCGGCGCTAGGAGCGTGGGCGGCAGAAATCCAGGCCCGCGCCGCGGCGAGTCGCGGTGCCGGGCAAGGCGCACGCGAGGCGCGTGGTGCGTGCCACGCAACGAGCGTGCAACACCGCCCGGCGCCGCGAATCGCCGCGGCCCGAAGGGTCGGCCCCGGCTGAAGGCCCCTGCGGCGTTGCGGCGCTGGCGCGGGCGTCCAGCCCGGGCTGCGCGCTGCGCCTTGCCTGGGCCTTCAGCCGGGGCCGACGCGGGGCTGGATTTCTGCCGCCCACGCTCCTAGGGCCGTCGCGTCGTAGCGGTCGAATCCGAGTCGATGCGACGTCGTCCGCTTTCCCGAACTGCCGTCGGTCGTTTCCCCCCGCTGCCGCCACAACGTTCCCGATCCGCAGCGCGGTGGGCGTCGCCCGCGCCGAGGAACTGCGGCGCATCCCCTCGTCGGCCGCCAACAGCGGGCGCGACCATGTCGAGGCGGTGCTGCGCGTTCCCGTCGGGCGCACACCGGACGGTCGCAGCGACGTGCCTCTTCACCGGCGGCAAGGACGACTGCGACGCCCGGGATCCGCGCGCTTGCGACGAGTTCCGGTGCTGCATCTGCGGGCCGCAGCGAGCCGGGTTCGGCGTGACCCCCTATCCCGATGCGACACAGGGCCGGGGCCAGCCCATTGCCGCGCTCCGGGAACCCTGGCCGGCGAATGGCGCGGCTGCACGAACCGCAAGTTGGCGCGCCGCGAGACCACGGGCCGGAGCATCGGCACATGGGTGGAGTTCCTGTCCGTGCGCGGTCATGGGCGAAGGCGCCGCCCCCGCCATGCAGTTCAGTCCCGATCGGCCGGCGCCGCCGGCGGCAGCACGGCGCCGCCGGTCGGCGGCACCCGATGTGCAGCGGCCGCTGCCGCCGCCTCGTCCGCCGCCGGCGCGCGCCGCTCGCGCACCAGGTAGCTGTAGAGCACGGGCACCACCACCAGCGTAAGCAGCGTCGAGGTGAGGATGCCGCCGATGATGGCGCGGCCCATCGGCGCCTGGATCTCGCCGCCCTCGTTGAGCGCGATGGCCAGCGGCAGCATGCCGAACACCATCGCCGCGGTCGTCATGACGATCGGCCGCATGCGGATCAGGCCGGCCTGCAGCAGCGCCTCGGCCACCGTGGCGCCGGCGCGCCGCGCGTGGTTCGCGAAGTCGACGAGCAGGATCGCGTTCTTCGTCACCAGGCCCATCAGCATCACCAGACCGATCATCGAGAACACGTTGAGCGTGCTGCGCCAGGCCAGCAGCGCGAGCATCACGCCGATCAGCGCCAGCGGCAGGCTGGCCATGATCGCCAGCGGCTGCACGAAGCTGCCGAACTGGCTGGCCAGCACGATGTAGATGAAGATCACGGCCAGTGCCATCGCCGCCAGCAGCCCGCCGAAGGCCTCGGCCTGCTGCTGCATCTGGCCGCCGACGTCGAAGCTCACGCCCGGCGGCAGCTGCGTGTCCTTCATGAGTTTCTGCACGTCGGCGCCGACGTCGCCCGGACTGCGCCCCTGCACGCCGGCGAACACGGCTTCGCGCCGCTGCAGGTTCTGGCGCCGGATGACGTCGGGGTTGAACACCGGCTCGAGCGTGGCCACGCTCGCCAGCGCGATCGGCGTGCCGTCCTTGGCGAAGGCCACCGGCAGGCCGCGCAACTGCTCGATGCGCTCGCGCCGGCTCTGCTCGAGGCGCAGCACGACGTCGATCTGGTCGCCGTCGGACGTGGTCCACCAGGTGGCGGTCTCGCCGTTGACGTAGGCACGCAGGCTGCTCGCCAGCTGCGGCGCGGTGATGCCGAGCTCGCGCACCGCGCCGGGCTTCAGGCGCACGGCGTAGGCCGGCACGCCCGGCTTCACCGACGACTCCACGTCGACCGCGCCCGGGATCTTCTTCACCTTCTCGGCGAACTCGTTGGCCACGCGCGCCAGCACCTGGGCATCGCTGCCGAGGATGGCGACGTAGATCGGGCGGTTGAAGCCCAGGCTCGCGTCGGTGCCGGGGATGCGCGCGATGTCGCTGCGGATCGCCTCCTCCACCTGCTTCTGGCTGCGCCGGCGCTCGCCGCGCGGCACGAGGCCGATGTTCATCCAGGCCTGGTTGCGCTGGCCCGGCCCGCCGACCCAGGTCGCGAGGTTCTCGACCTCGGGCATCGCGCGCACGATCTCCTCGATCTGGCGCACCTTGGCGTCGGTGCGCTCCAGGCTCGAGCCGACCGGCATGCGCAGCGCGAGCTGCGTGTAGCTCTGGTCGGTCTCGGGGACGAACTCGCTGCCCACCAGCGGCGCCAGGCCGAGCGCGGCGACGAAGCTCGCCGTGCCGATGGCCAGCACCACGCCGCGCGGCGTGATCGTGGCGCGGCGCCAGCGGCGCGCGCTCGCCTGGTCGCGCCGGCCGTGCGCGTCGAAGCCGTGGCCCCAGGCCGGCAGCCACAGCCGCCAGCGGCGTTCGGAGAAGATCCAGTGGATCAGCCGCTCGTACACGCCGTGCATCGCGTCGAGCAGGCGGTCGGTGCCGTAGATCGCGTGGCCGATCACCGGCAGGCGGCGCAGCCGCTCGCTGGGCGGGTCCTTCCACACCGAGCTCAGCATCGGGTCGAGCGTGAAGCTCACGAACAGGCTCACCAGCACGGCCACGACGACGGTGACGCCGAAGGGGTAGAAGAACTTGCCGATGATGCCGCCCATGAAGGCCACCGGCACGAACACCGCGCACAGGGCGAAGGTGGTGGCCATCACCGCCAGGCCGATCTCGTCGGTGCCTTCGCGCGCCGCCGCGTGGTGGTCCTTGCCCAGACGCAGGTGGCGCACGATGTTCTCGCGCACGACGATGGCGTCGTCGATCAGCAGGCCGATGCACAGCGACAGCGCCATCATCGTCATGAAGTTCAGCGTGAAGCCGAACGCGTAGACCGCAATGAAGCTGCTGATGACGGCGATCGGCAGCGTGAGGCCGGTGATGATGGTGCTGCGCCAGCTGTGCAGGAAGAGGAAGACGATCGCCACCGTCAGCAGCGCACCCTCGACCAGCGTGCCCAGCAGCCCGTGCAGCGAGCCGCGCACCCATTCGCTGCTGGCGTAGATCAGGCGCAGCTCGACATCCGCAGGCAGTTGCTTGCGCACCTCGTCCAGCGCCTGCTGCACGCCTTCGCCTGCGGCCACGATGTTGGCGTCCTGCTGTTTGTAGACGTTGAAGACGATCGCGCGCTGCCCGTTCACCCGGGCCAGGGATTCGGGCTCCTTCTCGCGCTCCACGAGCGTGCCCAGATCGCCCAGCGTCAACGCCAGGCCCGCGCGGCGTGCGACCACGACCTGCTCGAACTGGCGCGGGTCGCGCAC
>JADYZZ010000051.1 GCA_020852865.1 Rubrivivax sp.
CCTGCGGCACCGCCTTGGCGCGCGTGATCATCATCAGGAACGAGAGCAGCACGCAGGCCAGCGCGATGCCCAGCGTGCCGCTGGCCAGCGTGGACGAGAGCTTGGAGATCGGGATGGCCAGGTTGAACGCGAAGATCACCACCACGATGCCCACCAGCATGATGGTCGGGATGTTGATCAGCGTCTCGACGTCCCAGCGGATCTGCAACCGATCGGCCACGCGGTGCAGCAGCCAGGGGATCAGCAGCACCTTGAGCGCGAAGGTGATCCCGGCCGAGATGTAGAGGTGCGGCTGGTCGGTGACGTAGCCGACCACCGCCGTGGCCAGCACCAGCGTCGCGCCCTGCATCGTGAACAGGTGGATCAGCGAGAGCACGCGGCGCTGCGAGATCATCGCGAAGGCGAGGATCAGCAGCACGGCGCCGAGCAGGTTGACGAACTGGGTGAGGAGCGCGGTCAACTCAGTGCTCCAGCAGCAGGTGAACCAGCAGCCCGATCACCGCCAGCAGGAAGGCCGAGGCGAGGAACTCCGGCACGCGGAAGATGCGCATCTTGGCCGACAGGGTTTCGAGCAGCGCGAGCAGGAAGCCGCCGATGGCCAGCTTCAGCACCAGAGCCGGCAGCGCCAGCAGCATCTCCAGCGGCGCCTGTGCCTCGGCCACGCCCCAGGGGAAGAACAAGGCCAGGCCGATGCAGGAGTAGGCGAACAGCTTCAGGCTCGCCGCCCATTCGAGCAGCGCCAGGTGGCGGCCCGAGTACTCGAGGATCAGCGCCTCGTGGATCATCGTCAGCTCGAGGTGCGTGGCCGGGTTGTCGATCGGCACGCGCGCGTTCTCGGCCAGCGCCACCATCGCGAAGGCCACGCCGGCGAAGGCGAAGCCCGGGTAGATCGTGAACTCGCGGTGCGCCAGCGTCTCGACGATGCGGGTGAGCGAGGTCGACTGCGCCACCAGCGAGGCCGAGAACAGCACCATCAGCAGTGCCGGCTCGGCCAGGAAGCCGACCAGCATTTCGCGCCGGGCGCCGAGCGTGCCGAACGCGGTGCCGACGTCGACCGCGGCCAGCGAGATGAACACGCGCGCGAGCGCGAACAGGCCCACCAGCGCGATGGCGTCGGCGGCGTCGGCCAGCGGCAGGTCGGTCGACAGCGTGGGCACGATGGCCGAGGCCAGCAGCATGCAGCCGAACACGATGTAGGGTGCGGCGCGAAACAGCGGCGAGGCGTTGTCGGCCAGCACCGATTCCTTGTGGAACAGCTTGTGCAGCAGGCGATAGGGCTGCAGCAGACTGGGCGCGCGACGGTTCTGCAGCCAGGCGCGGCATTGCGCGATCCAGCCGCCGAGCAGCGGCGCCAGCGCCACCGCCAGCAGCACCTCGAGCAGCTGTGCGAACAGGGCGCCGAAGCTCATCGCCCGACTCACCGCATCACGGCCATCAGCACGGCCGTGAGCGTGACGAAGCTGTAGAGCAGGTAGGCCGCGATGCGCCCCTGCTGCAGCAGGCCGACGAGGCGCGCCAGCCGCTCGGCGGCCCGCACCAGCGGCAGGTACAGCCAGCCCCAGAAGTGATCCTGCACCTGCACGCGGTAGCGCGGCTGCTCGTCGAAGGGCGTGGGCAGCTCGCGCTGCATGCGGAAGAACGGCTCGAAGATCTGCCGGATCGGCTGGCCGAAGCCCTCGGCCGTGTCCTGCATGCGCGCGCTGCCCCAGGGCCAGCCGCAGGCCCAGGCGATGGCGCGGCGCAGCCGCCCGTGGTAGAGCCGGCGCACGAGCGCGAAGGCGAGCGCGAAGCTGCCGACGATGCCCAGCAGGAAGACGAAGGGCCCGTAGCTCGCGTGCGCGACGCCGGTGGGCGCGAGCAGCCAGCCGTTGCCGGCCACGCGCTCGGCCAGGCCGGCGCCGATGAGCTGGCGCGTCGCGCCGTCGAGCAGCCCGATCCACCCCACCGGCAGCAGGCCGAGCGCCACGCAGCCGAGCACCAGCCACAGCATGCCGGCGCGCTCGAGGCGGCCCGCGTCGTGCGCCTGCGCGAGTTTGTCCTCGCGCGGCCGGCCGAGGAAGATGACGCCGAAGAACTTCACCATCGTGTAGCCGGCCAGCGCGGCCACGAGCGCGACGAGCGCGGCCGCCACCGGGATCAGCATGCCGAGCAGCGGCACCGGCAGCCCGGGCGCGAACAGAAAGCTCTGCAGCAGCAGCCACTCGGAGACGAAGCCGCCGAGCGGCGGCAGCCCGGCGCTGGTGAGCACGCCCAGCAGCACGCACCAGCCGACCCAGGGCATGCTGCGGATCAGGCCGCCGAGCTTGCCCAGGCTGCGCTCGGCAGTGGCGTGCAGCACGCTGCCGGTGCCGAGAAAGAGCAGGCTCTTGAACAGCGCGTGCGCGGCCACCTGGTACAGCGTCGCGGTGAGCGCGAGCGCGGCCATCGGCCGCATGTCGTGGCCGGCGAACACCAGCGCCAGTCCGATGCCGGCGAACAGCAGGCCCATGTTCTCGATCGAGGAGTAGGCCAGCAGGCGCTTCATGTCGGTCTGCACGGCGGCGAAGACGACGCCGTACAGCGCCGTGAACAGGCCGCCGGCCAGCAGCAACGCGCCCCACCACCACAGCCGCAGCTGCAGCAGGTCGAAGGTCACGCGCAGCAGGCCGTAGACGGCGGTGTTGAGCATCACGCCGCTCATCAGCGCCGACACCGGCGAAGGCGCGGCCGGGTGCGCCTCGGGCAGCCAGACATGCAGCGGCACGATGCCGGCCTTGGCGCCGAAGCCCAGCAGCGCCAGCGCGAAGCCCACCGAGGCCCAGAACGGTGAATGCTGCTGCGCGCGCAGGCTGGCGAAGGCGTAGTCACCGCTGCCGGCCTGCAGCACGCCGAAGCACAGCAGCACGGCGATCGCCCCCACGTGCGCCATCGTCAGGTACAGGTAGCCCGCGCTGCGCACCTCGGCGACGCGGTGGTTGGCCGTCACCAGGAAGTACGAGGCGAGCGCCATCGTCTCCCACATCACCATGAAGGCATAGGCGTCGTCGGCCAGCACCACCCCGGCCATCGCCGCCAGAAAGACGTGGTACTCGAGGCACAGCAGCCCCGGCGGCGTGCCCTCGCCCTTGCGGAAGTAGCCGGCCGCGAACACCGAGATGCCGGCCGACACGGCCCCGATCACGCCGAGGAAGTAGGCCGCCAGCGCGTCGAGCCGCAGGTGAAAGGGCAGCGCCGGCAGGCCGATCGGCAGCAGCGCCACCTGCGGGCCGGCGTGCAGCGCGGCAACCGCCAGGCCCGCCAGCGCCAGACCGAGCGCGCCGCCGAGCGGGAACAGCACGTGGGCGACGAAGCGCAGGCGGTGCAGCGCGGCGACGCCGAGCAAGCCGACGGCCAGCCAGGCCAGCAGCACGGCCAGCATCCAGTCGAGCGCGAGCCACTGCGACGGCGCCGGCAGGCCCATGGGGGTTCAGGCTCCCGGAGCGCGGCGCCCGCGGCGCGGCGCCGCGGTTTCGGGCGGCATGCCGCTGGGCCGATAGGCGACGCCATGCTGCGCCAGGTACTCGCGGATGAGCTGGCGCACCACCTGCGAAGGCGTGAGATCCTGCTGCGCGCACAGGCGCTCGAAGGCCGCCTTCTTGTTGGGGTCGATGAGCAGCGTGAGCCGGGCGGTCTTCAGTTCCATGGTGCCTCGCGCTGCGGGCGGCCGGAGGGGCTGCGTCAGCCCGGCCCGGCCGCGCGCATGGGACGCGAATGTAATGCCGTTTTCATGCGGGCCAAATATGTATCGCATTAACATGCGCTGCGCACGCGGTCATGCCGCGGCCGGCCGGCTACACGAGCAGGACGAGGGCGACGACGGCCAGGCCGAGCGCGAGGTTGAAGCCCACCCAGGCGCGGATGCGCGCCAGCGCCGCGGCGGCGGCCGGCAGGTCGTCGGCCTGCAGCGCGATGACGAAGCGCCGGTAGGGCCCGAGGCGGATCCAGCCGAAGACCGCCATCATCACGAGCCCGAGCGCGGTCATCGCCAGCCAGTCGAGCGGCCAGGCGAAGCCCGGCGCGCGCAGCGCCAGGCGCAGCATCGCCAGGCCGCTGGCCAGCACCACGAGCACGGCCACGACCACCGCGGCGAAGAAGCGGCGCAGCACCTCGCGCATCAGGGCCAGCCGGCGCGGCGGCTCGAGCACTTGCAGCGCCGGGCGCAGGAAGAAATGCGCGAACAGCATGCCGCCCACCCACAGCAGCACGCCGAGCACGTGCAGCGTCTTGGCCAGCGCGTAGAGCATGGGCGGCTTCTTGCGCGGCTTCTTGCGCGGCGGCTTGCGCGGCGGCTTGCGCGGCTACTGCACCGCCGCACTCGCCGGCGGCTGATCACGCCCCGGCGTGAACAGCTCGCCGACGTCGACCGCGTCGAAGCGGTAGGACTGGCCGCAGAACTCGCAGGCCACCTCGACCAGGCCGCGCTCGGCGATCAGGCTGTCGCTCTCGGCGCGGCCGAGCGAGCGCAGCATGGCGCGCACGCGCTCGCGGCTGCAGCGGCAGGCAAAGCGCGGAGCAGCCTGCGGGTCGGGCGCGAACAGGCGCAGCGTCTCCTGCCAGAACAGGCGGTGCAGCACCTGCTCGGGCGGCAGCGCGAGCAGCTCGGCGCGCGTGAGCGTCGCCGCCAGCAGCGCAATGCGCTCGAAGGCCTCGGCGCCCAGCGCCTCGTCGCCCTGGCGCAGCGCGCGGCGCACTTCGAGGTGGCGCCCGCCCTGCACCGGCAGGCGCTGGATCAGCAGGCCGGCGGCGCGCTCGTCGTCGGCCGCGAGCACGAAGCGCGTGTCGAGCTGCTCGCTCTGCCGCATGTAGTGCTCGAGCACCTCGTGCACGCTCTGCAAGGGCGCCACTGCCGCGTCGCTCGCGCTGCGCGCGAGCGGCACCACGCCCTGGTAGGGCTGCCGGTGCGGCGCGCCCTCGCCCGGATCGAGCGTGATCGCGCAGCGGCCCTGGCCGTGCAGGTTGAGCAGCGCCTGGAGCCCGGCGTCCGAGCGCACCTCGCCCACCACCTTGGCGGTGGCGCGAAAGCTCAGGTCCGACTGCACCTCGACCACCGCGAGTTTGACCGGCCCGTCGCCGAACACCTGCAGCACGAGCGCGCCGTCGAACTCGATGCCGGCCTGCAGCAGCACAGCGGCGGCCGTCATCTCGCCGAGCAACGCGCGCACTTCCGAGGCGAAGGCGCCGCCGTCGGCCGCGGCGCGCCGCGCCAGCACCTCGCGCCAGGCGTCGTCGAGCCGCACCAGCATGCCGCGCACCGGCAGGCCCTCGAACAGGAACTTGCGCAGCTCGCTCATGGGCGCATTCTAGGGACGAGGCCGGGCGGCGCTCATCCTTGCAGCGCCGATCCTTGCAGCGCTCAGCGTTGCAGCGCTCATCCCTGAAGCGCTCAGCAGCACCGGGCTCGGCCGTGCCGCGCTCAGCCGGGCCTGCGACCTGCGCCGCGCATCGCGCGCGCGTAGCCGGCGTAGACGGCGGCCGTCAGGAGCACGATGCCGCGCCTGGCCTCGTCGAGCACGCCGATCGGCCGCGCCGGCCGGCCGCCCCAGAGGCGGCCGCCCTCGAGCCGCTGCCCGGGCGTGGTGTGCGTGCCGGCCGCGACGAAGGTGTCGTCGGGGATCACGGTGCCGGCAGCGATGCGGCTGCCGATGCCCACCAGGCAGCGCGCGCCCACCGTGCAGTCCTCGAGCAGCACGTTGTGGCCGATCGTCGTGTCCGCGCCGATCGGCAGGCCGCCGGCGCCGGCGGTGAGCACCGAGTTGTCCTGCACGTTGCAGCGCGCACCGAGCGTGATGGCGCCGCGGCGGGCGTCGAGCCGGCAGCCGTACCAGATGCTGGCGCCGACGGCCAGGTGCACGGCGCCGGCGAGCCGCGTGGTGTCGGCGACGAAGGTGCCGGCCGCGGCGCTGGCCGCCCGCGCCCGGCAAGGCCAGCGCGCGTCGGCCGCCTCGTTGCGCGCGCGCAGCGCCGCGGCGCGCGCCGCCGCCTCGCCGGGGGCGAGCGCACGCAGCGGCCGCGCCGGAGCGCCGCCGTGCAGCATGCCGGCGGCCAGCCGGCTGCGCGGGAAGACGACGCTGCCCGCTTGCAGCAGCGCGCCGGCGCCGACCACCGAGCCGTCGAGCACGACGCAGTCGTCCTCGACCACCACGTCGGCCAGCACGGCGCAGGCATGCACGACGGCGTTGGCGCCGACGCTCACGCGCTCGTGGATGACGGTCGGGCAGCGGTCGTGCGCGATGTGCACGGTGGCGCCGCGGCCGAGGTGGAACTGCGCGCCGATGCGCACGTAGTGGCCGTCGGCGCGCACGATGCTGCCCGCGCCGAGCCAGGCGCCGGCGCCCAGCGTGAGGCGACCGACCAGGGCGTGCCCGGCGCGCGCAGCGAGCGGCGCACCGAGCACGAGCGGTTCATGCTCCTGGTAGGCAGCGAGGTGCAGCGACGCGGGTCGTGCGGACATGCGCCGAGACTAACCCGCCGCGCCGGCGCGCCAGCGCCGCTCGGCCTCGTCCCAGGCGGCCAGCGGCTGCAGATCGGGCACCCAGGCCAGGCCCGTCCTGGCGTCGGAGGACATCGGCTCGCCGCTCACCAGCACGTCGAGCAGGGCCGGCCGGCCCGCGCGCAGCGCCGCCAGTGCGCGCTCGAGCGCCGCGGGCAGCGCCGCCGCGCTCTCGACGCGCTCGCCGTGGGCGCCGAAGGCGCGTGCCATCGCCGCGTGGTCGGCGCGCTGCAGCCGCGTGCCGACCACCTTGCCGTGCGTCAGGGTCTGGTCGTGCACCTCGATCTGCCAGGCGCCGTTGTTGGCCACCACCACCAGCACCGGCACGCCGTGGCGTGCCGCGGTGTCGAGCTCCATCGCGTTGAAGCCGAACGAGCCGTCGCCGGTGAGCACGGCCACCGTGCGGCCGGGCGCGGCGAGCGCGGCGCCGATGCCGAACGGCGTGCCCACACCGATGCAGCCCAGCGCGCCCGGGTCGAGGTAGCTGCCGCAGCGCATGCCGACGCGCGCGAAGGCGAGGAAGTCGCCGCCGTCGGCGACCACCACGGCGTCGTCGCCGATCGCGCGCTGCACTTCGGCGAGCAGCCGGTTCGGGTGCATGAAGCCGTCGGCGCCGTCGGCGGCGGCGGCCATCGAAGCGCGCAGCCTGGCGGCGCGCTCGGCATGGCCGGCGCGCAGCCGCTCGCGCCAGGCGGGGTCGACGGCGCTCGCCCTGCCCTGGCCCGCCGCCACCAGCGCCTGCAGCGCCAGGCGCGGCGTGGCGAACAGTTCGACCTCGCCGCGGCGGTTGTCGCGCAGCTCGGCCGCGCAGTCGGCGATGCGCAGCCAGCGCGCGGCGCCGAACACCGCGGGCGAGCCGTAGCCGAGCTGGAAGTCGAGCTTGCGGCCGATCGTCAGCACGAGGTCGGCGTCGCCCATCACGCTGCCGCGCATCGCCGCCACGGCCGACGGATGATCGTCGGGCACGACGCCCTTGCACTCGCCGGTGTCGAGGAAGGGCGCGCCGGTCGCGTCGAGCAGCGCCACCAGCTCCGCGGCCGCGCCGCGCACGCCGCGCCCGCCGATGACGAGCGGGCGCCTGGCCTGCCACAGCAGATCGGCGGCGCGCGCCAGTGCGCCCGGCTCGGGCGCGATCGCGCCGCGCGCGCGCGGCTGCATGTGCTCGGGCAGCTGCACGGCGCGCGGCACCTCGGCGCGCAGCGTGTCGGTCGGGAAGTCGAGGAACACCGGCCCGGGCTCGCCGCCGGCCTCGCCCGCGGCGGCGGCCAGCGCCTCGTCGAGCGCCTGCGGCACCTGCGCCGCCTCGCGCACCGTGCGCGCCAGGCGCGTGATGCCGCGCAGCATCTCGGTGTGCACCATGTCCTGCAGCGCGCCGCGATCGGTCTGCGGCCGCGGCGGCAGGCCCGAGAGCACGAGCACGGGCGCGCGCGCCGCATGGGCGTTGGCGATGCCGGTCATCGCATTGGTGACGCCGGGGCCGGCAGTCACCAGGGCCACGCCCGGCCGTCCGCTCGCCTCGCCGTAGGCGTGCGCCATGTAGACCGCGGCGCGCTCGTCGCGCACGTCGACGATGGCGATGCCCTCGGCGTCCAGGCGCATCCAGATCGGCATGATGTGGCCGCCGCACAGCGCGAACACGCGGTCGACGCCGCGCGCCGCGAGCAGGCGCGCGATGACGCCGGCGGCGCTGTCGGGGCCGATGGCAGGCGCCGTGGCGGCCATCTCAGAACACCGGGTTCTCGCGGTAGGTGCCCCACAGGCCCCTGAGCTTCTCGACGATGTCGCCCATCGTCGCGCCCGCCTTCACCAGCTCGACGGTCACCGGCATGAGGTTCTGCGTGTCGTCCCTGGCCACCGCCGCCAGCTGCTCGAGCAGGGCCTGCACGCGCGCCTCGTCGCGCTCGGCGCGCACGCGGCGCAGGCGCGCGAGCTGGCGCTCGGCGGTGCTCGGGTCGTAGGGGTGGATCTCGATCTTGGCGCCCTCCTCGTTCTCGACGAAGCGGTTGACGCCGATGACGGGCTTGTCCCCCGACTGCTTGCGCAGCGCCGTCTCGTAGGCGAAGTCGGCGATCTGCTTCTGGAACCAGCCCTGCCCGATGAGCTTGACGGCGCCGCCGCGCTCGTCGACTTCCTTCAGGATCTCGAAGATCCTGCGCTCGTATTCGGTGGTCAGGGCCTCGACGTAATAGCTGCCGCCCAGCGGATCGATGACGTTGGCGACGTTGATCTCCTCGGCGAGGATCTGCTGCGTGCGCAGCGCCATCTTCATCGCGTCCTCGGTCGGGATGGCGAAGGCCTCGTCGTAGCCGTTGGTGTGCAGGCTCTGCGCGCCGCCCAGCACGGCCGAGAGCGCCTGCAGCGCGGTGCGCACGACGTTGATCTGGTACTGCGGCTTGGTGAGCGTGGCCGCCGCCGTCTGGCAGTGAAAGCGCAGCCGCATCGACTCGGGGTTCCGCGCGCCGAAGCGCTCCTTCATGATCTTGGCGTAGCAGCGGCGCAGCGCGCGGAACTTGGCCACCTCCTCGAAGAAGTCGCCCCCGCTCACGAAGAAGAAGGCCAGGCGCGGCGCGAACTCGTCGACCGGCATGCCGGTCTTGGTGACCTCCTCGACGTAGGCGACGAGGTTGGCGAGGGTGAAGGCCGCTTCCTGCAGCGGCGACGAGCCGGCCTCGTTGATGTGGTAGCCGGAGATGTTGATCGGGTTGTAGCGCTTCAGGTTCTTCGCGCTGTAGGTGATGATGTCGCGCACGATGCGCACCGAGGGCGCGATCGGGTAGATGTACTCCTTCTGCGCCATGTACTCCTTGAGGATGTCGGCCTGCACCGTGCCCGAGAGCTTGTTCGGGTCGAGGCCGCGCTTTTCGGCCAGCGCGACGTACATCGCGAGCAGGATCCACGCCGTCGGGTTGATCGTGAGCGACACCGAGATCTTCTCGAGGTCGATGCCTTCGAGCAGCGCCTCCATGTCGGCCAGCGTGTCGATGGCCACGCCTTCGCGACCGACCTCGCCGTCGCTCATCGGGTGGTCGCTGTCGTAGCCCATCAGCGTGGGCATGTCGAAGTCGGTCGAGATGCCGGTCTGGCCCTGCGCAATCAGGTACTTGAAGCGCTGGTTGGTGTCCTCCCCGGTGCCGAAGCCGGCGATCTGGCGCATCGTCCAGGTGCGGCTGCGGTACATCGTCGGGTAGGGCCCGCGCGTGAACGGGTAGCGCCCGGGCAGGCCGATGTCGGCGAGCGGCGTGGCGGCGATGTCGGCCGCGGTGTAGGTGCGCTGCACCGGGAAGTCGCCCGTGGTGTGGAACTGCTCCTTGCGTTCGGGCTGCTTGGCGAGGAAGGCGGCCAGCTCGCCGGCCTCCCAGTCGCGGCGCTCGGACTCGAGGCGGTCGTGTTGCTTGGGGTCAAGCCAGCTCATGCGAGATCTCCTGTGTATTCCTTGCGGATCGTCTGGGCGATCAGTTGTCGGGCCGCGGCGTAGGGGTCGCTGGCGCGGCGGGCGAGGGTGTCGGCCAGCGCCGGCGCCAAGCCCTTGGCGCCGGCGGCGAAGCGCTCGAGCAGCAGCGTCTCGGCGGTCTTGTGCAGGCGGAATTCGGCGACGCGGCGGCGGCGCTCGCGGCCGAGCTCGGAGTCGGTCATCGCCGCGCGGTGGGCCGCGATGCGCGCGAGCAGATCGTCGACGCCCTGGCCGGTGTACGAGCTCACGCCCACCACCGGCACCGCCCAGGCGCGCCGGGGACCGACCATGGTGCCGAGCGTCAGCATCTGCCTGAGGTCGGTGAGCGTGCGGTTGGCGTCGTCGCGGTCGCACTTGCTGACGACGTGGATGTCTGCGATCTCGAGCACACCGGCCTTGATGGCCTGGATCTCGTCGCCCAGGCCCGGCGCCGAGACGACGACGGTGGTGTCCGACGCATGCGCCACCTCGACCTCGTCCTGGCCCACGCCCACGGTCTCGAGGATGATCGTGCGGTAGCCGGCGACGTCGAGCAGGTCGACCGCGTCGAGCGCGGCGCGCGCCATGCCGCCGGTGGCGCCGCGCGTGGCCATGCTGCGGATGAAGACGCCGGGGTCGTTGGCCAGCTCGGCCATGCGGATGCGGTCGCCGAGAATGGCGCCGCCCGAGTACGGGCTGGAAGGGTCGATGGCGACGATGCCGACCCTCTCGCCGCGCGCGCGCAGCGCGGCGGCCAGCTTGGCCACGAGCGTGGACTTGCCGCTGCCGGGCACGCCGGTCAGGCCGATCACGTGCGCCGCGCCCGCGCGGCGGTAGACCTCGGCCAGCGCCGGGCGCGCCTCGGCCGTGCCGGCCTCGGCGCGCGACATCAGCCGCGCCAGCGCGCGCGCGCTGCCGCCATCGAGCTGCGCCAGCAGTTCGAGCGAGGGGATGTAGCTCATGGCGCCTGCGTCCCGCTCAGCCGCCGCTGCGCAGCTGCTCGTTGAGCGCGCGGAAGACCTCGCGGTCGTCGACCACGCGGCGTGCCTTGAAGTCGGTGCGCGCGATCGAGTTCGGCTCGGCCAGCTCGACCTTGGCGCGCACGCCCAGCAGCGTGTGCACCTTGTGCGCCGCCTCGGCGCGAAAGGCCTCGCGCGCCGCCGCGCCGGCGCCGTGGATGGCCGCGTTCGGCTCGACGCGCAGCAGCAGCTCGTCCATCGCCGCCTCGCGCGTGATGACGATGCGGTGCTCGCCGCCGTAGCCGGGCATCTGGTTGAGCGCGGCGTCGATCTCGCTCGGGTAGATGTTCTCGCCGCGGATCGTGAACATGTCGTCGATGCGTCCGAACACGCCCTGCGGCAGGCTCGGATAGGTGCGGCCGCAGGCGGTCTCGTCGTTCGTCCACAGCGTGAGGTCGCCGGAGAGCAGCCGGATCATCGGCTGACTGGTGCGCTCGAGGTGGGTGTAGACCGGCGTGCCGCGCCGGCCGTAGGGCACGCGGCGCATCGTCGCCGGGTCGCACACCTCGGTGTAGACGATGTCCTGCCAGCACAGCATGCCCTGGTTGCTCTGCGCGCTGCCGGCGACGTTCATGAACGGCGTCATCTCGGCCATCGAGCCGCAGTCGTAGACCTTGGCGCCGTACAGCTCCTCGATGCGGTCCTTCACGCCGGGCACCGAGGCGCCGGGCTCGCCGCTGAAGAACAGGCATCTGAGGCCGAAGGCGCGCGGGTCGAGCTTCTCCTCGCGCGCCACTTCGGCCAGGTGGATGGCGTAGCTCGGCGTGCCGTAGAAGGCGGCCGGCTTCATCGTCGCCAGCCACTGCGCCAGGCGCGCGCTCATGCCCGGCGCGCCGGCGCCGAACGGGAAGGCCTTGGCGCGCAGGCGCTCGGCGCCCGCCAGCGCGCCCCAGCTGCCCAGGTACAGGCTGAAGATGGCGGCCACGCACACCATGTCGCCCGGGCGGATGCCCATGCCCCACATGATGCGGGCGTGCGCGTTGGCGATCGCGCGCCAGTCGGCGCGGCCGATGCCGAACGCGGTGGGCCGCCCGGTGGTGCCGCTGGTGCCGTGCACGTGGAAGATCTCGCCCTCGGGCACGCACAGGTAGTCGCCGAAAGGCGGATGCGCCGACTGCGCGGCGCGCAGGTCGGCCTTCTTGACCACCGGCACGCGCTGCTCGAAGTCCTCGAGCGACTTCAGCTGGCTCGGGTGGAAGCCCGCCTGCTCCCAGTGCCGACGGTAGAACGGCGCGTGCTCCCAGGCGTAGCGGCAGACCTGCTGCAGCCGCTCGAAGATGGCGCGCTCGCGCTCGGCCGCGGGCATCGTCTCGCGGCGTGGGAACCAGCAGCGGCTCGCGGCCGGCGGCAGGTACTCCTCGTCGTAGGCGACCGGGAACTTCCACTCTTCCATCGTTCGTCTCCGGCGGCGGCGCGGCCGCCTTCAGCGCGCGCCGCGCGCGGCGACCAGGTTGCGGATCGAGTCGACGATGGCCTGCGGCGGCGTGTCCTGCAGCAGCACCTCGCGCACGCCCATGCGGCGGATGGCCGCGGCGTCCTCGTCGGGCATCACGCCGCCGGCGATGACGATGAGGTCGCCCGCGCCCTTGTCCTCGAGCAACTCGAACAGCTTGGGGAACACGGTCAGCTGCACGCCGGACAGCAGGCTCACGCCGAGCACGTCGACGTCCTCCTGGATGGCGGTGTTGACCACTTCCTCCGGGCTGCGGTGCAGTCCGGAATAGATGACGTCCATGCCGGCGTCGCGCAGCGCGCGCGCGACGACCTTGACGCCGCGATCGTGGCCGTCGAGGCCGACCTTGGCGAGCAGCACGCGGATCGGGGTGTTGTCCATGGCGATGAGGAGGTTGGGGCCGGTTCGGGAAAGGCAGCCCGTGGCGTAGACGGACAGAATATTATCGTATACAGTATGTAGCATTCAATATCCGGAATGACCCTGATCCGACACAATCACGGCCGGCCATGCCCATCGAATCGCTGAAGCCCCGCAAGACGCTCGTCGAGCAGGCCTACGCGCGCATCCTCGACGCCATCTGCGACGGCGCACTCGCCCCGGGCGAGCGCGTGACGCAGGACGAGCTGGCGGCGCGCCTCGAGGTCTCGCGCCAGCCGGTGATGACGGCACTCGGGCTGCTCAGGCAGCAAGGCTTTCTGGTCGAGCACGGTCGGCGCGGCCTGCAGGTGGCGCCGGTGGACCGTGCGCGTTTCGAGGCCATCTACGAGTTCCGCTCGGCGCTCGAGCCGCTGGCGGCCTCGCTCGCCGCCGCGCGCGCCACGCCCGCGCAGATCGAGCGCGCGCGCGCCATCGTCGCGCATGGCCGCAAGGTGGCCGCCGCCGGCGACGCAGCCGCCGCGCTGCAGGCCGATGTCGACTTCCACGCCTGGGTCTACGCCGCCAGCGGCAACCCGCTCATCGTCGAGGCCATGCAGACGCATTGGCAGCACCTGCGCCGGGCGATGGGTGAAGTGCTGCGCCGCCCGGCGCTGGCGCGCAAGGTCTGGAGCGAGCACGCCGATGTGCTGGACGCCATCGCCGCCGGCGACGCCGAGCGTGCGGCGCGGACGATCGCGCAGCACGTGCGCACGGCGCGCGAGCGCGTCGGCGCCGAACTGGCGTCCGACGAGCGCAGCGCGGCTTGACGCGCGCGGGCGCACGCCACCGGTCCGAAGCACAGGGCCGGAGCACCGGCGCGTGACACGGGCGCGTCACAGGGACGCGCGGCACGGACGCGTGGCGGGTGGCGCAATGCGCCGAACGCGCCAACCGCGCCTCGATGATGCCGCCGATGAAACGGCGCAGGCATGCACTCGACCTGCTGGCGCTGGCCGACCCCGCGGCGAAGGTGGCGGCCGCGCTGGCGCTGCCGTGCGCCGGCCGGCTCGACACGCAGGCGGTACTGCCGTCTCCATCCACCCTGCCCGGCCGCCCCGCGCGCCCTCGCCTCGTGCCGCCGGCCGCGTTGCCGCGGCGCGCGCCGTTCACGCGCGAGGGGCGCGCGGCGCAGCTGCATGCCGTGGCGCACATCGAATTCAACGCCATCGGTCTGGCGCTCGACGCCGGCCGACCTCGCCGCGAAGACGCGACAGGACGCGCTGCCGCCGGGCCAGAAGGCGGCGGCAGCGGCCGCACGGCGGCCGACCCGTTCGCCTCGGGATCAACCGCTCATACCGCAGCGGCCGGGCCCTGCGCAGCGGCCGGGCCGTGCGCAGCGGCCGGGCCGCGGCGCACGCGCCGCGTTCGCCGCGGCGCAAGCCGGGCGGCCGACACCGAGGTCGGCACGTCCGGTGCGGGCGGTCGGCCGTTCGCTGCTCAACGCCGCCGCCGGCAGCCTCACTTCGGCGGATTGAAGACGTCGACCGCCACGAAGACGGCCGCCTGCGGCCCGTCGTTGCGCCACCAGTGGGTGGTGTTCCTGTCGGCGAGCACGGAGTCGCCCTCGCGATACTCCTTGCTCGTCTGGCCGCGCAGCTCCGTCGCGTTGCCCTTGAGAACGAACTCCACCGAGGGCCGATCCTTGTGGCTGTGCAGCGCGAACACGCCACCGGGCGCGAGGGTCACGACGCGCATCCGAAGCTGGCGCCCTTCGACGGCGTCGAACTCGCCCGCAAGCGGCACCGCTCCGATCACGCGCGCGCTGACACCCTGGTTCTCCGCCGGCGGCGCCATCTGCGCCAGCACGAACGGGACGCACAGGGCCGTGGCGCACAGGGTCGCGCCGCCCAGTGCAAGGCGGGACGTTGGCTTGAACTGCATGGGATTCCTCTCGTGGCTGGTCGTGTTCGGCGGCGTCGGGCCGGGAATGCCGCCGTCGACGCGACGATGATGGCCGGCGACGCGGCGGCCGTCTGTGGCCCATGCGAAGCGCCGCTGTGCCGCAGGCGAAGCCGTGGCGAAGCGGCCTGTGCCGCTCGCGGCGTGCCTGGACGCCGAGTTCAGAGCGACCGAGAATGGCTGCGCTGCGCAGCAGCGGGAGATGCGACGATGCAACTCGAGGAGCAGGGCGCGAAGTCGCTGCGGCTGTCGACCGCCCAGCTTCCCGCGGCGCGGCGCCTGCCGGCGCTGCGCGACCTGTTCGATCGCTCGATCGGCATGGAGATCGATGCCGAGCCCGGTCGCGCGATCGACATGCAGATCCACATCGCACCGGGGCTGCGCCGCGCCAGGATGGTGAGCCCGGTCACGGCCCGGGCGGCGCGCCCGCGCAGCAAGCTGGCCGACGGCGACGACACGGTGTGCCTGATGGTCAAGACCGGAGGCGAGATCGCCCTCGGTCAGGGCCGCCAGGAGAGCGCGCCCCGCCTCGGCGACGCGGTGCTGCTCGTCTACCGCGAGCCTTCGCGGCTCGAGTTCGTCGACGCCACCTACCTGTCGGTGCGCGTGCCGTTCGAGGCGCTGGCCATGCTGACCGACATCGAGGCCGCCGCCGCGCGCCGAATTCCGCGCCAGACGGCGGCTCTCGGATTGCTGCAGCGCTACGTCGCCAGCTTGCCCGATCGGCTGGACGAGCCTGCGCTGGCTCGCTTGGCGGCGACGCATGTCTACGACCTGATGGCGCTGGCCATCGGCGCCACCGACGAGGCGCGGGCGATCGCGCGCGGACGAGGCGTGCGTGCCGCCAGGCTGGCCGCGATCCGCTCCGATCTCGAGCGCGACGCCACGCTGCCCATCGACCAGATCGCGCGGCGGCAGGGTGTGTCGACGCGCTGCGTGCAGATGCTGTTCGAGGAACAGGGCACCACGTTCAGCGAATTCGCCCTCGAAAGGCGCCTGGGCGCGGCGCTGGGCATGCTGACGAGCCCCCGATATGCCGCCTGGACGATCGCCGGCATCGCATTCGAGGCGGGCTTCGGCGACCTCTCGCACTTCAACCGCCGCTTCAGGCGCCGCTTCGGCACGACGCCGAGCGACGTACGCCAGCGCATCCGCGGCGGCGCAGCGCCGCTCGAGGCGCCGCGCCGCAAGCCGCGGCCCTAGTACAACATCCCTGAAATTGCTTTACATGGCGGAGGGCTGCAGATAAGCTTGTCACTCGTGAGTCGAGGCCGGCAAGCGCCCACCGTCAAGTTGTCGAAGCAGGAGCGAGAGTCGCTCCAG
>JADYZZ010000052.1 GCA_020852865.1 Rubrivivax sp.
GCGGCCGCCGCCAGCGCTTGATCCGCCGCTGATTTCGAGGGGTCGGGCCCAGCGGCCTTGCCAATCCTGCCGATCGGCGGGAGGGATCAACTCGCTCTCAACGGGTTGGGCTTTCACGGTAACGGCGAAGTTCAGCCGCGTGCGGAAGCAGGCGAAGCCTGCTGTAGCACGTCGGCTGCAACGCCGGGTTATGCGGGAGCATGCCAGAACGCGCACAAGCTGGCGAGCGACGGCGCTGGCAGAAGCCGCTGACTGGACGCCCGGACAAGGCGGTACCCGAGACGGCGACACGCGGTGCGACGACGCCCGCTGCGCAAAGATACTCCGCAGATGCAGGAAGTGGCGCCACGAACGCGCGCGACACGGTGTTTCCCGCGTGCGACGGCGTTCGCTCGCGCGCGCGAACTGATGCAACGCGAATCACGGACCGCAGGCCGCGACATTGCCGAAGACCGGGTGGCATAACGACGAAGCTCAGCCGCGTGCGGAAGCAGGCGAAGCCTGCTGTAGCACGTCGGCTGCAGCGCCGGGTTATGCGGGAGCATGCCAGAAGGAAGGCGCGGTGGCGAACGACGGCGCTGGCCGCGAGCGACGACCGCTGGCAGGCCGCCGGCGGCAACCAGGACGACCAGGCGCAGTGTGACGACGCTCGCTGCGCAAAGTCACCCAGCCCGCGCCGGCAGCGACGCCACGAACGCGCGCGACTCGGTGCGTCCCGCGTGCGACAGCGCTCGCTCGCGCGCGCGAAGTACCGCAGCGCGAACCGCCGACCGAAGACCGCGACATTGCCGAGAACTGGGAGGCATAACGACGAAGCTCAGCCGCGTGCGGAAGCAGGCGAAGCCTGCTGTAGCACGTCGGCTGCAGCGGCGAGTTATGCGTCAACCGGTTCGATCATGTAGAACCATTTGTTGTTCTCCCATTTCGTTGGGTCGTTGCTGGGGTTCCACGTGTACCAAATGATGTTCCGGCCAAGTAGCGACTCGGCCTGGCGCGCGATCAATGGAATGTGGCGGGAAAACGCCCCTCCCATCTGGATGCGCAACGTCTGAGCTTCCCGCGTGAGGGTGAGAACGAGATACGGCTTGTCGCTCTTCATTCCCAGTTGCTTGCCAATCTGAACGTCTGCGGAGATCAGCTTCCAACGTTCGCCTTCCCCTATGACTTCTGACGGAGCATTCTCTGCACGGATCTGGTTCGCGTACTCGGCCACATCATTCTCGGAAACGGAGTCAGCCAATTCAGCAAAAAGGGCCGGAATGTCGGCGAAAGCCTTCACTCGCTTGTATGGCGCTAACCTCTTCAGGTGACGGCCTCCTACGACCCAACCTCCTTCAACCTTTACTGGCCGGAAGGGTTCGTCGTGTCGGGTCCGCATGGCCTTGGCTGCTCTGTCGGCATCTTCGTAGCTCGCGAACAACTTCTTGCCAGAATTGGCGTCCATGTTTGACTACTCCGCGGAGAGTGCGTTCGCGACGAGCAGCACCAGTGATCGAAGATCGCCAGCGTCTGCATTGCAGAACATACCTTCTTCCAATAGTGCTTGTACTACGTCATCAATGTCGCCCTGACAGTCACCCAAGGCTTGCCTGATGAAACCCTCGACTACGTCGACCTGACCAATGCGTAGGGAGCTTATCCACTCGCCACGGAGGTAAGAAGTGTGACTGATATGATCGATGAGATCGCTGGGGCTGCTTACGCTGGCCTCATATTGTCCGGGCTCGATGGTGAACTGACTTACCTCTCCGGCGTCTAGCCCTCCGGCGCGTTCTGACCTTGTTGTTCCCTGGACGGTTATCACAGTGGTCACGTTCATGAGTTGCGTCTGCGAAGGTTGAGAACTCGAGAACTCAAGTGGGCGGTTGGTTTTCGAGTCGCCGCAAAGCTGCAGCAGGGTTGGGCAAGTGTAGGCCGACGCTGAGCCTGACCGCACGGGATTTGCCGGCGGTGGAGCGTCCGCTGCGGTGTTATTTGACGCATAACGTGAAATGGACTGCGGGCGCACTGGGACCGGAGTTTGTCTATGACACCTGCCTGCCATCGCGCTCCCCCTTTCGGCCGCCCTCGGTCGGACCCCTCCTGAACCCCGCTTTCGGGTCATCGCGCCGGTGCGATAGGCCGCCTAAATTCCGGCTGCATGAATCTGCCGTCGTCTCCCGCCGCGCCCCTCGTCCCGGATGCCTTGGCCGGCGTCGATTCTGCTCCGGCCGTTCGCGCCGTCAACAGCGATCCGCGCGGATCGGGGGTCGGGTCGGCCGGCGGCGCGGTGCACGGGGCGGCGGCCGCGCCGCGCCTGCTCGAGCGCGTACGCGCGGAGATCCGCCTGCGCCATTACGCCATCCGCACCGAAAGCGCCTATGTCGACTGGATCCGCCGCTTCGTGCGCTTTCACGGGCGGCGGCACCCGCGCGAGCTGGGAGCGCGTGAGGTGACGGCTTTCCTGACTTCGCTGGCTGTCGAGCGCGGGGTTTCGGCGTCGACGCAGTCGCAGGCGAAGTCGGCACTGCTGTTCCTCTATCGGCACGTGCTCGGGGTGGAGCTGCCCTGGCTCGACGAACTGGTGGCGGCCAAGGAGCGGCGGCGGCTGCCGGTGGTGCTGACGCCGGCCGAGGTGCGCGCGCTGCTTTGCGAGCTCAACGGCACGATGCACCTCGTCGCCGCGCTGCTGTACGGCACCGGGCTGCGCCTGCTCGAGGGCTTGCGGCTGCGCGTCAAGGACCTCGAGTTCGCGCGGCGCGAGCTGCTGGTGCGCGAAGGCAAGGGCGGCAAGGACCGCGTCACCGTGCTGCCCGAGAACCTGATCCTGCCGCTCGAGCAGCAACTCGCGCGCGCCAAGGCGCTGCACGACCGCGACCTGGCCGAAGGCTTCGGCGCCGTCTGGCTGCCCGACGCGCTGGCGCTGAAGTACCGCGGCGCGCCGCGCGCCTGGGGCTGGCAATGGGTGTTTCCCGGCGCGCAACGCTCGGCCGATCCGCGCAGCGGCGAGATCCGGCGCCACCACTTGCACGAGGCCGGCGTGCAGCGCGCGGTGGCGCTGGCGGCGCGCCGCGCCGGTATCGCCAAGCCTTGCTCGCCGCACGTGCTGCGCCACTCGTTCGCGACGCACCTGCTGCAGGCCGGCTACGACATCCGCACCGTGCAGGAACTGCTCGGCCACGCCGACGTCTCGACGACGATGATCTACACGCATGTGCTCAACCGCGGCGGGCGCGGCGTGCGCAGCCCGCTCGACGCGTTCTGAGCACGCCGGGCGCGCGCAGGCGGACTGCGCGGCGGGGCCCGCGCCGCGGCCGCCGTGCGCGCGCCGCCCTCAGCGCGCGCGCCGCACGCGCAGCAGCTCGTCGACGATCAGGCTCACCGCGCCGAGCGTGATGGCGCTGTCGGCGAGGTTGAAGCTCGGGAAGTAGCCGCCGGCGAAGACGGGTTCGAGGAAGGCGAAACGAAACTGCAGGAAGTCGACCACGTAGCCGTGCAGCAGGCGGTCGACGACGTTGCCCAGCGCGCCGCCCATGATCATGCTGACCGCGAAGCAGAAGAGCCGCTGCTGCGGGTGCGCGCGGATCATCCAGACGATGAAGCCCGACGCGCCGACGCCCAGCGCGACGAAGAACCAGCGCTGCCAGCCCGAGGCGCCGGCCAGGAAGCTGAAGGCGGCGCCGGTGTTGTGCACGCGCACGAGGTTGAAGAACGAGGCCACGGGGCGCACCTCGCCGTCCTGGAACCAGCCGAGGATGAGCGTCTTCGTCACCTGATCGGCCAGCACGACGATGGCGGCCAGGCCGAGCCAGAGCACGAGGCCCGCGCCGGCCGGGCGCCGGCTCACCGCGCCACCCCGTGCGCGGTGCGTGGCGCGCGCGGCGCGCGGAGGCTGTGCCGCGCACTCACGCGCAGCAGCGCGCCTCGCCGGCGCCGAAGAGGTTGCCCGTGCAGCGGCCGCACAGCAGCGGGTGCGCGGCGTCGGCGCCGACGTCGCTGCGCCAGTGCCAGCAGCGCTCGCACTTCTTCGCCGCGCTCGGCGTGACGCCGATGGCCAGCGCGTCGCCTTCGGCCAGCGTCACGGCCGAGGTGATGAAGACGAACTTCAGGTCTTCGCCCAGCGAGGCCAGCAGCGCGTGATCGGCCGCCGGCGCCGTGATCGCCAGCTCGGCCTGCAGCGACGAGCCCAGAGCGCCGGCGGCGCGCACCGCCTCGATCTCCTTGTTGGCCGCGTCGCGCAGCTCGCGCAGGCGTGCCCATTTGGCCAGCAGCGCGCCGGTGTCGCCCGCATCTTCGGCAAAGCGCCAGAAGGTCTGCGAGAAGATCGACTCGCCGCGGCCGGCGAACACCGCCCACGCTTCCTCGGCGGTGAAGCTGAGGAAGGGCGCCATCCAGCGCAGCATCGCGTGCGTGAGGTGCCACAGTGCCGTCTGCGCCGAACGCCGCGCGTGCGACGCCGGTGCCGTGGTGTAGAGGCGGTCCTTCAGCACGTCGAGGTAGAAGGCGCCCAGATCCTCGGCGCAGAACACCTGCACGCGCGCCACGATCGGGTGGAACTCGAAGCGCTCGTAGTGGCCGAGGATCTCGGCCTGCACCTGCGCGGCGCGCGCCAGCGCCCAGCGGTCGATCTCGAGCAGGTCGGCCGGCGCCACGGCGTCGCGGGCGGCGTCGAAGTCGCTCGTGTTGGCGAGCAGGAAGCGCAGCGTGTTGCGGATGCGGCGGTAGCTGTCGACGACGCGCGCGAGGATGCGCTCGTCGATCGACAGGTCGCCCGAGTAGTCGGTGGCGGCGCACCACAGGCGGATGATCTCGGCGCCGAGCTGCTTGGCCACCGTGCGCATCTCGACGAAGTTGCCCAGGCTCTTGCTCATCTTGCGGCCCTGGCCGTCGACCGTGAAGCCGTGCGTGAGCAGACCGCGGTAGGGCGCGCGGCCCTCGAGCGCGCAGGCCACCAGCAGCGAGCTGTGGAACCAGCCGCGGTGCTGGTCGTGGCCCTCGAGGTAGAGGTCGGTCTCGGGGCCCGCCGCGTGGTGGCTCGGGTCTTCGGGCGTGCCGGCATGCGAGCCGCGCAGCACATGGTGGAAGGTGGAACCCGAGTCGAACCAGACGTCGAGGATGTCCTGGCTCTTGGCGTAGTGCGCGGCTTCGTCGCCGAGCCACTCGCTCGGGTCGAGCCGGCTCCAGGCCTCGACGCCGCCCTCCTCGACGAGCTCGGCCGCGCGCTCCATCAGCTCGAGCGTGCGCGGGTGCAGCTCGCCCGTCGTCTTGTGCAGGAACAAGGGCAGCGGCACGCCCCAGTTGCGCTGCCGGCTGATGCACCAGTCGGGGCGGTTCGCGATCATGTCGCGCAGCCGCGCGCGGCCGCTCTCGGGGTAGAAGGCGGTGGCGTCGATGGCCGCGAGCGCGGTCTGGCGCAGCGTCTGCGGTGCCTTGTCGACGGTGAAGACGCCTTCGCCTTCGTCCATGCGCACGAACCACTGTGCCGCGGCGCGGTAGATCACCGGCGTCTTGTGGCGCCAGCAATGCGGGTAGCTGTGCACCAGCGGCGCGCTGTGCAGCAGCCGGTCGCTCTGTGCCAGCACCTCGACGACGCGCGCATTGGCCTGCCAGATGTTCAGGCCGCCGAACAGCGGCAGCGCCGGCTCGTAGCGCCCGTCGCCCTGCACCGGGTTGAGGATCTGGTCGTGCCGCATGCCGTGTGCGACGCAGGAATGGAAGTCCTCGACGCCGTAGGCCGGCGCGCTGTGGACGACGCCGGTGCCGTCTTCGGCGGTGGCGTAGTCGGCCAGGTACACCGGCGCGGTGCGCGCGTAGCCCGGGTGTGCCTGCGCCAGCGGGTGGTGGAAGTGCAGCGCGCCGAGCCGGGCGCCCATCGTGCGCGCGAGCACCTGGCCGGTGAGGCCCCAGCGTTCGAGGCAGCGCGCCGCCAGCTCGGCGGCCACCAGCATCAGCCCGCGCGGCGTGTCGACGAGCGCGTACTCCAGATGCGGGTTGAGGTTGAGCGCCTGGTTGGCCGGCAGCGTCCAGGGCGTGGTGGTCCAGATCACCGCGAACGCCGGCTTGGGCAGCGCCGCCAGGCCGAAGGCGGCGGCCAGCGCCCCGGGTTCGGCGGCGGCGAACATCACGTCGACGGTGGTGCTCTCCTTGTCGGCGTACTCGATTTCGAACTCGGCCAGCGAGCTGCCGCAGTCGAAGCACCAGTACACCGGCTTGCTGCCGCGGTAGACGAAGCCGCGCTCCATCACGCGTTTCAGGACGCGGATCTCGCCCGCCTCGTTGGCGCGGTCCATCGTGCGATAGGGGTGCTCCCAGTCGCCGAGGACGCCCAGGCGCTGGAAATCGGCCATCTGCTGCGCGATCTGCTCGGCGGCGTAGGCGCGCGACAGGCTCTGCACCTTGGCGCGCGGCAAGCCGCGGCCGTGGTCCTTCTCGATCTGGTTCTCGATCGGCAGGCCGTGGCAGTCCCAGCCGGGGATGTAGCGCGCGTCGTAGCCGGCGAGCTGCCGGCACTTGACGACCATGTCCTTCAGGATCTTGTTGACGGCGTGTCCGATGTGCAGCGTGCCGTTGGCGTAGGGCGGGCCGTCGTGCAGCACGAACAGCGGCGCGCCGCGGCGTGCCGCGCGCAGGCGCCGGTACAGGCCGGACTCGTTCCAGGCCGCGATCCAGCCGGGCTCGCGCTTGCCCAGGTCGCCGCGCATCGGGAACGGCGTCTCGGGCAGGTTCAGCGTGGCCTTGTAGTCGGGGGTGGTGCTCATGGTGCGGGGGCGCGCGCGGTGCGGCGCAGGTCGCTCGTCGTCTCGGGGAAGGCCTGCTCTCGGAAGGCCGTCGCCGTGCGAGCAGGGCAATAGGCAATAGGGGCGCGTGGCCCGGCGCGCGTGCCGCCCGGCGGCGGGCCGCTCGCCGCGCTAGCCGCTAATTCGGTCGCGCGTCGACTGCCGGCGCGTGGCGGCATGCCGGCGCATGCGGTGGCAGTGGGAGCTCGGGCGGTGCATCGTGCGGCCGATTCTAGCGACGCCCCTCACGCGCTGCCTTGGGCGGCGCCTTGTGACGAATGCGCGGGCCTCGGCGTCGATGTCCGTGCGGATGTCCTTGCGGCGGGCGCCGGCCTCAGCGCGACGTGCCGCCGGCCACGGCGTCCTGCCGCGCCCACCAGGCGTGGGCGGCGGCGGTGTCGGCCGCGATACCCGCGCGCAGCGCCTCCATAGAGGCGTAGCGCTGTTCGTCGTGCAGCTTGTGCAGCAGCTCCACGCGCAGCAGGCGGCCGTAGCCGCCTTCGCTGCCCAGTGCCGCGGGCCAGTCGAGGCAGTGCACTTCCAGCAGCACGCGCCCGGCGTCCTCGACGCTGGGGCGCACGCCCAGGCTGGCGACGGCGCGCAGCGGCGCTGGGGCCAGGCCGTGCACGCGCGCGACGAAGATGCCGCCGGCGGCCGGACGCGCATGGGCAAAGCGCAGGTTGAGCGTGCGAAACCCGAGCTCGCGCCCGAGCTTGCGCCCGTGCAGCGCGCGCCCGCTGATGGCGTAGGGCCGGCCGAGCAGCGCCTCGGCGCGTGCCATGTCGCCGCCGGCCAGCGCCTCGCGCACCGCCGAGCTCGACACGCGCAGCCCGTGCACCTCGTAGCTCATCATGCGGGCGACGTCGAAGCCGGCGCGCTCGCCGGCGGCGTCGAGGGTGCCGTAGTTGCCGGCGCGCCCCGCGCCGAAGCTGAAGTCGTCGCCGACGAGCACGTAGCGCGCGCCGAGGCCGCGTCGCAGCACCGTGTCGATGAAGTCCTGCGCCGGCATCGCCGCCAGGCGCTCGTCGAAGCGCGCCACCACTACGCGCTCGATGCCGCAGCGCTCGATCTCGGCGAGCTTGTCGCGCAGCGTGGTGACGCGCGGCGGCGCCAGCTCGGGCCGGCCGGCGCGCGCGGCGAAGAAGTCGCGCGGGTGCGGCTCGAAGGTCAGCACGCACGAGACCAGCCGCCGGTGCCGCGCCTCGTTGGTGAGCAGCGCCAGCATGGCCTGGTGGCCGCGGTGCACGCCGTCGAAGTTGCCGATCGTGAGCGCGTGCGCGCTGCCGGCCAGCGCCGGGTGGCCGACGCCACGGAACACTTGCATGGCGGCCGATTATCCCGGGCGCGCGCCGGCCTTCAGGCGGCAGGGGCGTGCACTGCGGCCGGCTCGGGCAGGCCGAGCAGCCGCGCGTACAGCGCGAGGTAGGCGGCGGCGGCGCGGTCCCAGTCGAAACGCGCGGCGTGCCGGCGCACGGCGTCGGCGCGCGCCGGCTCGGCGGCGTCGCGCGCCAGGCCCTGCTCGACCACGCGGCGCATCGCGGCGGGTTCGAAGTCGTCGAAGTAGTCGGCCGCGTCGCCGCCGATCTCGGGCAGGCTGGTGCGGCGCGCCAGGAACACCGGCTTGCCGAAGTGCATGGCCTCGATCGGCGGCAGGCCGAAGCCCTCGGTGAGCGAGGGGAACAGGAAGCCGGCGCAGTGCGCGTAGGCCCAGGCCTTCTGCGCGTCGTCGATGCCGAGGTGGAACTGCAGGTTCGGCAGGCGCGTCGCCTCGCGCAGCGCGCGTGCGTCACGGCCATCGGGGCCGCACAGCACGAAGAGCATCTGCGGCCACGCGCGGGCCAGCCCGACGATTGCCTGCGGGTTCTTCGAAGGCGACAGGCGGCTCAGGTGCAGGAGGAACGGCTGGGCATCGTCCTCGGCCCAGCCGGCGAGCGGCCGCTGCGGCGCGCCGACGAAGCTGCGCGCGCCGTTGTGGATGACCTCGAGCGGCCCGCTCCAGCCCAGCCAGCGGCGCACGTCGCCGGCCGAGTGATGGCTCACCGTGGCCACCTGGTCGGTGCGCCCCAGCAGCGCGCGCAGGCGCCGGTTGTGCCGCCACACCGACAGGCGCGGGCGGCCGTACAGGTAGTTGAGGTCGTGGATCGTCACCAGCCGGTGCGTGCAGCCGCGCGGCGGCCGCGACTTGTTCATCTGATGCGTCGCGTGCCACAGCGCGATCGGGCGCGGCGTGCGGTGCACCAGGCGCTGCAGCGGCGCCAGCGGCAGGTAGCCGACTTCGGGGCCGAACAGGCCCTGCAACTCGGGCCGCAGGTGAAAGGAGAAGCCCACGCCGTGCCGGCTGCGCCACTGCGGCGCAGCCGCCGCGATACGCCGGCCCAGTTGCGAGGAGAACTCGAAGATGCCGCCGTCGCCCGGTGCCGAGCGGCCCAGGCTGACGAGCACCTCGAGGCGGGCGGGCGCCAGCAGGCCCATGTCTTCAACGGCGGATGCGCATGCGGCGCGCATTATCGGATCGGGTCGGCCTGGGGTGCCGCGCGGGCGCAGGCGAGCCGGCCGGTCGGGCGCGGGGCAGGGACGTTGTGGCGCACTCCGGCAAGCCAGCATCGTCAGCCGGCCGGCCGGGCGCGGAGCAGGGGGCGCCCGCTATGATGGGCCGCGTGGATCAGGCGGGTGCAGCGGGGCACGCCGGGCCGCTGGCGGGCCGGCCGCCGGCCGCGCCCGAAGCCGCAGGGGCGGCGCGGCTCGAAGGCGGCCTGCGCCTGAGTGCACCCGGGCGCTGCAAGCGCGGCTCGGCGACGCGTCCGCTCGTGAGCTACGTCACCGTGGTGCGCAATGCCCGGGCGACCATCGGGCGCACGCTGGCCAGCGTGCGCAACCAGCAATGGGACGCCGTCGAGCATGTGGTCGTCGATGGGCTTTCCGACGACGGCACACGCGAGATCATCGAGGCGCACGCGGGACAGATCGACGTTTACGTGAGCGAGCCCGATGCCGGCCTGTACGACGCGCTGAACAAGGCGCTGGCGCTGGTGCGCGGCGATCTCGTCTGCGTCCTCAATGCCGACGACTGGCTGACGCCGGACGCCGCGGCGGTGGCCGCACGCGCGCTGTTGCGCCGCTCGGCCACGGCGGGCACGCCGCTGCTGATCCTGAGCTCGGCCTGGCTGCACGTCGGCGCGCGCCGCAAGCTGTGGCTGCCGGCGCCGCTCGACGCCGGTTCGTGGCTGCGCTGCCCGAAGATCTGCCACAACGGCGTCTATGCCACGCGCAGCGCGCTCGAGCGCACCGGACCCTACGACACGCGCTGGCGCATCGTCGGCGACACCCATTGGCTGTGCCGCGCCTTCGATGCCGGCGTGGACGTGGTGCACTGCCCGGCACCCACGGTGCACTACATGCCGGGCGGGCTTTCGGCCGACACGCGCCGCCATGTCGAGGAGTGCGCGCAACTCATGGCGCAGCGTTTCACCGGCCTGGACGAAGCCGGGGTATGGACGCTGATCCATGCCTTTTACCCCTGGCCGGACAACCTGGCGCCCTTCGCGGCCAGCCGCCCGCGCGATCTGGGGCGGGCCCTCGATGCGCTGCTCGCGCGCCACGCCGGCGACGCTGCGCTGGACGCCGCCGCGGCCGCGGCGGGGCTCGCCGCGCAGCGCGGCCATGCGGCGCGCGTGCGCACGCGCCGCGGCCTGGCCGCGCAGGTGCACCGCGGGCTGCTGCGCGCCTGGTATGGCGTGCGCGAGGCGGTCGCACCGCCGCGGCCCGGCAGCCCGCCGCCTACGCCGAAGTAGCCGCGGCGTTGCGCAGGAAGGCGAGCTGCTCGGTCCAGAACGCGCGGTCGTAGCGCTCCCAGGCATGGCATCCGAACGGCAACCTCTGCCCGTTGAGCCCATAGGCCAGCCGCGGTGCGGCCTCGAACGCGAAGCCCAGCGCCACCTCGGGCGGCGCCACGCGAAAGAACGGGTAGACCGCGGGGACCAGGATGCCCCAGAAATGGTCTTCGTTCGAGCGCGGGAACAAGGGCTCGACGTTGTAGGCGAAGCAGCGCTCGTGCTTGATGCGGCGCGGCAGGCCCGTGATTCCGGCCTTGCCGCCGGCGCGCGACTTGATGAAGTTGGGAATGCGCCGCGGCGTGTTCAGCACGCGCAGGAAGTCGGCGATGTCCCTCAGCGAGAACCCGCCGTTGCCCACGCCCCAGAACTCGAGCGGCAGGCGCGGCTCGCTGCCGCCGACGAACCACGGCGCACCGATGTACGAGTAGCCGCGGCGGCACCAGGCCTCGAGCTCGTCGCTCAGCACGAGGGCGTCGAGCTGCGCGATCAGCAGGTGGCTGTACGGGCCGAAGGATTCGTAGAACGCCTTCGCGCGCATCAGGGCGTTGTAGCCGCCGATGCTCGCGAAGTAGCGGTCGGGGTAGGTCTTGCAGCCCAGCCGCGGGCCGTGGCGCCGGCACAGCGCGTCGAGCGAGCCGCCGAGCCGGTCCGGGCCGATGACAAAGAGCGGCCAGCCGGCCAGCAGCTCGACGGTGTGCTCGAGCGAGAGCCTCTCCGCCGCCGACAGCTCGGGTTTGTGTACCGGGATCGCGACCGCGGGCTGCGGGGCGCACGCGTGATCGGATGGGGGATCGGACATCGGGCGGGCTGCGGTCGTCGGGGCGGCGCGTTCGGCGCAGGCCAGTGTAGTCAGCCGCGGCCGGCCGGCCCGGGGCCGCTGGCACAATCGCGCGCGCCGGCACGCCTGGCCTTGCCGCCGGCGATTCCCGGCGCCGACAGCCGCCCGATGACCGCGCGCGGGTTGCCGCCCGCCGACGCTGCGCAGCGCAGGAGTTGCCGATGACGACGCGCCACCTGGACCTGGGGTGCGGCCGCGTGCCGCGCAACCCCTATGGGCGCGATGAGCTCTACGGAGTCGATCTCGACGCGCCGGCCGATGGCGAAGGGCGCATTCGCCGCGCCAATCTGGCCGTCGCGCCCATCCCCTGGCCCGACGACAGCTTCGAGTCGGTGTCGGCCTACGACTTCCTCGAGCACGTGCCGCGCGTGCTCCCCACCGCCGACGGGCAAGGTACCCGATTCCCGTTCATCGAGCTGATGAACGAGATCTGGCGCGTTCTCGTACCCGGTGGTCTGTTCTACGCCAGCACGCCGGCCTACCCGCACAAGACGGCCTTCCAGGATCCGACGCACGTGAACTACGTGACGGCCGACACGCACGAGTACTTCACGCGCCCGAAGCGCCTGGCGGCCCTGTACGGTTTCAGCGGGGACTTCGAGGCGCGCCGCGTGCAGCTCACCAAGTCCAGCGCCTCGCATGACTTCGTCCCGGTACCGGCCAACTGGTTCGAGCGCGCGCGGCTCGCGCGCCGCATCCGGCAAGGCCGCTGCAGCCACGTGATCTGGGAATTCGTGGCGCTCGAGGCGCGCGCGCGCTGAGCGCATCGCGCCTGGCCTGCTGCCGATGCGCATCCTCGCCACCGCCGGCGACATCGATTCGCTGATCGCCGAGATCCGGCTGCGCCGGCCGCTCGAGGCGCTGGCGCACGAGCGCGGCTGGGCGCTGCAGTGGCGTTCGTTTCACGACTGCCGTCCGGCCGAGCTGGCCGCCGCCGATGTGCTGATCGTGCAGCGCGGCCTGTCGCGCCGGGTGCTGCGGCTGCAGCAGCGCGCGCTGTGCGCGGGCGCGGCCGTCGTCTACGAGATCGACGATCTGCTCACCGAGATCGCCCCGCACATCTCGCAGCACGACGTGGTGCGCGCCGGCCTGCCCTGGCTGAAGCGCTGTCTCGCGTCGGCCGACCTCGCCACCTTCAGCACGGCACGGCTGCAGCACGAGCTCGCGCCGCTGGCCCGCGCCAGCGCCGTCGTTCCCAACCACGCCTTCTTCGACGAGGATCTGCCGCTTGCGCCGCAGCGCCCGGGCGAGCCGGTGCACCTGCTGGTGGCGGCGTCGGAGCACATGCTCGTCGACACGCTCGCGGCGGCGCTGGCGCCGCTGCTCGGGCCGCGGGTGCGGCTCGTCGTCGTCGGCCCGCCGGCCGATGCGCTGGCGGCGCGCGGCCTGCCGCTCGAGCGCCATGCCCCGATGCCGCGCAGCGCGTTCGTCGCCCTGGCACGCCGTCTGCCCAACGCGGTGGCCCTGATCGCGCTCGAGTCGTCGCGCTTTGCCTCGTGCAAGAGCGCGATCAAGTGGTTCGACTATGCCGAGATCGGGATCCCGACGCTCGCCTCGGCGGTGCCGCCGTATCTCGACGTGATCGCACATGGGCGCACCGGCTGGCTGGTCGAAGGCGGGCCCGCGCAGTGGCTGGAGGCGGTGCGACGGGCGATCGAAGACGCCGAAGGACGGCGCCGCGTCGCCGAGGCGGCGCGCGCCGAAGTGCGCGCGCGGCACGGCTTCGCGCAGACGGTCGCCGCCTGGCACGCCGCCTTGCTGCAGGCGCGCCGCCTGCGTGCCGCCCGATCGGTGCCGGTGCAGCGCGGACTCGCCGCCTGGGGGCAGCGCGCCGGCGATGCGGCCGCGGATTGGGGCGTGGCGCTGCGGCGCTGGAACCGCGCGAGGCTGGCGCGCCGGCGACGGACGTAGCAGCGTGCCGGCCGGTTCGGGGCGCCTGGCACCTTCATGCAGCCCCGGATTCGCGTCGATGCGTCGATCTCGGCGGCACCGCAGGCGCTCGCACCCTCCTGCGCCGGTCCACGGGTCGGGGCGGCGCGCCCGCGCTGCTCACAGATCGCAAACCGCCGGCAGCGTGGGCTCGGCGAGCCCGACGGCCGCGCGCACCGCGTTGCGGATGGCGCGCGCCACCGCCTCGGCCGCCAGCGCGCCCAGCGCAGCGAGGTCGGGCGTGCCCGCGGCGGTGCCGGTGGCGAGTGCGAACAGCGTGTCGCCGTCGTAGGGCGTGAGCGGCGAGACGGCGCGCGACAGGCCATGGTGCGCGAGCGAGGCCAGCTGCGTGGCCGCGGCCTTGTCCAGGCGCGCATCGGTGGCGATGACGCCGATCGTCGTCGCGCTGCCGGGGTTGTCGCGGCGCACCAGCGGCGCCGGCATGCGGCCCTCGAGCAAGGCGCGCGTGCTGTCGACCAAGCCGCAGCCGTCGGCCGTGCGCGCGCCGGCCAGCACGCGGCCCTGCTCGTCGAGCACGTCGCCCACGGCGTTCACCGCCACCAGCGCGCCGACGGTGACGCCGTGCGCGCACAGCGACGCGCTGCCGATGCCGCCGCGCATCGCCGCAGCGAGGCCGAACAGCTTGCCCACGGTGGCGCCGCTGCCGGCGCCCACGCTGCCCTGCGCGGGCGCCGCAGCCGAAGCCGCCTCGCAGGCCGCGTAGCCGGTGGCGGCATCGGGCCGGATGCGCGCGTCGCCCACCCACAAATCGAACAGCACCGCAGCCGGCACGATGGGCACGCGCACCGGGCCGACCGCAAGGCCATGGCCGCGCTCGTCGAGCCAGCGCATCACGCCGCCGGCGGCGTCGAGGCCGAAGGCGCTGCCGCCGGTGAGCAGCACGGCGTGCACCTGCGGCGCGGTGTTCTCGGGGCGCAGCAGGTCGGTCTCGCGCGTGCCGGGGGCGCCGCCGCGCACCGCGACGCCGGCCACCGCGCCCTGCGGGCACAGCACGACGGTGCAGCCGCTGGGCCGGCCCACGCATTGGGCGTGGCCGACCGCCAGGCCGGCGACGTCGGTGATCGCGCCCGGCGCGAGCGGCGCCAGCGGCGGGCGCGCGGGATCGGCCGCGGCGCTCAGGCGAACACTCCCGCCGTGTCCTGCATGCCGCGGCTCACTTCGCCCAGGTGGTGCAGGGTGTCGCCGAATGTGAGCTCGAGCATCGTGAGCCGCTTGAAGTAGTGGCTGCCGAGGTACTCGTCGGTGACGCCGATGCCGCCGTGCAGCTGCACGCAGTGCTGGCCGACGAAACGCATGGAGTGGCCCAGCTGTACCTTGGCCTGCGCGAGCGCATGGCGGCGCCTGGCCGGCGGCTCGCCGAGCGCGAGGCTGGCGTAGTAGCTCATCGAGCGGCCGAGCTCGAGCTGCATCTTCACGTCGGCGATGCGGTGGCGCAGCGCCTGGAAGCTGGCCAGCGTGACGCCGAACTGCCGGCGCGTGTTCATGTACTCGACCGTCAGCTCGACCAGCCGGTCCATCAGGCCGACGCCTTCGGCGCACAGGCCGGCGATGCCGATGTCGATCGCGCGCTCGAGCAGATCGCCCTCGTCGAGCGCGACGAGCGCGGCCGGCGTCTCGCGCAGCACGAGCTCGGCGGCGCGCGCGCCGTCCTGCGTCGGGTAGCCGCGCACGCCGAGCCCGGGCGCGCCCTTGGCGACCAGGAACAGGCCGACTCGCGTGGTCTCGGCGCCGCCTTCGACCAGGCGTGCCGGCACGATGTAGGCGTCGGCCTCGTCGCCGGCGGGCACGATGCTCTTGGCACCGGTCAGCCGGTGGCCGCTGCCGTGCGCGCTGGCGTCGGTGCCGGTGTGGTGCAGGAAGTAGCGCGCGCCGCGCTCCTGATGCGCCAGCACCACCAGCGCCTCGGCGCTTGCCATGCGCGGCAGCCAGGCGGCCTGCAGTGCCGCGGGTGCCGCCGCCAGCAGCGCCGGCGCCACCAGCGCGCCGTGCACATAGGGCGCGTTGACGAGGCCGCGGCCGAGCTCCTCGCACACCACCATCGCCTCGACGGCGCCGAAACCGAGGCCGCCGTGCACTTCGGGGATGGTCAGCCCGGCGAGCCCGAGCTCGCCCAGCTCGGCATACACCGGCCGCGCGAAACCGCCGGCGCGGGCGAGCTGGTGCCGGCGCTCGAATGCGAAGCCCTTGTCGACCCAGCGTCGCACGGCCGCGCGCAGCGCCTGCTGGTCTTCGGTGAAGTCGAAATCCATGTCCTGGCCTCCTGTCGGGCGCTCAGCTGCCGAGCACCGTCTGCGCGACGATGTTGCGTTGCACTTCGTTGGAGCCGCCGTAGATCGTCGTCTTGCGGTAGTTGAAGTAGGTGGCGGCCAGCGGCGCGCAGTGGGCGGCACCGCCGGGCCACAGACCGCCGAGCGCCTGGTCGCCCTGCCAGCCCGCCTCCATCGCCTCGCGCACGAGGGGCATCGCGAAGGGGCCGGCCGCGAGCATCATCAGCTCGGCGCAGCGCTGCTGGATTTCGCTGCCGCGGATCTTGAGCAGACCGGCGATGTCCAGGCTCTGCTTGCCGCTCTTCTCGGCCGAGAGCACGCGCAGCACCAGCATCTCGAGGGCGACGATGTCGACTTCGAGCAAGGCGATCCGGTCGCGGAAGCGCGGGTCGTCCCACAGGCCCTCGGCGCGCGCGATGCGCTTCAAGCGCTCGAGCTCGCTCTTGGAGCGGTTGACGTCGGCGATGTTGGTGCGTTCGTGCGCGAGCAGGTGCTTGGCGTAGGTCCAGCCCTTGTTCTCCTCGCCCACCAGGTTCGCGGCCGGCACCTCGACGTTGTCGAAGAACACCTCGTTGACCTCGGGCTCGCCGTCGAGCAGCACGATCGGCTTGACGCTGACGCCCGGGCTCTTCATGTCGACGAGCAGGAAGCTGATGCCGGTCTGCGGCTTGCCTTCGCTGCTGGTGCGCACGAGGCAGAAGATCCAGTCGCCGTACTGGCCGAGCGTGGTCCAGGTCTTCTGGCCGTTGACGATGTACTTGTCGCCGCGGCGCTCGGCGCGCGTCTTCAGGCTCGCCAGGTCGGAACCGGCACCCGGCTCGCTGTAGCCCTGGCTCCACCAGACGTCGCCGCTGGCGATGCCGGGCAGGAAGCGCGCCTGCTGCTCGCGCGTGCCGAAGGCCATGATCACCGGCGCCACCATGACCGGGCCGAAGGGCACCACGCGCGGCGCTCCGGCGAGTGCACATTCCTCCTCGAACAGATGGCGCTCGACGGCGCTCCAGCCCGGGCCGCCGAACTGCCGGGGCCAGCCTGCGCCGAGCCAGCCGCGCCTGCCGAGGATGCGGGCCCAGCGCTGCAGGTCCTCGCGGCTCAGGTGCAGTGCGTGGCGCACCTTGTGGCTGATCTCCTGGGGCAGGTTCTCGGCCACCCAGGCGCGGACCTCGGCGCGGAAGGCGAGTTCCTCGGGGGTGAATTGCAGATCCATGGCGGCGCAGGCTCCTCGCGTCGGCAAGCGGGTCGATGGCGGGTCGATGGGCGGTTTTAGCACGATCGTTCGGACCCGCACGCTCCGCGGCCGGGCGGGGCTGCCGGCATGGCGCCGCGCCTGGCCCCTGGGCGCACGAGCGCCCAGGGGTGCGCGAGGGTGCGCGAGGGTGCGCGCCGGCGTACCCGGGCACCGCCTTCAGCGCAGTTCGAGGCGCAGCACGTCGTTGTCGCGCTGCATGCGAAAGCGCTCCAGCGCGCTGTTGCCCAGCAGCACGTAGGGCAGCGGCGCCGGCGTCACCAGCGCCGACACGTTGGCCAGCTCGACTGCCCCGACGCGCAGGCGTGCGAGCGTCACCAGTGCGGCCGGCACCGTGCCGGCCGCGGTCTGCGACATCGTGGTGCGCGCGCCGCGCAACTCGACGCCCAGGCGCTCGGCCTCGGCCTGCGGCAGCGCGACCAGCGTGGCGCCGGTGTCGACCATGAGGCGCACGCTGCGGCCGTTGATCGCACCTTCGGCGATGAAATGTCCTCCCGGGCCTGCCGTCAGCACGACTTCGCGCGCGCCGCTCTGCGGTGCCGCAGCGGCCAGGGCCGCCGGCGCCGCCCCCAGGCGCAGCGCCTGCGGCCGGCCCTCGTGCTCGATCAGCGCCGTCTCGCCGTCCCAGCGCAACAGCGTGACGCCGGCCTGGGTCTGGCCGGGTGCGACGACCAAGGTGCGCCCCGCGATGACGAGCAGCGCCTTGTCGCCCATGCGGCCGGCGAGCGTCTGCGCCGATGCCGTGGCCGCGAGCACCGTTGCCAGCATCGGCACGAGCGGGAGCACGAGCTTCGTCGGGAGCGCGACGCGGGCCGTCGGGCGTGCCGGTCGGGTGATGCGCCTGAGCACTCGTGAAGACCAGGGTACGGCTGGGGGATTGGACGAGAATTCTGGCATGAGCGAACAACCGCCCGCGCCCAGCGATGCCGCGCCGCCCGCCCTCGACGTGCAGACGCGCGCCAGCCTGCGCGGATTCAACACCTTCGGCCTGCCGGCCGTGGCGGCGACGCTGGTGCGCATTGCCGGCGAGGCCGACGTGCGCCGCGTCGTCGACCACCCGCAGTACGGTCGCGCGCCCAAGTTCATCCTCGGCGGCGGCAGCAATGTCGTGTTCACGCGCGACGTCGAGGCGGTGGTGCTCAAGGTCGAGATCCGGGGCCGGCGCCTGGTGGCCGAGACGCCCGAGGCCTGGATCGTCGAGGCGGGCGCCGGCGAGAACTGGCACGAGTTCGTCGCCTGGACGCTGGCGCAGGGCTGGCCGGGGCTCGAGAACCTCGCGCTGATCCCTGGCACCGCGGGCGCGGCGCCGGTGCAGAACATCGGCGCCTACGGCGTCGAGCTCGAGGAGCGCTTCGAGTCGCTCGACGCGGTCGACCTCGTCACCGGGCGCAGCGTGACGCTGCAGGCCGCCGCCTGCCGCTTCGGCTACCGCGACAGCGCGTTCAAGCAGCAGGGCTTCGGCGGGCTGGCGGGCAAGTCGCTCATCACGCGTGTGCGGCTGCGCCTGCCGCGGCCCTGGCGGCCTGTACTCGGCTACCTCGACCTGGCGCGCAAGCGCGCCGAGACCGGCATCGACGCGCCGGACCCGGGCACAATCTTCGACTGGGTGTGCGCGATCCGACGCGCCAAGCTGCCCGATCCGGCGGTGACCGGCAACGCCGGCAGCTTCTTCAAGAACCCGGTGGTGAGCGCCGAGCAGTGCCGCGACATCATCGGCCGCGACCCGGCCCTCGTGCACTACCCGCTGGCCGACGGCAGCTTCAAGCTTGCCGCTGCCTGGCTGATCGATGCCTGCGGCTGGAAGGGCAAGGCGGTCGGCCGTGCCGCGGTGCACGACAAGCAGCCGCTGGTGCTCGTCAACCGCGGCGGCGCCAGCGGCGCCGAGGTCGTGACGCTGGCGCGCGCCATCCAGGAAAGCGTCTACGGGCGCTTTGGCATCCGGCTCGAGCCCGAGCCGGTGATCGTCTGAGCCAGCCGAGCCCGAGCCCGTGCACGGGCTGCGCCCGGCCCGCCCCGCGCGCGATCGGGCAAGGCGGCACAGCCGCACTGGCCCGCGGGCGCCTGCCCCGCGGCGTCTACACGACCGCCGGGTCGGCCGCCGGCGCACGCGCCAGGCCGCGCGCCGCCGCTGCCTGGCGCGTGTGCACGAGCAGCTCCTCGTAGCGCTGGACGAGGCGTGCGATCTCGTGCGCGGGCAGGTGCGAGGCGCCTTCCTGCAGCGCCTCGGCGGTGGCGGCGAGCGCAGCCAGGCCGAGATTCAGTGCCGCGCCCTTCGCGGCGTGCGCGTTGACGCGCAGGTCCAGCGGCTGGCCATCGCGCACCGCGCCGCGCAGCCTTTGCACGGTGGCCGGCCCCTGCGCGAGGAAGTCCTCCATCATCTGCGCCAGCCGCTCGCGCGGGATCGCCTGCAGCGCCACGGCCACCGCGTTGTCGTCGATCAGGGCGGCCTGGCCCTCGCGCGCGGGTGCGGGTGCGGCCTCCTCGCTCGGGACGGCGCAGACGCCGACGCCGAACAGGCGGCGCAGCGACGCCGCCAGCCGGGCCGGGCTCACCGGCTTGGTGAGGAAGTCGTTCATGCCGGCGACGAGGCAGCGCTCGCGCGTTTCGGGGAAGGCGTCGGCGGTGAGCGCGACGATCGGCACCGTGGCCGCCTTCGGCTCGGGCAGCGAGCGGATCGCGCGCGTGGCGGCCACGCCGTCGAGCACCGGCATGTGCAGGTCCATCAGCACGATGTCGAAGCGGCGCTCGCGCGCCGCCTGCACCGCCTCCTCGCCGTTGGTGGTGAAGTGCGCGCGATGCCCGAGGTTCTCGAGCAGCGCGGCCAGGTACTGCCGGTTGATCGGGTGGTCCTCGGCCACCAGCACGTCGAGCACGCGCGCCGAATGGCCCGGGCCCGAGGGCAGCGCGCGCGGCCCGGCCGGCGCGTCGGCGGCGGCCACGAGCGGCATCTGGAAGGTGAAGCAGCTGCCCTCGCCCTGCTGGCTGCGCACCGTGATGTCGCCGCCCATCAGGCGCGCCAGGTTGCGCGAGATCTCGAGCCCGAGCCCGGTGCCGCCGTAGCGGCGCGAGCGCGAGTTGTCGCCCTGCACGAAACGCCGGAACAGCCGCGCCACCATGGCCTCGTCCATGCCGATGCCGCTGTCGGTGACGGCGAACTCGAGCAGCGGCCGGCCGTGCACGTCGGCGCGCAGGTGCACGTCGAGCGCGACCGCACCGTGTTCCGAGAACTTGATGGCGTTGGACAGCAGGTTGAACAGGATCTGCTTGACGCGCGTGGCGTCGGCCACGATGCGCTCGGGCACGCCGGGGTCGGCGTCGAGATGCAGCGCGAGCTGCTTGGCGTGTGCCTGCGGCCGCATCAGCGCCTCGACGTCGCGCAGCAGCGCGCGCAGGTCCAGCGGCGCCGGCGCCAGCGTCATGCGGCCGCTCTCGAGCTGCGACATGTCGAGGATGTCGTTGAGGATGGCGAGCAGGTGGTCGGCCGATTCGGTGGCGGTGCGCAGGTGGTCGATCTGCTTGGGCGTGAGGCCGGTCTCGCGCAGCAGCGACAGCATCCCCATGAGGCCGTGGAACGGCGTGCGGATCTCGTGGCTGATGTTGGCCAGGAACACGCTCTTGGCCTCGCTCGCCGCCTCGGCCTCGCGCCGCGCCTCGCGCAGGCTGGCGGCGAGCTCCTCGAGCTCGTGGCGGCGCGCGCGCAGCTGGCGCACGTGGCGCAGCGCCACGAACGCGAAAGCCAGCGTCAGCACCGCCAGGAAGCCGAGCAGGCCGATGCCGAGCAGGTTCTGGCGGCGCATCGCGTCGTTGCGCGCCTCGCTCGCTTCGGCGATGCCGTGCGTCACCGACATCGACAGCGCATGGATCGGCGTGCCGAGCGCCTCCAGCGCCGGCCACAGCTGGTGCACGACCGTGCGATCGGGCCCGCCGGCGGCGGCGAAGGCGGCGTCGGCGGCGGCGATGAACGCGTGCATGCGGTCGAGCGTCTGCAGCGATTCGGGCCGCGTGCGGATGAGCCGCCGCGCGTTCTCGGCGTCGAGCAGGTCGACGCGGCTGACCCAGATCTCGTAGCGCAGCTCGAGGGCATGGCGGTCGATCGGCTCGTGCTCGTCGAGCGCGCGCAGCCAGCGCTCGCGCAGCCACAGATACTCCGATTCGGCCTGGTAGACCAGCAGCGCCGGCGAGTCGGGCCAGGCGCGCAGCGTGTCGCGCAGCAGCATGGACTGGCGCCACTGCACGAAGCCGGCGGCGAGCAGCGCGAGCACGAGCCCGAAGCCCATCGCTCCCAGCCAGGACAGACGCGGCCGCGGTGCCGCGCTGCCGGCTACAGCACCTCGATCGTCCTCAGCTGCCATGCGGCGCGGTTGAAGTAGATGGCCCGGCCGAGTTCGGGCTGGGCATCGAAGGGGTACATGATCAGCAGCGGGCCCTTGTCACGCACGGCCATCGGCCGGTCGTCGAGCAGCCGCGCCACGATCACGTCGAAGCGCTGCGCGTCCGGCCACGGCAGATCGACGCGGTAGTCGTTGAGCGCGACCGTGCGCAGCGTCGTGCCGTGAGCATCGGCCGCGGCCAGCACATCGCGCAGCAGCGGGCCCGTGAAGCGCCGCGGCTGTGCGTACCAGGGCGTACGCGTGGAGTAGCTCGTCTGCGGCAGCCGCTCGAGCATGGCCATGTCGAAGTCGGCGATGCCGGCGCCGTTGCCGTTGCGCACCTGACCGCGCAGCGTGAGCACCACCGCGCCGGCGGGCGGCTCGAGGGCGCGCGCGGAGGCCGTGGCGGCCAGCAGGCAGGCCGCGGCCGCGCACAAGGCGGCGCGGCGTGCGGGCTCGGGCTCTGGGCGTGAAGCGGGCATCGTCGGCGGCGGCTGGTCCCGGTGCGCGCATTCTAGGTGCGGGTGCCCGCGTCGCGCCTGGCCGTCGGGCCCGGCCGCGCGGCGGGCGGGCGCGGACGGCCCGCCGCCGCCGCTCAGCCACGCAGCATGTCGCCCAGCTCGAGCCCGGTCAGGGCGCGTGCGCCGCGCGCCAGCCACAGCAGCAGCCCGAGCATCATCAGCATCGCCGGCAGCGCCACCAGCGGGTAGGCCAGCAGCGTCAGGCGCGCGTACTCGGCATTGAAGGCCTCGGTGCCGGCCGCGCTCGTGACGACCCAGCGCGCGAGGGCCCAGCTGGCGCCGGCCGTGAAGAAGAAGGTCGCGGCCAGCAGCAGCGTGGCCTTGCGCAAGCGCTGCTCGAACTGCGCCGACGTGCGGCGCGCCTCGAGCGCGGCGTGCACGCGCTCGACGTCGAACAGGTCGGCGTTGAACACGAGGATGCGGATGAGCGGCTGGCGCGTCCAGCTCGAGGCCAGCACCGCCACGCCGAGCAGGCCGGGCAGGGCGGCCTCCTTGAGCGCGAGCCAGCGCGCGTCGAGCTCGAGCAGGCCGATGCCGCCGGTGAGCAGTGCGCTCACCGCGCCGAGCAGCGCGAGCCAGTTCAGGCGTCGACGGCGCCAGGCGTCCCACAGGCCCCACAGCAGCGGCAAGGCAAGCGCGAGCAGCAAGGCGCGCAGCGTGCCGAGGTGCTCGGCGTCGCTCCACAGCATCAGGATCGCCGCGGGCGCCACGATCGTGATCGCGATTTCGAGCAGCGGGTTGGGCCGGTCGGGCTTCATCGGGTGGCGAGCCTAAGCGCGGGCGCGGCTGGCGTGTCGCGTCGATGCGGCCGTGGCGGGACGTCGTTCACGCAATCGGCGCTGCAGCGCGGCGTGCGGGCGCCCCGCCGGGCGCGGCGCGCGCGCCGCCAATGCGCGCCCTGCAAGTGCGCCGTCGATCCGCGCCCTGCGCGCGCGGCGTCAATGCGCGCCCTGCGCGCGCAAACGCTGCAGCTTGCCCGCGTACAGGGCCTGCAGGCCGAGCGTGGGGCCGTAGGCGGCCGCCAGGGCGAGGTGGCGTTCGGCCGCTGCGCGCTCGCCGAGCGCGGCGTGGGCGCGCGCGAGCAGGAAATGCGCCTCGTGCTGGAAGGGCTGGCGCTGCAACTCGCGCTGCAGCAAGTCGCGCGCCTGGGCGAATTCGCCGCGCCCCAGCGCCTCGCGCCCGCGCTCGAGGTACCACAGCGGCGGCACCGGCTGCAGCGCGGCCAGGCGCGCTTCGAGCGGCGCGGCCTCGCGCGCGCGGCCCTGGGCGCGCAGCAGCGCGGCGAGGTTGGCGAGCGCGCTCGCGTTGTCGCGCTCCAGATCGAGTGCGGCCTCGAAAGCACGCTCGGCCGCGGCCGGATGCCCGGCGCGCTGGTAGACGACAGCCAGCGTGTTGATGCCGGCGGCGAAGCGCGCGTCGGCGCGCAGCGCCGCGCGCGCCCAGGCGTAGCTGTCGTCGAGCCGACCGGCCTCCAGCGCCTCGGCGGCGCGGTTGTTCATGAACATCGCGGCGATCCGGTGCTCGTCGATCGGCACGTTGCGGCGGCGCTCGTTCGGCGCCGGCGGGACGAAGTCGATCGTCAACCCGTTCGCGTCCTGCGTCTGCCGTCGCTCGCTGCGGCTGCCGAGCACGAGATTGACATGGCCGGCGGCGACGAAGAGGTCGCCGCTGCGCGCATAGGCTTCGTCGACGAGCACGCTCTGGAACTGCACCGGCAGGCCCAGGTACCGGGCGAAACTGGCCGCCAGGATCACGAGCGACAGGCAATTGCCGGCACGCTGCGCGTAGGTCTCGGCCGCGGTGCGCGTGAAGCTGCTGTCGTAGCCCAGCCGCAGCCCGCCCCCGGGCTGCACGAAGGCGTCGACGAGCGCACGGCGGCGGTCAGGGCCGGCGCGCGCGACGTCGAGCAGTTGGGCGTCGGCGTAGCGGCGCATCGCCGCGCTCATCTCGAAGATGCGCGCGGCGTCGATTCCCACCGCCGGCACGGCGAAGAACTCGTCGCGCAGCAGTGCGGCGGCAGGCGGCGGCGCCGGTGTCGTGCAAGCGGCGAGCAGGCCACCGAGCAAGCTGCCCGTGGCCGCACAACGGATCGCGGCCGTGACGACGACCTGGCGCAGACGACGGGGCGATGCGCGCATCGCGTGGCTCCTGCGGCCGGCCGGGTGCCGCCACGATGGCAGCGCCCGATGCCGGACGCCATGCTACGCCTCGCGCCCGCGCCGCGCTGCACGCGGGCGCCGGGCCGCTATGGTCCGCGTCGGGTCAGGCCGGGTCGAGCGCGAGGCGCCGGCGCACGCGCATCGCTGCGGCGCGCAGCGCCTCGTTCTTGGAGGTCTCGGCCGCGCCCAGGATGCGACGGGCATACTCGGGGTCGCTCTGCAGCCGCTCGACGTGCACGCGCAAACCTTCGCCGGCCAGCAGCCACTTCAGTTCGACGATCTCGACCAGAGCCATGATTCTCATTCCCGTCCGGGAAGCGCGCATTGCTGCGCTGCCGCAAACGATAACGCCGATCGGCTCCGTCCGGCTGACATCGCAATGGAGTGTGCACTCCAACCCGGCACCGCTAAGCGGGCTGGCGCGATGAGCCTGGCGCCGCCGCTCACGCCCGGCGCCGACTTGCCGCGGAGGCTGCCCGCCGCCGGCTGGGCCGTGCTCGACCGCGCCGGGCTGACGCGGCTGGCGGGCATCGGGTGCGAGCCGCTGCAGCGCTGGCCGGCACTGTGGAACGAGCTGCCGCCCGACCGCTATCTGCGCGACGGCGGCGCCTATCGGCGCCGGCGCCACGGCAGCTTCGTCGTCCAGGGCGCGCAGGTGACACCGGTGCCGCAGCGCGCGCACTGGCAGCCGCTGCAGTACAACGCGCTGCACGGCGGCATCGAGCGCTGGTACGAGCCGCTGCCGGCAGCGCTGGTGGCCGACCCGGCATGGGGCGCGCTGCTCACGGGCCTGGCGCGTGCGGCCGAGATGCTGCGCGGGCCGGCGCGCTGGTTCTGCGAGGCGCACCCGTTTCGCATCGACACCACCGGCGGCATCGGTCGCCCGACACCGGAAGGCGCGCACCGCGACGGCGTCGACCTGGTGGCGGTGCTGCTGGTGGCGCGCCAGGGCGTCAAGGGCGGCGAGACGCGCGTGTTCGAGGCCGACGGACCGGCCGGCCAGCGCTTCACGCTCGCCGAGCCCTGGAACGCGCTGCTGCTCGACGACGCGCGCATGATCCACGAGACAACGCCGGTGCAGCCGCTGCAGCCCGGCCGTCCCGGCTGGCGCGATACCCTGGTGCTCACCTACCGCCGCGGGGCCTTCCTCGGCCCGGACCACGCATGACCAAGACCCCCTCGTTCGCCGGCCTGGCCATCGCGCCGGCCGACATCGACGCTGCCGCCGACCGCCTCGAGGGCGTGGCCCACCGCACGCCGGTGCGCACCTCGCGCACCGCCGAGGAGCGCTGCGGCGCCGAGCTGTACTTCAAGTGCGAGAACTTCCAGCGCATGGGCGCGTTCAAGTTCCGCGGCGCCTACAACGCGCTGGCGCAGTTCGCGCCCGAGCAGCGGCGCACCGGCGTCATCGCCTACTCGTCGGGCAACCACGCGCAGGCGGTCGCGCTCGCGGCGCGCCTGCTGGGCATGCCCAGCGTCATCGTCATGCCCACCGATTCGCCCGCCGGCAAGCTGGCCGCCACGCGCGGCTACCAGAAGGGGCAGCCGGGCAGCGAGATCGTGCTCTACGACCGCTGGCGCGAGGACCGCGAGGCGATCGGCGCGCGCCTGGCGGCCGAGCGCGGCATGACGCTGGTGCCGCCCTACGACCACGCCCAGGTGATGGCCGGGCAGGGCACGGTGGCCGCCGAGCTCCTCGACGAGGTCGGCGCGCTCGACCTGCTGGTGGTCTGCGTCGGCGGCGGCGGGCTGATCGCGGGCTGCGCGGTGGCTGCGCGCGCGCGTGCCCCCGGCATCGAGATCGTCGGCGTCGAGCCCGAAGCGGGCAACGACACGCAGCTGAGCCTGGCGCGCGGCGAGATCGTGCACATCGACACGCCGCGCACCATCGCCGACGGCGCGCAGACGCAGCACAGCGGCCGGCTCACCTTTCCCGTCATCCAGCGCCTGGTCGGGCGCATCGAGACGGTGAGCGACGAGCAGCTCGTGCGCACGATGCGCTTCTTCGCCGAGCGCATGAAGATGGTGGTCGAGCCCACCGGCTGCCTGGCGGCGGCGGCGCTGCTCGAAGGCGTGATCGACGCGCGCGGCAAGCGCGTCGGCGTCGTCGTCAGCGGCGGCAACGTCGACCTCGCGCGCTTCGCGGGGTTCATCGTCGGTTGAGCGGGTCGGCGCCGAGGTCCCGAGGTCATGGGGCGAGGCGCAGGGCAAGGCCGGGCAAGGGCGCGACTACGGTAACGTCGCAGGCCCTGGCGATCATCGCCGCCCGAGCCCGGAGACCCCATGGCCGAGTCCAGCCCTGCAACGGCACCCGCCGCAGCGACGGAAGCCGATGCCGCCAAGCGGCTGAAGGATCATGTCGAAAGGCTGCTTGCGCGCTCGCCTGTGCGCAGCAGCGCCAGCGTCGTGCTCGGCGGCGAGCGCATGGCCTACGAGGCCTGCGCCGAGTTCCTGCCGGTGCAGCCCGAGGGCCTGGCTTCGGCCGCGGCCGAACCCGAGGCGGCGGTGTTCACCACCGCCTACCAGCTCGCGGGGGCGAGTGCCGCGGCACGGCCGGTGTGCTTCGCCTTCAATGGCGGTCCGGGATCGGCCTCGGTGTGGCTGCACCTGGGGGCGCTCGGGCCCAAGCGCGTGGTCGTGCCCGACGACGCCTCGGCGCCCAGGCCGCCCTACGCGGTGGAAGACAACGCGCTGTCGTGGTTCCGGCACTTCGACCTCGTGTTCATCGACCCGCCGCACACCGGCTGGTCGGTCTGCGCCAGCGAGGCGGCGCGCAAGAAGATGCTCGCGGTCGACGGCGACGTGACGGCGCTGGCCGAGGTCATGCGCGCCTGGCTCACGCGCCACCGGCGCTGGGGCTCGACGGTGTATCTGGCCGGCGAGAGCTACGGCACGACGCGCGGCGCGGCGCTCGCCGACAAGCTGCTAGGCATGGGCGTGGCTCTGGCCGGCGTGGTGCTGGTGTCGTGCGCGATGGACCTGCAGAGCATCGTCTTCGCGCCGGGCAACGAGTTGCCCTACGCGCTGTTCCTGCCTGCGTTCGCCAACGTCGCGCAGTACCACGGTCTGCTCGCGGGGGCGCCGGCAGCCTCGCCCGAGGCGGCGCGCGCGGCGGCCGAGGCCTTCGTGCAGGAGGAGTACGCCTCGGCGCTGCTCGCCGGCGCCAGGCTCGAGCCGCGCCGGCGCGCCCGGCTGGCCCGGCGCATCGCCGAGCTCACCGGCCTCGGGCGCGCGCTGGTCGAGGAGAAGAACCTGCGCATTGCCGACCAGCATTTCTTCTTCGAGGCCCTGCGCCACCGCGGCCTGCAGGTCGGGCGGCTCGACGCGCGCGGCACCGGCCCGCTGGCCGCCAGCCGCGAGCGCGACTTCGAGTTCGACCCCGGCATCGACGCGATCGCCGCGCCCTACACGACGGCGGCGCTGGCGTACTTCCGCGAGCAGCTGGGCATCGAGCTCGAGCAGCGCTACGAGGTCCTCAACCGCGAGGTCAACCGCAACTGGAACTGGCTGCGCGGCGACGGCCAGGGCTTCGCGCGCATGGGCTTCGCATCGACGAGCCCCGACCTGGCGCGCGCGCTGCGGCGCAACCCGAACCTGCGCGTGCTGGCTGCGAGCGGGCGCTACGACCTCGGCACGCCCTACAGCGCGAGCGACTGGAGCCTGGCGCAGCTCGACGCGCCGCCCGAGGTGCTGGCGCGCGTGCAGCACCGCTACTACGACGCCGGGCACATGATGTACACGCACGCCGGCGAGTTGGCTCGGCTCGAGGCCGACCTCGCGGCCTGGCTGAAGGCCTGACCCGCGCACGCGCTCACGACGGGCCGGCACGGCCGGCGCAGGGAGCCGCTTGCCGGTTCGTCAGAGGGCAAACGGCGTGGGGCTCTCCAGCTCGAGCGGCGTGCCCTCGGCCGGATGCACGAACGCCAGCGCACGGGCGTGCAGCAGCAGTCGCGGCGCGTCCTGTTCGGGTGCGTACAGCCGATCGCCGACGATCGGGTGGCCGAACGCCGCGAGGTGCACGCGCAACTGGTGTGTGCGCCCGGTCACCGGCTCGAGCTGCAGCAGCGTACGCGCTGCCGCTGCGTCGCGCCCGAGCACGCGCCAGCGCGTGAGCGAGGCCTTGCCGCGCTCGAAGTCGACGCGCTGGCGCGGGCGCCGGGGCCAGTCGGCGGCGAGCGGCAGCTCGATCGTGCCTTCGTCGGCCGCCACCAGACCGGCCACCACCGCCTGGTAGCGCTTGGCGACGCGGCGCGCGGCAAATGCGATCGCCAGGGCGCGCTGCGCGGCCGCGCCGCGCGCGAACGCGACGAGTCCCGAGGTGTCCATGTCGAGCCGGTGCACGACCCGCGCGTCGGCCCAGCGCCGCTGCACGCGCTCGGCCAGGCTGCCGCTGGCGAGTGCGCCGCGGCCGGGAACGCAGTGCAGCCCGGCGGGCTTGTCGACCACCACCAACGCCGCGTCGGCGTGCACGAGCGTGATGTTGTCGTTCATCGCACCGCTGCGGCGGACCGATCGTCCCGGGCCGCTCAGCGCCCACGCGCGGCGCGCGGCTCGGGCCGGTGCGGCTCGGACTCGCGTGCCGCGTCGGTCTGCACCAACGCGTCGCGCCGCGCGAGCGCCGGGAAGACGCGCAGCCAGGCCGCAGCCACGACGATCGTGCCCACGCCGCCGAGCACGACCGAGCCCACCGGACCGAGCCAGGCCGCGGTGACGCCCGACTCGAACTCGCCGAGCTGGTTGGACGCGCCGATGAACACCGAGTTGACGGCGCTGACGCGGCCGCGCATCGCGTCGGGCGTCTCGATCTGCACCAGGGTCTGGCGGATGACGACGCTCACCATGTCGGCCGCGCCGGTGACGGCGAGCGCGGCCAGCGAGAGCATGAAGTGCGTCGACAGGCCGAAGACGAGCGTCGCGACGCCGAACACCGCCACCGCGGCGAGCAGCAGCCGCCCGGTGCGTCGCCGCACCGGCCAGCGCGTGAGCGCGACCGAGGTCGTGAAGGCGCCCAGCGCGGGCGCGGCGCGCAGCAGCCCCAGGCCGAAGGGGCCGACGTGCAGGATGTCCCTGGCGTACATCGGCAGCAGCGCCACCGCGCCGCCGAGCAGCACGGCGAACAGGTCGAGCGACAGCGCGCCCAGCACCACCGGATTGATCCAGACATGGCGCACGCCGGCCAGCAGCGCCGCCGCCGTGAGCGGCAGCGCGCCGGGCCGGTGCACGTAGCGGATCGTCAGGCACAGCGCCGCCGCGCCGGCGAACAGCAGCGCGCAGCCGGCGTAGGTGGCGGCAGCGCCGGCCGCGTAGATCAGGCCGCCCAGCGCCGGCCTGGCGACGATCGCTCCTTGCAGCCCGGCGGCGCTGAAGGCGAGCGCGCGCGGCAGCAGTGCCGCGGGCACCAGCAGCGGCGTCAGCGCCTGCTGCGCCGGCATCTGGAACGCGCGCACCGAACCCAGCACGAGCGAAGCGCCGAGCAGGCTTGCGCGCGACGTGAAGCCGCCCGCGCTGGCCGCGCACAGCCACAGGGCCACCGCCATCTGCAGCGCCAGGCAGAGTGCGAGGAGGTGCGCGCGCTGGTGGCGGTCGACCGCGTGGCCGGCGACGAGCGCCAGCGCCAGCGCCGGAACGAACTGCACCAGTCCGACCAGGCCGAGGTCCAGGGCCGACGCGGTGAGGTCGTACATCTGCCAGGCCACGGCCACCATCAGCATCTGGCTCGCGGCAGTGCCGGCCAGACGCGCGCACCACAGGCGCAGGAAGGCGCGCTGCTGCCGCAGCGCCGGGGCCGTGACGGCCGGCGCCGTGCCGCTCACGGGGCGGGTGCGGGCAGCGCCACGCCGAGGCGGGCCAGCACGGCGCGCGCACGGTCGGGGTAGTCGGTGATCAGGCCGTCGACCTTCCACGACACCAGCCGCTCGACCGTCGCCGCGTCGTTCACGGTCCAGGGCAGCACCTTCAGGCCGAGCGCATGGGCCTCGGCCACCAGCGCCTCGCCGAGATCGCCGAAGTAGGGCGACCAGGTGGTCGCGCCGGCGGCCTGCACCAGGCGCGGCACCGAGCCGCCGTGGGCGGCCAGCTCGAGGCCGTCGGTCCAGCGCGGGTCGGCCAGGTTGTCGAGCCAGCGCTGGCGCGCCGTCAGCGCCGAGGTGGCGATGGCTGGCGCGAGGCGCTGCACGAGGCGCAGCGCGCGCCAGTCGAAGCTCTGGATCGTGACGCGCGCGGCCATGCCGTGCGCGTCGATCACCGCCAGCAGCGCGCGCACGTAGGGCTCGGGCGGCGGCGTCAGCTCGGGCGTGAGCGGGCTGAGCTTGACTTCGATGTTGAAGCGCACGCGCTCGGCGCCGCGCGCGCGCACCGCGTCGAACAGCGCGGCCAGCGTCGGCACGCGTTCGCCGTCGCGGCCTTGCTGCTGCGGCCAGCTCTGCGCGTACTTCGAGCCCGGCCGCGCGCGGCCGATGTCGAAGCGCTGCAGTTCGGCCAGCGTGAGGCCGATGATCGCCGGCCCAGGCTCGTCGATCCAGCGGCCTTGGGCGTCGCGCGTGAAGGCCGGGTTCAGACGCGGATCGTGCGCGATCACCACCTGGCCGTCGCGCGTGACCTGCACGTCGAGCTCGAGCGTGTCGACGCCGATCGCCAGCGCGGTGCGAAACGCCGTCAGGCTGTTCTCGGGCGCCAGGCCGCGCGTGCCGCGATGGCCTTGCAGGTCGAAGGCGCCCGCCGGCAAGGCGAGCAGGATCGTGAGCAAGGCCACGGCCATCGTTCGCACGGGGGAAATACGTCTGGGCCGGGGCCGTCTGGACATTGCCAATCCTTGCTAAGCTCGTCGGCCGCCATGTCCGAACCCCCGCGCTCGCCCGCCGAAGCCGAAAGCGCGCTTGCGCCGGGAACGCGCCTGGGCGAGTTCGAGCTGCGCGGGCTGCTCGGTGTCGGCGGCTTCGGCATTGTGTACCGCGCCTTCGATCACCAGCTCGAGCGCGAGGTGGCGATCAAGGAGTACATGCCGGCGTCGATGGCCGGCCGCACCGAGACGATGCACGTCTCGCTGCGCTCGCGCAGCGACGCCGAGGTGTTCTCGCTCGGGCTGCGTTCCTTCGTCAACGAAGCCAAGCTGCTGGCGCGCTTCGACCATCCGTCGCTGCTGAAGGTGTACCGCTTCTGGGAAGCCAACGGCACGGCCTACATGGCGATGCCGGTGCTGCGCGGGCAGACGTTGAAGGAGCTGCGGCGAAGCGCGCAGCCCGCGCCGATCGACGAGGCCTGGCTGCGCCGCCTGCTCGAGCCGCTGCTCGGCGCGCTCGAGACGCTGCACGCCGAGGGCGTGTACCACCGCGACATCGCGCCCGACAACATCGAGATCGAGCCCGACGGCCATCCGGTGCTGCTCGACTTCGGCGCCGCGCGCCGCGTCATCAGCGACAAGACGCAGACGCTGACCGCGATCCTCAAGCCGGCCTATGCTCCGGTCGAGCAGTACGCCGAGGCCGGGTCGGTGCGGCAGGGGCCGTGGACCGACCTGTATGCGCTCGGTGCCACCGTGCACTACCTGCTGCTGGGGCGCGCACCGGCTCCGGCCACGGCGCGCGTGGTCGCCGACGACCAGGCGCCGCTGTCGAGCCACCGGATCGACGGCTGCAGCGAGGAGTTCCTGCACATCGTCGACTGGATGCTTGCGCCGCGCCCCGGCGATCGGCCGCAGAACGTGGCCGCATTGCGCGCGGCGTTGCGCGGTGAGGTGCCGCCGCCGCAGCCCCACGCCGCCCAGGCGGCCGCGCTTGCGCCCTGGGAGCGGACCGTCGTGCTGTCGCCGGCCGCCATGCCTGCCGCCGCCGGGCCGCCTGCGGCCGGGCCCGACGAGCCGGTGACGCTGGTGATGCCGCGCCCGATGACCGGCGGCACGCGGGTCTCGTCGCCCGCGGCCGGCTCCCACGCGGGCGTGAGCGATGCCTTGCCCATGGCGGCCATGAGCGGGGCGGTGCCCGCGTCAGCGCAGCCCGCCGTCTCGTCGCTGCCGGCTGAGCCGGAGGCTTTGCCTGGTGTGACGCCGTCGGCAGCGGCGCCGGCCGGGCCCGTGGCTTCGCCGCGTAGGGCGCGTGCCGGGGCGCCTGCGGCAGCGCCACCCGGCGACGATGCCGTCGCGGCCGGCCGCAGCGTCCCCAGGCTGCCGGGCGCGGCCGCGCCGGGCAGCCGATCGAAGGCACCGGCGCTGGCGCTCGGCGCGGGCGTCGTGCTCGCGGCAGCGGCCGCATGGGCACTGTGGTCGCGCCAGGCGGCGGACGGAACGAGCGCGCCGCCGGCCTCGGCCGCCGCGGCACTGTCGGCTGCGCCCGCGTCGGCCGCTGCGGGCAGGTCGACCGCATCGGGTGCGCCAGGTGTGCCGGGCGCGCCGGGTGCGCCGGACAAGGCGGCTGCACCGCGCGCACCGGCGGCGTCGAGTGCCTCGGTGGCGCGTTCGCCGGCCCAGGGCGAGACGGCCGTTGCGGCATCGACGCCGGCCCTCAGGCCGCCGCCGACCGCCCCGACCGCGGCCGCTGCACTGCCAGGCAAGCCCCTGACCCCCGCTGCCGCCACGCCTCCCCGATCAGCGTCCGGACCAGCCGTCGGCAACGCGCCCGCTCGCAACCCCGCGCTCAAGGTTGCGCCTGCGAGGCCGCCGGAGCCGGCCCGGCCGGATGCCGCGCTGCCGAGCGCCGGCCCGGCTGCACCGCCGCAACAGCCGGCGGCGGCTGCAGGCGCCGAACCGGCCGCGAGTGCCCGTCCGGCCGCACCGCCGGCGGCTGCGGCGGCACCCCCTGTCGAGCCGGCCAAGCCCCTGGGACCCGCGGCCATCTGCGGCAGCCGCAGCGGCTTGTCACACTTTCTCTGCATGGAGCGCGAGTGTCTGCGCAGCGAGTTCGCGAGCCACGCCGATTGCCTGAAGTGGCACGAGGGCGCCAGGCAGCGCAACTGACATCGGCCGCCGCCCGGCGCGGGCGGCAGCGCACAGACGCTATCGTCGCGCCTTCGGTTGCGCAGGCATCACCATGAAGCTCAGGAAGATCGCCCTCGGGACACTCGTCACCGTCGCGCTGGCCGCGGCGCTGGGCTGGTTCAGCCTCGACAAGGAGACGCGCGGCCTGCTGGCCGCGCTGCCGACGAACCGCGACATCCTGTTCTGGAGCCAGTCGCAGCGCGACGCCGCGTTCCGCGCCCTCGACCGGCTGCCCGTGCTGGCCAAGGCGCGCGTGGTGCGCGCCGGCGCAACGCCCTCGCCGCTGCCGCCCGGGCCGCCGCTGGCGCTGCCGATCGATGTCGACGCCTACATGGCCGGGCAGCGCAGCGCCGCGTTGCTCGTCGTGCACGAGGGCCGGCTGCGCCTCGAGCGCTACGGCCTCGACTTCGACCGCAACGGGCGCTGGACGAGCTTCTCGGTGGCCAAGTCGATCACCTCGACGCTGGTCGGCGCCGCCATCCGCGACGGCTACATCAAGAGCATGGACGACAAGGTCAGCGACTACATCGCGCCGATGAAGGGCTCGGCCTACGACGACGTCAGCATCCGCCAGCTGCTGACGATGACCTCGGGCGTGCGCTGGAACGAGGACTACGCCGACCCGAACTCCGACGTCGCGCGCTTCAACAACCACCAGCCGGAGGAGGGCGTCGACGCCATCGTCAGCTATCTGCGCCGCCTGCCGCGCGAAGCGCCTGCCGGCACGCGCTGGCACTACAGCACCGGCGAGACCAACCTGGTGGGCATCCTCGTCGGCCAGGCCACGGGCAAGCCGCTGGCGGAGTATCTGTCCGAGAAGATCTGGGTGCCGGCCGGGATGGAGCAGCAGGCCACCTGGATCCTCAGCCGCACCGGCAAGGAGATCAGCGGCTGCTGCATCCAGGCCGCGACGCGCGACTTCGCGCGCTTCGGCCTGTTCATCCTGAACGGCGCGCGCGCCGGCGGCGCCGCCATCGTGCCCGAGGGCTGGCTCGCCGAGGCGACCGGCAAGCGCGTCGCGATCGACCAGCCGGGCCGCGGCTACGGCTACCAGTGGTGGACCTACGACGACGGCAGCTTCGCCGCGCGCGGCATCTTCGGCCAGGGCATCTTCATCGATCCCCGGCGCAAGCTCGTGATCGCCTCCAACGCGGATTGGGGCGGCGGCGCCAGCGACCGCCGCGCCGGCCAGTCGCGCGATGCGTTCTACCGTGCCGTGCAGCAGGCTCTCGACGACGAAGCGGTGGGCGGCGGCAGGCCGCCGCGCTGAGGCCTGCGCGCCCGGACTTGCGCATCCGGAGCGGCCTGGTCCCGGACCGCAGTCGGTCCTGACGACCGGCGGCGGCCCGAATGCCCTGGGGCGGCGCCGACCGGCCAAGGGACGAACCCATCGACGGGCCGGCAAGCGCAGCCGCAGCGCGCCGGTCCGACGACCTCAATGATCCGAGGCGAGGAGCGCTCGTGCTGCCGCACTCGGTGCGCGATAGGCGGCCCGGCTTTGCGCAACTCCTGTGCGTTCGCGCAGTGCCACCGCCAGTTCGGCCACCAGGATGGGCGTGCCGATGGCGTCGATGACGGGGACGCCGTCGACCTCGCGCAGGCCGTTCTCGGCCGCCATGACGCCCAGCACGCCCTCGGCGGGAATCACCACCTGCGCCCCGGCGGCGATGGCCTCGCGTGCGCCGGCGACGAGGCGATCGAGATAGGGGCCGGGGTCCGGGAACTTGGTGTCGAGCTCCGCCTCCGAGATCTCGCCGTGGATGAGGTGGACGCCGCTCACGCGATCCTTCCACTTGTGCAGGGCGATCGACTTCTCGATGTAGGGGATGACCAGCCGGTTCAACGTGACGAAGCCGACGCGCGGCGCGCTCATCGCCGCCGCCACGAAGCAGGCCTCGGGCATCGACACCACCGGGATCTCGGCCAGTGATCGCAGCTCGGGAAGGATCGGCTCGCTGAAGGACGCCACCACGAACGCGTCCGCGCCGGCAGCCTCCGCGGCCAGCACGGACTCGACGAAGGCCGGTGCGACGATCGCGTGGTACATGATCGGCGAGCCGATCACGTCGTGCGTGCCGAGCGCGCTGCCGAAGGCCGTCTTGCGGCCGTTCAGGACAACCTCGGTGTCGCGACCGGCGACGCGCTTGAAGTGCGCCCCGAGCGCCTTCGCGTAGTTCGGGTGGTGTGCGAAGTTGAGCGTCGACTGGTACCAGATCTTCATGGGCTTGGCCTCGTGGGCAGAGCTGATGGGCGGGGCGGATGGGCAGAGTCAGGTGGCACGCGGCGTCAGCCGATGCCGCGGCTCTTGCCGTCGATGAAGGCCTGCACGGCGGCAGTCGGCTTGGCGTAGTGCCAGCGGCGCCCGGGCTTGAGTCCGGTGCGCCGGTGCAGCTTGGCGAGCATCTCGGCATAGAGGACGGCGGCGGCGATCGGATCGACGATCGGCACACCGTCGATTTCCGTCAGCCCGCTGCGCGCCACCACCGTGGCCACCAGGCCCTCGGAGGGGATGACGCCATCGGCGCCTTGGGCGATCGCGCTGCGCGCCACGTCGGCGAAGCGCGCCAGGTAGGCCGAGGGATCGGTGAAGAGGGTGTCGATCTCGCGCTCGGTGGCCTCGGGCCGCACGACGTAGATGCCGCTGATGCGGCCGTCCAGGCAGCGCGCCTGCATGTTGACGCGCTGGAACCACTCGTTCTCCGTGTTCATCGTGACGAGCGCGAACCTGTGCGCCACCGAACAGGCCACGTGCGCCGCGGCTTCGGCCGTCGAGACGACCGGCAGGTCGGTGAGCGAGCGCAGCTCGCGCAGCCAAGGCTCGGTGAACGAGCCCAGCACGAAGGCGTCGAAGCGCTCGCGGTCGGCGCGGCGCAGCTGTTCGAACAGCACGTCGCTGAGGATCTTGTGGTAGGCGTAGGGCGCGTGCATGACCTGGCTCGGCGACAGGCCGCCCCAGGTGCCCTCGGGCACGCCGTGCAGCGCCACCTCGACTTCGGGCGCCGCAAGCCTGAAGTGGGCCTCGAGCGCCTGCCGGTAGCTGTGGTAGCTGGCGATCTCGACCGTCGACTGGAACCAGATCCGCAGTGCCATGAGTCCGCTCCGGGAGCCGCGCATCAGGGGCGCGATGAATCCGCCGCGGCGCTGGCCGGTGGCCCGACGTGCGCGGCCACGCCGGCTCCGGGCGGAGCTATGTACACATGCACCTCCTATCGGAGCGCCGACGGGACGACCACAAGGGATATTACCGGGGCACGACCCCGGCGCTGTGTATACACAATGACACCTTCTTCCGCGCCGCGAGGCGACACTGCCGAGGCCCCAGATGAAGCTGACACCCGAAGCGCCGACGCTGGAGCAGCGGCTGCGCCGCCTCGAGGATCACCTCGAGATCCAGCAGTTGATCGCCGCCTACGGCCCGGCGGCCGACAGCTGCAACATCGACGCGATCCTGCGCGCCTGGCACGAGGACTGCGTCTACGACGTCGGCGGCATCGATCGCTACGAGGGCCACGAGCGCATGAGGCAGGTCTACACGACCGACTTTCACCGCCAGCTCGTGCGGCAGGGCTCGGCGCACGCCGGCACGCCGGCGCACATCGTGATCGAGGGCGACCGCGCCACCGCCACCCATTACGGCACCCTGTACACGCGCGAGGACGGCCGTTTCGTGCTGGTGCGCCTGATCGCCTCGCGCTGGGACCTGCAGCGCTTCGAGGGCGAGGGATGGCGCGTCATGAAGCGCACCAACCGCCTGCTCGACGGCAGCGAGGAGGCGCGGCAGATCCTGCGTGAGGCGCAACGGCCGCCGTCGCAGGTGACGGTGGGCAGGCCGAGCAACTGAGCGGCGGCCGCGCCGCCGCGGCCGGCCTCACGCACCCGAGCCGCCGAGCGACTTGCCGCCGTCGACGAACAGCACCTGTCCGGTGATGAAGCCCGTCCGCGGCGAGACGAGAAAGGACACGGCATGGGCGATGTCCTCCGGTCGGCCCATCGTGCCGGTGGGCTGCAGGGCGAGCTGCGCCGCGAGGCGATCGGCGGACAGCGCGCGGATGAGCGGCGTCTCGATCAGCCCCGGCGCGATCGCGTTGACCAGGATGCCGCGCGGCGCGAGTTCCATCGCGCTGGCGCGTGTATAGCCGACGAGTGCGGCCTTGGACGCCACGTAGTGCGGATGGTGGCGTGCACCGAGATAGGCGCGCGAAGCGATGTTCACGATGCGCCCGCCGTCGGGCATCCGCCGCGCGACCTCCTGCGTCAAGGTCGCGGCCGCGACGAGGTTGATCTCGTAGACGCGGCGGAAGTCGTCGTTGCTGACCTCCATGAAGGGCCGCTCGTCGAACACGCCGGCGTTGTTCACGAGCGCCGCGATCGGCGGCAACTCGCGCACCGTTCCACGTACGGCCGCTTCGTCGGTGAGGTCCACGACCCGCGCCTGCACGTCCAGGCCCAGTGCCTGCAGGCGGTTCGATTCACGCTGGGCCAGCACCTCGTCGCGGTCGACCAGGACGACCGCGAAGCCGTCATGCGCCAGGCGTTCGACCGTCGCCAACCCCATGCCGCTGGCGCCGCCCGTGACCAATGCCTTCGGCTTGCCTTTGTCCATCGCCTCACATTCCCAGGTAAGCGCGGCGCACGGCGGGGTCGTTCGACAGCTGGTCGGACGGACCATGCAGGCTGATCTCCCCGTTCTCGAGGATGTAGGCGTAGCTCGAAATCTGCAACGCCAGCCGCACGTCCTGTTCGACCAGCAGGATCGTCAGTCCCTGCTCGCGGTTCAGGCGCTGGATGATCTCGAAGATCTGTTCGACGAGCAGCGGCGACAGTCCCATCGACGGCTCGTCGAGAAGGATCATGCGCGGCCGCGCCATCAGCGCGCGTGCGATGGCCAGCATCTGCTGCTCGCCGCCGGAAAGGGTGGACGCGCGCTGCTCGGCGCGCTCCCCGAGGCGCGGGAACATCGTGCACACGCGTTCGAAGTCCTCGGCAACCTCGCGCCGGCCGCGCCGCAGGAAGGCGCCGAGCTCGAGGTTCTCGCGCACGCTCATGTCCTTGAAGACCTGCCGCCCTTCGGGCACCTGCACCAGGCCGCGCCGCACGATCTCGTCCGAATGCAGCCGCCGGATCGAGCCGCCGTCGAAAACGATGTCGCCGCCCGAGGCCTCGATCAGCCGCGAGACGGCGTTGAGCGTCGTGCTCTTGCCGGCGCCGTTGCTGCCCAGGAGTGCGACGATCGAGCCCTGCGGCACGTCCAGCGAAATGTCGTGCAAGGCCTGGATCGCGCCGTAGAAGGCGCTGACGCCGCGCACCTGCAGGAACGGGGTCTCAGGCACCGGCTGCTCCCTTGCCCAGATAGGCCTCGATCACGGCGGGATCGCGGCTCACCTCCTGCGCACTGCCTTCGGCGATCTTCTGTCCGAACGACATGACGGTGATGCGGTCCGAGATCGACATCACCAGCTGCATCACGTGTTCGACCAGCAACACGGTGATGCCGTCACGGCCGGCCAGTTCGGTGAGCAGGCGGTCGAGGCTCTCGATGTCGCGGTTGCGCAGGCCTGCGGCAGGCTCGTCGAGCAGCAGCAGGCGCGGTTTGAGCGCGAGCGCGCGCGCCAGCTCGAGCAGCTTCTGGCGTCCGAAGTCGAGCTCGCGCGCCCGTGTTTCGCGCTCCTTGGCGAGCCCCACGCGCTCGATCAGGCTGTCGACCAGATCGCGGGTCTGCGCGTCGGGGCGGCGCAGCAGGCGCGCGAGCGTGCCGGCGCTGTGCGAGTAGCAGCCGAGCAGCACGTTCTCGTAGACGCTCAGTTCGCCGAACAGCTCGAGGTTCTGGAACGTGCGCGCGACGCCGAGCCGCGCCATGCGGTCGGCCCGGATGCCGAGGATGTCCTGTCCATCCAGCACGATGCTGCCCCGCGCCGGACGGTAGTAGCGCGAGATGCAGTTGAAGACCGTCGACTTGCCGGCCCCGTTCGGCCCGATGAGGGCGTGGATGGTGCCTTGGCGAACGTCGAACGACAGGTCGTTGACGGCCGTCAGTCCGCCGAACGTGACGGTGATGCCGCGCACCTCGAGCAGCGGCGCGGTCATGCACGCCCCGCGAAAAGGCCGCGTGGCCTGAACATCATGAAGCCCATCAGGATGGCGCCGTAGATGATCTCCTGGATCGAAAGCGTCTGGCGCAGCAGCTCCGAGATGATGCCGAACACGATCGCGCCTGCGACGGCGCCGCGGATCGAGCCGATGCCGCCCACGACGATCATCGTCAGCACCAGGATCGTGGTCTGGAAGCCCAGGCTCTCGGGGTGGATGAAGGAGACGAACAGCGTGTACATGCCTCCGGCGACGCCGGCGAAGGCGGCCGAGATCGCGAACGCCCACTGCTTGGTGGCGCGCGCGTTCACGCCCATCGCGGTGGCGGCGACATCGCTTTCGCGCACCGCGCGCATCGCCGAGCCGAACTGGGAGCGCGACAGCAGCACCGTGAGCCCCAGCATCAGCGCAGTCAGGCCGATCACGATCGGATAGGCGCGGATGTCGGTCGTGAGCTTGAGCCCCAGCAGTTCGGCCGGCTGCATGCGCATGCCGTTGGAGCCGCCCGTCACCTGCTCCCAGTTGAGGAACACCCACTGCATCGCCTCGCCGAAGGCGAAGGTGGCCAGCGCCAGGTAGATGTCGCGCATGCGCAGCGCGAGCAGGCCGATCACGTAGCCCAGCAGCGCCGCGAGCAGTCCGCCCGCGATGATGGACAGCACGAACGGCGGGTGAAAGTGGTTGTTGAGCAGGCCTGCCGTGTAGATGCCGATGCCGTAGAACGCCGTGTGCGACAGCGCGAACTGACCGGCCTCGCCGATCACGACGTGCATGCCCAGGGCCAGCACGACGAAGACCATCAGCAGGTTCACGACGTACAGCACGTAGCCGGTGACCGTGAACGGCAGAACGCACAGCACGGCCAGCAGCACGAGCAGGGCAGGCAAGTCGAATCCGAGCCTTTTCATACCTTCTTCACCTGCACCTTGCCGCCCAGCAGCCCCTGCGGCCGCACGACCAGGGTGATCAGGATGGCCAGGAAGGGTGCGACGACGATCGCGTTGGTCGAAATGAAGAGGCCCACCAGGTTCTCCACCACGCCGATGACGAAGCCCCCCAGCACCGCCCCCGGCAGACTGGTGAAGCCGCCGACGATCGCGGCGGCGAAGGCCAGGATGGCAATGTGCGCGATGTCCGGCGTGATCAGGATCTTGGGCGTGATCAGCAAGGCCGCCACAGCCGAGATCAGGCCCGACAGCGCCCACACCAGCATGCGGATGCGCGAGAGCCGAATGCCGACGATCTGGGCTCCGCGCGGGTTCATGCCGACCGCGCGCATCGCCTTGCCGATGCGCGTGTAGCTGAACATCAGGTAGATCAGCAGCATCACCACCACTGCGACGACGAGGATGGCCAGGTCGAGCCGGGTCAGCGTCGCCTGACCGATCTGGAAGGAGTCGCTCGAGACGAGCGGCGGCAGCGAACGCGGCGCGTCGCCCAGCCCGGTCTGCCGGACGGCACCCTTGAGCACATAGGCCAGACCCAGGGTGGCGATCACCAGCTGGACGCCCACGCCACGCGAGGCCGACACGCGTTCCATGACGATGCGCTGGAACAATGCACTGCCGGCCGTCGTTGCCGCGAGCGTGAGCGGGATCACCACCGCATACGGCAGCCCGGTGAGCAGCAGCAGGCTCATCGCCACGTAGCCCGACACCATGAACATCTCGCCCTGGGCGAAGTTCGGGACGTCGGTCGTCTTGAAGATCGCGACGATGGCCAGGGCCAGCAGCGCATAGACGCTGCCGGTGACGAGGCCCGAGGCAAGGCCCTGCTGCAGGAACAGCCAGATGTCGGCGAGGCTCATGATGTCCGGTAGCGCAAGGTGCGAGACTCAATCGTGCACGCGAACTCCCGGGCGGGCTGGCCGCACGGCTGCTACTTGCCCGCCTCGTACCTCCAGGCACTGGCGAAGGAGCCTGGCAGCGCGGTCGTGGTGTCGCCGTCGAACTTGAGGTAGATCGCCGACTTCTGTGCGGCGTGGTCGGTCTCGGTCAGAACGATCGGGCCGGCCATCACCTTGGAGTCGAAGTTGGTCTGCGACACGGCCTTCAGGAACTTCTCGCGCGTGAGCTGCGGCCCGGCCGCCTTGAGCGCGTTGACCACCGTCATCGCCGACGGGATGCCGTAGGGCATATAGGTCTGCGGATGGCCCGGCTTGGCGGCGAGTTCCGGATAGTAGGCCTTGTACATGTCGTAAACCCACTTGAGCCTGGCCCCGCCCGGAACGTCGAGCATGACTTCCTGCAGGTATGCGTTCTTGAACGCGTCCTTCGTGCCGACGTTCTCGACGAGCTGCTTCAGGTCGGCCGTGCCGTTGACGGCGATGACGATCGGCTTGGTCCATCCCAGCTCGTGCGCCTTCTTCACCAGCAGCCCCACCGGGCGGGCGTACGTCGTGATCAGCAGGATGTCCGGGTTGGCCGCGCGGATCTTGAGCATCGGCGCCGTCACGTCCGTGATGTTGGGGTTCACCGACTGCACCTGCAGGCTGGCGCCCACCTTCTTGGCCTGGAACTGCGCCCCGGTCAGGTTCCATGAGCCGTAGGCGTCGTCGTGGTTGATGTAGCCGATGTTCTTGGCCTTGAAGTGCTCGGCCGCGAACTGCACCATCGACCCGCCCACGGCGTACTGGGAGATCGAGAACGCCCCGTAGATGTACTTCGAGGGCGGGTAGAGGACGCCGTCGCCCGAGGCGTTGAGCATCAGGAAGGGGATCTGCGCGCGCTCGACGTATTCGCGTGCGGCCACGACGGCGGCGGAGCACGAGCCGCCGTTGAGCATGAACACCTTGTCCTGCTCGGTGAGCTTCTTGATCGCGGCGAGCAGATCGTTGGCGTTGCAGCGATCGTCCTCGACGACCAGTTCGATCTTGCGGCCGTGGATGCCGCCGTCCTTGTTGACCTTGTCGTAGTACATCTTCGCGGCGTTCACGACGTCGAAGCCATACGCCATCGCGCTGCCCGACAAGGGGCTGAACAGGCCGATCTTGATCGACGTGTCGGTGACGCCGGGTTCGCTCTGCGCCCAGGCGCCGAAGGCGAGGGCGCCGGCGCCGACGGCCAGGATGAATGACTTCGCATGCTTCATCGATCTCTCCGGTGGGGGTTCGGGTAAAGGCCTTGGTACCGATCGGGCGGCGCTCAGAGCGTGGCGGCGGCCAGATCCTGCTTGCGAAACCCGGGGCGCGGGATCAGGTTCAACCAGGCCTGGGCCAGGCCGCCGTCGACCAGGACTTCCTGGCCGCTGATGTAGCTGGCGCGCTCGCTGGCCAGGAACAGCACGGCGCCGGCGATGTCGGCGGGCGTGCTGATGCGCCGCGCGGGCACGATCTGCTCGCGGTAGCGAAGCACATCCGAATCCTCGTAGATGCCTTCGCTCATCGGCGTGCGGATCATCGCCGGACTGACGACGTTGCTGCGCACGCCGTGTTCGCCGAGCTCCACCGCGAGCAGTTGCGAGAGCATCTTTACGCCGGCCTTGCTCACGCTGTAGGCGCCGCTGTACGGCTGCGGAACGGTGGCGGCGATCGAGGCGACGTGCACCATGCAACCGCTGCGCTGCGCGATCATCTGGCGGCCGAACGCCTGCGCGCACAACAGGTAGCCCGTGAGGTTGATGGCCAGGAGCTGATTCCAGCTCTCGAGCTTGATGTCCATCAGCGCATCGGCGTACAAGGACGCGGCGTTGTTCACGAGTACGGCAGCCGGTCCCCAGGCCGCATGGACCCTGGCCGCCGCCGCTTCGATGCTCGGCGGGTCGGTCACGTCGCAGTGGACCACCAGGACCCGACTCGCGCTGCCGCCGAGGTCGGCGGCCACCTTGGACAGTGCTTCTTCATTGCGGTCGAGCAGGGCGACGCGCGCGCCCACCTCGACCAGCTGGCTGGCGATCTCGGCTCCGATGCCGCCGGCGGCGCCCGTGATCACGCACAACCGGTCCTCGAATCCGAGCCATCCCATACCGGACCGGATTTCGGCCGAGGCCATGTGCGTGTGGTTCATCTGGGGGAATGGTCGAAAACGCAATGGCGGCAGTGTGTATACATGAGCGGCTTAGCGTGATAGGGCTTTCCCTGATTTCTTGGGAAAGAGCTTCCGGGTATGGATACTTGACAGGGTGGTGCGTATACTTGGCGACGCCCTCTTCTGCCCATCGGAACATCATGCGGACACTCGCCCAGAGCGTCACCGAACAACTGCGCGACTGGATCCTCCATGGGCAGGCGCGCCCGAGCGAGCGTCTGGAGGAGGTGCCTCTGGCCGAACGGCTGGGCGTGTCGCGTACACCGGTGCGCGCCGCGCTCGCCACGTTGGCCAACGAGGGGTTGATCAACCATCAGCCCAAGCGCGGCTACGTCGTGCGCAGCTTCGACGTCGACGAGATCGTGGCCGCCTACGAGGTGCGCTCCGTGCTCGAGGGCCTGGCCTGCCGGAGTGCCGCGATGCGCGGGCTCGGCGATGCGCAGATCCGCAGTCTGAAGGCCAGCCTCGCCGAAGGCGATCGCATCCTGGCGCGCGGGAGGTTGCGGCCCGAAGATCACACGCCCTACCAGGAGATGAACGTGGCGATTCACGAGACCTTGATCGAGGCCTCGGGCAATCTGTGGGTCACGCGCTTTGCCGAGCAGGCACAGAACATCCCGTTCGCGTCGGACCGGATCATCCTCTGGGACGACCATGCAACCATCCTGCGCTCGCACGGCGACCACCATCGCATCGTCGAGGCCGTGATCGCGCGCGACAGCGGGCGGGCCGAGGAGCTGATGCGCGAGCATGTCTACTACTCCGGCATCATCTTCCGCGCCAGCTATCAGGGATTGCTTGGCGACCGGGCGGGCAAGCCCGTGCTCGTGGCCTCGAACAGGCCGGTGGCGCAGCGCAGTTGATGCATCCCGGCGCAGCGCGGGCGGCGCGGCCCGCGCACGGCGGCATCCGCCACGGCGCCTGCATTGCCGGCCGAGGCAGCGAGGTCAACGAGCCTCGAGCGCGCTTGCGCGGATCACGCGACTTGATTTCGGCCCGCCGACGCGGGACGCCAGGGCCCGAGGCGCTCGAGCACGACGGCCCGGCGCGCCAGCCACCAGCCGAAGCATTCGGGCCAGGCAGCGAAGCGCTGCGCGGGCGACGTTCCAGCGGCGAGTTCGGCTGCGGCGTGGAGCGCCCAGTTGGGCTCCTGCAACGCCTGCCGCGCAATCGCGATCAGGTCGGCTTGGCCCGCGCGCAGGGCAGCTTCGGCTTGCCAGGGGTCGACGATGAGGCCTACCGCGATGGCGGCGATGCCGGCGTCGCGCCGCACGCGCTCGGCATAGGGAAGCTGAAAACCGTAGTCGCGAGGCACCGTCGATGCCGTCGGCGAACCGGCAATTCCGCCGGACGAGCAGTCGACCAGGTCCACGCCGCGCTGCTTCAGCTCGCGCGCGAACAGGACCGAATCCTCGATGCCCCAGCCGCCTTCGAGGTCATCGACGGCCGAGATCCGCACCGACAGCGGCAACGACGGCGGCCAGCGCTCGCGCACGGCTTCGACAACCTCGAGCGGCAACCGCATGCGGTTGGCCAGGCTGCCGCCGTAGGCATCGGCGCGTCGGTTGGTGTGCGGCGACAGGAAGCCGTGCAGAAGGTAGCCGTGCGCCGCATGGATCTCCAGCACCTGGAAGCCGGCGCGGCTGGCGCGTTCGGCGGCGGCCGCGAAGTCGCTGCGCAGCCGTGCGAGGTCGGCCTGCGTCGCCGCGCGTGGTGCCGTCCAGCCCGGCCCGAACGCCTGCGCACTGCATGCGAGCGTCTGCCAGGGAGCCTCGCCGCGGGCGATGTCGCTCGTGCCGAGCGGGCCGCCGCCGTGGAACGGCCGCTGTGAACTGGCCCTGCGCCCGGCATGTCCGATCTGGATGCCGGGCGTCGTGCCGTGGTCGCGCAGGAAGGCGGCGACGCGCGCCAGCGGCGCGACCTGCGCGTCGTCCCAAAGCCCGAGGTCGCCGTGCGAGGTGCGCCCCTCGGGCTGCACCGCGGTGACTTCCACGAACGCGAGCCCGGCGCCGCCGAGCGCGAAGCGGCCCAGATGGACGAGATGGAAGTCATTGGCCATCCCGTCGACGGCCGCGTACGTGCACATCGGCGAGATCACGACGCGGTTGCACAGCGTGACCTCGCGCAGGCGCAGCGGCTGCATCAGCAGCGCTGCTTCCGGGAATTCTGGGGCTTGGCTCATGGTCGGCAGCAGGCATTCAGATGCTTCGGCCGCCGTCCACTTCCAGGCAGACGCCGGTGAGGAAGGCGGCTTCGTCGGACGCCAGGAACAGGGCAGCACTGGCCATGTCCTCGACATCGCACAGGCGTCCGAGCGGGATGTTGGCAGCGAAGCCTTCGCGCATCCGGCTCTGCTCGCGCTCGTCGCCGTAGGAACTCAGCGCGGCAGCGAGCAGCGGCGTGGCGGCGGCCACCGGTGCGAGGCAATTCACGCGGATGCGCTTGGGGGCCAGCTCGAGCGCGAGGGCCTTCGTGGCCACCACGGCGGCACCCTTGGACGCACAGTACCAGGCGATGTCCGGGCGCGGGCGGATCGCCGCGACCGAGGTCGTGCTGAGGATGACGCCGCCGCGCGTCGCCATCAGCGGCACGGCCTTCACCGCGCACCAATAGAGCGACTTCATGTTGACGTCGAACAGGCGGTCGTACTCCGCCTCGCCGACGCTGTGGCAAGGCACGTAGCGCTGGGCGACACCCGCGTTGTTCACGAACACATCCAGTCCGCCGAAGGCCTGGGTCGTGAACTCGACCAGGTGCTGCATCGAGGCGCCGTCGGCAACGTCGACCGGGCAGGCCATCGCCTGCAGACCCTCGCGGCGCAGTTGGTCGGCCAGTGCCTCGGCGTGCGGGCCCGCAAGGTCCGCGACGACCACCCGGGCGCCCTCGCGGGCGAAGCGGGCGGCGATCGCCGCGCCGAAGCCCGACGCGCCCCCGGTCACCACGGCGATCTTGTCGGCGAGCCTTGTGCCGCGCGCAAGCGCTCCGGACGTGGGGATCTCGTGCATGCGTGTTTCGTACGAGGAGGCTCAGGCCACCTCGAGCCAGTTGCGCCTGACGTCCACGTTCTCGCGCAGTTGCTGCGGGCTGCCTTCGAAGACGATCTGCCCGCGGCCCATGATCAGGCAGCGGTGCGCGACTTGCAGCGCGACGGTCATTTTCTGCTCCACGAGGATGATCGCCACGCCTCGGCGGTTGATCTCCAGCATGACATCGACCAGCTGCCGGACGATCTTCGGCGCCAGCCCCTCGGTCGGCTCGTCGATCATCAGCAGGCTCGGATTGCCGAGCAGGGAACGACACAGCGTGAGCATCTGCTGCTCGCCGCCGGACAGATTGCCCGCCTTCGTGCCGCGTCGTTCGAGGAGGCGGGGAAAGAAGGCGTACATCTGCTCGATCGTCCACGGCGGCCGTCCGCCGGCAGCCGGTTTCAGGCCGATTTCGAGGTTCTCGTGCACCGTGAGGTTCGGGAAGATCAGGCGCTCTTCCGGCACGTACCCGAGCCCCGCCTTGGCGATGCGATAGGGCAACAGGCCTGCCAGCTCACGGCCGGCCAGCCGCACCGAGCCGGCCGTGGGCGGAACCAGCCCGATCAGCGCCTTGAGCATGGTCGAGCGACCCGAGCCGTTGCGCCCGAGGATGCTGACGATCTCGCTCGCGTCGACGCACAGGCTGACACCCGTGAGCACGTGGATCTTGTCGTAGTGCGCGTGCAGGTCGGCCACTTCGAGCAGACTCATGCGTGGGCCTCGCCGAGGTAGGCTTCCTGCACGGCTGCGCTGTCTCGGATCGCCTGCGGCGCGCCGGTCGCGATGATCTGGCCGTAGACGAGGACGGAGATGCGGTCGGCAAGCGAGAACACGACGTCCATGTCGTGCTCGATCACCATCAGGGTCTTGCCCTGGGTGACGCGGCGCACGAGCTCGACGATGTAGCGCGACTCGTCGGCCGACATGCCGGCCGTGGGTTCGTCGAGCAAGATGAGGTCGCCCGCCGGTCCGAGCGCCATCGCGATCTCGAGCGCGCGCTGCTCCGAGTAGGCCAGATCGCCTGCACGCGTGTCGCGCACGGGCCGCAAGCGGCACAGCTCGAGCAGCTCCTCGGCATCCTCGTTGACGCGGCGTGCGCGTCGCGCCAGCCGGAACAGGCCGAAGCGGTCGCCGTGACGCGCCATCGTGGCGACGCAGAGGTTGTCGAAGACGGTCATGCGCGGAAAGATGCTCGTGATCTGGAACGAGCGGCACAAGCCCTTGCGCGTGATGCGGTGCGGCGGCAGCCCGGCGATCTCCTCGCCGTTGAGCTCGATGCTGCCGCCGGTGGGTTGCAGAAGCCCGGTGACGAGATGGAACAGCGTCGACTTGCCGGCCCCGTTGGGTCCGATGATCGCGTGGCGCTCGCCGCCGACCACGTCGAGGCTCAGATCGCGAATGATCTCGGTACCGCCGAAGTTCTTGCGCAGGTTGCGGATGGCGATGCGTCCGCTCATGACCGGGACTCCTGCAGCGCGCGTGCGCGCAGCCGCGGCCCGGGCGGGCGCACCCGACGCAGGATGAAGGCGGCCGCGATCGCGAGTGCGCCTAGCGGCACCAGCCAGGTCGCGATCCGGTCCGGCCGCCATTGCTGCCAGAACAACGTGATCGGCTCCCAGGTTCCGCTGCGCGCGAGCGCAGCCTGGTAGTCGCGCGACAACACCCTGCCGGCCAGTTCGCACAGGAAGATCGTGGCGATCGCGATCACCGCCACGGTCAACATCATCAGCAGCCTTTCGGCCGGCGAGCGACCCTCGTGATGCACGAGCCCGCGAATCGATTTCACGATCAGGTCGAGCAGACCGGCCGGCGCGTACATCATCACGACGACGAAGATCAGCCCCTGGTACAGCAGCCATTGGCGGGTCAGATCGGAGACCGCGAAGCCGAACAGGGTCATCGTCGCCGCACCGACGGCCGGGCCGATGAAGGTGCCGATACCGCCGATGTAGCTGAACAGCACCACGTTGGCGGAGTAGCCCATGCTGAAAAGCAGGTAGTTGGCGCTCTCGGTCGTCAGCGCCAGCAAGCCTCCGGCGACGCCGGCGAACATGCACGAGACGGAAAACACGAGGTTCTTCGTGCGGTGCGCGTCGAATCCCAGAAAGGCCACGCGGCGCTCGTTCTCGCGCAGCGCGACGGTGAGGCGACCGAAGCTGGTGCGCGTGTACGCGTACATCGCCAGCACGCTGAGCACGAACCAGCCGAGCACCAGGTAGTAGACCTCGCGCTCGGATCCGAAACCGATGCCTGCCCACGGCTGGCGCATCGAAGAGATTCCGGTCTCGCCGCCGAAGACGCGCTGGATGTTCGGAGCGACCGTATGCAGCAGTTCGGCGATTGCCAGCGTCACCATCGAGAAGTAGACCCCGCTGCGCAGAGTCGCGAAGAACCCGGCGACAGCGCCCGCGGCGAGGCCGGCTGCGGCACCCACCAGCGGCAGCAGCGGCGTGGGCAGACTCCAGGCGCCGGTCTCGGCGGCCTGCATGGCATGGACGGTCGCGAAGCAGCCGATCGCGAAGTAGGCGCCATGGCCGAAGGACAGCATGCCGCCCTGGCCCATCAGGAGGCTGAAAGCGAGCGCGAAAAGCGCCGCGACGAGCATCGAGGACATCGCGCCGACCCAGTGCGGTGCCAGCCACGCCGGCAGCGCCAGCAGCACGATGAGCAGGCCGGAGTAGCTCAGGGCGGCCTTGACGTTCGTGGGGCTCATGCGTTCAGGAGCTCAGTTGCGCTCGCCCATCAGGCCTGCAGGGCGGATCAGCAGGACGATCAACATCAGCAGCACGGGAATGGCCGCCGAATAGGTGGACAGCTTCACGGTCATGAAGTCGCCCATGGCCGCCGCGTGTTCGCGCAGGCCGATCCAGCCCAGCATGTCGGCGATCGAGAAGTCCAGGCCGACCGAGAACGAAGTCAGCACGCCGATCATCAACGATGCGATGAGGGCGCCTTCGAGCGAACCGAGGCCGCCGACGACAACGACGACGAACACGATCACGCCGAGTTCCAGCGCCATGTTCGGGTTGGTCGTGAGCAGCGCGCCGCTGACGGCGCCCGCCAGGCCGGCCATCCAGGCGCCGAGCCCGAACACGCCCATGAAGACCGCGGGCACGTTGTGTCCGAGCGCACCGACCATCTTGGGCAGCCGGACTGCCGCACGCACGACGATTCCCACGCGCGTGTAGCGCAGCAGGCAGAACAGGATGGCGAACATCAGCAGCGCGGTCAGGCCGACGAAGATCCGATAGAACTGGAACTCCGTGCTGAACAGCGTGAAGGCCGGGAACTGCAACTCGCTCGGTGCGCGGTAGTTCACGGCGTAATTGCCGTACAGCATCTTCATCAGCTCCTCGAACACGAACGCCAGCCCGAAGGTGAGGAGCAGTTCGTGCGCGTGCCCGTGTGCGTGCACGCGGCGCAGCATGTAGCGTTCGACGCCCATTCCGATCACGCCGACGACCAGCGGCGCGAGCACGATCGCCCACCAGAAGCCGAGCATGCCGCCGAGCGAGTAGGCCAGATAGGCGCCCAGCATGTAGAAGGAGGCATGGGCGAAGTTGATGATCCCCATCATGCCGAAGATGAGCGTCAGGCCGGCCGAGACCGCGAACAGGATCAGGCCGTAGATGAGGCCGTTGAGCAATGAGACGCCAAAGAACTCCACGCCTTGACCTCACACCGGCGGCTGCCCGCAACGAAGGGACGAAGGACACCGCCGCCGCGGCGCGGGCGCAGCCGCCGCAGGCTGGGCCCGGTGCGCCGCAAGCCCGGCCCCGGCATCCTGCCGCCGGTGGCCGGCGCCTGGGCTGCCGCTTCCGGCCGGCCCGGCCGCGCTTTCGGCCTCGCGGCGCGCGCTGATCTCGGACTTCGAGCCGTTCACTCGGGGCGTTTCATCACGCAGCTCTTCGCCACAGGAACGGCCGCGTCCTGGGCGGAGACGACCTTCAGCAGCCGAAAGCCCATGTCCGTGCCGTCGACCTTGAAGCGCGCATTCTTGCTCACCTCGCTGATCGTGACGGGCAGCAGCGCCTGGTGGTCCTCCTTGCGCACGGACCAGGCTCCGACCGGCGACTCCCACGTCGCGCTCTCCAGCGCCGAGGCGAGCCTGACCGCGTCGATGTTGCCGCCCTTGAAGTCGAGCGTCTTGAGCGCTGCGCCCAGATAGCCCATCGCGAACGCGGCAGTCGGCTCCTCCGAGTAGGGGTAGTGGCCGATCTTCGCCTTGAAGTCCTCGATGAAGGCTTTGCCCTTGTCGCCGCCGGCTTCCAGGTTGTAGATCTTCACCAGGTACGCTCCGAGCGCCGCATTGCCTGCGTTGCCGAGCGTCCCGGGCGTGTCGAGCGACGTATTGCCGAAACGCACCTTCAGCCCCGCGTCGCCGGCCGCCTTGAGCAGCAGGATGATGTCGTTGGCCCAGTTGCCGGTGAGCACGGTCTGCGCACCCGAGGCCTTGATCTTGGCCACGTAGGGCGAGAAGTCCTGGATCTTGTTGGTGTCGTGCAGCACCGACTCGACGACCTTGGCGCCGGCCTTGGTCACGGCCGCCGCCTGAGCCTGCTCGTGGTCCTTGCCGTACGAGTAGTTCTGGTTGATGGAGTAGACCTTGTCGCCGAGGACACCGGTTTCCTTCATCACCTGCACGAGCGCGTTGATGCGGATGTAGGGATTGGTCGACATCCGGAAGAACCAGAAGTGGCACTTGTCGGCCGTGAGTTCGTAGGCCTCGGAGCCGACGTTGAGGTAGATGATCTCCTTGCCCGGGTTGCGCAGGTTGTACTTGCGGATGTCGTCGCTCAGCTGCGCCGCCACCGCCGAGGACGAGGCAGAGGAGACGATGCGCGCGCCGTCGGCGATCGCGGTCTTCAGCTTGTCGGCGGCACCCGTGGGCCCGCCCTGGTTGTCGTACTCGAGCAGCCGGACCTTGGCGCCGTTGAATCCGCCGCCCTGATTGATCTTCTCGACGCCGTAGCGCATGCCTTCGGTGAATGCGATTCCCGTCTGTGCGGCGGGCCCCGACAGGGCTTCGATCATCGCGATCTTGAGCGGTTCGCAATGGGCCGATGCCCCGAGCGCAGCCGCGGTGGCAGCGATCCAGAAGTGCTTGGTCTTCATCGTCTCTCCGACAGAGCCGGACAAGGCCGGCGGGGTGTTATGGGTGAGTCGCGCGTACGGCCGCCGGTCAGGGCGCCACCGGTGGTTTCGATCGGCGCACCGGAGCCCAGCGTGTATACACAGAGCCTAGTCTATGTGTCCACGGTAGCTCGTGGTTCAGGGAAAACGCCTAGGTCTAGGCTCGGTCTGTCGTCGGATACCGCCACAACCTGATCTTGCATGTATCCATGATGACTTCGTGAGCATACAATCTTGCGCGTACCTGGCTGCACGCCGTCGCGCCCCGGGCACCTTCGGGCCGCGAGCGGTTCGCCGCCGATGCGACGCGCCGCGCCGTCGCGTTGTCGCCGGTTGTGCGGTCGGAAACCAGGAGCGCTTCCCATGACGCAAACCGTTGGACAAGCGGGGGCCCAGCGACTGGCGGGGCGAATCGCCATCGTTACCGGAGCGGGTTCGGGCATCGGTCGCGCCATCGCGTTGCGCCTGCTGGCCGAGGGCGCGCGGGTGCTTGCAGCCGACCGCGATCCGCAGGGATTGCTGCAGACGGGCGAAGCCGCTGCGTCCGCCGGAAGGGACCGCCTGGAACTGCTGGAAGTCGATCTCGCCGACGATGCGGCGCCACAGCACATCGTCGAACGCTGCCGCGCGCGCTTCGGCATGCCCGAGTTGCTGGTCAACAATGCCGGCGTCGGCGACGCCAAGCCCTTGCACGCCAGCAGCGACGCCGACATCGACCGCTACTTGAGCATCAACGTGCGTGCGCTGATGCGCCTGAGCAGGGCCTTCCTGGAGGCGGCGGCGCCGCACGGCTCGGCGATCGTCAACATCGCCTCGGTGAACGGGTTGCGCGGGTTCCAGAACTGCGCGCCCTATGCCGCCAGCAAGGCCGCGGTCATCGGGCTGACGCGCCAGATGGCTGCCGACTACGGCGTGCGTGGCCTGCGCGTCAATGCCGTGGCCCCGGGCGCCATTGCGACGCCGCTGACGGCTCAGCGCCTCGAGTCGAACGAATGGTTCAAGGCCGCCGTGGTCGGCGGGACGCCGCTCGGGCGTACCGGCACACCCGAGGAGGTCGCTGCGGCCGTGGCGTTCCTGTGTTCGGACGACGCGTCGTTCATCACCGGCCAGACGCTTGCCGTCGATGGCGGCTTCAGCGAGACGAAGTACTGGCCGGTGGCCCCGTGAGCGGCTCGAGGCATCGGTCGACCGGAGTCCGAATCGATTGCCGGCGCGCGCCGCGCGTGGTGCCCGCAGCTGCGTGGCGCGTCGGGCGCCGATCGCGCCGGCGCAACCCGGGCGCCTTGGCGATCGGTACTCCGGGTGCAAAGGAGATGGCTTCGAGCGCAGAAGCGCAATGCTGCTTGACGGAAGCGCGATATGTATACATACTACCCGGACACATGGCGCAGGTGACTGTTTTCTGGCGAAAATCTTGCGCCATGTGTACACGTGCGAATTGCATATGCCGGCAATCCAACTCGGCATCGGTGCGTGACACGGCCGCGAGCGGTCCGCGTCCGATCCCTTGCCGTTGAGCGCATCAACCAGGACCGGAGATCGCGTGCTGACAAGCGGAGTAGCCATCATTACGGGTGCGGCGCAGGGCATCGGGCGCGCAGCGCTGCAGCGTTTCGTGCGCGCGGGCGCCAGGGTGCTGGCCTGCGACCTGAAGGCCGACGTGCTGGAGGAGGCCCGCGCAGTCAGCGGCCAACCGCAAAGCGTAAGAACGCTGGCACAGGACGTCACCGCTGCGAGCGCACCTTCGGACGCCCTGGCCGCGGCGCTCGATGCCTTCGGCCGTGTCGACTGGTTGGTGAACAACGCCGGCATCGGCAACGCCAAGCCGGCCGAGCAGACCAGTGACGCCGAATGGGACCGCTTCCTCGACGTCAACCTGCGCTCGGCCTTCCGCTACTCGCGCGCCGTGCTGCCCAGGCTCGAACCCGGACGCGGTGCGATCGTGCACGTGGCGTCGATCTTCGGCATCCTCGGCAATCCCGGCTCGGCGCCCTACGCGGCCAGCAAGGCCGCATTGATCGGTCTGACGCGGCAGATGGCCGCCGACTACGGACCGCGCGGCATCCGCATCAATGCCGTCGCTCCCGGGGTGGTGCCGACCCAGTTGTCGCAGGAGCGCCTGAGCAGCGACGACTACTACCGCAGGCTCGTGGCCGAGCCCACGCCGTTTCCGCGGCTCGGTCGGCCGGAAGACGTCGCTAACGCGATCTGGTTTCTATGCTCCGACGAGGCCGGCTTCGTCAACGGCCACACCCTGGTGGTCGATGGCGGCTGGAGCGTCACCAACTACGTGCCCCGCTGACGGGCGGCCGGGCGCGGACACATCAAGCCGTCAAGGAGTTCGAGATGAGTACGAACGCCAAGCGCACCATGCGCGTGCTGCTGGGAAAGGTCGGCCTGGACGGGCATGACCGCGGCATCAAGATTCTCGCCGAGGCGCTCAAGGATGCGGGAATGGAGGTGATCTACACCGGGCTGCACCAGCGCGTGCCCCACGTGGCACAGACCGCGGTGCAGGAGGATGTCGACGTGGTCGGCGTCAGCATTCTCTCCGGCGCGCACATGACGCTGGTGCCCGAGCTGATCCAGGAACTGCGGGCCCGCGGTGCGGGCGACAAGAAGGTCATCGCAGGCGGCTTCATCCCGGAGGAGGAGGACCGACGGGCGCTGGAAGCGCTCGGCGCAGCCTATGTCTTCGATCAGGACGTGCCGCTGACGGACACCGTGCGCATCATCGCCGAACTCGGCGCACGCCAGTGAGTCGGGCCATGCCCGGAACGATCGACATCTGGCACCAGCCCTACACGCCCGAGATGATGAGGCGCTGCTATGTCGACGACGAGGAGCAGCGCAAGGTGACCGAGTGGTGGGGCCTGACCGAGCGCGTGCACGGCCGCAGCCCCGAGGCCTTCGTCGCCGACATGGACTGCTGCGGCATCGACAAGGTGCTGATCCCGTCGCTGCAGATCCGCTCCTTCGTCCACCAGCGCATGCAGTGGTCCTTCGGTGCCGACGAGATCCACGCATTGGTGCGCGGGTACCCGGAGCGGCTGTACGGCCTGTTCGGCATCGATCCGCAGGCGCGCATGTCCGGCGTGCGCGAGCTGGAGCGATCCGTGCGGGAGCTGGGCTTCGTCGGTGCCCACCTCCATCCCTACGGCTTCGAGCTGCCGGTCGACCATCGCCGCTACTACCCCTTCTATGCCAAGTGCGCCGAGCTCGACGTGCCGGTGGTGATGCAGATCGGCCACTCCGCGGAGGCGATGCCCAGCGAATGCGGCCGCCCGATGCTCGTGGACACGATTGCCCTCGACTTCCCCGATCTGAGGATCGTCTGCGCCCATACCGGCTGGCCCTGGGTGGAAGAGCTGATCGCGGTGGCGTGGAAGCATCCCAACGTCTACATCGCCACGACGGCGCACGCGCCGCGCTACTGGAAACCCGAGCTGGTTTCCTTCCTCAACACCCGCCGCGGCATCGGCAAGGTGATGTACGGCTCCGACTTTCCCGTGCTGGACTGGCCCGGTTCTCTCGAGCAGATCGAGCAGCTCGGGCTGCGCCCCGAGGCCAAGTCGCAGCTTCTCGAGGGCGCCGCGCGCGCCGTCTTCAAGTTCCGAGCATCCGAGACGCCATGACACCGATTCCTTCCCTGCTGACGCAGGAGATGATCGATCGCTACACCGCCGCCGGCTACTGGGGCCGCATGACGCTGGCCGATCATCTCGATCATCATGCCGCCTATGCGCCCGCGCGGATCGCGGCATCGGATGCACGCCATCGCGTGAGCTTCGCCGAACTCAAGCGTGCCACCGAGCGGGTTGCGCTGGCGATGCTCGCGATGGGCATCCGGCCGGGCGATCGCGTCGGCATGCAGACGCCCAACTGGGTCGAGTTCTTCTACGTCCGCTTCGCCTGTGCGCGCATCGGCGCCATCCCGGTGCCGTTGGCCTACACGGCGCGCGAGCACGAAATCGAGACTGCCCTCGCCGACACCGGCGCCAAGGCGTTCTTCTTTTGCGCGCGATTCGGCGGCTTCGACTACGCCGCGATGGCCGCCGGCCTGCGCGCGCGACTGCCGTTCGTCGCGCACTGGGTGTCGATTGCCGGCAGGCTCGAAGGGGCGGCCTGCCTCGAGGACATGCTGGCCGATCCGATCGAGACCCGCCACGCTCCGGGGTATCTGCTGTCGTTCCGTCCGAGCGCCAACGACATCGACATCCTGATGTCGACCTCGGGCAGTACCGGCAAGCCCAAGTTCGTGCTGAGGACGCCGAACGTGTTCCTCACGCTGGGCCACCACATCGTCGAGCGCGCCCGCCTGCGCCCCGATGACGTGGTCCTCGGCGTGGCGCCCGTGATCCAGGGCACGGGCTATTCGGTGGCCACGGTGGCCTCGCTGATCGCCGGCTGCCGCAACGTGCTGCTCGAGCGCTTCGACCCCGATGCCGCTCTCGAACTGATCGAGCGCGAGCGTGTCACCGTCGCCGTCGGCGTGCCGACGCACATGATCAAGATGATGAACAGCGCCCGCCTGGGCGAATTCGACCTCGGTTCGCTGCGGCTGTTCTACCACGCCGGCGCGCCGCTCGCGGCCGAGGCTGCGGCCGAGTTCGCGCGCAGGTTCGGCTGCCGCCTGATGGAGGCCTACGGTGCGCTCGACGGCGGAACCCCGGTTCACACCTTGTACGACGATCCGCCGGAGCGCGTCTTCGGCACGGTCGGCAAGGCATGCCCGGGAATGGAGCTGACGATTGCCGACGACGACGGCGTGGCGCTGGCCGCCGGCGAGGTCGGCGAGGTCGTCTACCGCGGACCGAACTGCGCCGTCGGACTCTGGGGTGACGCCAACCACTCGTTCGGGGCCGACGGCTGGTTCCGCTCGGGCGACCTGGGCGTGCTCGACGCCGAGGGCTATCTGCGCATCGTCGGCCGCAAGAAGAACATCATCATCCGCGGCGGGCAGAACATCAGCCCCACCGAAGTCGAGGACGCGCTGGTCGGGCACCCGCAGATCCGCGAGATCGCCGTGGTCAAGATGCCCGACCCCGTGTTCGGCGAACGCGTTTGCGCCTTCGTCGTGCCCGCGGCAGGGCATGCCCTCGGCGTGGCCGACTGCTTCGCCTACCTCGTCGAGCGCGGCTTCGCCAAGTACAAGATCCCGGAGCGCGTGGAGAACGTCGCCGAGCTGCCCCTGCTGCACAACGGGAAAGTCGACCGCAAGCGGCTCGAGGCGCTGATCCTCGAGCGCGTCACCCAGGAAGGCTCATGAACTCCGACCTCGTTGTCGTCGTCGGTGCCGGCTTGATGGGTCAGGGCATCGCCCAGTGTGCGGCCCAGGCCGGTTACCGCGTGCTGCTCTGGGGCCTGAGCGCGCAGGAACTCGAGCGTGCCCTGGACAACATCGCCGGGTCAGCGACGAAGCTGCATGCCAAGGGCCGCATCCCGGACACATCGGCGGCGGTGCTGGCACGCATCACGCCCGTGCTCGACCTCGAACAATGCGCGGGCGGGGACATCTGCATCGAGACCGTGGTCGAGGACCTCGGGGTCAAACAAGGGGTCTTCCGCACGCTCGAGCGCTTGGCGCTGCCGAGCGCGATCCTGGCGAGCAACACGTCGACGATCCCGATCGGCAAGATCGCTGCGGCCACGTCCTGCCCGCAGCGCTGTCTGGGCATGCACTTCACCAGCCCGGTGCCGCTGATGCCGGTCGCGGAGGTGATCCGCAGCACGGCCACCACGGACGCGGCCTTCGAGCGCGCGGTCGCCTTCGTGCGCACGCTGGGCAAGGAAGTGATCCATGTCCACAAGGACGTCGCGGGCTTCGTGTTCAACCGCATCAATCTGCCGGGCAACGTCGAGGCGATCCGGCTGGTGGAGGCCAAAGTCGCGTCGGTGCCCGACATCGACAAGGCGATGCGCCTGGGCTTCGGTCGCCCGATGGGTCCGTTCGAGACAGCCGACATGGTCGGCCTCGACACGGGCTTCAATGCACTCGCGGCGCTCTACGCCGAAACGGGCGAAGAGAAGTTCCGTCCGCCCGAACTGCTGCGGCGCAAGGTGGCGGCCGGCCAGCTGGGCCGCAAGAGCGGCTGCGGCTGGTACGTCTACGACGCGGCCGGGTCACGCACCGGTGTCGCCGAGCAGCCGGACTGAAGGGAACGGACTCATGGAAAAGGAAGTCGCCATCGTCGCGGTCGGCCAGACGCCATTCGCGCGCCGCAGCGGCGCTTCGATCGGCGAGATGTGCTTCTCGGCGTTTCGCGAGGCGATCCCCGATCGCGCGGGCCCGCTGGGCGCCGCGATCGACGCACTCGTCGTGTGCTCGGCTTCGGAATACGACCGCCAGCGCAGCCCGGCAGGAGTCGTGGCCGAAAGCCTGGGCTTGTCGGGTCGGCCGACCTTCAACGTCGAATCGCTGTGCTCTTCGGGTTCGAGCGGGCTGCGCACCGCCTACGGTCTGATCCGTTCCGGACTGCATGACGTGGTCGCGGTAGTGGGTTTCCAGAAGTTGTCGGATCTCTCGTCGGCCGAGGTCGCCGAACGCATGGGCCGCAGCGGCGATGTGATGTGGGAGTCGCCCTTCGGGCTCACTCAGCCTGCGGGCTTCGCGCTCTTCGCCCAGGCACACATGGCGGCCTACGGCACCAGCGAGGCCGACCTTGCCGAAGTGCGCGCGAAGAATTCGCGCTACGCCGTGAGCAACGAGAAGGCGGCCTACCGCAAGCCTTTCACGGTGGCCGAGGTGCTGGCATCGGCACCGGTGGTCAGCCCGCTCAAGATGCTCGACTGCTGCGCCAACGCCGACGGGGCCGTGGTGCTGATCGTGGCCGCACGCGAGGCGGCCCGGCGCTGCTGCGATCGCCCGGTCTGGATTCTCGGCATGGGGGCTGCCAGCGATTCGGCCACGCTGTCCAATCGCGCCAGCTTCAGCTCGCTCGGCAGTGCACGCGCTGCAGCCCAGCAGGCGTACCGCATGGCCGGCGTCGGCGCCGCAGACATCGACGTCGCCTGCGTGCATGACTGCTTCACGATCAGCGAGATCATCGCCTACGAGGATCTTGGTTTTGCGCCCCCCGGCGGCGGCGTCGCGCTGCTGCGCTCCGGCGCCACCAGTCTGGGCGGCCGCATCCCGGTCAACGTCGACGGCGGGCTTCTCGGCAAGGGGCATCCGGTGGGCGCCACCGGTCTGAGCCAGTTGCGCACCATCACGAGGCAGTTGCGCGGCGAGGGCGGAGCGACCCAGGTCGAGGGGGCACGCCTCGGCGTCGTGCACAACCTGGGCGGCCCGGGCATCTATGCGTTCGTCACCATCCTCGGGAGCGACGAGCTATGAGTTTCGCCGACTTCGGGATCAGGAGCTTCGTTTCCCAGACGCATGTGGATGCGTTCGCGACCCACCTCGCCGAGGGCCGGGTGATGTGCACGCGCTGCAGCGACTGCGGCAAGCTCGCCTTCCCGCCGCGCAGCGGCTGTCCGGAATGCGGCAGCGAGATCTTCGGCTGGGAGCCGATCGAGGACGCCGGCCGCCTGCTGACCCATACCACGGTCGCCTACGGTCCCTCCGGCTTCGAAAACGAAGTGCCCTACACCCTGGCGGTGGTCGAATTCCCGGCCGGCATCAGGGTGTTCGGGCAGCTTGCCCCCGAAGTCGCGGCTTCAGGCCCGACGATCGGGATGGCGCTGCGCGTCGAGCCGCGGGCGTTGCCCGGCAACCGCGTCTCCTACCACTTCGTGAGGGCCTAGGGCGTGGACGTCTCTGCCATCCTGCGCGGCGAGGTCGGACCGGCGGCTCGCCTGATGCGAGACCTCGACGACGAGATTGCCGAGGCTCGGCAGTTGTTGCGCGAGCTTTATCCGCACACGGGTCGCGCGCATGTCATCGGCATCACCGGTTCGCCCGGGGCCGGCAAGTCCTGCCTGACCAACCAGCTGGTCGCGGCGTTCCGCGCCCGCGGCCGCACGGTCGGCGTGGTCGCGATCGATCCCTCGAGCCCGTTTTCCGGAGGTGCCATCCTCGGCGACCGCGTCCGTATGCAGCCGCATGCGGGCGACCCGGGCGTGTTCGTGCGCAGCCTGGCCACGCGCGGCCACCTGGGGGGGTTGTCGCGCTCGTCGGGCGACGTCGTCGATGTCATGGACGCGATGGGCAAGGACGTCGTCATCGTGGAGACGGTGGGCGTCGGCCAGGACGAGCTCGACATCGTGCGGCTCGCACACACGACGCTCGTGGTGCAGGTGCCGGGACTCGGCGACGACATTCAGGCCATCAAGGCCGGGATCCTGGAAATCGCTTCCGTCTTCGTCGTCAACAAGGCGGATCTGCCGGGCGCCGATCTGGTGCTGCGCGATCTCCAAGCCATGCTCCAGATGCGCGCACCGAGGGCCGGAACGCCATCGCCGGAGATCGTCAAGACCGAAGCCACGCGCGGCAAGGGCATCGACGAGCTGCTGGCGGCAATCGAGCGCCACCGGGCGCGGCTCGATGCCCAGGACGGCTGGCAGCGGATGCAGCAGCAGCGCGTGCACGACCGCTTCAGTGCCTTGCTGCGCCAACGCCTGTTCGAGCAAGGCTGGGCACGGCTGCTGGCCTCGGACGGTTACGCCGACCTCGTGGCGTCGCTCACCCAGCGCCGCATCGATCCGTACACCGCCGCCGACCAGGCGGCAGCAGCGATCATCCGTCCCGCTGCGGGCGGCGGCGCCGCCGCCGGAGGGCGGCTGGCGCAGATCGCCCCCGAGGGCGCGCGAAGCATCGAATCGCACAGCCAGCCATGACAGCCCCGACCCGGGAGATTCCGCAGCAGGTCTTCGATGCCGTCGCACGGCAGCACGAGACGCTGCCGGCGCAAGGTGGACCTGCGAAGGTGGTTCCTCTGTCGACTGCCGTGGGCGAACTCGTGCGTCCGGGCATGAGCCTCTACATGGCTTTCGGGCATGCACGTGCGCACGCAGCGGCCTTCGAGATCATCCGTCGCTTCTGGGGAACGAACCCCGGATTCCACCTCATCACCGCCGGTGTCCTGGAAGCGGGCTTGATCATGGTGCACGCGCGGCTGGTGAACCGGGTGAGCGCCGCCTATGCCGGCAACACCTACCCGATGCCCGGGCCGAACCGGGTGTTCCGCGATGCGATTGCCGAGGGGCGCGTCACGCTCGAGGAACTCACCAACCTGACGATCACCACGCGCTTGATGGCAGGCGCGATGGGACTGCCTTTCATTCCCACACGTTCCATCACAGGCACCGACCTGGCGACGCCGACCAACGGCTATCGCGAAGTCGTCGATCCCTTTGCTGCAGGCGAGCGCCGCGTCGGCGTGCTGCAGGCCATGCGTCCCGATCTGGCCGTGATGCATGCCCACGCGGCCGACGCCAGCGGCAACGCTATCCTGCTCGGGCCTTACGGCGAAGAGGCCTGGGGTGCCTGTGCCAGCACCGGTGGCGTTCTGCTCACGGTCGAACGGCTGGTTTCCACGGAGTTCGTCCGCCGGCACGCGCACCTGGTTCGCATTCCCGCCCACTTGGTGCGCACCGTGTCGGTGGTGCCGCTCGGGGCACACCCGCAGCCGATGACGAACTTCGGACTGCCCGCCGAGGCCGGCTACGGCGAGGATTACGCCTTTCGCCGGGAGTTCAAGGACGCGACGCGCAGCGACGCCGCATTGGACGCGTGGATCAGCCAGTGGGTGCTGGGCTGCGCCGACCATGCTGCCTACGTCGCGCGCCTGGGAACGGCCCGCGTCGAGTCCTTGCGTGCAGCCTTCGATGAACAGGCTTGGCGCGCCGCGCTCGACGCCAAGCTCCCGGCGCTGGCGCGCGAAGCGCAGACCACCGACGCCGAGACGATGATCATCCTCGGCGCGCGTGAAATCGCGCGCAGGGTGCGTGAGGGCGGACACCGGACGGTGCTCGCCGGGGCCGGCGTGGCCAATCTCGCGGCCTGGCTCGCGGTGTCGGCACTGCAGGCCGAGGGCGTCGAGGTCGAACTGATGGCCGAGGCGGGCTTCTTCGGCTACGCGCCGCGTCTGGGTGACCCGTACCTGTTCAGCGTCGGCAACATGTTCAGCAACAAGATGCATGCCGGCTTCATGAGCGTGCTCGGCCTGTTCGCCGGCGGTGCGGGCAACCGCTGCCTGGCCGTGGTCGGCGCCGGGCAGATCGATCGCCTGGGCAATATCAACTCGACGCGCCAGTCCGACGGTTCGTTCCTGGTCGGCTCGGGCGGTGCCAACGACCTGGGCAACGGCGCGAGCGAGCTGCTGGCGCTGTGCACGGCCTCGCCCAGGCGCCTGGTGCCGCAGGTGCCCTATGTCACGACGTCCGGGCAGCGTGTGCGCACGCTGGTCACGCAGATGGGCGTGCTGGAGAAACCGGCGCCCGAGGTCGGGTTCGCGCTCACGCGCCTGGCCGCAGGCGATCCGGCGCACTCGCGCGAGCAGCGGCTGGCGCACGCCGTCGCGTCGTGCGGATGGGCTCTCGAGGTATCGCCGACGCTCGCCGGTCACGAGCCGATCAGCGCGGCCGAACTGGCCGCGCTCAGGCTCTTCGACCCGGAACGGATCTTCACGGCCTGAGCCGGCCGACATCGCAACGCCAACCGCAAGGAGGACGCCTGTGCAGTCCATGAGAGACATCGACAACGAACTGCGAGCCTGGGAAATGCGCCATGCGCAGCAGTTCGCAAACGAGCGCAAGCCCCATTTCAGCTCGGATTCGGGCATCCCGTACCAGCGTCTGTATACACCGCTCGATCTCGAGAAGATCGGCTTCGAGTACGGCAAGAGCCTAGGTTTCCCGGGCGAAGCGCCTTTCACGCGCGGCATCACGCCGACGATGTACCGCGGCGAGCATTACCTGTCGGCGCAATACATGGGGTTCTCCACGCCGGAGGAGACCAATGCGCTGTTCAAGCTCCTGCAGGCCAAAGGCAGCAAGGCCCTGCACCTGGCCTTCGACCTGCCGACGATCCAGGGCTACGACTGCGACCATCCGCTTGCCTACGACGACGTGGGCAAGACCGGGCTGTCGCTGTCCACGCTCGACGATCTGGAGACGGTGCTCGATTCGATCGACATCAGCAAGATCTCGGTGGCCTGGGTAAACAACCCGCTTGCCGTGGTCTGGGTGGCGATGATGTGCGTGCTGGCCGAGCGGCGCGGCATCGCCTGGTCCGACACGCTCGGCTTCTTCCAGAACGACATCATCAAGGGCTTCCTCACGGACAGCCAGTTCATCTATCCCCCCGATCCGTCCGTGCGACTGGCCACCGACGTGATCACCTTCGGCATCCGCCACATGCCCAAGGCGCGCGTGTCCAACCTGTGCTGCCTGCAATACGAGGAGTCGGCCTGCGACGAGGCGCACCAGTTGGCCTTCGGCATGGCCACCGGCACGGCCTACATCCGGGCGGCGCTGGCGCGCGGCTGCGACATCGACGACGTCGCGCCCCGCATCTCCTTCCTCGGCTGCGTCAACCATCGTGACTTCCTGTGCGAGGTGGCCAAGTGGCGGGCCGCCCGGCGGCTCTGGTCGGGGCTGATGCGCGACCAGTACGGCGCGAAGAAGCCGGAGTCCATGGCACCCTGGGTGCGGGTTTCGACGGGGGGTCTGGATCTGATCAAGGACTCGCGCGACATGAACGTGGCGCGCGGTGCGCTGGCCTGCCTGGCGATGGCCTTCGCCGGCATCCAGTCGGCCACCCCCAAGACCTACGACGAGCCACTCGGGATCCCGAGCGAGGAGGCCAGCATCACCGCCCTGCGCAGCGTGCAGCTGGTGCAGTTCGAGACGGGGGTATGCGACATCGTCGATCCCCTGGGCGGCTCCTACGCGGTCGAGGTGCTGACGCACGAAGTCGAGCAGCGCGCACGCGCCGAACTCGAGCGCATCGAGGCCATGGGCGGCATGGTCGAGGCGGTGAAGAACGGCTATGCCGCCAAGAAGATCCTCGAAGCCGGGACGCGGCACGTGGCCCGCGTCACCTCCGGCGAGAAGCTCTCGCTGGGGCTGAACATCTACCCGCCCGAGGACGCCACCGAGCGCGAGGACTTCTACCTGCCGGCACCGGCCGCGGTGGTCGACGAGCGCATCGCCGCGCTGCGGGCTTCCAAGGCGCGGCGCGACCAGGCGGCGCTGGCGGACGCGCTCGACAAGGTGCGCCTGGTGGCGTCGCAGCCGGCCGGCGAAGACTCGAACATGATCTTCCCGATCATCGAGGCGGTGCGCGTCGGGGCGACCAGCGGCGAGATCGCCGACGCGATGAAGGACGTCTTCGGCGGCTACCGGCTGCCGTGGTGAGGAGGCGCGCATGGAACGCAAGGCAAGGGTATTGGTGGCCAAGGCCGGTCTGGACGGACACCAAGCGGGCATCCGGCTCGTGGCGCAGACGCTGCGCGACGCCGGCATGGAGGTCATCTACCTCGGCCACTACAACAGCGTCGAGCAGATCGTGCAGGCCGCCGTCGAGGAACAGGTCGACGTCGTCGGCCTGAGCTCGCTGTGCGGCGCGCACAAGGAGGTCGTGCCCAAGGTCGTGTCGGGGTTGCGGCACGCGGGCCTGGCCGATGTCCCGCTGATCGTCGGCGGCGTGATTCCGAACAGAGACATCCCGCTGCTCGCCGAGGCCGGCGTGGCGCGCGTGTTCAAGGGCGGTACGCCGCTCGACGAGATTTCCTCTTTCGTGCGCGAAGCGGCGCGGCAGCGTCACGCCGCACTCGGCGACGCACCCAGCCGCAAGGAGTAGGAAGATGAACGATATCGAACGGATCCGCGCTGCCGAGCAGGCCTGGCGCGAATCGAACCAGGCTGAACTCGAGCGCGACGGGCAACGCCGGTGGAGCACCGACTTCGGGCTCGACATCAAGCCCGTCTACACGCCGGCCGACCTGGCCGATCAGGGCTTCGACTACCTGCGCGACCTGGCCTATCCCGGCAGCTTTCCGTTCACGCGCGGCAACACGGCGACGATGTACCGCGACGTGCCCTGGCGGATCGGGCAGTACGCCGGGTTTTCGAGCGCGCAGGAAACCAACGTCCTGTTCAAGAACTTGCTGGCCGCCGGTCAGACCGAGCTCAGCCTGGCCTTCGACCTGCCCAGCCAGCTCGGCTACGACCCCGACGATGCGCAGGCCGCCGGCGAAGTCGGCAAGGTCGGCATCAGCTTGGCCTCGTTGCGCGACTGGGAGGTCATGTTCGACGGCATCCCGATGGATCAGGTCTATGTCTACTCGGTCTCCAACGCGCAGGCGGTGGTGACCATCGCCATGCATCTGGCATTGGCACGCAAGCAAGGCGCCGATCTGTCGCGCCTGCGCGGCGGCATGCAGAACGACGTGCTCAAGGAGTACATCGCACGCGGCAACTACATCTTCCCGGTCGATGCCGGCATGCGCCTGGCTGCCGACACGCTGCTGTACTGCGCGACGCATGTGCCCGAGTACTGGACGATCAACGTCGGCGGCTACCACATCTGCGAGGCGGGTGCGAACACGGTGCACGAAGGCGCGTTCACGCTGGCCATCGGGCTGGCCTATCTGGACCAGGTCAGGCGCATGGGGGTGCCGGTCGAGAAGGTGGCGTCCAAGATCTCGTTCCTGATGACGCCCAACCACAACCGGTTCTTCGAGGACATCTGCAAGTTCCGCGCTTGCCGGCGCCTGTGGGCACGGCTGATGAAGGAGCGCTACGGCATCACCGATCCGAGCTGCCAGGTGTTCCGCCTGTACGCCCACAACGGCGGCTCGGTGCTGACGCGCCAGCAGCCGGAGACCAACATCACGCGCAGCGCGATCGCCAGCGTCGTCGGCGCACTGGCCGGAGCCCAGAACATCTGCCTGCGCACGATGGACGAGTGCCTCGGCATCCCGAGCGAGGCCTCGCAGGTGATCGGCATCCGCAGCCAGCAGGTCGTCGCCTTCGAGACCGGAATCACGAAGACGGTCGACCCGCTCGGCGGCTCGTACTACGTGGAATGGCTGACTTCGGAATACGAGAAGCGTTTCGTCGACGAGATCGCGCGCATCGACGCCCTGGGCGGCATGCCGAAGGCGATCGCCGCCGGCTACGTGCAGAACGTCATCACCCGCGACGCGCTCGCCCTGCAGCGCAGCATCGACAGCGGCGAGACGGTGAAGGTGGGCCTCAACCGCTTCACCGTGGCCGAAGACAAGCGCGGTGAGCCGCGTCGCTACTATCGCGTCGACCCCAACGTCGAGCAGATGCGGCGTCGCGAGCTGCAGGAACTGCGCGCCAGCCGCGACCAGCGCGCGGTCGACAGGGCCTTGCAGGCGATCCGGGCGGGGGCGGAACGACCGGCGGCCGTCGACAACAACCTGATGGATGTCGTCGTCGATGCCGTGACCGCCTACGCGACGATGGGCGAGATCTGCGAGGTCTTGCGGCAGGTGTTCGGCACCTACGACAGCCGCAAGGCGGCGTGAGGGAGCAGCAATGGCCAAGAGATGCTACGGACTCGACGGCGGCGTCGCGCTGGTGACCGGCGGTTCGCGCGGCATCGGCCGCGAGATCGTCCTGCAGCTGGCGGCCGAGGGCGTGGCGGTGGCCGTCAACGGGCGCAGCGCGCAGTCGGTGCAGCCCGTGGTGGCCGAGGTCCGTGCGCTCGGAGCCCGGGCGCTGGGCGTGCCGGCCGCGGTCAGCGACGCGGCGCAGGTCGCCGCCATGGTCGATGCCGTGGTGGCCGAATTCGGGCAGATCGACTACCTCGTCAACAACGCCGGCGTCTCGCGGCCGGATCGCTTCGTCGACATGAGCGAGGAGGCCTGGGACGAGCAGATCGACACCAACCTCAAGGGCGCCTTCCTGTGCGGCCAGGCCGCGGCGCGCCGCATGCTCGCGCGCGGCAAGGGTGCGATCGTCAACCTGTGTTCGATCTCGGCGCATGCGGGCCAGGAGGGCCGTGCCGGCTACGTGTCGTCCAAGACCGGCCTGCTCGGCCTGACCAAGGTCATGGCGCAGGAGCTCTCGGGCCACGGCATCCGGGTGAATGCCGTGGCGCCGGGCCTGACCGGCACCGACATGATCCAGAGCAACATCCCGGCAGCGTTCCGCGACGGCATCGCGCTCGAGCGCACGCCGATGGGGCGTCTGGCGCTGCCTGGCGAGGTTGCGGAGGTGGTGCTGTTCCTGCTCTCCGATGGTGCCGGCTTCGTCACCGGCGAGTCCGTGCTCGTCGACGGCGGCCTGCTCAGCGGCTACTTCCACGCCCGCAGCGCAGCCGGAGGCAGTTTCAACCGGGCGTCGTCTTGACGAACGTGCCGATGCCGATGCCGATGCCGATGCCGATGCCGGCCTGAGGTCGCGTCGTTCGGGCCTTCCGGAACACGAAGGCCTCGGCGGCGATCGACCGCCAGGGCCTTGTGCTGCACCCGGTTTTCTTTGGCTCCCCGACCTGGGCTCGAACCAGGGACCTACGGATTAACAGTCC
>JADYZZ010000053.1 GCA_020852865.1 Rubrivivax sp.
GATGCTGCCGATGCTGCCGATGCTGCCGATGCTGCCGATGCTGCCGATGCTGCCGATGCTGCCGATGCTGCCGATGCTGCCGATGCTGCCGATGCTGCCGATGCTGCCGATGCTGCCGATGCTGTCGATGCTCCCGCCCCAGGTCCGCGCCTCGTGCTGCTGGCCGCCTCGCGTCGCGGCTACGGCAACCTCTCGCAGTGGATCACGCTGGCGCGGCGCCGTGCGTCCAAGGGCCGGTATCTGGCGCTGATGTCCGACCTCGAGGGTCGCGTGCCGCACCTGCCGACGCTGGCCGGGCTGCCCGGTTGTCTGGCGCTGCTGCACCCGGCGCCGGCGCTGGCCGGCGACCGGCCTTTCGAGACCCTGCTGGCGCATGCGCTGTGGCTCAGGGTCTGGTTCGGCGGCGGATTCGATCCAGGCGCCCCGGTTGCGTCGGCCGACCCGGGCGGGCGCGCCGCGCTTGCGCTGCCGCGCCTGCTCGGGCCGAACGACGCGCTGCTCGTCGCGACCGTGCAGCGCGTGTCCGAGCTCACCGGCCTGCCCATCGTCGCCGTCGGCGACGTGCTCATGCACGCGCGCTCGCGCAAGCCGCTGCAGGATGCGCTCACGGCCACGCGCCTGAAGCGGCCGCTGGCCGCATGCGGCTTCGCGCTCGAACCCAACGCCGAGGCGCACCTGCGCTCGCGTGCGCGCCTGGCGCAGCTGTTCCGGCCCGAGTGGCTCGAGGCCACGCTGCGCGTGGCCGGGCGCTGCGCTTTCTCGCTCGACGAACTGCGCTACGAGTACCCGCGCGAGATCGTGCCCGAAGGCCACACGCCCACTTCGTGGCTGCGTCGGCTGACCGAGGAGGGCGCGGCGCGGCGCTTCGCGCAACGCCCCGGCGGCGTGCCGGCCGAGGTGCGCGCGACGCTCGAGCACGAGCTGGCGCTCATCGCGCAGCTGCGCTACGAGCCGTACTTCCTCACGGTGGCCGATCTGGTGCAGTGGGCGCGCAGCCAGGGCATCCTGTGCCAGGGCCGCGGCAGCGCGGCCAACTCGGCGGTGTGCTACTGCCTGGGCATCACCGAGGTCGACCCGGCGCGCATGACGCTGCTGTTCGAGCGTTTCGTCTCGGCCGAGCGCAACGAGCCGCCCGACATCGACGTCGACTTCGAGCACCAGCGCCGCGAGGAGGTGATCCAGTACGTCTACCGCAGGTACGGCCGGCACCGTGCGGCGCTCGCGGCCGTGGTCATCAGCTATCGGCCGCGTTCGGCGCTGCGCGACATGGGGCGTGCGCTGGGCATCGACCTGGACCGCATCGAGGCGGTGAGCAAGTCGCAGCACGGCTTCGGCGGCCGCGGCATCGCGCCCGAGCGGCTGGCCGAGAACGGCTTCGATCCCGATGCGCCGCTGTGCCGGCTGTGGCTCGAGCTTGCCGCCGCGCTGGTCGGCTTTCCGCGCCATCTGTCGCAGCACCCCGGCGGCTTCGTGATCGCGCGCGACGATCTGGCGCAGCTCGTTCCGGTGGAGAACGCCGCGATGCCCGGGCGCAGCGTCATCCAGTGGGACAAGGACGATCTCGATGCGCTGGGTCTGCTCAAGGTCGACTTGCTGGCGCTGGGCATGCTCAGCGCCATCCGGCGCGCGCTGGCGTTCGTCGCGCACAAGAAGGGGCAGCCCGAGTTCCGCATGCAGGACGTGCCGGCCGAGGACGCGGCCACCTACGCGATGCTGTGCCGCGGCGACAGCGTCGGCACCTTCCAGGTCGAAAGCCGCGCGCAGATGAGCATGCTGCCGCGCCTGCAGCCGCGCTGCTTCTACGACCTGGTGATCCAGGTCGCGATCGTGCGCCCGGGCCCGATCCAGGGCGGCATGGTGCATCCGTACCTGCGGCGCCGCGCCGGCGACGAGCCGGTGGAGTACCCGAGCGCCGAGGTCCGGCAGGCGCTCGAGCGCACGCTCGGCGTGCCGATCTTCCAGGAGCAGGTGATGCAGCTGGCCATCCTGGCCGCCGACTTCACGCCCGGCGAGGCCGACCAGCTGCGCCGCGCGATGGCGGCCTGGAGGAGGAAGGGCGGGCTCGGCCCTTTCCACGAGCGGCTGGTGGGCCGCATGGTGGCCAAGGGCTATGCGCACGAATACGCCGAGCGCATCTTCAGGCAGATCGAGGGCTTCGGCGAATACGGCTTCCCCGAGAGCCACGCGGCGAGCTTCGCGCTGCTGGTCTACGTGAGCGCCTGGCTCAAGTGCCGCCACCCCGACGCCTTCCTCGCCGCGCTGCTCGACAGCCAGCCCCTGGGCTTCTACGCGCCGGCGCAACTGGTGCGCGATGCGCGCGCGCATGGCGTCGCGGTGCGGCCGGTGTGCGTCGCGGCCAGCGGCGTGGGCGCGCGGCTCGAGGCGCCGTCCGGGGCCGAGGCATCGGCAGAGGTGCCGGCCACCGGCGTGGCGGCGGGGGCCGAGGGCCGCCCGTGGGCGGTGCGCCTGGGCCTGAACTGCATCGCCGGCCTGCCCGAGGAGGCGGCGGCACGCATCGTCGCCGCGCGCGATGGGCCGCAGGGCGCGCCGTTCGAGAGCATCGAGGATCTGGCGCGCCGGGCGCAGCTCGACGCCCATGCGCTCGGGCTGCTGGCGCGCGCCGACGCGCTCGCGTCGCTGTCGGGTCACCGCCATCAGGCGGCCTGGGGCGTGGCCGGCGTCGACACGCGCGCCACGCCGCTGCTCGAGCGCACGCGCACGCACGAGGCGCCGGCCGCGCTGCCCGCGCCCGATGCGGCCCAGACGATGTTCGCCGACTACCGCGCCCTGGGCCTGAGCCTGGCGCAGCACCCGCTCGCGCTGCTGCGCGCCGAGCTGGCGGCGTTCAGGGTCCAGCCGGCGGCCATGCTGCGCGGCTACCCGAGCGGGCGTCTGGCGCGCGCCAGCGGCCTCGTCACGCACCGCCAGCGCCCCGAGACGGCCCGGGGCGTGGTCTTCGTGACGCTGGAAGACGAGACCGGCGCCGTCAACGTCATCGTCTGGCCGCAGGTGGCCCAGGCGCAGCGCAAGGCGCTGCTGGCCTCGACGCTGCTCACCGTGTACGGCGTGTGGCAGGCCGAGGGCCGTCCCGGGCACGAGGTGCGCCACCTGGTCGCGCGGCGCCTGGTCGACCACTCGGCGCTGCTGCAGGGGCTGGCGACGAAGGCTCGCGACTTCCGGTGAGCGCCGCGCCGGCGTCGCGGACGCGACCGGCGCCCCAGGCGCTGCACAGGCTCTGAGCCCCTAAACTGCGCGCACCCGCCACCGCCATCCGAGGACCCGCCCCCCGCATGAACGCTCCGCTGCAATTGCCCGCGCTGGACGAGATCCGCGCGCACGAGGCCGAGATGATCGACATCCGGCACCGGATCCACGCCAACCCCGAGCTCGCCTTCGAGGAGCGCGCCACCGCCGACCTGGTGGCCGACTGCCTGCAGCGCTGGGGCTGCGAGGTGCACCGCGGCCTGGGCGTGACCGGCGTCGTCGGCACGCTGCGTGCCGGCACGAGCACGCGGCGCATCGGCCTGCGCGCCGACATGGATGCGCTGCCGATCCAGGAAACGAGCGGCAAGCCCTGGGCCAGCCAGGTGCTCGGCAAGATGCACGCCTGCGGCCACGACGGCCACACCGCGATGCTGCTGGCGGCGGCGCGCCACCTGGCGGCGACGCGCCGCTTCGACGGCATCGTGCACCTGGTGTTCCAGCCCGCCGAGGAGGGCTACGGCGGCGCCAAGCGCATGCTCGACGACGGTTTCCTCGAGCTCTTTCCCTGCGAGGCGATGTTCGGCATGCACAACGGGCCGGCCAAGCCCGCCGGCAAGTTCATCGCCGTGCCGGGCTACGCGATGGCCAGCTCCGACACCTGCATCATCCGCGTCCACGGCAACGGCGGCCACGGTGCGATGCCGCAGCATGCGGTGGACCCGGTGGTGGCCGCCTCGGCCATCGTGATGGCGCTGCAGACGATCGTCTCGCGCAACGTGCCGCCGCTGCAGACCGGCATCGTCACCGTGGGTGCGTTCCACGCCGGCGAGGCGCCCAACGTCATTCCGGGTACGGCCGAGCTGCGCCTGACCGTGCGCGCCTTCAAGCCCGAGGTGCGCGACTTGCTCCAGCAGCGCATCACCGAGATCGCGCAGCAGCAGGCGGCGGTGTTCGGCGCCCGCGCCGAAGTCGACTACCAGCGTCGCTACCCGATGCTCTACAACCACCCGAAGGAAACCGCCTTCTGCGAACAGGTGGTGCGCGAGTGGCTCGGCGACGAAGGCCTGCTCGCCGACGAGCCCGTGACGGGCAGCGAGGACTTCGCCTTCTTCCTCGAGAAGGTGCCGGGCTGCTACGTCTTCATCGGCAACGGCGAAGGCGAGGACGGCGGCTGCATGGTGCACAACGCGGGCTACGACTTCAACGACCGCTGCCTGTCGACCGGCGCGAGCTACTGGGTGCGGCTGGCCGAGGCCTGGCTGAAGCCGAGGGGCTGAGAGCCCGTGAAGATATGAATCGAGCGCGATTCATGCCTTCACAGGCTCCGAGGCCTGCCGTGCCGAGCGCGCGGCGGCCCGCTGCGGGCCGCCCCGCTTGTGCGGACTAGACGGCTCGTCTATAACGCGCCTCCATGGCGCCTTCGACCCTGCCGCCTTCGCCCCGGCGCTGCGCGCGCCGGGTCGCGCCCGCCTACGGCCGCACGCGCGCCGCGCTCGTGCGCGCCGGCGTCGCCGCGCTCACCGAGAAGGGCTTTTCGGCCACCGGCATCGACGAGATCCTGCGCACCGAGGGCGTGCCCAAGGGCAGCTTCTATCACTACTTCGCCAGCAAGGAAGCCTTCGGCACCGAGCTCATCCGCGAGTACGCCGGCTACTTCGCGCACAAGCTCGAGCAGCACTTCGGCAACGACTTGCTGTCGCCGCTCAACCGCCTGCGCGCCTTCATCGCCGACGCCGAGCGCGGCATGGCGCGCCACGAATTCCGCCGCGGCTGCCTGATCGGCAACCTCGGCCAGGAGATGGGCGCGCTGCCCGAGGCCTACCGCGCGCAGCTGGCCGCGGTGTTCGCCGACTGGCAGGCGCGCACTGTGCGCTGCCTGGCGGCGGCGCGCGCCGTGGGCGAGCTGCCGGCCGCGCTCGACGTCGAGCGCGCCGCCGTCTTCTTCTGGATCGGCTGGGAGGGCGCCGTGCTGCGCGCCAAGCTCGAGCGCGGTCCCGAGCCGCTGCGGCTGTTCGCACGCGCCTATCTCGATGCGCTGCAGGCGACGCCGCCCGCCGCCGCGCCCCCGACGTTCCGCCGTTCCTAGACGAAGGGTCTAGTGCCATGAGCCAAGCTTTCCGGGCCATCCGCATCGACAGTGCCGAGGGCGTCCAGCGCGTCGGCGTGGTCGAGCAGAGCGACGACGGCCTGCCCGAGGGCGACGTCACGGTGCGCATCAGCCGCTCCACCGTCAACTACAAAGACGCGCTGGCCATCACCGGGCGCTCGCCGGTGGTGCGGCGCTTTCCGATGGTGCCGGGCATCGACTTCGCCGGCGTCGTCGAGGCCAGCCGGCACGCCGCCTTCAAGCCCGGCGACGCCGTCGTGCTCAACGGCTGGGGCGTCGGCGAGACGCACTGGGGCGGCCTGGCGCAGCGCGCGCGCGTCAAGGGCGACTGGCTGGTGCCGCTGCCCGCCGGCCTCTGCGCCGCGCAGGCGATGGCGCTGGGTACCGCCGGCTATACCGCCATGCTGTGCGTGATGGCGCTCGAGCGCCTGGGCGTGCCGCCCGACGCCGGCGAGATCGCGGTCAGCGGCGCCGCCGGCGGCGTGGGCAGCGTGGCGGTGATGCTGCTCGCGCGCGCCGGCTACCGCGTGGCCGCCATCACCGGGCGCGCGGCCGAGGCCGAGTACCTGCGTGCGCTCGGCGCCGCCGAGGTGCTCGAGCGCGCCGCCTTCGCCGCGCCGGGCAAGCCGCTGGCCAAGGAGCGGTGGGCCGGCGTCGTCGATACCGTGGGCAGCCACATGCTGGCCAACCTCTGCGCCGCCACCCGCTACGGCGGCATCGTGACCGCCTGCGGGCTGGCCGGCGGCATGGACTTCCCGGCCAGCGTGGCGCCCTTCATCCTGCGCGGCGTCACGCTGGCCGGCATCGACAGCGTGATGTGCCCGCTGCCGCGGCGCACCGAGGCCTGGCGGCGCCTGGCCGCCGAGGTCGACCCGGCGCGGCTGGCGCAGATTGCCGGCCGCGAGATCGGCCTGGCCGAGGCGATCGCGATCGCGCCGCAGATGCTGGCCGGCCAGGTGCGCGGGCGCGTCGTCGTCGACGTCGACCGCTGAGCGAACGCGCGCGTCGAGCGCCCACCAGGCCGCGGCCCCGGCAGCACGAGCGCAGCCCTGCATCCCGCTGGCGCGCGCGTTGCGCGCCGGCGTCCCGAACCGACAACGCACACAGAGGAGACCGCACCATGCGCCCCATCATCGATCGCCGCCAACTGATGCTGCTGAGTGCCGCGCTGGCCGGCACCTCGGCCCTGGGCTGGTCGGCCGCCGCGCGCGCGCAGGCCGCCAAGCTCGTCGTCAACACCTACGGCGGACGCTGGGAGAAATTCTGGCGCGCCGATCTGCTGCCGCCCTTCACCAAGGCCAGCGGCATCGAGCCGACGCTGGACGTCGGCCTGGGCAAGAACTTCATCGCCAACCTGCGCGCCGCCGGCGTCGAAAAGCCCCCCTACAGCGTGCTGATGATCAACGAGAACATCGCCAGCATGGTGCGCGCCGAAGGATTCTTCGAGCCGATCCCGCTGGCCAAGGTGCCCAACCTGACCAACGTCTACCCCAACCTGCGCAACACCGGCGACAACGGCGTGCGCGCCATCATCAGCACGATCGGCATCGGCTACCGCAAGGACATGGTGAAGAAGCCGCCGACGAGCTGGACCGACCTTTGGACCAACCCCGAGTTCAAGGGCAAGATCGGCCTTTACCAGATCGGCAACACGGCGGCCATGCTGTTCCTGCTGATGACGGCGCGCATCTTCGGCGGCTCGGAGCTGGCCATCGACCGCGCCTTCGCCGAGATCAAGAAGCTGCTGCCCTTCCAGCAGGCCGACTGGAGCGGCACGCTGGCCACGCTGATGTCGCGCGGCGACGTCAACGTCGCGGTGATCGACTTTCCCGAAGTGGTGGCGCTGCGCAAGAAGGGCCTGCCGGTGGAGATGGTGGTGCCCAAGGAAGGCGTGGTCGCCTTCGAGCAGAGCTTCAACATCCTCAAGCACGCGCCGGTCAAGGAGGCCGCGTACAAGTACCTCGACTACATCCTCGACCCCAAGGTGCAGGAGCTGATGGCGCGCGAGTTCTTCACCTCGCCGTCCAACCAGCGCTCGACGGTCGCTGCCGACCTGGCGGCCGACATCCCGGTGCACGGCAAGCTGATGAGCTCGATCGTGCAGTTCGACTGGCCGAAGGTCAACCCGCAGGTGCCGGAGATCACCGAGCGTTGGAACCGCGAGATGAAGTGAGCGGCGTGGCGCGCCGCCGCCGGGTGCCTGCGGGCGCGCACGCAGCGTGGAGGACGCACCGGTGAGCCGGCTGTTGTTGCAGGGTCTGGCCAAGCGCTTCGGCGGCGTGCAGGCCCTGGCCGCGATGGACCTCGACATCGCGCAGGGCGAGCTGATCTCGCTGCTCGGCCCCAGCGGCTGCGGCAAGACGACCACGCTGCGCTGCGTGGCCGGCTTCGAGCAGCCCGACGAGGGCCGCATCACCTTCGACGGCCAGGACGTGACGGCGCTGCCGCCCGACAAGCGCGACATCGGCATGGTGTTCCAGAACTACGCCCTGTTCCCGCACATGACGGTGGCGCAGAACCTGGCCTTCGGCCTCGAGATGCGCCGCGTGCCGCGCGAGACGGCGCGCGTGCGCATCGAGCAGGCGCTGAAGATGGTGCAGCTCTCGGCGCTGCCCGACCGCCTGCCGCGTCAGCTCTCGGGCGGCCAGCAGCAGCGCGTGGCGCTGGCGCGCGCGCTGGTCATCGAGCCGCGCGTGCTGCTGCTCGACGAGCCGCTGGCCAACCTCGACGCCGCGCTGCGCGAGGAGATGCGCTTCTTCATCCGCGACCTGCAGCAGCGCGTACGCATCACCACCCTGTACGTCACGCACGACCAGTCCGAGGCGATGGTGATGAGCGACCGCGTGGTGGTGATGTTCGACGGCCGCATCGCGCAGCTCGGCGTGCCCGAGGACATCTACGCGCGGCCGCGCACGCGCCGCGTGGCCTCGTTCATCGGGCGTGCCAACTTCGTCGAGGGCACGGTCGAGCGCGCGCTCGACGCGCGCACCGCGCTGCTGCGCACCGGCCTGGGGCCGGTGGCGGCGCGCTGCGCGGCGGTGCCGGCGGCGGGCACGCGCGCCGCGGCGGCCATCCGGCCCGAGGCGATCACGCTGTCGGCCGCGGCGCCGCCGGGCGCGGCTCTGCCAGCCGGCGCCGCGCTCGTCGGTTGTACGGTCGAGAAGACCTATTTCCTCGGCGGCGCCGTCGACCACGTGCTGCGCTGCGCCGACGGCACGTCCTTGCTCGCGCAGACCGCGCCGGCGCGCAGCGTGGCCGCCGGCGGCACGGCGCACCTGGTGCTCGATCCCGAGCAGGCCTGGCTGCTGCCCGACGAGGCGGCGGCCGCGCCGGCGGCGCGATGAGCACGGCCGCGCGCGCCGCCGGGGGCCGCGCGCGTGCCGCGGGCGAGCGGCGGGCGGTCTGGCTCGTCGTGCCGGCGCTGGCGCTGCTGGGCATGTTCCTGCTGCTGCCCTACCTGAACATCGTCGTCATGAGTCTGCGCGAGCCGGCGCTGGGCGCGCCGCACGGGCCGGGCTTCACGCTCGGCAACTACCGGCGCGTGCTGGGCGATGCCTATTACCTCGGCGTGCTCGGCCAGACGCTGTGGCTGGCGCTGAAGACGACCGTGATCTGCCTCGCGCTCGGCTACCCGGTGGCGCGGCACCTGGCGCGCACCGATTCGCGCTTCAAGGGCGTGCTCTACGTCTTCGTGCTCTCGCCGCTGCTGGTGGGCGTGGTGGTGCGCAGCTTCGGCTGGCTGATCCTGCTGTCGAACAACGGCGTCGTGAACAAGGCGCTCATCGACCTCGGCCTGGTCGACGGCGCGCTCGCGCTGATGAACAACGCGCTGGGCGTGACGATCGCGCTCGTGCACGTCTTCCTGCCCTTCATGATCCTGCCGCTGGTGGGCACGCTGCAGTCGGTCGACCCGACGCTGGAGGCGGCGGCGCGCTCGCTCGGCGCCTCGGGTCTGACGGCGTTTCGCCGCATCGAGCTGCCGCTCGCCTGGCCGGGCATCCAGGCCGGCGTGATCCTCGTCTTCGTGCTCGCGCTCAGCGCCTACGTCACGCCGGTGATGCTGGGCGGCGCGCAGGTCAAGACGATGTCGGTGCTGGTCGTGCAGGCGTTGATCGACAACTTCCAGTGGCCGGCCGGCGCCGCGCTGGCGCTGGTGCTGGCGGCCACCGGGGCGCTGGCGGTGTGGCTGTTCGCGCGCGGCAGCGCGCGGCTGATGCGGAGCGTCGAGTGAGCGCGCGGCGCGCCGCCTCGTGGCTGCCGGCGGCCTGGATCGGCGGCGTGTACCTGTTCCTGCTCGCGCCCATCGTGCTGATCGTGCTGATGTCGCTCAACGCGGGCGAGTTCCTGGCCTTCCCGCCGCAGGGGCTGTCGCTGCGCTGGTACGTGGCGCTGGTGCACAACGAGTCGTTCATGCGCGCCATCCGCACCTCGCTGGCGCTGGCGGCCGCGGCGATGACGGTCTCCACGCTGGTGGGCACCGCCGCGGCGCTGTACTTCGTGCGCCACGCCGGGCGCTGGCGCGAGACCCTGCGCCTGCTGCTGATGATGCCGCTCATGCTGCCCGAGATCCTGACCGCGATCGCGCTGCTGTTCTTCCTCTACGCCAGCGGCATCGGCACCAAGACGACGGCCGGGCTGCTGATCGGCCATGTGCTGGTGACGCTGCCCTACGTGTTCATGAACGTCGCCGCGTCGCTGTTCAACTTCGACCGTTCGGTGGAGCAGGCCGCGCGCAGCCTGGGCGCCGGCCCGGCGGTGGTGTTCCGGCGCATCACGCTGCCGCTCATCAAGCCGGGCATCATCACCGGGGCGCTGTTCGCCTTCGTCATCTCGTTCGACCTCTTCAACATGTCGCTGCTGCTCAAGGGCATCGGCATGACGACGCTGCCGATCCAGCTCTTCGACTACCTGCGCTGGGACTTCGACCCCACGGCGGCGGCGGTGTCCTCGCTCAGCATCGTCATGACCTTCGGCGCCGTGCTGCTGATCGACCGTCTGGTGGGCCTGCGCTCGCTGCGCTTCGGCTGATCGACGATGCCATCGGCCGACGGCGGCAGCGTGCTCGAAGGCTTCGCGCCACCGCGCGTGCACCTGCGGCCGCGCGCCGGCGGCGGCTGGCTGCTCGCCAGCGCGCACGCGCTGCCGGCCCAACTGCCGAGCGTGATGCAGCGCGTGGCGCACTGGGCCGCGGCCGCGCCGGCGCGTGACGCGTTCGTCGAATGCCGCGGCGGACGTTTGGCGCGGCGCATCGGCTGTGCCGAGCTGCTGGCGCGGGCACGGTGCGTGGCGGCGGGCCTGCGCGCGCGCGGGCTGCACGCCGGGCGGCCCTTCCTGACGCTGGCCGAGCCGGGCATCGACCACGCCGTGCTGCGCGTGGCGGCGCTGGCCGCCGGCGTGCCCTTCGCGCCGCTGTCGCCGCAGCTGCTGCGGCTGCCCGGCGGGCCGGCGCGGCTGGCGGCCATCGTGCACCTGCTCGGCGGCGGGCTGGTGTGCGCCGACGATGCCGTCGTCGTGCGCGCCGCGCTGCGCGCGGTGGGGCTGGCGGAGCTCGAGGTCCTCGGGCGCGGCGAAGGCCGGCACGACTGGCCGCAGGCGCTCGCGGGCGCCGACGGATGCGACACGCCCGCTGCGGCGCTCGAGCCGGATGCCGTCGCCGCCGTCTTCTTCACCTCGGGTTCCACCGGCGCGCCCAAGGGCGTGATCACCACGCAGCGCATGCTGGCCGCCAACCAGGCTGCGTACGCCGTGCTGTGGCCCTTCCTCGCCGAGCGGCCGCCGCGCCTGCTCGACTGGCTGCCCTGGCACCACACCTTCGGCGGCAACGACAACTTCCACAAGATGCTGTGGCACGGCGGCACGCTGTTCATCGACGACGGCCGGCCCACGCCCGAGGGCATGTCGGCCACGCTGGCCAACATCGAGGCGGTTTCGCCCACGCTGCACATCAACGTGCCGCGCGGGCTCGAGCTGCTGCTCGATGCGCTTGCGCGCGCGCCGGCCGCGCGCGCCGCGCTGTTCGCGCAGCTGCGCGCGATCTTCTTCGCCGGCGCCGGCCTGTCGCGCGCGCTGTGGGCACGGCTGCAGGCGCTGGTCGACGATCAGGCGCGTGCCGGCGGCCGCCGCGTCGCGCTCGTCTCGGGCTGGGGCTCCACCGAGTGCGGCTCGACGATCTGCCTCGTGCACCACGCGATCGCGAGCCCGCAGGTGGTGGGCCTGCCGCTGCCCGGCTGCGAGCTGGCGCTGGTGCCGCTGGAGGGCGAGGGCGGCAAGTTGGAGGCGCGCGTGCGCGGCCCCAACGTCATGCCCGGGTACTGGCCGGCCGAAGCTGCCGGCTGCGGGCCCGCGGCGCCCGCCGGCGAACCCGACCGCTCGGCCTTCGATGCAGAGGGCTATCTGCGCACCGGCGACGCCGTGCGCCTGGCGGACCCGGCACGCCCCGAGGCCGGCCTGATGTTCGACGGCCGGGTGGCCGAGGACTTCAAGCTCGCCACCGGCACCTGGGTGTCGGTGGGGCCGCTGCGGCTGGCCCTGCTGGCCGCGCTGGCGCCGCTGGTGCGCGAGCTGGCGGTCGCCGGCCAGGACGAGCCGCAGCTGGCGCTGCTGCTGTTTCCCGAGCCCGAAGCCTGCCGCGAGGCGGCCGCGCTGCCGCCGGGCGCGGCACTCGCGGAGATCGCGGCCGCGCCGGCGCTGCATGCGCGCATCGCCGCCGCGCTGCGTGCGCACAATGAGCGCCAGGGCGGCAGCAGCACGCGCGTGCGCCGCGCCGCGCTGCTGGCCGAGCTGCCGGGCGCCGTGCCCGGCGAGCTGAGCGACAAGGGCAGCCTCAACCAGCGCCTGGCGCTGGCGCAGCGCGCGGCTCGCGTGCGCGCGCTGTTCGCCGAGCCGCCGCCCGCGGGCGTGATCGACCTCGCCGACCGAGGCGGAGGACGCCCTTCCACCGACATCCCCTCACCACAGGCAACGCCATGACCTACCAGACCCTTGTCTTCGAACGCGACGCCGCCGACGCCTTCGCGACCGTCACGCTCAACCGGCCCGACAAGCTCAACTCGCTGAACGGCCAGCTGCTCGACGAGCTCGAACACGCGGTGCGCGCGGCGAGCGCCGACGATTCCATCGCCGCGCTCGTCCTCACCGGCGCCGGCCGCGCCTTCAGCACCGGCTTCGACCTCAACTCGGAGGACTTCGAGCTCGACGCCGAAGCCTGGCGCGAGGACATCCGCGCCAACTGCAACCGGCTGCTGACGATCTGGAACGCACCGATCCCGATCGTCGCGGCGGTCAACGGCTACGCGCTGGCCGCCGGCCTGGAGCTGATGATGTGCTGCGACCTGGCCATCGCCGCCGAGGATGCCCGGCTCGGCGAACCCGAGGTGCGCCACGTCTCGGCGCCGCCCTCGCTGATGATGCCGTGGACGGTGCCGATGCGGCACACGCGCTGGCTGATGTACACGGGCGACATGATCGACGGCGTGGAGGCCGCGCGCATCCACCTCGTCAATAAGGCGGTGCCGCGCGCGCAGCTCATGCCCGAGGCGCGGCGCCTGGCGACCAAGCTGGCGCGCATGCCGCGGCCTGCGATCAAATTCGCCAAGGCGGCGCTCAACCATCAGCAGACCACGGCCGGCCTGCGCTCGTCGTGGGACTACAACCTCGAGACCACCGCCATGCTGCACGCCAGCGAGCCGGGGCGGCTGTGGATGCGGCGCCTGAAGGAGATGCCGCTCGAGGACTTCCTCGCGCTGCGCGAGGCGCCGTTCGAGGGCCTGGACTGATTGGCGCCGGCAGGCCCGACGATGGACGACGCGCATCCGCTGCTGGCCACGCTGGCCGCGCGCTTCGGCGCCGCGGCGGTCGTGTCGCCGGCCGATGCCGCGGGCCGGCCGATCTCGATCGGCGGCGACCGGCTGCCCGCCGTGCCGCTGCTGCGGCCCGCCGACACGGCCGAGGCGGCGGCCATGGTGCGCCTCGTGCACGAGGCCGGCATCGCGCTCGTGCCGCTGGGCGGCGGCACCGGGCTGGCCGGCGGCCAGCTGCCGGCCAGCGGGCGCGAGTGGTACCTCTCGCTCGAGCGCATGCGCGCCATCGAGGAGCTGGATGCCGTCTCGCGCATCGCCGTCGTACAGGCCGGCGTCGTGCTGCAAGCGCTGCAGGAGGCGGCGGCGGCGGCCGGGCTGCTGTTCGGCGTCGACCTGGGCGGACGCGGCGCGGCCACGGTGGGCGGCCTGCTGGCCACCAATGCCGGCGGCGAGCGCGTGCTGCGCCTGGGCATGATGCGCGAGCAGGTGCTCGGTCTCGAGGTCGTGCTCGCCGACGGTACCGTGCTCGACCTGATGGAGCGCGTGCTGAAGAACAACGCCGGCTACGACCTCAAGCAGCTGTTCATCGGCAGCGAGGGCACGCTGGGCATCGTCACGCGTGCCGTGCTGCGGCTGCGGCCGGCGTTCGCGAGCCGTCACGCCGCGGTGCTGGCGCTGCACGCACTCGACGCGCTGCCGGCGTTGCTGACGCGGCTCGAATCCGGGCTGGGCGGCATGCTCTCGGCCTTCGAGCTGATGTGGCCGGAGTTCCTCGCCACGATGACCGAGCCGGGACCCGACGGCGCGGCTCCGCCGCACCGCATGCCGCTGCCGGGCGCGCGGCCGCAGGAGGCGCCGGGCTGGGTTCTGATCGAAGCCGAGGGCGGCGACGAAGCGGCCGACGGCGCGCGCTTCGGCGCTGTGCTCGAGGCCCTGCTCGCCGAAGGCGCGATCGCCGACGCCGCCGTGGCGCGCTCGGAGGCCGAACGGCGCGCCTTCTGGGCCATGCGCAACGACGCGCAGCACATCGTGCGCCGCTGGCAACCGCTGGTCAGCCTGGACGTGAGCGTGCCGATCGCGCAGATGGTGTCCTACGTCGACGAGACGCGGCGCGCGCTCGCCGCGCGCTGGCCGGCGGCGCGGCTGCTGGCCTTCGGTCACGTGGCCGACAACAACGTGCACATGATCGTCACGCTGGGCGCGGGCACGCACGAGCGCTGCGACGAGATCGCCGAGGTCGTGTACGCGGGCGTGCGCGCGCGCCGCGGCTCGATCTCGGCCGAGCACGGCGTCGGCCTGGACAAGCGCGCCGCGCTGGCGCGCCATCGGCCGCCCGAGGCGCTGGCGCTGATGCGACGGCTCAAGGCGCTGCTCGATCCGCAGGCCACGCTCAACCCGGGCAAGGTGGTCTGAACGCCGGCGCGACCGTGCGCCGCGACGCCGACACGGCCTTGTCGCGCTACATGCCCGAGTAATTGGGCCCGCCGCCGCCCTCCGGTGCCACCCAGACGATGTTCTGCGTCGGATCCTTGATGTCGCAGCTCTTGCAGTGCACGCAGTTCTGCGCGTTGATCTGCAGGCGCTCGCCGCCGGCGCCGTCTTCGACGAATTCGTAGACGCCGGCCGGGCAGTAGCGGCTCTCGGGGCCGGCATAGTCGGCGAGGTTCACCGCCACCGGCACCGACGCGTCCTTCAGCGTGAGGTGCGCCGGCTGGTTCTCCTCGTGGTTGGTGCTGCTGAGGAAGACCGAGGACAGGCGGTCGAAGGTGAGCACGCCGTCGGGTCGGGGGTAGCGGATCGGCTCGACCTGGCCGGCGGCATGCAGCCGCTTGTGGTCGGGCGTGCGGTTGTGCAGCGTCCACGGCGGCCGCTTCACGCCCAGGCGCGGCAGCAGCCAGTGTTCGACGCCCGTCATCAGCGAGCCGATCGTGTTGCCTTGCTTGAACCAGGCCTTGAAGTTGCGCGCCTGCGCCAGCTCGGCGTGCAGCCAGCTGGCCGCGAAGGCCTCGGGGTAGGCCGCGAGCAGGTCGTGCGCGCGGCCGGCGGCGAGCGCCGGCGCGATGGCCTCGGCCGCCAGCATGCCGGTCTTGAGCGCCGCATGGCTGCCCTTGATGCGTGCCGCATTCAGCGTGCCGGCGTCGCAGCCGACCAGCACGCCGCCGGGGAAGGCGAGCTCGGGCAGCGCCTCGAGGCCGCCGGCGACGATGGCGCGCGCGCCGTAGCCGATGCGCTTGCCGCCTTCGAGGTGCGTGCGGATCGCCGGGTGCGTCTTCCAGCGCTGCATCTCCTCGAACGGGCTGAGCCAGGGGTTCTGGTAGTCGAGCCCGGTGACGAAGCCGACCGCCGCCAGGTTGTGCGCCAGGTGGTAGACGAAGCCGCCGCCGTAGCACTGTTCGTCCATCGGCCAGCCCGCGGTGTGCACGACGAGCCCGGGGTGCGCGCGGCCCGCATCGAGCTCCCACAGCTCCTTGATGCCCAGCGCGAACGTCTGCGCCGAGCGTCCCTTGTCCAGGCCGTAGCGCGCGATCAGGCGCTTGCCCAGGTGGCCGCGCGCGCCCTCGGCGAACACGGTGTACTTCGCCAGCAGTTCCATGCCGAGCTGGAACCCCTCGTGCGGCCGGCCGTCCTTGCCGATGCCCATGTTGCCGGTGGCCACGCCGCGCACGGCGCCTGCGTCGTCGTGCAGCACCTCGGCGGCGGCGAAACCGGGGAAGATCTCGACGCCCAGCGCCTCGGCCTGCTGCGCCAGCCAGCGCACGACATGGCCCAGCCGGACGACGTAGTTGCCGTGGTTGTCGAACACCGCCGGCAGCAGCCGGGATGGCACGCGGCGCGCGCCGCGCGACCCGAGGAACAGCACCTCGTCGCCGGTGACGGGCTGCTCGAGCGGTGCGCCGGCAGCCTGCCAGTCGGGCAGCAGCTCGGTGAGCGCGCGCGGGTCCATGACGGCGCCGCTGAGGATGTGCGCCCCCGGCTCCGAACCCTTTTCCAGCACCGCCACCGACGTGTGCGGCGCGAGCTGCTTGAGGCGGATTGCCGTCGCCAGCCCGGCCGGCCCGGCGCCGACGACGACGACGTCGTACTCCATGGCCTCGCGCGGGCCGTACTGGGCAAGGATCTCTTCGGGGGACATGCGGCGCTCCTCGGGCGCGGCGATTCTAGGCGCCGCACTGCGGCGCCCTTTCCGTCGCCCGGGTTCAGGCGCCGAGCAGGCCGAGCCGCTGGCTCTCGCCGAACACCGGATGCGCCTCGTCGCCGTCGGCGGCCACCGCGCAGCCGCGACCCTGACGCTTGGCCTCGTACATCGCCTGGTCGGCGCGGCGCATGGCGTCGGGCAGCCGCTCGTCGGCGGCCACGCGCACGACGCCGAAGCTGAGCGTCAGGCGCGGCAGCCGCGCGTGCGCGGCCCGGCACTGCACTTCGGCGACGATGCGCGCCGCCACCGACATCGCGGCGTCGACGTCGGCGCGGCGCAGCAGCAGGGCAAACTCGTCGCCGCCCTGGCGGCCGGCGACGTCCTGCGCGCGCAGGTGCTCGATCATGCTGGCCGAGACGATGGTGAGCGCCTTGTCGCCGCTGGCGTGGCCGAGGTGGTCGTTGATGCGCTTGAAGTGGTCGACGTCGAGCAGCATCAGCACGGCGCTGCCGGGCGGATCGGTGCGCAGTGCGAGTGTCGCCAGGTCGTGGAAGTGGCGCCGGTTGGGCACCTGCGTCAGCGCGTCGAGGTTGGCCAGCGCGCGCAGGCGGCGTCGCGAGTCGCGCAACTGGCGCTCGGTGCGCTCGCACACCAGCGTGAAGGCGGCGAAGGCCATTACTACCGAGCCGAGCGCCGCGGCGGCCGCGCGCAGCGCCAGCGGCGCCGCCGGCGTGGCGCCCGGCGCCATGGCGAGCAAGGGTGCGAAGGCCGCCAGCGCCAGGGCGGCGGCCAGCGCCTGCAGCGGCGCGGCGTCGCCGCTGCTCGGGCCGCGCAGCAGCACGATGGCGGCGTACAGGTGCAGCACGAGCGCACAGGCGCTGCCGATCCACGGCGCGAGCGGCCCGCCGCGGGCCGCGCCGGCCAGTGCGAGTGTGCTCGCCGCGGCGAGCAGCGTGAGGTCGACACGCTCGTCGCCCGGCAGTACCGGGCGCGCGTGGAAGCGGCGCAGACCGAGCAGCGTGACGATCGGCCACTGCATCAGCAGCAGGTCGGCCGCCGCCTGCGCCGCCGGCGTCGAACTGAGCGCTGCCACGCACGCGCCGAGCGTCGTGAGCCAGAGCGCGGCCACCCACCACAGCCAGCCGCGGTAGCGCTGGCGGCGCAGGCCGAAGCCGGTGAGCGAGGCCGCGCACACCGAGAGGGCCGCGGCGGCGACGACGAGGACTTCGGCCGAGGGGTTCACGCGCGGCATTCTGGTCAGGCGCAGGGGCGCTGTCGTCGCCCGAAAGGCGGAGCCCTGCAACCGGTTGCTACGGCGCGGGCGGGTACGATGCGCGCTGCGGCGCAAGGCGGCGGCGCGCGCGCGAGGCGGCTGGAGTCCGACGATGGCGATGACGGTGCAGCGATGGCAGGCGAGGGGTGCGGGCGGCTGCGCCGCGGGTGACGTGCCGACACAACCGTTGCGCCCGATCGCGCCGGCCGTGGCCCCGCGCCGGGCGGACCCGCAGGGCGGGATCGGCCCGCAGCGGGCGCTGCATCGCATGCCCTTGCGCGGCGGCTGCGCGCCGCCGGCCGGCGCCGCCGGCTGAACGGCGATGCGGGGTCTTGTCGACGCCGGCTGGCGCGCGCTGCTTTATTGCCTGCATCCGCGCGTGCTGCTGTGGTCGCTCGCCCCGCTGGCGCTGGCCGGCGGCGGCCTGGCGCTGGCCGGCTGGGCCTTCTGGGAGCAGGCGGTGTCGGGGGTGCGCGCACTGCTCGAGCGCTCCGAACTGCTCAACGTGCTGCTCGACTGGCTGGCAGCGCACGGCGCGGCGCAGCTGCGCGTGGTGCTGGCGCCGCTGCTCGTGGTGCTGGTGGCCGTGCCGCTGGTGGTGCTGCTCACGCTGCTGCTGGTCAGCGCGTTCGTCACGCCGGCGGTCGTGCGGCTGGTCGCGGCGCGGCGCTTCCCCGCCCTCGAGCAGCGCCGTGGTGCGGGCTTCGTGCAGTCGCTGCTGTGGACCCTGGCCTGCACGCTGGCCGCGCTGGCGGCGCTGCTGTGCAGCCTGCCGCTGTGGCTGGTGCCGCCGCTCGCGCTCGTGCTGCCGGCGTTGATATGGGGTTGGCTGACCTGCCGGGTGCTCGCCTTCGACGCCCTCGCGCTGCACGCGAGCGCAGCCGAACGCCGCTGGCTGCTGCGCCGGCGGCGCTGGCCGCTGTTGCTGATGGGCACCGCCTGCGGCGCGCTCGGCGCGCTGCCTTCGCTGCTGTGGGCCCTGGGCGCGGTGGCGCTGGTCTTCGCGCCGATCCTGCTCGTCGTCTCGGTGTGGCTGTACACGATCGTGTTCGCCTTCGCCGCCTGCTGGTTCGTGCACTACCTGCTGAGCGAGCTCGTGCGCCTGCGCGGCGTGCCGCCGGCGGACGCGGGCGCCGCGGCGGGCGCAGGCGAGCCAGGCCGCGAAGGCGGATCAGGCGGCGCGAACGCAGCACGCGGTCCGGAGGACCCGGGCAGCCGATGCCGCCCGAGCGTGACAAGCGTGACGAGAGGGACAAGCGACAGAAGCGGCGCGGGCGCCGCCAGCCCGGGCCCCCCATGGACATCGGCCTGATCGTCATCGGCGACGAGATCCTCTCGGGCAAGCGCAGCGACAAGCACCTGCCCAAGGTCATCGAGCTGCTGGCCGCGCGCGGCCTGGCACTGGCCTGGGCGCGCTACGTCGGCGACGAGCGGGCGCACATCACGGCCGTGCTGCGCGCAGCCTGCACGAGTGGTGATCTCGTGTTCAGTACCGGCGGCATCGGCGCCACGCCCGATGACCACACGCGCCAGGCGGCCGCCGCTGCGCTGGGCCGCGAACTGGTGCTGCACCCCGAGGCCGAGGCGCTGATCGTCGAACGCATGCGCGAGCAGGCACGCGAGCAGGGCCTGGCCTTCGAGCCCGAGCGGCCCGACAACCTGCACCGCCTGAACATGGGCGTGTTCCCGGCCGGTGCGCAACTGATCCCGAACCCGTACAACAAGATCCCGGGCTTCTCGGTCGACCATGTGCACTTCGTGCCGGGATTCCCGGTGATGGCCTGGCCGATGATCGAGTGGGTCCTCGATCGCCGCTACGCGGATCTGCACGGTGCGGGCCGCAGCCGCGAGCGCTCGGTGATCGTCTTCGGCTCGATGGAGGCGACGCTCACCCCGTTGATGGAGCGCATCGAGGCCGAGTTCCCGGGCGTGCGCGTGTTCAGCCTGCCCAGCGTCGACCATCCGCAATGGGGCCGCCACATCGAACTGGGCGTCAAGGGTGCCGCCGGAGGCATCGACCCGCAAGCGGCCTTTGCCGCACTCCAGGCGGGTCTGGAGCGGCTGGGCGCCCGGCTAGGACCGAAAATGGTGCGCTGAGCCCGAGCTCATGCACGGACCTGGTGCGTCGATCCGCTCGCGCGGCGGGGCAAGCGCAAGGCGCGCCGCGCCCGCGGCGCGACGGCGCGGCTTGTCGCGCCGTGGCATGGTTCCTGCAAAGATCGTCCGTTCGCATCCGAATCCCCGAAGGAGAGACTGAATGACCAAGACCGTGGCCGACGTAATGGATATGGTGAAGGAGAACGAGGTCAAGTTCATCGACCTGCGCTGCACCGACCTGCGCGGCAAGGAGCACCACGTCACCGTGCCCGTGTCGCGCTTCGACGAGGACACCTTCAGCAACGGACACGCCTTCGACGGCTCGTCCTTCCCGGGCTGGAAGGGCATCGAAGCGTCGGACATGCTGCTGATGCCCGACCCCGACACCGCCAACATCGACCCGTTCTTCGAGGAACCGACGCTCATCCTGAGTTGCGACGTGCTCGAGCCGGGCGACGGCAAGCCCTACGAGCGCGATCCGCGCGGCCTGGCGCGGCGCGCCGAGGCCTACCTCAGGAGCAGCGGCATCGGCGACACCGCCTACTTCGGGCCCGAACCCGAGTTCTTCGTCTTCGACCAGGTGCACTGGCACATCGGCATGGACGGCTGCCACGTCAAGATCGCCTCGGAGGAGGCGCCCTGGAGCAGCGGGCGCGAGCTCGAGGGCGGCAACATGGGGCACCGCCCGGGCGTCAAGGGCGGCTACTTCCCGGTGCCGCCGGTCGACAGCTTCCAGGACATGCGCTCGGAGATGTGCCTGCTGCTCGAGCAGTGCGGCATCCCGGTCGAGGTGCACCACCACGAGGTGGCAGCGCCCGGCCAGTGCGAGATCGGCACCAAGTTCAGCACGCTGGTGCAGCGCGCCGACTGGCTGCAGCTGCAGAAGTACATCGTGCACAACGTCGCGCACGCCTACGGCAAGACGGCCACCTTCATGCCCAAGCCGGTGGTCGGCGACAACGGCAGCGGCATGCATGTGCACCAGAGCGTGTGGAAGGGCGGCCAGAACCTGTTCGCCGGCGACGGCTACGCCGGGCTGTCGGAGTTCGCGCTGTACTACATCGGCGGCATCATCCGCCACGCGCGCGCGCTCAACGCCATCACCAACCCGGGCACCAACAGCTACAAGCGTCTGGTGCCGGGCTTCGAGGCGCCGGTCAAGCTCGCGTACAGCTCGCGCAACCGCTCGGCCTCGATCCGCATCCCCTACGTGGCCAGCCCGAAGGCGCGCCGCATCGAGGCGCGTTTCCCCGACCCCACGGCCAACCCCTACCTGGCCTTTGCCGCGCTGCTGATGGCGGGGCTGGACGGCGTCGAGAACCGCATCCACCCGGGCGAGGCCGCCACGAAGGACCTGTACCACCTGCCGCCCGAGGAGGACGCCAAGATCCCCACCGTCTGCCACAGCCTCGACCAGGCGCTCGAGGAACTCGACCGCGACCGCAAGTTCCTGACCAAGGGCGGCGTGTTCAGCGACAACCTGATCGACGCCTTCATCGATCTCAAGATGACCGAGGTCACGCGCTTTCGCATGACCACGCATCCGGTCGAGTTCGACATGTACTACAGCATCTGAGGCGCGCGCGGCGGCGCGGGATGGGCGGGAGGGGCGGCGTGCCGCCCCTTCTCGCTGCGCGTGCGGGCGGCGCCGCTGCGTCACAATCGCCTGCCTGGAGGATTGCGCATGCCGCGCTGGCCCGTCGCCGCACCGTTCGCCGCCTTGCTGTTCGCGCTGCCGTCCGCCGCCTGGCCGCAGGGCGGCGTCGTCTACCGCTGCCCGGGCCCGCCGGTGCTCTACACCGACCAGCTCACGCCGCAGGAAGCGAAGGACAAGGGCTGCCGCACGATCGAGGGCGCGCCGGTCACGATCGTGCAGGGTACGCGGCCGCGCACGTCGGCCTCGGCCGCGGGCGGATCGACGCGCGCGTCGGAGCCGCGCGGCGACGCCGCCGAGCAGCGCGCACGCGATGCCGATGCGCGCCGCATCCTGGGAGACGAGCTGCGGCGCGAGGAGGACAAGCTGGCCGCACTGCAGCGCGAGTACAACAACGGCGAACCCGAGCGCCTGGGCAGCGAGCGCAACTACGCGCGCTACCAGGAGCGCGTGGCCAACCTGCGTGCGGCCATCCAGCGCAAGGAAGCCGACATCGCGGCCATCAAGCGCGAACTGGCCAAGCTGCCCGCGCCCTGAGGGCCGGGCAGCGCGAACGCGTGGTCGACCACGCGAGCGACGATGAACGCCGCGCCCCGGATGCCCGGCCACGAGGCCTTCGAGCAGCTCGCGACGATGGTGGCGCTGCTCGGCGCGCAGGGCGCCTGTCTCGAGGTCAACGCGGCGCTCGAGAACGCCGTGGGGCAGGCGCGTCGTGCGCTCACGCGCGGCACGGCGCTCGCCTGGTTCGCCGACGCGGCCCCGCTGACCGATGCGCTCGAGCGTGCCGCGCGGGGCGCCGCCGTCACGAGCCGCTTCGAGGCGCGCCTGCGGCGCCAGCCGCCGGGCACGCCCGAGCTGCCGGTGCTCGCGACCCTGAGTCCGATCGAGCGCGGGGCCGCCGGCGGCCGCCTGCTGCTCGAGATGATCGAGCTCGAGCAGCAGGCGCGGCTGGAACGCGAGGAGCGCGCCCAGGGCCTGGTGCAGGCCAACCGGGAGCTGCTGCGCAACCTCGCGCACGAGATCGGCAATCCGCTGGGCGGGATCCGCGGCGCGGCGCAACTGCTCGCGCTCGAGCTGCCGCCCGGCGAGCTCGCGGAATACACCACCGTCATCCTGCGCGAGGCCGACCGCCTGCAGGCCATGGTCGACGCGCTGCTGGCGCCGCAGCGGCGCGCGCCGGTGCTGGGCGAGGTCAACCTGCATGAGGTGTGCGAGCAGGTGCGCGCGCTCGTGCTGGCCGAGTTCGCGCGCGGCCTCGAGGTGCGGCGCGACTACGACGCCTCGCTGCCCGAGTTCCGCGGCGACCGCGAACTGCTCGTGCAGGCGCTGCTCAACATCGTGCGCAACGCGGCGCAGGCGCTGGCCGCGCGCATCGCGGCGGGCGACGCCTGCATCGTGCTGCGCACGCGCGTGGCGCGCCAGGTCACGCTCGGGCGCAGGCGCCATCGGCTGGCACTGCAATTGCAAGTCGAGGACAACGGCCCGGGTGTGCCCGAGGCGATCCGCGAGCGCATCTTCCAGCCCCTGGTCTCGGGGCGCGAGGGCGGCTCGGGACTCGGGCTCGCGCTGGCCCAGGCCTGCGTGCAGCAGCACGGCGGCACCGTCGCCTGCGACAGCGAGCCGGGCCGCACCCGTTTCGAGCTGCTGATTCCGCTGCCCTGACCTGCGCGAAGCCGCTGCCGCAACCCATGAAACCGATCTGGATCGTCGACGACGATCAATCCATCCGCTTCGTGCTCGACAAGGCCCTGGCGCGCGAGCAGCTGCCGGCGCGCCTGTTCGCCGACCCGGGCGAGGTGCTGCGCGCGCTCGACGCCGGCGCGACGCCGCAGGTGCTGGTGAGCGACATCCGCATGCCCGGCGGCGGCGGCCTGGCGCTGCTGGCCGAGCTCAAGCGGCGGCTGCCGGCGCTGCCGGTGATCGTGATGACGGCCTACGGCGACCTCGACAGCGCCGTCGCCTCGTTCCAGGGCGGCGCCTTCGAATATCTGTCCAAGCCCTTCGACGTGACGAAGGCGGTCGAGCTGATCCGGCGCGCGCTCGACGAGAGCCTGCGCGCGCTGCCGGCCGAGCCCGGCGACGGTGCGCCGGCCGAGCTGCTCGGCCGCTCGCCGGCGATGCAGGGGCTGTTCCGCGCCATCGGCCGGCTCAGCCCGAGCAGCGTCACCGTGCTCGTCACCGGCGAGAGCGGCACCGGCAAGGAGCTGGTCGCGCGCGCGCTGCACCGCCACAGCCCGCGCGCGGGCGGTCCGTTCGTCGCCATCAACACCGCGGCCATCCCGCGCGACCTGCTCGAAAGCGAGCTGTTCGGCCACGAGCGCGGCGCCTTCACCGGCGCACAGGCGCTGCGGCGCGGGCGCTTCGAGCAGGCCGCCGGCGGCACGCTGTTCCTCGACGAGATCGGCGACATGCCGCTCGAGCTGCAGACGCGGCTGCTGCGCGTGCTGAGCGACGGCCTGTATCACCGCGTCGGCGGGCACCAGCCGCTCGAGGCCGATGCGCGCGTGATCGCCGCCACCCACCAGGACCTCGAGCAGCGCGTGCGCGAGGGCAGCTTCCGCGAGGATCTGTACCACCGCCTGAACGTCATCCGGCTGCGCCTGCCGCCGCTGCGCGAGCGGCGCGAAGACATCGCGCTGCTGGCGCGCCTGTTCCTCGAGCGCAGCGCGCGCGCGCTCGGCGTCGAGACGCGCCGCCTGGACGCCGCGGCACTGGCGCGGCTGCTGGCCTTCGACTTCCCCGGCAACGTGCGCCAGCTCGAGAACCTGTGCCACTGGCTCACCGTGATGGCGCCGGCGCAGGTGGTGCGCGCGGCGGATCTGCCGCCCGAGCTGCAGGGCGTGGCGGCGGTCGCACCCGCGGCTGCCGCACCGATGCCGCAGAAGGCGGCGGCGGTCGGGGCCGAAGCCGGCTGGCTCGCGGCGCTGGGGCGCGAGCTCGGCGCGCGGCTCGAAGCCGGCGAACCCGAGCTGTGGCGTCGCCTGGGCGCGCAGTTCGAGGCGCAGCTCATCCGCAGCGCGCTCGCTGCGACGCAGGGCCGGCGCATCGAAGCCGCGCACAAGCTCGGCATCGGCCGCAACACGATCACGCGCAAGATCCAGGAACTCGGCCTCGACGACGACAAGCCGTGACGCGCCGGCGCCGGCCGGCCGTGCGGGTCGAGCGGAGTCCGCGCGGGCGTGACTTGCGGCGTCGCAGGCTCAGCGCCCGAGCGTCAGCACCACCGGTGCGTGATCGCTCGGCCGCTCGGCGCGCCGCGGCGCCTTGTCGATGGTGCAGGCCTGCACGTGCGGCCCGAGCGCCTCCGATACCAGGATGTGGTCGATGCGCATGCCCTGGTTGCGGCGGAAGGCGAGGTTGCGATAGTCCCACCAGCTCCAGCTCCGGGGCGGCTGCTCGAACAGACGGAACGCGTCGTGCAGACCCAGCGCGAGCAGGGCGCGGAAATGCGCGCGCTCCTCGTCGGTGCAGTGGATCGTGCCGGCCAGCGCCGCCGGGTCCCAGACGTCGCGGTCCTCGGGCGCGATGTTGAAGTCGCCCATCAGCACCAGCTCGGGCGCGCCGGCGAGCTCGGCGCGCAGCCACTCGCGCAAGGCGTCGAGCCAGCGCATCTTGTAGGCGAACTTGTCGCTGCCCGGTTCCTGGCCGTTGGGGAAATAGGCGCCGACCACGCGCAGGCTGCCGACGCGTGCGGCGATGACGCGCGCCTGCTCGTCGGCAAAGCCCGGGATGTTGTGCACGATCTCGGTGGCCGGCTGGCGCACGAGCAGCGCCACCCCGTTGTAGGTCTTCTGCCCGAAGCAATGCGCCGTGTAGCCCGCGTTCTCGATCTCGCCGTGCGGGAAGCGCTCGTCGGTGAGCTTGGTCTCCTGCAGCGCGAGCAGATCCACCGCATGCGTGTCGAGCCAGGCCAGCACCTGCGGCAGGCGCACGGCGAGCGAGTTGACGTTCCAGGTCGCGAGCTTCATGAGCAGCAGCCGGCAAAGCGCCGCGCACGGGCGGCGGCGTGCAGCGCACAGATGACTTGGGGCCGGCCATCGTACAGGGCGCGCGGCAGGGGTCGCCCGCGTCCGCGCAGCGGCCGGCCCGGCGCGCTTCAGCGGCCCGGCGCGAGCGCGAACTGGTAGGTCGCGTGGCAGGCCACGCATTGCGCGAGCGTCGCCGCGAGCTGTTTCAGGGTGTGCTTCGGATCGCCCAGGCTCTGCGCGTCGAGCGCGATGGCATCGAACTCGCGGTGCACGCCGAAGCCCATCGTCTTGAACTCCAGCGGCAGCTTGGCCACCAGTGTCCCCGGCACGTCGTGCGCGGCCGCCATGCCCATCGAGGAGGCGGCCGCGGCAGCGGCCTTCATGTCGTCGCGGGCGAGCGCGTCGGTGAGCTTCTGCAAACCGACGACGAAGCCGCGCATCTCGGCCAGCACGAAGGCGCGCTCGCCGTCGGCCAGCACGATCGTGCGCCGCCCGTCGGGCGCCGCGACGACCGAGCCGGCCACGATGAACTTGTACGCCATGCCCGCGATCACCAGCAGCAAGGCGGCAATCACGGCGAGCAGGGTGCGTTGGCGCGCAGCGGGTGTCATGCAGGCTCCTCGATCGGGCGCCGCTGCTGTGCGGCGCAACCGCTTCACAGCCGACCCGCATTGTCCGCGTATGGGACGCTTGCCACGTGCCGCTTGGGCGCTGTCCCCGCTCGATGGGTTCGCGCGCGCCAAGCACCAGAAGGGCCATGCCGATTGCGCTCGAATGGTATCCTGACGCGTGACTGCACGCCCGTTGTGCCCGAGCCGCGGTCCGTTTTCCAAAAGGATGTCCGTAATGCGCGGGTCCGAACAGGTTACGCTGGAAGAGGTAAAGGAACGTGCACGCCTGGCGGGCCTCGAGATCCCGCCCGAGCGCCTGGAGCTGGTGCGGGGTTTCGTGAGTGACGCCCTGCGGCCGATCCGTACGCTCGACAGTGGACTGCTGCGTGAAGTAGAGCCGGCGGCAGTCTTCATGGCCAGGCCGCAGCCCGGGCCCGACGTCTCTGTTCATGAGTCCTGAGCTCTGCTGGGCGGGGATTCGTGAGCTCGGGGCGCTGTTCCGTCGGCGCGCGCTCTCCCCAGTGGACTACGTCAGCGAGATCCTTGGCCGCATCGGCGCAATCGACGAGCGGCTTCACGCGTACGTGACGGTCAGCACGGAGCGCGCACTCGCCGATGCACGGGTCGCCGAAGCGGCGTTCCTTCGGGGCGGCGCGGGCCCCCTGACCGGCATACCGATGGCCTACAAAGATCTGTACGCGACGCAGGCCATCCGTACCGCCGCAGGCTCCGCGCTGTTGGCCGACTGGGTGCCTGACTTCGACAGCACCTGCGTGGCGCGGTTGCGGCAGGCCGGCACCGTGATGGTCGGCAAGTCGACTACCTATGAGTTCGCCTTCGGGATCCAGTTCGCCGGCCATCACTTCCAACCCGCCCGGAACCCTTGGAACCTCGAACACATTCCGGGCGGATCGAGCAGTGGTTCCGGTGCAGCCCTGGCCGCCGGGCTGTGCGTGGGCGCGCTCGGTTCCGACACCGGGGGTTCAATTCGCGGACCGGCGGCGTTCTGCGGCGTCGTCGGCCTCAAGCCGACCTATGGGCGAGTGAGTCGGGCCGGCGTCGTCCCGCTGTCGTGGTCGCTTGACCATACCGGGCCGATGGCGCGATCCGTCGAGGATTGCGCCTTCCTTCTCCAAGCCATCGCCGGGCATGACCCTGCCGATCCGAGCTCCGCGCGTGAACCGGTGCCGGATTACCTGGCTTCGCTCGAAGGAGGAGTGAGAGGGCTGCGGATCGGTGTGCTCGGCGACTACTTCTCCGAGCTCGTGGATTGCGAGACCGCAGCGGCCTTCGAGCGGGCCATCGCGGAATTCGTGCGACAGGGGGCTGCAGCGCGGCGCGTGGTCATCCCGAGCATGCGTGCGACGCCGAGCTTCATGGTGATCCTCCTCGCCGAGGCCTTTGCCTACCACGAGCGCGACTTGCGCGCACATCCTGAGCGCTACGGCGAGGTGCTGCGCGAGAAGCTGATGGCTGGCGGCCTGTTTCGAGCCGATGAGTACGTACAGGCGCAGAGGCTGCGTGCCCGCATTCGAGCCGACACGGCTCGGGCCTTGCAGGACGTCGATGTCCTTGTGAGTCCGACGGTGCTCGGGACGGCGCCTGCACTCGAGGCCGTGCTCGACCCCGACTATCCGTTCGCCAAGAGCAACATGGCGCCGTTCAATCTGTCCGGCTCGCCCGCCCTCGCTGTGCCTGTCGGCTTTGCGGCCAACGGGCTGCCCTTGTCGCTCCAGATCGCGGGCCGCCCCTTCGACGAGGCTGCCGTGCTGCGCGTGGGCCATGCCTACCAGCGCGTGACCGACTGGCACTTGCGCCGGCCCTCTGTCGGCTCATGAGCCGGTCTGCCTTCGGCGGTCTGGTCGCGCACGCAACGATTGCGACGGTGCCGTCGCAGACCACGTGCGCCGGGTCGGCCAGGGCGCCCTGGGCAAGGAACAGCGCGGCATCTCCGCGCCGCGCGCCGCCAGCCGCGTAGCTGTTCCCGTCGCGGCCGCTCTGCCGCGGCCGCCCAGGCCATTCCCGCAGGGTGCGGCGGCGCGTTGGCAATCGGGGGCTGTCGATCCTTGTCGCCCTGTGTCGCGACGGCGACAGACTGGGCTTCGCCGACCGGGCTACATTGGCCTGCATCAGTGCACAAGGGTGCGGAAGAGCGATGGACGTCATCAACCCAGCTTCGATCTGTGCGCCGGCCGGCCTCTATAGCCACGGTGTCGTGGCACCGGCTGGCGGGCGCTGGCTGTACGTGTCGGGGCAGATCGGCATGCGGCCGGACGGCACGATGGCCGATGGCTTCGAGGAGCAGGCGCGCATTGCATGGCGCAATCTGATGGCGGTCTTGTCCGAAGCCGGCATGGGCATCGAACACCTTGTCAAGGTCAACTCCTATCTTGTCGAGCCCTCGCACCTGCCGTTGCTGGGTAGGGTGCGCGCCGAATTTCAGCCGCGTCCGCCGCCCGCATCCACCTTGGTTTTCGTAAAGGCGCTTGTCCGGCCGGAATGGCTGTACGAGGTTGACGCCGTCGCGTTCCACCCCTGACCGTGCGACATGGGTCGAGTGGATAACCTTTTCGCTGCCCCCGAGTACGTGCTGGAGCGCAGCGCTTCGCTTCGCCCTTCCGTTTGTTCGAAGGCGGTCCCTCCATTCGGCGATTCCGGCATTGCGGTGCGTCTGCGTGCACCCCTGCGGCTGTCCTTCGGCTTGCCGTCCCGCTTCGTGCGGCACCGCTCGGCGGGCGACCGCAAGCTGCTGATCTGGTCCCTTGTCGCCTAGCAGGAAGCCGAGGGCAATGAACGGCAAGGTCGTCATCGTCACCGGCGCGGCCAGGGGCATCGGCGCGGCGATCGCGGGGCGGCTCGCCGCCAGGGGTGCCCTATCCGTCATCGTCGACCTTGCGCTTCCGGCGGCACAAACCGTCGCCGACGAAATCGTTCGAAGCGGGGGGCGTGCGCTGGCGCTGGCAATGGACGTTTCCGATCGCCGCCAAGTGGATGCAACGATGGCCGAAATCGCGCAGCGATGCGGCAGTATCGATATCCTCGTCAACAACGCCGCGATCAACTATGCAACGCCGATAGAGGATGTGTCGGATGAGGAATGGGAAAGGATTTTCGCGGTCAATGTCCGCGGCGTATACAACTGCTGCCGGGCCGCGCTCGGCCCGATGAAGGCGCGCCGCTGGGGGCGCATCGTGAACATCAGCTCCTCGGCGGGCAAGACGGGCGGGCCGATCTCGAGTGTCCACTACTCCGCCTCGAAGGCCGCAGTCATCAGCATGACCAAGTCCTTCGCGCGGCACCTGGCGGATTTCGGCGTCACGGTGAACGCGGTCGCGCCCGGCGCGGTGGAGACGGACATGGCCCTTCTGCTGTCGGAAGACGACAGACGTCGAGCCGCCCAGGCCATCCCGCTGCACCGCTTGGCGTCGCCCTCCGAGATCGCGCATTCCGTGGCCTTCCTGTGCTCGGACGAGGCGGCCTATATCACGGGCGAAGTGCTCGACGTGAATGGAGGCGCCGTGATGGACTGATCGCGGTTTGCCCTGCCGGCGTCGCCGATCGGCGAAGGCCGCGGCAGGAAGGACCCTGCAGTTCGAATCGCAGCAGCTTCCCGATCGCAGCAGCTTCCCGATCGCGCCGACCCCATGGGCATTGCTTTCAGACATCCTTGGCATTCCAGCCGTTCAGACACCTAGTGCGATGACGACGATGTCGAAGAAGGCGGACGAACGCGCACCAGCGGCCGGGCGAGTCGCGCTGATCACCGGCGGCGCGGGCGGCATCGGGCGCGCACTCGTCGAGGCATTCGTCGAGGCCGGCGCGACCGTCGTCGCGGTGGATGCCCATGACGTGGATTCCGGTTCGGGCAGTTCGGATCGACTCGTCTGGCGTCGAACCGATGTCTCGTCGCCCGACGAGATCGGGAGCTTGATCGACGCCGTGGTGCGGGAGTTCGGACGACTCGACATCGTCATAAACAACGCCGGCGTGGCCCACGTGGACCCGCTGGGTGCGATCGATTTCGGGCGCTGGGCCGAATTGATGGCCGTGAATGTCACGGGAGCCGTCGCCTGCGCCGATGCCGCCGCCCCGCACATGATGCGTGCGGGCTGGGGGCGCATCATCAACCTGTCCTCCGTATGGTCGCTCGTTGGTGCGCAGACGTACTCGGCCTACGGCGCTTCGAAAGCCGCGATCCGGCAGCTGACGAAGATCTGGGCCGCGGAACTGGCACCCTACGGCGTCACCGTGAACAGCATCTGCCCGGGCTGGGTCAAGACTCCGTTGCTGAGCCGCTTCGTCGATCGCCTGGCAGCGCTGCATCGACAGCCGGTCGAGAACGTGCTGCGTGAAGTCCTGCACCTGGTGCCGCAGAAACGCTTCCTCGATCCCGCGGAGATCGCGCATGCCGCGCTGTTTCTCGCGTCGGACATGGCGCAGGGCATCACCGGCACCGATCTCGTGATCGACGCCGGGATGTCCAGCACGCTGCCGGACGGCCTGTTCACTCGGCCGGTCCGGGGCGACGTGGATTATTCGAAGATCAAGAGTGAGATTTACGGCGAAGGTCTGCAATCCGATCAGGAGGCGAGCAAATGAGCACTACGTTTCGGCATGGGTGGTCGCGGTGGGCGGCTGTCGCGATGTTCCTGGTTCTGGCGGTGCCGGCGAGTTGGGCCCAATCGAACGCGCCGATCAAGGTCGGGAGCATCTTCTCGGTGACGGGCGGCGCGGCGTTTCTGGGCGACTACATGAAGAAGACGGTCCAGATGTACATCGAAAAGCAGAACAAGGAGGGCGGCATCAACGGGCGGCAGATCGAATGGTATGTCTACGATGCGGCGAGTGACGTCACCAAGGGCGTCATGGCCGCGAAGCGGCTCGTCGAGCAGGACGGCGTGTCGATCGTCGTGGGGGACGGCAACAGCAGCGCCGTCGCCGTCGCACTCGCGCCGATCTTCGAGAATGCGAAGGTCCCCTTCGTCAGCCTGTCGGGATCGAAGCTGATTGCCACGCCGATCGAGAAGAAGCACTGGGTCTTCAAGGCGGTGCAAGAGGATACGGACGGCGTCATCAAGTCGATCCAGTTCTGGAAGAGCAAGGGCTACAAGCGGATCGCGTTCCTCACCGACACTTCGGGCTGGGGCAAGAGTGCGAAGGAGGAATTCGAGCTGCACCTGAAGGGCACCGGCATCGAAGGCGTTGCTTGGGAGGAATTCGATCCCGCAGCGACGGATCTCACGCCGCAACTCGTCCGCATCAAGGCGAAGAACCCCGAAGTGATCATCTGCTGGACCGTGACCCCGGCAGGCGTCGTCTTCCTGAAGAATGCCCAGCAACTGGGGATGGGCGATATCGTCTTCATGCACGGCCAGGGTTTCGTCGATGAACGCTACATGAAGATGGCCGGGAGTGCGGCGGAGGGCCTGTTGCTGGTGGGTTTCCGTTTCTCGGTGCTGGATCAGTTGCCGGCGAACGATCCGTTGCGCAAGTCCATCGAGAAGTACATCGGCGAATACGAGGCGTACTTCGGGGCGAAGCCGACTTTCTACGGCACCAACGGCTACGACGGGATCCATCTCGCGCTCGCCGCCCTGAAGGCGGCCGGGGACGACAAGGCGAAATTGAGGGATGCGCTCGAGAACATCAAGGGGTTCGTCGGCACTCAGCGCATCCACAGCTTCTCGCCGACAAACCACCGAGGCGGCTCGCCGGATACGATGACGATCATCAAATGGGCGAACGGACGTTGGAACATGGTCTACTACTGACCCGATCGTAGATTCTTACAGCGAGGTTCATATGATCATCGATACCCATCTGCATGTCGGTTACGAGAAGGACTATGTCGGCGGCAGCGACGAGCGGCGGCAGTGGTGGAAGACGATGTTCTGCAATTTCGAGAAGCCGTACGGATACAGCACCGACGAGGCGCTCGAAATGACGGTCGACGATCATCTGCGCCGCATGGACGACCTCGGCATCAGCAAGGCGTTCCTGATCGGCATCGACGCGTCGGCGGCCCTGGGATTCCGGATCGACATGGGCGACATGGCGAAGATGGTTCGCGATCATCCGAGCCGCTTCATCGGGGTCCCCGGCATCGACCCGATGAAGGGCGTGAGCGAAGCTGTCGATGACATTCAACGTGCGAAGGATCTCGGGCATTCCGGCGTCAAGTTCTTCCCGTGCTTCGGCTGGGACCCGACGGACTCCAAGTACGATCCGCTCTACCAGAAGCTGATGGACTGCAGCATGTTCTTCGTGATGCATGTGGGCAGCCAGATGATGCCGCGCACGCGTCTCAAGTACTGCAGTCCCTTGATGATCGACGAGGTTGCCTACCGCTTCCCGGATCTGCGGATCATCGAAACGCACCTGGGCTGGCCGTGGATCGGCGACGCGCTGATCGTGGCGCGCAAGAACAAGAACGTGTACTGCGATTTCTCGGGTCTCGTTCCGAAGATCCACATCGGCGATGTCGATCACACCGCGAATGTCGGGTCCTACCGCCTCGCCGAGATTCAGTTGCCCGACAAGCTCTTGTTCGGCTCGGATGCGCCGCACGGTTCGCAGAAGGACATCATCGACATGGTCCGCGCGCTGCCGGTCGCCGAAGGCGTGAAGCAGAAATGGCTCTACGACAACGCGGTGCGCTTTCTGGAGCTCGGATATTGAGCATGAGCGCTGGTGAGCGGAGTCGACGTTCTTCGACGGCGGCGGGCGTGCCGGGGAGCGTGCCTCGGCGTTCCACGCCGACGAGGTGATCCGAACCGAACGGAACGCGTGGCGCGGCTGCAGCGTCTCGTGTGGGTTCTATTGTGATTTTTCGTTCCAGAGAAAAGGAGACGATGACCATGATGTCCAGCATGCGCGGAATTCTTGCCGCATTGATCGGGGCCTCGATATTGGCGAGCGGGCACGATGCGTCGGCCCAGGACAAGCGCCCGTACAAGATCGGCAGCGTCTTCTCGGTCACCGGCGCCGGCGGGCTGCTGGGCGAGCGGATGAAGATGACCGTGGAGTTGATGGTCGAGCAGATCAACAAGAGCGGCGGCATCAACGGCCGTCCGGTGAAGCTCATCGTCTACGATGCCGCGAGCGACGTGACCAAGGCCGTCGCGGCCACCAATCGCCTGATCACTCAGGACGAGGTCGACATCATCTCGGGGGCCGGGAACATGAGCGGCCTTTCGCTGGCGATGAAGCCGATCGCGATGCGCCACGGGGTACCGATGATCTCGAACGCCGGGGCGCGGTCGATCGTCGAACCCATCGACAAGAGCACCTGGGCGTTCAAGTCCCACCTGACCGACAAGGAGATCGTCGGGCGTGCGATCGATTGGTGGAAGTCCAAGGGCATCACGCGCGTTGCGCTGCTTTCGGACACGACGGGCTTCGGCACGAGCGCGCGCGACGAACTGAAGCTGCAGGCGCCCGGCGCAGGCATCAATGTCGTGGCCTGGGAGGAGTTCGACGCGGCCGCGAGCGACCTGGTCCCGCAGCTCACGCGGATCCGTGCGGCCAATCCCGAGGTCATCCTGTGCTGGACCGTGGCGCCCTCGGGTGTCGTCTTCATGAAGAACGCGCGCCAGCTCGGCATGAAGCAGATCCTGATGCACGGCTTCGGCTACGTGGTGCCGAAGTACATGGAAATGGCCGGAGATGCGGCCGAAGGTACCGTGCTCGTGTCGCTGCGCTTCCCGGTCGGCCGGCAGCTGCCGGACTCGGATCCGGCGAAGAAGGTCATCCTCGAGTACATGAAGGACTTCAAGGCCAAGTACGGGCAGGATTCCGATGTCTACGGGGCAGAGGCCTACGACGGGATGCTGATGGCGTTCAAGGCGCTGGAGGCGGCGAAGAGCCTGGACAAGGAGAAGATCCGTGAAGCGCTCGAGCGCCTCAACTTCGTCGGCACGAACGGCGTCTATCGCTTCGGTCCGCAACGGCACTACGGCCTGACGAAGGACGACGCCGTGGTCATGGAGTGGCGCAACGGCGACTGGAAGCTGCTCATGGGGGCGGATACCAAGTGATGCGGGCCGTCCGGCGGGTGCGGGTCCGGTCGGCGCGGGCCGGCCGTCGCCTGCGGCCGGCGGAATTGCGGTGCCTGGCATCGCGGGCGACCCAGATGCGGACGGACATCCAATGACAGAGTTCCTGCAGCTCCTGATCTCCGGCCTGACGATCGGCAGCGTCTACGGCCTGGTCGCCGTCGGCTTCTGCATCGTCTACAACACGACCGGGGTCATCAACTTCGCGCAGGGCGAGTTCGTCATGCTGGGGGGGATGATCGCCGCCGTCGTGGTCGCGAGCCTGGGCTGGTCGGTGCCCGTCGCACTGCTCTTTGCCACGGCTGCGGTCACGCTGATCGGCATGTTCGCCGAGAAGGTGACGCTCGGCCGCAGCCGCAAGCCCGACGTCTTGAACCTGATCATCGTGACCATCGGCCTGGCCATCGTGCTCAAGGGCCTGGTGATGATGATCTGGGGCAAGTTCCCGAAGGGCTTGCCGGCGTTTTCCGGCGAAACGCCGTTGAGCCTGCTCGGCGCCACGGTCACGCCGCAAGCGCTGTGGGTCGTCGGCGTGGCGCTCCTCGTGATGGCTGGCGTGGCCCTGTTCCTGCAAAAGTCGGTTACGGGCACGGCGATGCGTGCCGCCGCGTTCGACCGGGAAACGGCGGCACTCATGGGGATTCCGGTCACGCGCCTGCGCACCGTCTCGTTTGCCGTCGCCGCGGGTGTGGGCGCCCTGGCCGGCGTGATCATCACGCCCCTCACCATGACCTCCTACGAGCAGGGAACCATCCTCGGCCTCAAGGGATTCTGCGCCGCCATCATTGGCGGGATGGGGAATGTGTACGGGGCCTTCCTCGGTGGCCTCATCCTCGGTGCTGCCGAAGCCTTTACCGCCGGCTGGGGCGGAAGCGGCTACCAGGACGCCGTGGCCTTCCTGTTGCTGATCATCCTGTTGCTGTTCAGGCCATCGGGCCTGCTCGGCGGAACCGGGGGCGAACGTGCCGTCAAGTTCTAGGCATCTTCAGCGCCCGCGCTGGCTCGCGCTGGGCATCTTCCTCGCGTTCGTCGCGGCGTTCCCCGCGACGTCGCCGAATGCGTATCTGCTCAATATCGTCGGCTTCGCAGGCATCCACATCCTGTTGAGCATGGGCCTGAACATCCTCATGGGATACGCCGGCCAGATTTCCCTCGGTCATGCCGCATTCTGGGGCCTGGGCGCCTACATCTCGGGCGTGCTCACCGCCAAGTTCGGGTGGCCTCCGGTGCTGGGGCTCGTCGCATCGGTGCTGGGAACCTGCGCCGTCGCGCTGGCGATCGGATTGCCGACCTTGCGTCTGAAGGGGCATTACCTGGCGATGGCGACCCTGGGCGTCGGCATCATCGTCCATACCCTGTTCGTGCAGTGGTCCGGGCTGACCGGGGGGCCCTCCGGACTGGTCGACGTCCCCAGTTTCTCGCTGGGAGGGTTCACGATCGCTTCGGCGGTCGGGAACTATTACTTCATCTGGGCCTGGGTGGCCGTCGGTGCATGGGCGGCACTCAACCTCGGGACATCGCGCATCGGGCGTGCGCTGCGCGCCATCAAGGGCGGCGACGTTGCGGCCGAGTGCATCGGCGTCGATACCTACAGGTACAAGGTCATCGTGTTCGTCCTGTCGGCCGCCTACGCGGCGGTCGCCGGGACGCTGTACGTGCACTACATCAACTTCGCGGCTCCCGACACCTTCGGCTTCATGCAGTCGGTTCTCGTATTGACGATGGTGGTCGTGGGCGGCATCGGGACGTTCTGGGGCCCGATCATCGGCGGCGCCATCCTCACCTTTCTGCCGGAATATCTCCGCGCCTACGAAGGGCTCGACGTCGTCCTGTACGGAGCGATCCTGGTCGGCGTGATGATGTTCATGCCCAACGGACTGGCGTCGCTGTTTCGCCGGCTGAGCCTCCGGCTCGGGGCGACGGCGGCGGCGAGAAAGGCGCGTTGAGCCGTGGCCGGTTTCCTGTTGAGCGTCGACGAGGTCAGCAAGCGCTTCGGCGGCTTGTCCGCGATTTCGAAGCTGTCGTTCCGCGTGCGCGAGGGGAGTATCAAGGCGCTCATCGGGCCGAACGGCGCCGGCAAGAGCACCTTGTTCAACTTGATCACCGGAATCGATTCGCCCAGCGCCGGGCAGATCCGGTTCGACGGCCTGGACGTGACGGACATGGTGCCGAACCGCCGTGCGGCGCTGGGTATGGGGCGGACCTTTCAGACGCCGCAGATCTTCGGGGAGATGTCGGTGCTGGAGAACGTCCAGGTCGGATATCACCTGAGGGGGAAGGCGAGCTGGTTCGATGCCCTGCTGTTCACGCGGCGCTCGCGCCGGGAGGAACTGCATACGCGCGACCTGTGCGCAGCCGTCCTGGAGAAGGTGGGGCTGTCCGCGAAGTCGCACGAGCCCGCGGGCGGACTCGCCTGCGGGGAACTGAAGTTGCTCGAAATGGCGCGCGCCCTGGCCATGGGCCCGCGACTGCTGCTGCTCGACGAATTCGCGGCAGGCCTGACGCGCGCCGAAACGGAACACATGATGGCTTTGGTGCAGAGCGTGCGGGCGGAGGGCGTCACGGTGCTGTTGGTCGAGCACGACATGCACCTGGTGATGAACCTCAGCGATGAGATCGTCGTGCTGAATTTCGGCGAAAAGGTCGCCGAGGGGACGCCGGAGGAGATCCGGCGCAACGAACGCGTCATCGAGGTCTACCTGGGCGCCGAGGTCTGACGTGCTTCGTATCGACAGGGTCAACGCCGGGTATGGTCAGCTGCACGTCCTGCACGACGTCGAGCTGCACGTCGGAAGCGGGGAAGTCGTCTGCGTGATCGGCCCGAACGGCGCCGGAAAGAGCACGCTGTTGCGCACCATCTGCGGCATGCTGCCGGTCGGCTCGGGGGCGATCGGCTTCGAGGACAGGAGCCTGAACGGCTTGGCGCCGGCGGCGATCGTGGCCTGCGGCATTGCGATGGTTCCCGAGGGGCGACGCGTGTTCGGCCCGCTGACGGTCCGGGAGAACCTGATGATGGGCGCCTACCTCAGGCGGGGTGCGGCCCAGCGGACCGAGGTGCGGCGCGACCTCGAGCGCCTGTACGACACCTTTCCGGTGCTGGGTCGGCGCGAGAAGCAGATGGCCGGGCTGCTCTCGGGTGGTGAGCAGCAGATGCTGGCGATCGCGCGGGCGATGATGGCGCGCCCGAAGCTCCTCCTGCTCGACGAACCCTCGATGGGGTTGGCGCCGCTGATCGTGAAGGACATCTTCCGCGTGCTCGATCAATTGCGGCGCGAGACGACGATATTGCTCGTGGAACAGAACGCCCGCATCGCGCTCCAACTCGCCGACCGGGGCTACGTGCTGGAGATGGGCAGGGTGGTGCACGGCGGCACCCGGGACGAGTTGCTGAAGGACGACCGCATCTTGCAAAGCTATCTCGGGGCGTCCGCGGTAGCAGCGAAATGAACATGGTCATGCGTTTGCGCTCACATTGCCGCTTGCGATCGGCGCGCGTGGTGAAGGTGCCGTCCGCCGGATCGGCGGCAGGTACGGGCGAGGCCGTTGGCTCGCGGCAGGGAGATTGATGTGGTTCCTTCCTTCGACTACATGCGGCCGGCATCCGTGGAGGAACTGGTCGGCGGTCTGGCCGCGGCCGCTGCGGAGGCGGCTGTTCTGGCGGGCGGGACCGACCTGCACGTCAAGATGCGCATCGGCAAGATGCAGCCGCGCGTCCTGTTCGACATCAGCGAGCTCGAGCCGCTGCGCCGGATTCGCGTGCAGGACGGGCGCCTGCACATCGGCGCGGCCGTGCGGATGACGGAAATCGCCGCGTCGCAGGAAGTCCGGCGTGCCTTGCCTGCCATGGTGAGTGCGGTGAACGAAATGAGCTCGCGGCAGATCCGCAATCGGGCCACGCTGGGCGGCAACATCGTTACCGCCTCGCCGGCGGCCGACGCCGTTCCGCCGCTGCTCGCTGCGGATGCGGTTGTCGTCCTCGTCGGGCCCGAGGGCGACCGGGAGGTGGCGCTTGCCGATTTCGTCGTCGGACCAGGAAGGACCGCGAAGCGTCCGTCCGAGGTGGTTGCCGAGGTGGCCGTCCCCGTCGGCGCGATGAGCCGCCGCAGCCAGTTCGTCAAGATCGGGCGGCGCAAGGCGCAGGCCATCAGTGTCGTCAATCTCGCCGGATGCGTCGAAATGGAAGTCGATGGGCGCGTGCGCGACCTGCGCATCGCACTCGGCGCGGTGGCGCCGACGGCCATGCGTGCGCATCGGGCCGAAGCGGTGTTGCGCGGGCGCAGGCCGAGTGCCGGGAATCTGCGCGAGGCGGCGGCAATCGCAGCACAGGAGTGCCGGCCCATCTCCGACATCCGGGCGACCGCGGACGGCCGAAGGCGTCTGGTCGAGGCCTGGACATTGCGGATGTTGCAGACCCTGACGGGCCCGGCAAGCGTGGGCCGAGGAGCAGACCAATGACGAAACGTCGTGTCGGGTTGACCGTGAATGGCTGCGGCCATTCCATCGAGATCGCCGAGCATCGGAGTCTGCTGGACGTCCTGCGCGAGGAACTCGGCCTTACCGGTACGAAGAAGGGCTGCAATGCCGGTGACTGCGGCGCATGCACCGTGCTCCTGGACGGCGAGCCCGTCAACGCCTGCCTCGTCCTGGGCGTGCAGGCCGAGGGCCGCGAGGTCAGGACGATCGAGGGCATCGGCGACGGCGATCGCCTGCATCCCTTGCAGGAAGCCTTCGTCAAGCACGGCGCCGTTCAGTGCGGTTTCTGCACGCCGGGCGTGGTCATGAGTGCCTATGCACTCCTGCAGGAGACGCCCAGGCCCAGCCGCGAACAGATTGCGGAAGCCCTGTCCGGGAACCTCTGCCGCTGCACCGGCTACTACCAGATCGTCGATGCGATCAGCGCTGCCGCTTTCGGCGAGCAATGAAGGCAAGCGACGCAACGGAGGTCCGAATGACCACAGAGCGAATCGTCGGCAAGGGCGTCGAGAGGGTCGATGCGCGCACGAAGGTGACGGGGCAGACCCTCTACGCGAGCGACATCCGGATGCCCGGCATGCATTTCGGGAAGATCCTGTTCTCGCCCCATCCCAGGGCGCGCGTGGCGGCGATCGACACGCGTGCGGCGGCGGCGCTTCCCGGCGTGCGCCGGGTCATCACGGCGCAGGATCTGCCCGGGACCAACCGCTACGGCTACGAAGTGGCTCATCGTCCCGTGCTGGTCGCGGTCGGCGACGAGATCCGCTACGTCGGTGATGCGGTCGCGATGGTCGTGGCCGAAAGCGAGGAGATCGCCGCGCAGGCGGCTGCCGCGGTGTCGGTGTCGTACGAGGTGCTGCCGCCGCTCACCTCTGCGGCCCAGGCCATGGCCCCGGGGGCCTACCTGATTCACGCCGACGCCCCGGGGAACCGGTGCATGCTCAAGCAGTTCGCGAGGGGCGACGTCGACGCGGCTTTCCGCGCGGCGGAAGTCGTCGTCGAAGGAACCTACTGCACGCCGCGGCAGGAGCAGGCCTTTCTCGAGCCGGAGGCCGGCGTCGCCTACCAGGATCCCCTGGGGGTGCTGCACGTGATGTCTTGTCTGCAGGATCCCTACGGCGTGGCCGAAGACATCCACATCGCCTTGGGCGTTCCGAGGTCGAAGATCCACATCAAGGGGACGCCGGTCGGCGGCGGCTTCGGCGGGAAGCTGAACACGACGATTCAGGTCCATCTGGCGGCCATGGCCCTGCTGGCCGGCGTGCCGGTGATGCTGGTACTCGAACGCGAGGAGTCCTTCGCCTTCCACCCCAAGCGCCATCCCGCTGAAATCCACCTGCGCATCGGCACCGACCGCAACGGCGTGATCCAGGCGTTCGAAGGCCGGGTGATCGCGGACGCCGGCCCCTACTCAGGGCGGACGCCCGAGGTCGTGGGCCTGCTGATGTCTGCCCTGGTGGGCCCCTACAGGCTTGCGAACGTCAGGACACGTGCCGAAGCCATCTACACGAACAACCTCGATTCGGGCGCGTTCCGCGGGTTCGGGGCGCCCCAGGCCGCGATTGCGCGCGAATGCCTGCTCGACCGCCTGGCGCGCACCCTCGAGATGGATCCGCTCGAGTTGCGGCGCCGGAACTTCCTGACTGCCGACGATTCGCCGGCCAGTGCGATGCTGGGCGACAGCCCGGTCAGCATCGACAAGCTCGTTCAGCGCATCCTGGAGAAGATCGGACCCAGGCCGAGCCAGCCCGAGGATTCGACGAAGCGGATCGGCCGCAGCATCTGCTTCGACATGCCGGTGTTCGACGTGGGCGCGATACCGGTTCTCGGCAAGTCGGGTGTCGGCGCCGCCGTCGAGGTGCAGGCCGACGGCAGCGTCTCCGTCTACGCCGGCGGAACCGAGTTGGGGCAGGGCATCTCTACGGTCCTGGCGCAGATTGCCGCCGAGGGTTTCGGCCTGTCGATGGCGTCCATCCAGGTCGAGATGAGCGATACATCGACTTGCCCGCGAGCCGGCAGAACCTCCGCGTCCCGGCTGAGTTTCGGACTGGGCAACGCGGTCTTGCGTGCCGTGGAGCCCGTGCGGGCGACGATTGCCGCGCGTGCCGCCAGGATGCTCGAGGTGCCGTCGGAGGAACTGATTTTCGAGGGCGGCAGGATTCGCGCCAAAGCCGACGCCGGGAAGTCGCTGGCTTTCGCCGACGTCGCCAAGGCCTGTTCGGACGTGGGCGACAAGCTGCGCGAGGAAGGCTGGTTCCGCGCCTCGGAGGGCCGCTACATGTACGGCCACACGTTCATGGCGGCTGCGGCCGACGTCGAGGTCGACCTCGACACCGGCGAGACGCGGGTGCTCAAGATCGTCAACGTGCTCGATATGGGCCGGGTGCTCAATCCCGTCATGGCCTACGGCCAGATCTATGGCGGCGCAATCCAGGCGTTGGGGTATGCGCTGATGGAGGACATGACCACCGTGGACGGCTTGCCGACGAGCCCGTCGTTCGCTCAGTACATGATCCCCACCGCGCTCGACATCCCGGTGGAATTCGTTTCGGATGCCATCGAGACCCCGTACGCGTCCGGGCCCTTCGGTGCCAAGGGGATCGGCGAAGCGGCGCTCAATTGCACGACTCCGACCTTGCTCAATGCGGTTGCCGACGCCTTGGGTACCGAGGTGGCGGGCATCCCGATTACGCAGGAGCAGGTCCTGAGCGCGTTGCGCGAGCACCGGCATTGCCGCGACACCATGGAGGAAGTCGCCTAGGAGCGGCGGCCGCGCTGTGCCTGGCGCGGCGGCCCTGACGCCGCGTCGAAGCAACCCGCACCGAGCGGGCTGCCTGGAGAACGAGCCGTTGCGGGGCCCTGCCGCCGTGGGCGGACTGCCGCGAGAAGTCATATGAAGGATTACGCGCTTCCCATCCTGATCGCCCCAGACGAGCTGCGCAGCCTCGTTGGCAGCGCGGGCGTGCAGTTGATCGACTGCCGTCCGACGGAGGCCTACGTCGCCGGCCATCTTCCCGGCGCCCTGCATGCCGATCTCTACGGGCTCAACCTGTGCGACTCCGATCCGGCGCCCCTGCGGGCCTTCCTGTGGATGATCGCCTACCTGTTCGGCATCAAGGGAATCGACCCGGCGCAGACGGTCGTTCTCTACGACGACACCACCGACTGGCGCGTCGCGCGGACCTGGTGGTTGCTCGACTGCTTCGGACATCCTCGCGCGCGCATCCTGAACGGCGGCCTGCGCGCCTGGGCCAGCGCGGGGCTGCCGCTGTCCGCCGAGCCTGTCGCGCCCGTGCGCACGAACTTCGCGCTGCAACCGCAGGCCGATCGACTGGCGTCGTACCGCGAGGTCCTTGCCGGCCTCGGCCAGCCCGGGACGCGGATCCTCGACGTGCGAACGCGACTCGAGCACCTGGGGCAGGATATCCAGGCCGCGCGCGGCGGCTCGATCCCCGGCGCGATCTGGATCGACTATCTCGAGAATCTGGACGAACAAGGCGCCTTCAAGCCTGCGCACGTGCTCGCGCCCATCTACGAGGCCGCGGGGATCCGTCCGCAGTCCGAGGTCATCACCTACTGCCAGGGCGGCTACCGAGGCGCGCATACCTATCTCGCGCTCCGGCTCCTGGGGTATGCGCGGGTCCGCAATTACATTGGTGCTTGGAAGGAATGGGGCGATCGACTCGATCTGCCGATTGACGTGTTTCCCGAAGGGGCCTGAACCGGGGCCGCCGTTCATCACTAGCCGAGGAGTTCAATCATGTTCACGATCACGCCCATGGTGGTGGCCAAAGGGCCGCAACGCGAGAAGAGCCGCTTCACCTACATGCATGGATGCGGCGAGAAAGTCGACATCCCCTACACGACCTGGCTGATCCAGGGACGCGGTCTCAACGCGCTGGTCGATACCGGATGCAGCGCCGAGGACTACCGCACGCATATCTGCCGGAGCGGCCCCTTGATGTACGCCGGCGAGAAGTTCGCCGACGTGGAGGAGATCAAGCCGCTGGCCGAGCACCTGAAGGAGCGCGGTCTGACCTACGACGACATCGACCTGGTGCTGCAGACGCACGTGGACTGGGACCACTGCATGAACACGCGGCACTTCACGAAGTCGAAGATCCTCGTGCAGCGCAACGAGTGGGCCAAGCTGCCGATCCACCCGCTCTTCAAGGGGACCTACGCGCCGGACTACATCTACGAGGAGATCTCCAAGCGCGATCTTCAGCTGCTCGACGGCGACTACCACGTCACGACGGGGCTGGACTTGATTTACACGCCGGGCCACAGCCCCGGCGGCCAGTCGGTGGTCGTCGACACGAAGGATGGCCGCTACGTGATCGCCGGCATGTGCACGATCCGCGAGAACTTCTTCCCGCCCGAGGAAACGAAGAGGGCTACCGGTTTGCCGGTGATCCCGACCGGCTCGCACATGGACCCGATCCAGGTCTACGAGAGCATGATCCGAATCACGCAGGCGGGTGATCACGTGTTGCCCTTCCACGACCACGCCAACTTCACCATGGGAACGCTCGGTTGATCCTGCGGCGGGGCAGGATCCCGCGGTCGATGGATGTCGGGTCAGGGCTGCCCTGGGACGCGCTCGGCGCGCGCGCCTGCGGTGCAGGCCGTCGGGCGCGCCGCTTGCCCACCCGCCGCATGGAGCCGCGCGTCGGCGCCGGCATGCGCGCGGTCGGCGGGGCCGAAATGAAATCTTGGAAAGGCGTCGTTGGCGATTCATGAATACGAGTGCCGTTATCAGAAGCCCGGTCGAGGTCCGCTTCCCCCTGGATCTGGCGCCGCGCCTGGCGCCGATCCAGAGCCTGTATCAGGAGGCCAAGCTCGGCACCTGGTCACCCGACGAGGACATCGCTTGGGGCGCCTTCGATCCTGCCTCGTCGACAACGGCCCAGCGCGACGCGGCGTGCGCGGTCTGGAGCAGACGGACCTGGCTCGAGTACACGGGGATCGCCGAGACGCCTGCGTTGCTGCTGCGCTTTTGCCTGGAGCGCGCCCGCGAAGTCGATCCCAAGTACTTCCTCACCGTGCGCAATACCGAGGAAGCGATGCTGGTCGAGTGCTTCGAGCGTTACGCGGGGCTGCTCGGATCCGGCCCGGCGCGACCGGTCGATCCCGCCTGGGAGGCCGTGATCAACCGCGGCCTCTATCGCGATGCACTGAATGCCGACGTGGATCTGGATGCGTACGTCGCGGTTCATTGCGCGATCGAGGACGGATTCGAACTGGAGCTGTTTCGCGCCTACCAGGCCAATGCCGCCGAGCCGGTGGCGCGCCGGATCCTCGACCGCAGCGTTCGCGTCAAGACGCGCCATGCCGCCTTCGGCTGGCATTATCTCGAGGGCCGCGCGGCCCGCTTCGACCCGCGTCGGCGCGCCGCGCTCGCCGACGCTGCCGCAGCGTGGCTGCAGGACGTGGCATTCGCCGGCTATCACGTTCCCTCGCTCGCGACCTCGATCGACAGCGCAGGCCTCCAGGAGGCGCAGGCGCTCGCTGCCGCGGGGGGATTGGGCGCGGCGACGGCCGCCGCCGAGGAGCAGATCCTGCGCGAATACCTGGCTGGCGTGCGCCCGCGCCTGCGTGCTCTGGGCCTGGATCTGCCGCAGCGGCCGCACGCGCGCCTGGGGCTGGTCTGAGACGCGCGCGGAGCGGCACGAGCCGAAGCGCGCTGGCACGAAGTGAATCGATCGATCGGAGGTCGCGGATGAGCGCAGTGATGGACTCCTACAGAAGCATTCTGGACCAACCGGAGAGCCGTTTTCCGCTCGAACTCGGGACGCGCAATCCGAAGATCAGGAAGCTGTTCCACGCCTCGCTGACGAGCCAATGGAATCCGGTGACGGTGATCGACTGGGATGCGATCGACCCGGCTGCGTATACCCCCGAGCAGCGCATGGCGCTGCGCACGCGCTGGAGTCGCCGGGCATGGGGAGAGTACGGCGCCATCTCGGAGAGTCCGGCGCTGCAGGTGCGCTTCTGCCACGATGCCGTCGACCCGGACGCACGGCTGTACTTCAGCATTCGCTCGCAGGAGGAGTCGCGCCATGCCGAGATCAGTTATCTCCTCGCGGAGAAATTCGGCGGCTACATCGATGCCCCGGCCGCCGACTACGAGAACTCGGTCTCGACCCATGGAGTGCGGCGCCTTGCGCTGGACCTGGACGTGCCGGTCGAATGCACCGTCGCGGCATTGGTGTGCGCGGCCGAGCAGGTGATCTTCAACCTGTTCAAGCATGTCGCCGAGATCACGACCCAGCCCGCGATTCGCAAGACCTACCAGCTGATTCTTCGCGACGAAGCCAGGCACTGTGCCTTCGGCTGGTATTTCGTGGCGAGCCGGCTGCCCGGGCTCGGAGCGCAGGGGCGCCGGCGCATACGCGATGCGGTGGCCAAGATGGTCCAGGAAGTCGAGCTCAACGGCTATCAGATTGCATGGCTGGCGCCTGAAAGCGAGGCCTCGCGTGCCCAGATCGAGTCCGATCGGATCCTCTGGGAGGCGGGGCTGGGCGCCAGTGTCGAAGAGCTCGAGAAGCCGGTATTCGTGTCTTCGCTTCGCGACATTCGCGGGCGCATGAAGCGTGAATGGGACATCGAGCTGCCGGTCTTCCACCACCCGAAGACCGGAGACATCTGAGCCGGACACGCCGCAGCGGGCATGCCGAAGCCGGCGTGCCGGACGCCCGGCCCGACATGGGGCGCGCGTCACGCACGCACCGCAGCGCGGCTCGGAGCCGGATCGTTTCAGGAGAAACCGTATGAGGGCATTACTGAGATCGCTTGCGGTGCTGGGCCTGCTCGGTCTGACAGCGGGCACGGGCCAGGCGAGCGAGGCAGCGGCGTCGTATCCGACGCGACCGCTCCAGCTCGTCGTTCCCTATCCTCCGGGCGGCTCGGCCGATGTGCTGGCGCGGACATTGGGCGATTACCTCGGCCGGGCGTTGAAGCAATCGGTCGTTGTTTCCAACAAGCCCGGTGCGGGAACCGCAATCGGCGCCAGGGCAGTTGCGCAGAGCCCGGCCGACGGGTACACGCTGATGATCGGGACGGTCAGCTCGCACGCCATGAATCCGGCGCTGGCGCGCAATATCGGTTACGACCCGGTGAAGGATTTCACCGCCGTCGCGCCGCTGGCGACGATCCCGTTCGTTCTTCTCGCCCATCCCAAGCTGGAGCTGCGCTCGATGGCGGAATTGATCGACCTGGCGCGCAAGCAGCCCGGCAAGATCAACTTCTCCTCGGCAGGAAACGGCACATCGAATCATCTGGCCGGCGAGATGCTCAATGCGGCGGCCAAACTGCGGCTCGTCCACATCCCGTACAAGGGCAGTGCGCCGGCCCTGAACGCGCTGCTGGGCGGCGAAGTCGGGTTGATGTTCGACCTGATCGTGACGGCGGCGCCGCAGGTCAAGGCCGGCCGGGCGAACGCTCTGGTCATCACCACGAAGCGCAGGTCGCCGCTGCTGCCCGAAGTGCCTACGGTCGACGAGGTCGGGCTGCCTGCGCTCGAACTGAGTGCCTGGTTCGGGCTGTTCGCGCCGAGCGGGCTGCCTGGCGATCTGAAGGAGATCCTCGCGCGCGAGACCACCCGGATCGTCGCCTCGGCCGAATTCCAGGAGCGCCTGCGCAGCCTCGGTGCGATGAGCATGGATGTCACCGCAGCGCAGTTCCCGGGATACGTCGCCGCCGAGCGCGACCGCTGGGCCCAGGTGATCAAGGCCTCGGGCATCGAGCCGGAATGAGCGGGGAGGGACGCGACGATGGCAAAGGACCTGCGCTCTTTCATCGACGGGCTGCGCGCGAGCCGGTCGGCCGACCTGGTGGAGATCGAACGGGAAATCCCGCGCGATCTGTTCATGACCCTGATTCAGGAGAAGCTCGCGAAGGAGGGGCGCTATCCGGCTGTCCTCTTCCGCAATGTCGCCGGGCACGGCTGGCCGGTCGTGACCGGCCTGTTCTCGAGCTACAGCCTGTTGGCGCGCATGCTGGAAGTTGACCCGACAGACAAGAAGCGCGTGCTTTCGGAGTACATGCGACGTGAGGCCGGTCCGATCGCGCCCATTGCGTTCACCGGAACGACGGCACCGGTGCATGAAATCGTGATGACCGGCGATGACATCGATCTCGATCGGCTGCCCGTACAGAAGCACTGCGCCGGTGACTCCGGCCGGTACATCACCATCGGATGCATGATCTGCCGCGATCCGGTGAGCGGAGTCGCCAACGTCGGCACCTATCGGCACGAGCTCAAGGGGCGGACACGCATGGGGTGCATGATGAATCCGGTGCAGCATGCCGCCACGATCCGCAACCGGCACCACGGTGCCGGCAAGGCGATGGAGGTGGCCGTGTTCATCGGGCATCACCCCGCCTATCACGTCGGCGCCGCTTCGCGGGGCCCGCTCGAGCACGACGAACTCGCAGTGACGGGCGGGCTGCTGGGCGAGGCCGTCGAACTCGTGGCCTGCAAGACCGTCGACCTGAAGGTCCCTGCGCATGCGGAAGTGGTGATCGAAGGGCGGATCGCCCCTGATTCGTTCGAGAACGATGGCCCGTTCGCCGAATATGCGGGCTATTACGGCGCGCCCATGAAGGTGCCCGTCATCGAGGTCACGGCGATCACGCATCGCAGGCAGCCCATCTGGCACGATCTGTTCCCGTCGTTCCGCGAACATACGCAGGTGGGCGTGCTGGGGCGCGAGGCGCAGTTGTTCCGGCGCGTTCGCGAGATCGTCCCGACGCTGGACGCCATCCATTTGCCGCCCTCGGGCGCCAATTTCTGGCACTGCTACGTCTCGCTGCGCAAGCGCGTGCAGGGCGAGGGGAAGCTGGCGGGCCTGGCCGTGCTCGGGTCGAACTACGACGTCAAGCACGTCATCGTCGTCGACGACGACATCGACATCTACGACGACCAGGAGGTGCTCTGGGCGGTTGCCACGCGTGTGCAGGCAGACGCGGATTGCTCGATCGTCACGAACAGCTTCGGCGCGCATCTGGATCCGACCGCCTACGGCGAAACGCGCAGCGAACGCGGCCCCATGACCACCAAGGTGATCGTCGACACGACGCGCCCGCTGAACCGGGAGTTCGCGCAGCGTGTGCGGCCCGCGGCGCAGCTGTGGGACGCCGTGAACCTGCGCGACTACCTCGGGCCCGGGGGCGCCGGCGCAGCAGACGGTAGGCCGTAGCCGGCGCGGGGCGACTCGCCCGGCGGTTGCCGCGAACCCAGACCGGGGGCGCGGGTCCGGTTCAGGCACAAGGACGACGCGGCGTCGCGCGGCTCTGTTCGACGCGCGACGGCAGGAAGCAGGCAGACGCTCATGAACATGGAACCCTACCTGGCCGCACGCGCGGCCAATCACGTGCCGCTGACGCCGGTCGATTTCCTGCTCCGGGCGGTGGAGGTTCACGGCGACCGCGCCGCCGTCGTCTGGGGCAGCCGGGCATGGACCTACGGCGCGTTCGCGCGCCTGGTCGGGCGCTTCGTGCGTTTCCTGAAGGCAAGCGGCGTAGGGCGCGGCGACGTCGTCTCCGTCATGGCGTCCAATCGCCCGGAAATGCTGGCCGCTCACTACGCGGTGCCGATGCTCGGAGCCGTGTTGAATACGATCAACATGCGGCTCGACGCGAGCACGGTCGGGTACATCCTCGGCCATTGCGAAAGCAGACTCCTGATTTGCGACGCCGAATGCCTCGCGGTCGCGCTGCAGGCGGCGCCGCATGGCATGCCATGCCATGTGCTGCATGCGCCGTCGGGCGGCACGTCGGAACGCGGCGCGCTCGATATCCTGGGCGACGACGGCATCGAGATCGATTTCGATCTGTCGGCGATCGGCGATGAATGGCAGGCCCTTTGCGTCAACTACACCTCGGGTACCACCGGGCGCCCCAAGGGCGCCGTCTACACCCACCGCGGGGCCTACCTGAATGCGATCGGCAATGTCCTGGCCCTGGGGCTGACATCGCGCTCGACCTATCTCTGGACCTTGCCGATGTTCCACTGCAACGGCTGGTGTCATACCTGGGCGGTGACTGCCGCCGGCGGCCTGCATGTCTGTCTCGACCGCCCGGATCCGGCGCTGATCTTCCAGGCATTGGAGGCGCACCGTGTGACGCACCTGGCTTGCGCACCGGTCGTCCTGTACATGATGCTGAACCATCCTGCGCGGGCGACGCGCGATGCCGGCAACCGCGTCAAGGTGGCTACCGGCGGCGCCTCGCCGTCCGAGACGCTGATCGAGCAATGCACGGCACTCGGCTTCGATCTGATCCACCTCTACGGACTGACCGAGTCCTATGGGCCGGCCACCTTGCGCGACCTGACGGACGAGGAACGCGCACAGCCTGCGGCCGATGTGGCGCGTGCGCTGGCCCGCCAGGGCATGCGGCATGCGACGGCGAGCCGGACGCTGGTGGTCGACGAGGACGGGAACGCCGTGCCCATGGACGGGGCGACCATGGGCGAGGTCGTGCTGGTGGGCAATACCTTGATGGCCGGCTACTACCGCGATGCCCAGGCTACGGCACACGCGTTCCGCGGCAACGCCTTTCACACGGGCGATCTGGCGGTGCGGCATCCGGACGGCAACATCGAGATCCGTGATCGCTCGAAGGACATCATCATCTCCGGGGGCGAGAACATCTCCAGCCTGGAGGTCGAGAATGTGCTGCAGCGCCACCCGGCCGTGCTGATCGCGGCGGTGGTGGCGCAGCCGCACGAGAAGTGGGGTGAAACGCCGGTCGCGTTCATCGAGTTGCGCGAGAACGCGCAGACGAGCGAAAGCGAGTTGCGGTCTTTCTGCGCCGCGCATCTTGCCGGCTACAAGATTCCGTCGCGCTTTTTTTTCAGCGAGCTGCCGAAGACCGCCACGGGAAAGATCCAGAAATTCGCGCTGCGCGAGCGCGCGCGGTCGCCGCAGCCCGCGGGGCCGGGGTAGTCTCAGCGTCGCCGGCGATAGGTGACGAACGCCAGCGCCGTGCCGTCGGCCGCGCTGGCGCCGCGCCGCTCGATTTCCTCGAACTGCGCGCGCTCGAAGGCCGGGAAGAAGGCGTCGGCGTCCGGGTAGGTGCGGGCGACTTCGGTGAGCATCAGTTCGTCGGCCAGCGGCAGGGCCTGCGCGTAGAGCTCGGCGCCGCCGATCACGAACACCGTGTCGGCGTCGGCCAGGCGCGCGAGCGCGGCGTCCAGGCCGGGCGCCGTCTCCGCGCCGGGCGCGACGAACCCGGGATCGCGGCTCAGCACCACGTTGCGCCGGCCCGGCAGCGGGCGAAAGCGCGCGGGCAGCGACTCCCAGGTGCGCCGCCCCATCAGCAGCGCGTGGCCCAGGGTCGTGCGGCGGAAATGCTGCTGGTCGGCCGGGTCCCTGAACAGCAGCTCGTTGCCGCGGCCGATGCCGCCGTCGCGCGCCACGGCGGCGATCAGCACCAGCTTCACACCGCCACCGGCGCCTTGATCGCCGGGTGGTGCCGGTAGTCGGCGATCTCGAAGTCCTCGTAGGCGTAGTCGAAGATCGTGGGCGGACGGCGCTTGATGACCAGGCTCGGGAACGGGTAAGGCACGCGCGCCAGCTGCAGCCGCACCTGCTCGACATGGTTGTCGTAGATGTGGCAGTCGCCGCCGGTCCAGATGAATTCGCCGGCCTCGAGCTCGCATTGCTGCGCCAGCATGTGCGTGAGCAGCGCGTAGCTGGCGATGTTGAACGGCACGCCCAGGAAGACGTCGGCGCTGCGCTGGTAGAGCTGGCACGACAGGCGCGCGCGCCGGCCGGCTGCCGCCGGAGCGACCCAGAACTGGAAGAACGCGTGGCACGGCGCCAGCGCCATCTGCGGCAGCGCGGCGACGTTCCAGGCGCTGACGACGATGCGCCGGCTGTCGGGCTCGCAGCGCAGCTGGCGCACGACTTCGGCGATCTGGTCGATCTGGCTGCCGTCGGGGCAGGGCCAGCTGCGCCACTGCACGCCGTACACGGGCCCGAGCTCGCCGTCGGCGCGCGCCCATTCGTCCCAGATCGTCACGCCGCGCTCCTGCAGCCAGCGCACGTTGCTCTCGCCGCGCAGGAACCACAGCAGCTCGAGCGCGATGCTCTTCCAGTGCAGCTTCTTGGTCGTCACGAGCGGGAAACCCGCGCCGAGGTCGAAGCGCATCTGACAGCCGAACACGCTGCGCGTGCCGGTGCCGGTGCGGTCGCCCTTGGCCACGCCATGCTCGAAGACATGGCGCATGAGGTCCTCGTAGGGACTGCAGGCCGTGCCGGGTGCGCTCATCGGCGCATTATCGGCGCGCGCGCCGTGGCGCAGCGCGCCGACGCCCGAGCCGCTGTGCAGGCCCGAAACACGCGGGTGCGATTGCGATCTTCTCGGGTTCAGGCCGTGGCCGACTCGAGCCCGAACTGCATCGCCGCGAGCCGCGCGTACAGGCCGCCGCGCGCCACCAGTGCGTCGTGGCGGCCGACGTCGACGATGCGCCCGCCGTCCATGACGACGATGCGCCCGGCGCGCTGCACGGTGGCCAGGCGGTGGGCGATGACGATCGTGGTGCGGTCCTGCATCGCCGCTTCGAGCGCGGCCTGCACCATGCGCTCGCTCTCGGCGTCGAGCGCGCTCGTGGCCTCGTCGAGCAGCAGCAGCGGCGGGTTCTTCAGGATCGCGCGCGCGATCGCGATGCGCTGACGCTGCCCGCCCGACAGGCGCACGCCGCGCTCGCCCAGGTGGGTGGCGTAGCCCTCGGGCAGCGCACGGATGAACTCGTGCGCGAAGGCCGCTTCGGCCGCGGCCTGCACCTCGGCCGCACTCGCCTCCGGGCGGCCGTAGCGGATGTTGTCGAGCGCGCTGGCCGAGAACACCGTGCTGTCCTGCGGCACGATGCCGATGCGGCCGCGCAGTTCGGCCAGCGCGATGCGCTCGATCGGCACGCCGTCGAGCACGATGCGGCCTTGCTGCGCGTCGTAAAAGCGCAGCAGCAATTGCAGCACCGTGCTCTTGCCCGCGCCGCTCGGGCCCACCAGGGCCACCGTCTCGCCCGAGCGCACGTCGAGCGTGAAGCCGTCGAGTGCGTGCTGGCGCGGCCGCGACGGGTAGTGAAACCGCACCTGCTCGAAGCGCACGGTCGAGCCGCCGCTTGCCGGCGGCAGCGCCAGCGGCGCGGCCGGATCGGCCACGGGCGAGCGCGCGGCGAGCAGCTCCATCAGCCGCTCGGTGGCGCCGGCGGCGCGCAACATGTCGCCGTAGACCTCGCTCAGCACCGCCACCGCACTCACGAGGATGATGACGAAGACCACCGTCTGCCCGAGGTGGCCGGCGCTGATGCGCCCGGCCAGCACCGCCTGCGTGCCCTGGTACAGGCCCCACAGCAGCGTGCCGAAGGTGGCGGTGATGACGAAGGCGACCAGCCAGGCGCGCACCGCGCTGCGCCGGCGCGCGGTCTCGAAGGCGCGCTCGGTGGCCTCGGCGAAGCGGCTGGCCTCGCGCCGCTCCTGCACATAGCCCTGGACGACGGGAATGGCGTTGAGCACCTCGGCGGCGATCGCGCTCGAGTCGGCGACGCGGTCCTGGCTGGCGCGGCTCAACTTGCGCACGCGCCTCCCGAAGTACATCGTCGGCAGCACGACCAGCAGCAAGATGCCCAGCACCTGCGTCATCACCCAGGGGTTGGTGACGACCAGGGCAATCAGCGCGCCGAGTCCCATCACGCTGTTGCGCAGCCCCATGCTGAGCGAGCTGCCGACCACCGTCTGCACCAGTGTGGTGTCGGTGGTCAGGCGCGAGAGCACCTCGCCGGTCTGGGTGGACTCGAAGAACTCGGGGCTCTGGTGCACGACATGGGCGTAGACGGCATTGCGCAGGTCGGCCGTGATGCGCTCGCCCAGCCAGCTCACCATGTAAAAGCGCGCCGCCGAGAACAGCCCGAGCGCGGCGCCGACCGCGAACAGCAGCAGGAACTGGCCGCGCAGCGCGAGCACGCGCGCGCCCGGGTCGGCGGCGACCAGGCCCTGGTCGATCAGCCCCTTGAGCGCGACCGGGAAGGCGAGCGTGGCGAGGGCCGCGAGCACGAGGAAGAGCCCCGCCAGCGCAATGCGGGCGCGGTACGGCCGTACGTAGGGCAGCAGGCCGCCGAGCGAGCGCGGCGTGGCGGACGGCGAACGTGGCGAACGATCGGACATGACACGAGTCTATGCGGGGGCGCCGCAGCGCCGGCGCAGCGCGGGCGCAGCCCCTGGAACCGGGGGGTGCGCGGCACCGGCGGCACGCGTCGCAACACCGCAGGTGCCGGGTTGTGGTCGAATAGCGCTCCAGGCGTCGTGTGATGAGCCCTGCCGCTGCCGCCCCTTCCCGCTCCCGCATCGGTCTGCCGCTCGGGCTGCTGGCGCTGCTGCTGGTGGCCGCGTCGATCGTTCTGGCCGCGGGCCTCGGCTACGTGCTGGCCGCGGCGATCGGCGTGCGCGAGCCCTGGGTCGCCGCCGCCGCCGCCGCCGCCGGCATGACGCTGGCCGCGGCGCCGATCGGTGCGCTGCTGTACGGGCTGGCGCGTGCCGTCGAGCGCGGCGCGCCGGCCTGCGAAGCAGCGGCCGAGCCGGGCCCGGCGATGGCGCCGAGCCGCTTCATGGAGCTGGCCGAGCGCGAGTGGGCGCGCGCGCGCCGCTACGGCAGCGGCGCCGCGCTGCTCGTCGTCGAGATCGACCGCTACGCACGCCTGGTCGAGCGTCATGGCCGCGCGGCGGCCGAGGCGATGCGCACGGCGCTCGCGCGCGACATCGCGCCGACGCTGCGCGCCGCCGACGCAATGACCGAACACGGCGAGGGCCAGCTCGCCGTCTTCCTCGCGCACGCCGACGCACTCGGCTCGCTCGACGTGGCCGAGCGCATCCGCGAGCGCGCCGAGCTGCTCGAGATCGCACCGCGCGGCGAGACGCTGCGCGTCAGCATCGGCGTCGCGCACCTGCGTGCGGCGCACCTGCACCTGCAGGCGCTCGTCGAGGACGCCGGCGACGCCGTCGCCGCCGCGCGCCAGGCCGGCGGCAATTGCGTACGCGCCGCGCCGGTCGAGGTGAGCCGCTTTCCGGCGCCCGGACCGCGCCGCGACGACCAGCGCGCGCCCAAGCGCTGAGCCTGCCCTGCCGGCACGAATCGCCCGACGCGATTCGTCTCCAGCCGGACGCCCTGCCCACCGCGCAGCCCGCGCGTCCGCGGTTCGTCAGGCGCTGCGGCTCAGCCCAGCCGCAGCCGCCCGGCGTAGCCCGTCATCTCGAGGTAGCCCAGGCCGACGCGCCGGCCCTGCGCGTCGAGCAGCTCCGACAGGCCTTCCCAGTAGATGGCGCCGAAGCCGGCGTTGCCGGCGAGTTCCTGCGCGTCGAGCAGGGCGCGCACGGCGTAGCGGCCCGCGGGCGTCGCAAGCTGCCACTCGAGCGGGTAGGCGGCCTGCGTCGCGGCGCTGCGCCAGCGCCGCCCCGGCGTGAAGGCAGGCGCGTGCGGCGCGAAGTCCTGCACGGCGTCGCCCGGGCCGGCGCGCCAGCTGCCGCCGGCCCATAGCGCCGAGCCGTCGGCACGCCGCAGCTGGAAGGCGGTGAGCGCGGCGCCGGTAAACAGGTTCATGCCGATCCAGTCCCAGCCCACGGCGTCGGGGTGCAGCAGTTCGTCGCTCCACTCGTGGTCGAGCCAGGCGTGCCCGCCGCCGGCGAAGCCCCGGTCGTCGACGCGGCCGTGCGCCGCCAGTGCGAGCTGCGGCATGCTGTAGTAGCGGCTGGCCTGCGAGACGTCGGGCCCCTTGCGTGAGCAGCCGGCGTCGCCCTGCAGCAGCAGCGGCTGCGTCGCCTGCGCGGTCAGCGTCACGGCCAGGCCGCGTTCGGCGACCTCGGCGCGCCAGTGCGTGCCGTCGCGGCGCAGCGACCAGGGGCCCAGGTGCAGCGCCGCGTCGTCGAGCGCAGCGGCGTCGGGCCGTGCATCGGGCAGGCCCGACCAGCGCGCGGCGCGCTGCACGTGCCGATGGCGCCCGGCTGCCAGATCGGTGAGCGCGGCATGCGCGAAGAGCAGGTGACGTGCGGCAAAGCGGCTTGCGCTGTCGGCGGCCAGACCGGTGGCGCTGCGAAAGAAGGTCAGTTGCAGTCCGTGCGTCGGCGCCGCGGGCGTGCCGAGCCAGCCGGTGAGGTACCACCATTCGATGCGCGTGCCCGGGTGCGCGCCATGGTCGCGCGGGAAGGTCAGCGCGCGGCCGCGGCACACGCGGTCGCGATCGGGTTCGGGTTCGGGTTCGCGCCCGGGCCCGGGCCCAGGTCTGGTGCGCACGGCCTGAGCCCCGGCCTCGGCGGCCAGCGCCGTCGCGGCAAGCAGCCACAGGCGGCGTCTCACCAGTCCTCCCGCACCGAGCGCAGCACGCTGTGCCCGATGGCGCCGCGCGCGGCCAGCGCCGAGGCGGCCAGGCCGGTTGCCGTCACCGCTGCGGCGAGCGCCGCCAGGCGCGCCCAGGGCAGCACCAGGTCCATCGTCCAGTGAAAGCTCTGCGGGTTGACGACGAACACCAGCACCAGGCTCAGGCCGACGCCGAGCGCGAGCCCGACGAGGGTGCCGGCGGCAAGCCAGGCGGAGGCCTCGCCGCACACCAGCGCCAGCACCTGCCGGCGCGTCAGGCCGAGGTGCGCGAGCAGCCCGAACTCCTTGCGCCGCGCCAGCACCTGCGCCCCCAGGCTGGCGCCGACGCCGACCAATCCCACTGCGATGGCCACCGCCTGCAGGTAGTAGGTGACGGCGAAGCTGCGGTCGAACAGGTGCAGCGACAGACGCCGCAGCTCGTGCGTGGAGACGATGTCGAGCAGCGTCGCATCGGGCAGCAGCGCGCGCAGGCCCGCTGCCACCGGGTCGGGCGCCGCGCCGTTCGTCAGCCACAGCGCGAGGTCGTTGACGCGCGTGTCGCCGGTGAGGGCGCGGTACTCGGCCGCGTCGATCGCGACGGCGCCGAACTGGCGCGCGAAATCACGCCACACGCCGCGCACGTAGACCTCGACGCCACCCAAGGCGCCGGGCGCAGTGCGGCCCGTGGCGGAGGCGAGCGGCAGCCGCAAGGTCGAGCCCGGCCGGGCGCCGTAGAGCATTGCTGCCGCCTCGCTGACGAAGACGCCCGGCAGGCCCGGCCGTGGCGGCAGCGGCGGCGCGCGCAACGGCAACGCGGCGGCCGGATCCGGCAGCGGCCGCGCCAGCAGCGTCACCGCCGGCCGGCCGGGCGCCAGCTGCAGCGCACGCACGCGCGTGGCCTGCACGCGCGCCACGCCCGGCAGCGCCGCGGCGCGCGCGGCGATGTCGGGCGCCAGCCAGGCGTTCTCGGCGGCGGCCGCGCTGCCGGCACTGCGCGCGTAGAGGTCGGCCGGCAGCACGACGTCGAGCCATTGCGCGATCGCGGTGCGCAAGCTCGCCACCATCACGGTGATGGCGACACACAGTGCCAGGCTCGACACCACGCCGGCCACCGCCGCCGTCGCCGTGGCCCGCTGCCAGCGTGCGCGTCGCCAGGCCAGCAGCGGCAGCGCGCGTCGCGGCGCCGGCGCGAAGGCGAGCATTGCCTCGACCACCGCCGGAACCAGCGCCACGCCGCCCAGCAGCAGCGCTGCCACCGCGCCGTAGGCGGCCAGCGGCAGCCCGGCCAGCGGCGGCAGGTAGGCCAGCAGCACGCCCAGCGCGAGCAGCGCCAGCGGCAGCCAGGGTGCCCGCGGCGTGCCCGCCGCGCCGCCCAGACCCTTGAGCGCCTGCGCCGGTGCCAGCGCCTCGGCGGCGCGCGCCGGCCGCCAGCCGCCGACCAGCGCCGATGCCGTGCCCAGCAGCGCGAACAGCGCCGCGCCCGCGCTGCTCCAGTGCAAGGTGGGCGCGATGCCGGGAAAGAAACCGCCGCCCAGATCGCCGGCCAGCCAGCGCAGCGCCGCCGCGGCCAGCGCGCTGCCCAGCACAAGCCCGAGCGCGCTGCCCAGGGCGCCGAGCAGCGTGCACTCGGCGAGCACGAGCGCGCGCCGCTCGTGTGCCGTCAGGCCCAGCACGCCCAGCAACGCAAACATCGGCGTGCGCTGCGCGACGGCCAGCGAGAGCACCGAGTACACGAGGAAGGCGCCGACGAACAGCGCCACCAGCGCGAGCGCGGTGAGGTTGACGCGGTAGGCGCGCGAGAAGCTCTCGACGCGCTCCGCGCTCTCGTCGGGCGGCAGCGCCGCCACGCCCGCGGGCAGCGCGAGCCGCGCGAGCAGCGCCTGCCGGTCGGCGCCCGGCGCCAGGCGCAGGTCGACGCGGCTCAGGCGGCCCGTCATGCCGAACAGGGTCTGCGCCGCGGCCAGATCGACGACGGCGAGCGGCGCGCCGCCGGCGGCGATGTCGCCGGCCACTTCGAGCCCTTGCCAGCCGGCGCCGGCGCGCAGCTCGAGCCTGTCGAGCGCGCCGCCGCCCCCGAGCCGCTCGCGCAGCGGCGCGTTGACGAAGGCGCGCGTCGGGTCGAGCACGGCCAGCGGCGGCACGCCGGCGGCCGGTCGCGGCTGCAGCGCGGCCGCGAGCGTGCCCACGCGCAGCGCGTCGACGCCGACCACGCGCAGCCGCAGCGGCATGCCGCCGGCGGTGCGTGCGTAGGTCTCGACCTCGATCACCGGGCTCGCGGCCTCGACCGCGGCGTCGCCGGCGGCGCGCTCGAACAGCCGCTCGTCCAGGCCGCTCTCGGGGCCGCGCAGCACGAGGTCGGGCGCGCCGCCGGCGCTGCGCACCGCGCCGGCAAACTCGGCCAGCGCCGAGCTGTTGATCAGGTGCACCGACCAGGCGAGCGCGACGCCGAGCGCGACGGCCGCCAGGGCGAGCGCGTGTCGCCAGGGATGGTGGCGCCACTCGCGCACGATCAGCTGGCGCGCCAGCGGCACGAGCCGCACCAGCGGCACCGCCGGCGCGCGCGGCCGGTCGGCCCGCAGGGTCGGCCCCGGCGCACCCGGCGCTGCAGCCGGCGGACGTTGCGGCGGCTTGTCGGCGGCGCGGCCGAGCCGCTTCACCGCGCCGCCCTCATGCCGCCACCACCCCGGACGCAGTGAGCCGCAGCACGCGGTCGGCCTGCGCGGCGGCGGCGGCCGAATGCGTGACCAGCAGGCAAGCGGCTGCGGCCTCGCGCACCTGGGCGCGCAGCAGCTCGAGCACGCGGGCCGCGGTACCAGGGTCGAGGTTGCCCGTGGGCTCGTCGGCAAGGATCAGGGCGGGCGCGTGCACTACGGCGCGCGCGATCGCCACGCGCTGCAGCTGCCCGCCCGAGAGCTGCGCCGGCATGCGCGCGCCCAGCCCGTCGAGCCCGACCGCGGCCAGCAGCGCGTCGACGCGCTGGGGGTCGGGGCGACCCAGCAGCAGCAGCGGCAGCGCGACGTTCTCGTGCACCGTCAGGTGCGGCAGCAGGTGGAAGGCCTGGAACACGAAGCCCACGCGTGCGCGCCGCAGCCTTGCACGCGCGTCGTCGTCGAGCTGCCCGAGCGCCTGGCCGGCGAGCACGATCGAGCCGCCGTCGGCCGGCTCGAGCCCGGCGATGCAGTTGAGCAGCGTCGACTTGCCCACGCCCGACTCGCCCAGCAGCGCGACGAACTCGCCCGCGGCCAGCGCGAGCGTGACGTCGCGCAGCACGGGCGTGGCGCCGAAGCGCTTGGCGAGCGAGCGGACCTCGAGCATGGACGCGGCGATGATGCCGCAGCCGCCCGCCGCCGGCGCGCGGCGCGCGGCGCGCCAGCGCCGGGGCTGCGTGCTATCGTCGTTCGCAAGGGCGCGGTTCGGATCCTGCGCGTGCGAGGAGCTTGCGGTTCATGGCGTACGAGATCGATCTTTCGGGCCGCGTGGCCCTCGTCACCGGCGCTTCGAGCGGGCTGGGCGCGCAGTTCGCGCGCGTGCTGGCGCGCGCCGGCGCCGGCGTCGTGATGGCGGCGCGGCGCGTCGAGCGCTTGAAGACCCTGCGCGCCGAGATCGAGGCCGACGGCGGCGACGCGCATTTCGTCGTGCTCGACGTCACCGACCCGGACAGCATCCGCGCCGCGGTGGCGCACGCCGAAACCGAGATGGGCGCGATCGACATCCTCGTCAACAACTCGGGCGTCGCCTCGACGCAGCGGCTGCTCGACGTGCGCCCCGAGGACTACGACTTCGTGATGAACACCAACACGCGCGGCGCCTTCTTCGTCGCGCAGGAGGTGGCGCGGCGCATGATCGCGCGCGCCCGGGGCGAGGCGCCGGGCACCTTCGCCGGCGGGCGCATCGTCAACGTCGCGTCGATGGCCGGCCTGGGCGTGGCACCGGGGATCGCGGTCTATTCGATGAGCAAGGCGGCCGTCGTGCACATGACGCGCGCGATGGCGCTCGAATGGGGGCGCTACGGCATCAACGTCAACGCGCTGTGCCCGGGCTACATCGACACCGACCTGAACCACCATGTCTGGCAGACCGAGGCCGGCCAGCGCATGATGCAGGGCTTTCCGCGCAAGCGCGTGGGCACGCCCGCCGACCTCGACGCGGCGCTGGTGATGCTGTGCGCCAACGAGAGCCGTTTCGTCAACGGCGCGGTGATCGCAGCCACCGACGGCCAGTACATCTGAGCGCGGCGGGTCCGGGCCGATGCGCACGCTCACCCCGCTCGAGGCGCGCGTGCTCGGCGTGCTGGTGGAAAAGCAGGCCACGGTGCCCGACACCTATCCGCTCAGCCTGAACGCACTCGTCGTCGGCTGCAACCAGAAGACGGCACGCGACCCGGTGATCGAGGCTGCGGACGCCGAGGCAACGACTGCGCTCGACGGCCTTAGGGCGCTGGCGCTGGTGTTCGAGACCAGCGGCGGGCGCGTCGTGCGCTACGAACACAACATGGCGCGCGCGCTGCAGCTGCCCGGCGCCGCGGTCGCGCTGCTGGCGACGCTGATGCTGCGCGGCCCGCAGACCGCCGCCGAGCTGCGGTTGAACTGCGAGCGCCTGCATCGCTTCGCCGACGTCTCTTCGGTGCAGGGCTTCCTCGACGAGCTCGCTGCCAAGAGCCCGCCGCGCGTGGTGCGGCTCGCGCGCGCGCCGGGCGAGCGCGAGGCGCGCTGGGCGCATCTGCTGTGCGGCGAGCCCGCGCCGGCACCGCCGCGCGGCGCCGCGCCGAGCGGCGACAGCGAGGTCAGCGCCGGCGAGCTCGCTGCGCTCCAGGCCGAGCAGAGGCGCCTGGCGGCCGAGCTCGAGGAACTGCGTGCGCTGGTGCAGCGGCTGGCGCGCGAGCTGGGCGTGTCGTAGGCATGAGCCCGATGCGTGCCGGGTGAGCGCCAGGCGTGCGGCGGGCACGCCGACCACAACAGGAGGACGGTGCGTGCGCTTCCACATCCCCGAGGCCAAGAAGCTCGTACACGAGGCGACGATACCGATCCGCTGGGGCGACATGGACGCGATGGGCCATGTCAACAACACCGTGTACTTCCGCTACTTCGAAATCGCGCGCCTGGACTGGGTCTACAAGGTCTGCGGCGGCTGGCAGGGCAGCACGCAGGGCCCGGTCATCGTCAACGCCTTCTGCAACTTCCTCAGGCAGCTCGAATTCCCGGGTGACGTCCTGGCCCGCTTCTACGTCACGAACCCCGGCCGCAGCAGCTTCGACACCTACCTCACCATCGAGCGCACCGACCAGCCGGGCATCGTCTGGGCCGAGGGCGGCGCCAAGATGGTGTGGACCGACTACGCGACGCGCAAGTCGGTGCCGCTGCCCGAGGCGCTGCGCGCGCAGATCGGCCCTTGAGCCGTCGCGCGGCCGCCGCGCCGCCGCTCACTGCAGGGTGTAGGTGGTGGTGGCGTGCGCCGCCAGCTCGTCGTCGGCGCTGATGATCTGGACCTCGCCGAAGCCCAGGCTGCGGCCCATGCGCAGGACGCGCGCGACGACGCGCGCCGCGCCGCTGGCACCGGAGATCGGACGCAGGAAGCTGGTCTGCAGCTGCACCGTCGTCATCGGCTTGAAGCCGCCCAGGCGCGTCATTACGGCGAGCGTCATCGCCACGTCGGCGGCGGCCATCATCGTCTGCGCGCACAGCACGCCGGCGCTCTGCACGTGCACGCTGGTGATGGGCAGTGCCAGCGTCACTTCGCCGGCGCGCGCGTCGAGCACGCGCAGATCGAGCGCGCGCACCCAGGGCGCGAACAGGCGCGCGAGGGCGTCCTCGAGCATGCTCGGGTCGGCGAGCGAGGCGTTCGGGTCGCTGCGTTCCAGGGGCCGCTCCTCGGCTGGGGTGTGCGGCCGATTCTACGGAACGCGCGCGCGATCGAAGCGTTGATCGACCCGTGAGCGACGCCGCGTCGAGGACGAACGGGTGCGGACGGGCACACTCGGGTGCGGCGCTCGGGTGCGGCATTACGTAGTACGCTTGCCTGCCGGCGCCGGCAGCGTGCCGGCGCCGCGAAGCGCCACCCGTCGGAGAAGCTCTCGATGCGCAAGATCTACCCCAGCGCCGCCGCCGCCCTCGAGGGCATCGTGCGCGACGGCCAGCTGCTCGCCGTCGGCGGCTTCGGCCTGTGCGGCATCCCCGAGGCGCTGATCGAGGCGCTGCGCGCCAGCGGTGCGAAGAACCTCACCGTGGTGAGCAACAACGCCGGCGTCGACGGCTTCGGCCTGGGCAAGCTGCTCGAGACGCGCCAGATCAGGAAGATGATCTCGAGCTACGTCGGCGAGAACAAGGAGTTCGAGCGCCAGTTCCTTGCCGGCGAGCTCGAGCTCGAGTTCACGCCGCAGGGCACGCTGGCCGAGAAGCTGCGCGCCGGCGGGGCCGGCATCCCGGCCTTCTTCACGCGCACCGGCGTGGGCACGTTGGTGGCCGAAGGCAAGGAGACGCGCGAGTTCGACGGCAGGAGCTACGTCATGGAGCGCGCGCTCGTGCCCGACGTCGCGCTCGGCAAGGCCTGGAAGGCCGACGAGAGCGGCAACCTCGTGTTCCGCCGCACCGCGCGCAACTTCAACCCGGCGGTCATCATGGCCGGCCGCGTGAGCGTGGTCGAGGTCGAGGAGATCGTGCCGCTCGGAACCTTCGACCCCGACGCCGTGCACCTGCCCGGCATCTACGTGCACCGGCTGGTGCTCAACGCGCACCCCGAGAAGCGCATCGAGAAGCGCACGCTGCGCGAGTCGGGCGCGGCCTGAGCCGCCGACGGCAGCAAGCGCAAGGAGCAAGCGAATGGCCTGGACCCAGGATCAGATGGCCGAGCGTGCGGCCCGCGAACTGCACGACGGCTTCTACGTCAACCTCGGCATCGGCATCCCGACGCTGGTGGCCAACTACGTGCCCAAGGACATCACGGTCTGGCTGCAAAGCGAGAACGGCATGCTCGGCATCGGCCCCTTCCCGACCGCGGACGAGATCGACGCCGACCTCATCAATGCCGGCAAGCAGACGGTGACCACCATCCCCGGCTCGTCGATCTTCGGCAGCCACGAGAGCTTCGCGATGATTCGCGGCGGCAAGATCAATCTGTCGATCCTCGGCGCGATGCAGGTCAGCGAGAAGGGCGATCTCGCCAACTGGATGATCCCGGGCAAGATGGTCAAGGGCATGGGCGGCGCGATGGACCTGGTGGGCGGCGTCAGGAGCGTCGTCGTCGTCATGGAGCATGTGGCGCGCAAGAAGGACGGCGGCTACGACCTCAAGATCCTGCCGCAGTGCACGCTGCCGCTCACCGGCGTCGGCGTCGTCGACCGCATCATCACCGACCTCGCCGTGCTCGACGTGACGCCGCACGGGCTCATCGTGGTCGAGCTCGCGCCGGGCGTCACGCGCGAGGAAGTGCAGGCCAAGACGGGCGTGCCGCTGCAGTAGGGCGGTAGGGCGGTAGGGCGGCGCGGCATGCACGCTGCATCGCACGCGCCGTCGGCGCCGGTCGCGGGCGAGGGCGCGGCGGCAGGTGCGACGGGCATGGCGCGCAGGCAGTGATCGGCGGCCGGATCGGCATGGGTACGCCCGGGTCTGGCGAGGGCATCGTGCAGACCCGGCGCCTGCTGTCGCGGCGGGTCCTGTTACTCGCGCTGCTGGCCGGCTGTGCCGGGCCGCCGTCGGTCGTGCCAGCCGATGCGCCTGCCGATGCGCCTGCCGATGCTTCATCGGCCGGCCCAGCCCTCGCGCCGCCCGTCGCGGCCGCCGACGCCGACAGCGGCGAGCTGCCCGAGCGCGGCTCGGGCCATACGCCCAAGCCCGGCTGGGCGTTGAGCCGCATGGCGGTGGCGGCGGCCAACCCGCTGGCCGCCGAAGCCGGCTGGCGCATGCTGCAGGCCGGAGGCAATGCCGTCGATGCCGCGGTGGCCGTGCAGATGGTGCTGGCGCTGGTCGAGCCGCAGAGCAGCGGCCTGGGCGGCGGCGCGCTGCTGCTGCTGTGGGACGGCCGCCGGACGAGCGCCTGGGACGGCCGCGAGACCGCACCGGCGGCCGCCGACGAGCGCCTGTTCCTGCGCCCCGACGGCCGGCCGATGCCGTTCGGCGCGGCCGCGGTCGGCGGCCGCGCCGTGGGTGTGCCGGGCGCGGTGCGCATGCTCGAAGCCGTGCAGCGCGCACACGGCCGGCTGCCCTGGGCGCGCCTGTTCGAGCCGGCGATCGCGCTGGCCGATCGCGGCTTCCCGGTCGGCGAGCGGCTGCATCGGCAACTCGCCGCCGATGTGCATCTGGCGCAGGACGTGCAGGCCAGGCGCTACTTCTTCGACGCCGCCGGCGCACCTTGGCCGATCGGCCACCGGCTCAGGAATCCGGCATTGGCCGAGGTGCTGCGTGCCATCGCCGCGCGCGGTGCCGACGCGTTGCACCGCGGCGCTGTGGCGGCCGACATCGTCGCGCGCGTGCGCGGCCATGCCGGCAATCCGGGGCGTCTGAGCGAAGCCGACCTCGCCGCGTACCGGCCGCGGCAGCGCGCGCCGCTGTGCGCCGACTGGCGGCAGCGCTACCGCGTCTGCGGCTTCCCGCCGCCCTCGTCGGGGCAGATCGCGATCATGCAGATCCTGGGCATGCTCGAGCGCATGGCGCCGGCGCCGCTGGCCGAGGGCGTGCCGACGCCGGCCTGGCTGCATGTCTACACCGAGGCGGCACGGCTCGCGTTCGCCGACCGCGACCGCTACCTCGCCGACCCCGACTATGTCGCGGCGCCCGGCGGCGACTGGCGCGCGCTGCTCGCGTCGGCCTATCTCGCGCAGCGCGCGGCGCTGATCGGCCCGACGCGCATGCCGCGCGCGCCGGCCGGGCAACCGGCGGGCGAGGCCGGCGCGCGGGCCGCCATGCCGGCGCAGCCCGAATCCGGCACGAGCCATGTCAGCATCGTCGATGCCGAGGGCCGCGCCGTCGCGCTGACGACCACGATCGAAGCGGAATTCGGTGCCCGCCTGATGAGCGACGGCGGCAGCGGCAAGGCCGGCGGCTTCCTGCTCAACAACCAGCTCACCGACTTTTCCTTCGTGCCCGCCGACGCCGCCAGCCGGCCGGTGGCCAACCGCGTGCAGCCGGGCAAGCGGCCGCGCTCGAGCATGAGTCCGACGTTGGTGTTCGACCTGCGCGACGGCCGGCTCGTGATGACGCTCGGATCGCCCGGCGGCGCGGCGATCATCCACTACACCGCCAAGACACTGCTCGGCACGCTGGCCTGGGGCCTGGACGTGCAGCGCGCGATCGACCTGCCCAACTTCGCCACCTTCGGCGGCGCGCTGCTGCTCGAAGCGGGGCGCTACCCGGATGCCACGGCAGCGGCGCTGCGCGCGCTCGGACACGAGGTGCGCGAGCTGGAGCTGACGAGCGGCGTGCAGGCGATCGAACGCCGGCCCGGCGGCTGGTTCGGCGGCGCCGACCCGCGCCGCGAAGGCGTGGTGGTGGGCGAGTGAACGCGTGCGGGCAGGTCGGCCTGAGCCGCCAGGCCGCACGGAGTGGACGCGAGACGCGCGGGACGCGCAGGGCGCAAAGGGTGAACCGGGCGGCAGCCCGGCAGCGCAGCGCAGCCGCTTCGCAGCCGAGGGGGCCGAGCGGGCGAGCGGCATAGCGGCATAGCGGCATAGCGGCATAGCGGCATAGCGGCATAGCGGCATAGCGGCAGAGCGGCAGAGCGGCAGAGCGGCAGAGCGGCAGAGCGGCAGAGCGGCAGAGCGGCAGAGCGGCAAAGCGGCAGCGCGGCAAAGCGGCAGAGCGGCAGAGCGGCAGAGCGCAGCGGCATGCGGCGACGCCGAATTCCCGCAGTGCGTAGACTCGCGGCTCGCAGCGCACGGCCAATGGCGCCGGGCCTGCAGCGCAAGGTGCGCGGCTCGCGACGCGTCGTCGAGGCCGTGTCCGCCCTGGTGCCGGCAGGAGGCAGCCGCAACATGCCGCAAGGAGCAGATTCATGAGCCGGTTGCCGATCGAAGCGCGCCCCGGGCTGGCCGCCGCGGTGACGGCGCTCGCGCTCGGCGGCTGTGCCGTCGGTCCGGACTTCGTGTCGCCGCCGGCGCCGCTGCCGGCCGACGCACCGCACCCGTACACCGCCGCGCCGCTGCCGGCACGCACGGCAAGCGCGCCCGGCCCGGGCGGCGCGGCGCAGCGGCTCGACGCGGCGCTCGACGTACCCGCGCTGTGGTGGGAGCTGTTCCGCTCGCCGGCCCTGGACGCGCTGGTGCGCTCGGCACTCGAACGCAGCCCGACGTTGGCGGCCGCCGACGCCGCACTGCGCCAGGCGCAGGCGTTGCAGGCGGCCGGTGCCGCGAGCGGCCTGTGGCCGAGCGTCGGCGGCAGCGCCGGCCTCGCGCGCCAGCGCAGCTCGCAGGCCGCGAGCGGCGTGCCGGGCGGCACCGTCTACACGCTGTACAACGCCAGCGTCGCCGTCTCGTACCAGGTCGATGCGTTCGGCGCCACGCGGCGCACCCTCGAGGCGCTGCAGGCCGTCGTCGACGCGCAGCGCTGGCAGCTCGAGGCGGCGCGCCTGGCGCTCAGCGCCAACGTCGTCACCGCCGCGATCCAGGACGCTGCGCTGCGTGCGCAGCTCGACGCCACGCGCTCGGTGATCGCGGCGCAGCGGCGCGCGCTCGCGCTGGTCGAGCGCCAGCAGGCCGCGGGCGCGGTGACGCTGGCTGCGGTGCTCGCGCAGCGCACGCTGCTGGCGCAGACCGAGGCCGCGTTGCCGCCGCTCGAAAAGGCGCGCGAGCATAACCGCCAGCTGCTCGCCGTCGTCGCCGGCCGCCTGCCCGCCGAAGCGGGCCTGCCCGAGTTCGATCTGGACGGTCTGACGCTGCCCGAGGCGCTTCCTCTCAGCCTGCCTTCGGCACTGGTGCGTCAGCGCCCCGACATCCGCGCCAGCGAGGCGCTGCTGCACCAGGCGAGCGCGCAGCTCGGCGTGGCGGCGGCGAGCCTGTACCCGCAGATCACGCTGTCGGGCAGCGCGGGCCTGCAGAGCCTCAGCGCCGATCGGCTGTTCGAGCGCTCGGCCGCGGCCTGGTCGCTGGGCGCCGGGCTGCTCGAGCCGATCTTCAACCGCGACGCGCTGCGTGCGCGCGAGCAGGCTGCGCGGGCCGCGCTCGAGCAGGCCGACGCGCAGTACCGCCAGACCGTGCTGCAGGCCTTCCTCGACGTCGCGCGCACGCTGCAGGCGCTGCACAGCGATGCCCAGGCGCTGCACACGCAGGCCGAGGCGGAGACGCTGGCGCAGCGCACGCTCGAGCTGGTGGAGGCGCAGCATCGTGCCGGTGCCGTGAGCGTTCTGGCGCTGCTCGACGCCCAGCGCGCGCTGCAGCAGACGCGCATCGGCCGCGTGCAGGCGCAGGCCGCGCGCCTGGCCGACAGCGCGGCGCTGTTCCAGGCGCTGGGCGGCGGCTGGTGGAACCGCGCCTCCGCTGCCGCGGCTTCGGGCACGCAGGCCGCCTCGAACTGAAAGCCGGGCAAGGGTTGAACCGCCTGCACCGTCCATGCCCTCAACGGCTCCGGTTCCCGACACGAAATCGAAAAGGCAACGGAAGGAATCCGCGATGGTCTCGCGTACCGCCAAACGCATGGGCTGGATGCTGCTCGCCGTGCTTCTGCTCGTGGGCGCGCTGGCGGCGATCAAGTTCGCGCAGATCCGCACGATGATCGCCAACCTGCCCAAGCCGCAGCCGCAGGTGGTGAGCGCGATGGCCGCGCCGATGCTCGAATGGCAGCCGCAGCTCGCGGCCGTGGGCTCGCTCGTCGCGGTGCGCGGCGTCGACGTCGCCGGCGAGGTCGCGGGACTGGTGCGCGACGTGCGCTTCAAGTCCGGCCAGGACGTGCGCGCCGGAGACGTGCTGGTGCAGCTCGTCGCCGACGCCGACGTCGCGCAGCAGCAGGTGCTGCAGGCGGCGGTCGACCTCGCGGCCAAGGTGCTGGCGCGCGACCGCGAGCAACTCGCCGCACAGGCGGTGAGCCAGGCGCAGATCGACGCCGACGAGGCCGACCTGCGCGCCAAGCGTGCCAGCCTGGCGCAGCAGACCGCGCTCGTGGCGCGCAAGACGATCCGCGCGCCCTTCGCCGGGCGCCTGGGCATCACCAGCGTCAACCCGGGCCAGTACCTCAACCCGGGCGACAAGATCGTCACGCTGCAGACGCTCGACCCGATCCACGTCGGCTTCACGCTGCCGCAAAAGGAGTTCGGCCGCCTCGCGCTCGGCCAGCGCGTCGTGCTTGCCGGCGACGCCCACCCCGGCGAGCGCTTCGTCGGCCGCATCAGCGCGATCGCCCCGCGCGTCGACCCGGCGACGCGCAACCTGCAGCTCGAAGCGACCGTGCCCAACCCCGAGCGGCGGCTGCTGCCGGGGATGTTCGTGCGCGTCGAGATCGCCATCGGCGAGCCGCAACCCCGCCTCACGCTGCCGCAGACCGCGATCACCTACAACCCCTACGGCTCGACGGTGTTCGTGGTCGAGCCGGGTGAGCCGAAGAAGGTCAAGCAGGTGTTCGTCACCACCGGCGCGACGCGCGGCGACCAGGTCGCCGTCACCTCCGGCCTGACCGAGGGCCAGCAGGTCGTCACCAGCGGGCAGGTCAAACTCAAGAACGGCACCGAAGTGAAGATCGACAACAGCGTGCAGCCGGCCAACAGCCCGAACCCGAAGCCGCAGGAAAACTGATCGGGTGCGGCCATGAAGTTCACCGATCTGTTCATCCGCCGGCCGGTGCTGGCCAGCACGATCAGCCTGCTGATCCTCGTGCTGGGCCTGCGCTCGCTGTTCAGCCTGCCCGTGAACCAGTTCCCGCAGACGCAGAACTCGGTCGTCAGCGTGACGACGGCGTATTTCGGCGCCGACGCGCAGACGGTGGCCGGCTTCATCACGCAGCCGCTCGAGTCGGCGATCGCGCAGGCGCAGGGCATCGACTACCTGTCGTCGACGAGCAGCGCGGGCGTCTCGACGATCACCGCGACGCTGCGCCTGAACTACGACGCCAACCGCGCGCTCACCGAGATCAACACGCAGGTGGCCTCGGTGCGCAACCAGCTGCCGCCGCAGGCCCAGCAGCCGGTGCTCACGGTGCAGACCGGCGCCACGATCGACGCGATGTACATGGGCTTTTACAGCCAGACGCTGCCCACCAACAACATCACCGACTACCTGGTGCGCGTCGTCAAGCCCCGGCTCGACGCCGTGCCGGGCGTGCAGACGGCCGAGATCCTGGGGGCGCGCCAGTTCGCGCTGCGCGCCTGGCTCGACGTCGGGCGCATGGCCGCCTTCGGCGTCACCGCAGCCGACGTGAGCGCGGCGCTGGCGGCCAACAACACGCTGGCCGCGGTGGGTGCGACCAAGGGTCAGATGGTGACGGTGCCGCTCACCGCCGCCACCGACCTGCACACGGTCGACGAGTTCAAGCAGCTCGTCGTCAAGCGCAGCGGCGACAGCCTGGTGCGCCTGGCCGACGTGGCCAGCGTGACGCTCGGCTCGGAGAACTACGATTTCAACGTCGCCTTCGACGGCAAGCGCTCGGTGTTCATCGGCATCAAGGTCGCGCCCGAGGCCAACATCCTCGAGGTCGCCAAGCGCGTGCGCGCCGCCTTCCCCGAGATCACGCAGCAGCTGCCTGCCGGCGTGAGCGGCGCGATCGTCTACGACGCCACCGAGTTCATCGACAGCTCGATCGTCGAGGTCGTCAAGACGCTGGCCGAAGCGCTGGCCATCGTCACCCTCGTGATCTACCTGTTCCTGGGCAGCCTGCGCGCGGTCGCCGTGCCGCTGATCGCCATGCCGCTGTCGCTCGTCGGCGCCTTCTTCGTGATGCTGGCGCTGGGCTACTCGATCAACCTGCTGACGCTGCTTGCGCTCGTGCTGGCGATCGGGCTGGTGGTCGACGACGCCATCATCGTCGTCGAGAACGTCGACCGCCACATGAAGGAGGGCATGACGCCGATGGCCGCTGCGCTGCAGGGCGCACGCGAGCTCGGCGGCCCGATCGTCGCGATGACGCTGGTGCTGATCGCGGTCTACGTGCCGATCGGCTTCCAGGGCGGGCTGACAGGCGCGCTGTTCACCGAGTTCGCGTTCACGCTGGCCGGCGCCGTCACCGTCTCGGGCGTGGTCGCGCTCACGCTCTCGCCGATGATGGCCTCGCGCATCTTCCGGCGCGAGCAGGACGAGGGGCGCTTCGTCGAGGCCATCGACCACGCCTTCGAGCGCGTGCGCCGCAGCTATCTGCGGCTGCTGCACGCGCTGCTCGACAGCTGGCCGGTGGTGGTCGTGATGGGTGCGCTGCTGCTGGCCGCGGCGGTGGCGATGTTCGAGTTCTCGAAGTCCGAGCTCGCGCCCGAGGAGGACCAGGGCATCGTCGCCGGGCTGATCGTCGGGCCGCCCACCGCCACCGCCGAGCAGATGCTCGTCTACGGCGACCAGATGCATCGCGTCGCGGCGGCCACGCCCGAGTACGAGCAGATGTTCCAGATCACGGGTTTCCCGACCGTCAACCAGGGCATGGGCGGCGTCGTCTTCAAGCCCTGGAGCGAGCGCAGCCGCAGCGCGCATGCGCTGCAGCAGGACTTGCAGGCGCGCTGGAACGGCATCGCCGGCGTGCGCATCGCGGCCTTCCAGTTTCCGCCGCTGCCGGGGGCGTCGGGGCTGCCGGTGCAGTTCGTGATCTCGAGCACCGAGTCGTTCCGCAACCTCGACGAAGTGGCGCAGAAGGTGCTCGACAAGGCCAACGCGGCGCACCTGTTCTATTTCGCCGACACCGATCTGAAGATCGACAAGCCGCAGGCGACGGTCGTGCTCGACCGCGACCAGATCGCCGCGCTCGGCCTGACGCAGGCCGACGTCGCCGGCGCGCTCGGCGCGGCGCTCGGCGGCGGCTACGTCAACTACTTCTCGATCGCCGGGCGCTCGTACAAGGTGATCCCGCAGGTGCAGCAGGTCGACCGGCTCAACCCGTCCGACGTGCTCGACCTGTACCTGCGCACGCCGGCCGGGGCGGTGATCCCGGCGAGCACCGTCGCCGGCCTGCGCCACGAGGTGGTGCCCGAGTCGATCAACCGATTCCAACAGCTCAACTCGGTCACCTTGTCGGGCGTCTCGGGGCAGGCACAGGGGCAGGTGCTCGAATTCCTGCGCCAGGCGCTGGCCGAGGCGGCGCCGAGCGGCTACCAGGTCGACTACGCCGGCCAGTCGCGCCAGTACATGCAGGAGTCGGGCGGCTTCAGGCTGACCTTCGCGTTCGCCGTGATCATCATCTTCCTCGCGCTGGCGGCGCTGTTCGAGAGCTTCCGCGACCCGGTGGTGATCCTGGTGTCGGTGCCGCTGGCGATGTTCGGCGCGCTGATCTTCATCTTCCTCGACTTCGCCAGCGTCAACATCTACACCGAGGTCGGGCTGGTGACGCTGATGGGTCTGATCAGCAAGCACGGCATCCTGATCGTCGAGTTCGCCAACGAACTGCAGACCAAGGGCCGCAGCAAGCGCGAGGCGATCGAGGAGGCGGCGGCGATCCGGCTGCGGCCGATCCTGATGACGACCGCGGCGATGGTCTTCGGCGTCGTGCCGCTCGTCGTCGCCTCGGGCGCGGGCGCCGCCGGGCGTCAGGCGATGGGCATCGTCATCTGCAGCGGCATGGCCATCGGCACGCTGTTCACGCTGTTCGTCGTGCCGGCGATGTACCTGTTCATCGGCACCGACCACGCGCGGCGGCGTGCGGCGGCCGGCGCCGCGGCGCGCGCGCAGAGCCCCGAAGCGCCTTGAGGCGGCGCCCGCCGGGGTGGACAGCTCAGACCGCCTGCGCCCGCCTTGCGTCGCGCAGCGCCAGCGCCGCCTCGCGCACCAGCGCCGGCCCGCGGTAGACCAGGCCGGTGTAGAACTGCACCAGCGTCGCGCCGGCGTCGAGCTTGGCGCGCGCGTCGGCGCCGCTCGCCACGCCGCCCGCGCCGATGATCGGATAGGCCGTGCCGAGCGCGGCGCGCAGGCGGCGGATGACGCGATTGCTCGGCTCGGCCAGCGGGCGCCCCGACAAGCCGCCGCTCTCGCCGGCATGGGCCAGACCGGCGACGCCATCGCGTGCCACGGTGGTGTTGGTGGCGATCACGCCCTCGATGCCGTGGCGCCGCAGCGTCGCGGCGATGAGGTCGATCTGCGCGTCGTCGAGGTCGGGCGCGATCTTCACGAACACGGGCACGACGCGGCCATGCCGCTGCGCCAGTTCGGCGCGCCGCGCGCCGAGCGCGGCGAGCAGCGCGTCGAGCGCGGCGTCGCCTTGCAGCGCGCGCAGGTTCGTCGTGTTCGGGCTCGAGATGTTCAGCGCCACGTAGTCGGCATGCGGGTACACGCCTTCGAGTCCGATCAGGTAGTCGTCGGCCGCCTGTTCGATCGGGGTGGCGGCGTTCTTGCCGATGTTCAGGCCCAGGATGCCGCCGCCGGCGCGAAAGCTGTGTGCGCGCGCGACGTGGGCCAGGCAGGCGGCCAGCCCCTCGTTGTTGAAGCCCATGCGGTTGACGAGCGCCTGCGCCGGCGGCAGCCGGAACAGGCGCGGCTTGGGGTTGCCGGGCTGGGGCCGCGGCGTCACCGTGCCGACTTCGATGAAGCCGAAGCCCATCGCGCCCAGGCCGTCGATGCAGCGGCCGTTCTTGTCCATCCCGGCGGCCAGCCCGATGCGGTTGGCAAAGTGCAGCCCGGCGACGCCGATCGGATCGTCGACGCGCGGCTGCGCCCAGAGGCATTGCGCGGGCGTGTTCTGCAGCCGCGCCAGCGCGCCCAGGGTCAGTTCGTGCGCGTGCTCGGCGTCCAGGCCGAAGAGGAAGGGGCGCGCGAGCGCATACGGTGGAGCGAGGGCCATGCCGGGATTGTCTCAGCGCGGCGTCGATAATCCGCCGCATGACGCAGGACGAACTGAAGGCGATGGTCGGGCGTGCGGCGCTCGCCTACGTGCAGCCGGGGGCGCTGGTCGGCGTCGGCTCGGGCTCGACCGTCGCCTTCTTCATCGACGCGCTGGCGGCGGTGCCGGTGGCCGGCGCCGTGTCCAGCTCGGAGGCCAGCAGCGCGCGGCTGCGCGCGCTCGGCATCCGCGTGCTCGATGCGGGCGAGGTCGAGCGGCTGCCGGTCTACATCGACGGCGCCGACGAGATCGACGCGCAGGGCTGCATGATCAAGGGCGGCGGCGCCGCGCTCACGCGCGAGAAGATCGTCGCCGATCTGGCCGAGCGCTTCGTCTGCATCGCCGACGCCAGCAAGCGCGTGGCGGTGCTCGGGCGCTTTCCGCTGCCGGTGGAGGTGATCGCGATGGCCGCGCCGCAGCTCGTGCGGCGCTTCGCCGCGCTCGGCGGCCTCGCCGCGCTGCGCCCCGGCGTGCTCACCGACAACGGCCACCCGATCCTCGACGTGCGCGGACTCGAGATCACCGACCCGCTCGCGCTCGAGACCGAGATCAACCAGTGGCCGGGCGTGGTGACGGTGGGCATCTTCGCGCGCCGGCGCGCGCAGACCTGCCTGCTGGGCACCGCCGCCGGCGTCGAGACGCTGGTGTTCTAATCGGCACCGAACCCGCCCAGAACCGAGGACTGCACGTGGCCAAGCCCAACTACGCCTTCGAGAAGCGCCAGCGCGAACTGGCCAAGAAGCACAAGAAGGAGGAGAAGGCCGCGCGCAAGGCGCAGCACAAGACCCACGGCGAAGGCGAGGCAGGCGCCGAGGCGCAGGCCGACACACCCGACGCGACGGACGCGACCGATGCGGCAGCCGGTCCCGATGCTGCACGGCCCGACCCGGCCGCGCCGCGCTGATCAGCCGCCGGACCCGGTCTCGCCCGGCGCGATCGCAGCGCCTGCAGCGCCCGGTGCGCCCGACGCAGCCGCAGCGCCGGCTGCGCGCGCGAGCCAGCGGCCGGGGTCGACGGCCGCGGCGAGGTCGCGCTCGAGGGGCCAGGGCGCACCGTCGGCCATCGCGGCAACCAGTTGCCCGAGCAGCGGCGCCAGCGTCAGCCCGCGCGCCCCGAGCGCGGCCGCGACGAACAGCCCCGGCACGCGCGCCAGCTGGTGCAGGGCGCCCGCCCTTGCGGTCGGCTCGACCAGCGCACCGGCGATCGGCATGCGGTCGGGCGTCTGCAGGCGCCAGCCGACATGGCCTTGCCAGGCGTCGGCCGCCAGCGGCAGGTCGAGCCCCGTGAGCCGGCGCGCGCGCCCGGCGTTGAAGCGATGGTCCTCGGCGCGCACGCGCGCGTCGTCGTCGTCGGGCTGGCGTGTCGCGCCGCACAGCAGCGTGCCGTCGGCCAGCGGCAGCGCGTAGCCGTCGCCGGCCAGCGGCAGCGCCAGCGGGGTGCGCTGCGCCAGCACGCTCACCTGGCCGCGCGTGCGGCGCGTCGGCCAAGCGGCCTGCCCCAGCGTCGCGAGCAGCGGCAGGCTGCCCTCGGCCGCGCACAGCACGACCAGCGGCGCCTCGCCGACGACACGGCCGGAGCGCTCGACGAGGCGCCAGCGCGTGCCGTGGCGCTCGAGCCGCGCGACGTCGATGCCGCGGTGCACGCGCACCGGCCGCAACGCCGAGCGCACGACGCCGTCCGGCGCCACCCAGCCGCCGCCCGGATAGAACCAGGCCGGCGCCGCGAGCGGCACGCCGGCGCGGGCCGCCGCCTCGGCGGGCGCGAGCGGCTGCACGTACTGCGGCGGCAGGCCGCAGCGCGCCGCCAGCGCCTGCAACGACTCGATGTCGCCGGCATGCCGTTCCAGGCGCAGCAGGCCGCCTGCCTGGCCCGCCGCTGCGCCCTGGGCGATCGCCTCGCCGTGCACGCGCGCGGCGTGCAGCGCGGCCGTGCGCAGCAGCCGCGCGTGCGGGCCGTCGTCGGCGTGCAGGCTGCCGTGGAAGATGCCGCCGACGGCGTCGCTGCCGGCCTCGGCCGCACGACGCTCGTACAGCGTGACGTCCCAACCCGCGGCGTGCAGCGCCGCGGCGGTGCAGGCGCCGGCGATGCCGCCGCCGACCACCAGCGCGCAGCGTTCTTCGCCGGACACGCGCAGATCGGGCGGCGTGCGCAGCCCCGGCCGCGCCAGGTGGCGCGCGACGCTGATCTCGCACTTGCCGCCGATGCCCTCGGCGCGCTCGACCGCGAAGCCGGCGCGCGCAAGGCCGTCGCGCACGCTGCGCGCCACGCTCCAGGTGGCCGCGCGCGCACCCGGAGCCGCGCGCCGGCGCAGCGCCTCGAACAGCGCCGGGCTCCACATGGCCGGATTGCGCTGCGGCGCGAAGCCGTCGAGGTAGAAGGCGTCGGCGTGCAGCTGCAGCGCCGGCAGCACGCGCGCCACGTCGCCGAAGGCGAGCAGCAGCCGCAGGCTTGCGTGCGCGAACGTGAGCAGATGCAGGTTGGGGGTGAGCGGCGGCCACTGCGCCTGCAACTCGGCAGCGGCCGCGGCCAGCTCCGGCGGCACGAGGGCGGCGTGCGCACGCTGCAGGTCGGCCAGCACGGGCGGGTGCTTGTCGATCGCCACGTAGTGCAGCCGCGCGCAGCGCCGGGGGTCGTCGCGCCACGCGGCCCAGGTGGCGAGGAAATTCAGACCGAGCCCGAAGCCGGTCTCGACGATCGTGAAGCGCTCGCGCCCGTGCCATCTCTCGGGCAGGCCGTTGCCGCGCAGGAACACGTGCGCGGCCTGGGCGAAGGCGCCGATGCGCGGGTGGTAGAGGTCGCCGAAATCGGGCGCGCGCGGCGCACCGCCGTCCCAGTCGATGCGCGCCGGAGCGATCGGTTCGGTCTTCACGCCTCGGGCACTGCCCCGGCGGCCGGCGCTGCAGGCGGGGTGGCCTCGGTGGCCCCGGTGGCGCCGGTGGCCCCGGCGGTTCCGGTGGCGTGAGCGGCGCGCCTCGCGAGCCACTCGAGCAGCGCGTCGCGCACCGGCACGAGGCCGCGGTAGGCGAGCACCTGCGGGCTCATCGAGGTGACCGCGGCGTGCAGCCGCGCGGCACGCTCGGGTGTCGACACGATGTCGGCCAGCGGGCTCACGCCGACGCGGATCGTGAACAAGGCCTGGCGCAGCGCAGGCAGCGCGATGAAGGTCTGGCGCTCGTGGCGCAGCCAGGCGCGCTCGACCGGCGTCGCGCACCAGCGCTCGCGCTCGGTGCGTTCGGGGTGCGCGTGCAGCCGGGGCTGGTCGGTGACGTTCCAGACGAAGCGCTCGCAGCGTCCGGCGCCGGCAACGAGTCCGACCAGCGCCTGGCCGGCGCGCTGCAGCAGCGCGGTCTCTGGCACGGCGGCGTGGATCTGTGCGAAGTGCAGGCCGAGCACGCGCTCGGGCGCCCAATGGCTGGGCAGCGCGACCGCGAGCCAGGGCACGCTGCCCGCGCCGGCTCCGGGGGCGGCGTCGACGAGCGCGAAGTCCTCCGCGAAGGCCAGGCTCAGCAGCGCGGTGCGGCGCCAGGCGGGCGGCAGGCCGTGCAGGCAGCGCGCGACCTCGTCGCCGAGGCCGAAGCGGCCGGGCGCGGTCTGGTGCACCTCGCCCGCCTCGACCGCCGTGCCCAGCAGCGGCGCCTCGACGCGCCCGGCCGCGTGGCGCCAGGCCTGTGGCTGCTCGGCCGCGGCGTGGGCGCTCAGAGCGTCGAGCGCCGGCTCGGCGTCGAAGTCGGGCCGCCGCAGCAGCGCCTGCGGCCAGTACGCCGACAGCACCGCCAGCTTCTCGCGCTGGTGGCGCGAGCCGGGCGCCAGCGGCGTCAGATGCGGCGCTGCAGGCGCGAGCCGGCGCAGTCCGGGTTGCATGCGAAACGGCGCCTGGACCGCGGCTTCGAAGTCGAACATCGTGCGGCTGCCTGGTGGAAACGGCTGCGCCGGCGGCGGCTGCCCTCGGAACCTGGGAAGGGACGAATCAGGCGCGATTCACACCTTCACACGCTCTCGCCCGGTTCGTGGCAGACCGCCTCGACGTTGTTGCCTTCGGGGTCGATGACGAAGGCGCCGTAGTAATGCGGGTGGTAGTACGCGCGCAGCCCGGGCGCGCCGTTGTCGCGGCCGCCGGCGGCCAGCGCGGCGCGATGGAAGGCGTCGACGGCGCCGCGGTCGCGCGCGCGCCAGGCCAGGTGGCAGCCGGTGGTCACCGGGTGGCCGCCGTGGGGCGATGGTCCGTCGACGAACCAGGTGTCGGTGTTGCCGTCGCGGCCGAAGCCGACGATGTGCACGCCTTCGTGCACCGTGTCGAAGGTCGTCGCGTAGCCCAGCGGCGCCAGCGCAGCGGCGTAGAAGGCGCGTGTGCGCGCGATGTCGGCGACGCGGAAGGTCATGTGGTCGATCACGGCGGGCTCCTCGAAGCGGACGCCCAGCATAAGGCCGACCCCAATGCGAAGGGCACCCGCAGGTGCCCTTTTTCGTGCTGTCGACGCGGTCGGCGCGGACTGCGCTCGAGCCCCTGCGGCCTTGCGGCTTTGCGCGATCTGCCGCAGCGCGCGGGCCGGGCGCGGCCCGGTCCCGGGGCGCTCAGACGCGCTTGCGGTACTCGTGCGTGCGCGTGTCGATCTCGACCTTGTCGCCGCTCTCGACAAACAGCGGCACCGCGATCTCGAAGCCGGTGGCGGTGAGCTTGGCCGGCTTCATCACCTTGCCCGAGGTGTCGCCCTTGACGGCCGGCTCGGTGACGATCTCGCGCACGACGGTGGTCGGCAGTTCGACCGCGATCGCCTTGCCGTCGTAGAAGGTCACTTCCACCGCCATGCCGTCGTCGAGGTACTGGATGGCGTCGCCCATGTTGTCGGCCTCGACCTCGTACTGGTTGTACTCGCCGTCCATGAAGACGTACATCGGGTCGGCGAAGTACGAGTAGGTGCACTCCTTCTGGTCGAGGATGATCTGCTCCATCTTGTCGTCGGCCTTGAAGACGACTTCGGCGCCCGCGCCGTTGAGCAGGTTCTTCATCTTCATGCGCACCGTCGACGCGCCGCGGCCGCCGCGGCTGTATTCGGTCTTGAGCACGACCATCGGGTCCTTGCCCTGCATGATCACGTTGCCGGCACGGATTTCCTGAGCGAGTTTCATGGCTGTTCCCTGGAGGAGCCGGCGGTCCCCATGCCGCGGCTTGGGCTCGGCGCGCTGGCGCAAAGCCCCACATTCTACTTCGACCGCGGGAAAACGCTAGGAGCGTGGGCGGCAGAAACCCAGCCCCGCGTCGGCCCCGGCTGAAGGCCCAGGCAAGGCGCGGCGCGCAGCCCGGGCCGGACGCCCGGGCCAGCGGCGCAACGCCGCATGGGCCTTCGGTCGGGGCCGACCCTTCGGGTCGCGGCGATGCGCGGCGCCGGGCGGTGTTGCACGCTCGTTGCGTGGCACGCACCACGCGCCTCGCGCGCGCCTTGCCCGGCAGCGCGACTCGCCACGGCGTGGGGCCGGATTTCTGCTACCCACGCTCCTAGGTTCGCATCCGCTTGCCGAGCACGAAACGGCGCAGCTGCGTTGCCAGATCGTCCTGCGCCAGCAGCGTCGCGCGCCAATCCCGCAGTGCGGCCTGCCAGCGCGGCCACAGCGCGGCCGGAGGCAGCCCCGGCCAGGGCGCCAGGCCGTTCCAGGCGCGCATCAGCGCGGCGGCCGCGGCCGGCAGCGCCAGCCGCGCCAGCAGGGCTTCGACCTTGGCGCGGTGCGCGCCGTCGTGCTGCGGGTAGGCCTGCCAGACGAACGGGGCGCCGGCCCAGACGGCGCGCACGAGCGAGTCCTCGCCGCGCACGAAGTTCAGATCGGCGCTCCACAGCAGGCGGTCGTAGCCGCGCTGGTCGAGCCAGGGCAGACGCAGCGTGCGCGTTGCCGGCGGCAGCGCGGCGTCGTCCACCTGGGCCTGCGCCGCCCCGGGCGTGAGCAGCAGCAGCGTCGGCGCGGCGGCGAGGTCGCGCAGCAACGCCGGCAGTGCGGCGTTGGCGTAGCAGAACAGGCTCACCACCCGCTCGCCCGGACGCGGCGTCGCGCCCTGCGCGGCCAGCCAGGGCGCGCGCTCGAAGGCCGAGCGCTCGGCAGCGACAGCGTCCTCGCGCAGCAGCCCGCCGGTGCGCGGCGTGAAGCCGGGGTAGAAGAACCACTTGGTCTGCCCGTCGCGCTGCGGCGAGGGCAGGCCGTGCGAGCGCTCGACGTAGTCCTCGGCGCTCAGGTACTCGAGGTTGATCCACACCGGCGGGCGCGCCGCCGCGCGCATGGCAGCGACGAATGCGTCCGGCGGATCGCAGCCGAAGGCCTCGACCACGACGTCGCCCGGCAGGGCCGGGCCCGGCCAGTGCAGCAGCTCGACGCCGCCGTTGCCCCGCGTGCCGCCCGGCGCCATCCAGGCCAGCGCCGCGTGGTCGTCGAGCACGAGCCGGACCGCGTCGCCGCGCGCCGCCAGCTGGGCGGCCAGGCGCCAGCACACGCCGGCGTCGCCGTAGTTGTCGACGACGCGGCCGAAGATGTCCCAGCGCAGCGCGCCCATCGCGCGATTATCGAAGGCGCGACAATCCTGCCCGTGAGCAAGCCGCCGCGTGAGCCCGCCGATGCGACCGCCGCCGATGCGGCCGCCGCCGATGCGGCCGCCGCCGTGGCGACCGCCGCCGGTGCCGGCAGCGCGGCCGACACGGCCGCCCCATCCGACGCCGGGGGCGTGCGCGCGCGGCTGCTCGCGGAAGTGGCGACGCTGCCCGGCCTGCCCGGCGTCTACCGCTGGTACGACGCCGCCGGCAACGTGCTCTACGTGGGCAAGGCGCGCAGCCTCAGGAAGCGCGTGGCGAGCTACCTGCACCGCGCGCACGACGGCACGCGCATCGGCCAGATGGTGGCACGCATCGCGCGGCTCGAGACGACGGTCGTGCGCAGCGAGGCCGAGGCGCTGCTGCTCGAGAACAACCTCATCAAGACGCTGGCGCCGCGCTTCAACATCCTGTTTCGCGACGACAAGAGCTACCCGTACCTCAAGCTGGTGACGCACGAGTTCCCGCGCGTCGCCTACTACCGCGGCGCGGTCGACCGCCGGCACCGCTACTTCGGCCCCTATCCGAATTCGTGGGCGGTGAAGCAGACGATCGAGCTCGTGCAGAAGGTGTTCCGGCTGCGCACCTGCGAGGACACGGTGTTCGCCCACCGCACGCGGCCCTGCCTGCTCTACCAGATCGGGCGCTGCAGCGCGCCCTGCGTGGGCTTCATCGGCGCGGCCGACTACGCGCGCGACGTGGCCGACGCCGAGCGCTTCCTGCGCGGCGATGCCGCGGAGGTGATCGCCGACCTGCAGGCGCAGATGATGCAGCTGGCCGAGACGCTTGCGTTCGAGAAGGCCGCGGCCGTGCGCGACCGCATCGGCTCGCTGGCGCGCGTGCTGCACCAGCAGGCGGTGGAAGCGAGCAGCCTGTCGGCAGCCGACAAGGACGTCGACATCCTCGCCGTGAAAGCGGCCGGCGGCCGCGCCTGCGTCAATCTGGCGATGGTGCGCGGCAGCCGCCACCTGGGCGACCGTGCCTACTTCCCGAGCCACGTCGACGAAGGGGCCGCGCTGCGCGCCGAGCGCGACGAAGCGGGCGGCGCGGGCGGTACGGGCGACGTGCCCGATGCCGCGGGCGCAGCCGCCGCGCCCGAGGTGGCCGTGCTCGAGGCCTTCGTCGCCCAGCATTACCTCGCGCACGCGCTGCCGCCGCAGCTCGTCACCAGCCATGCGGTGAGCGCTGCGCTGCTCGATGCGCTCGCCGAGCATGCCGGCACGCGCCTGCGCGCGACGCACCAGCCGCGCGAGCAGCGCCGCATCTGGCTCGAGATGGCCGCGCGCGGCGCGGAGCTGGCGCTGGCGCGCCTGCTGGCCGAGGAGGGCTCGCAGCAGCAGCGCACGCGCGCGCTGCTCGAAGCGCTCGACCTCGACCTGACCGATCCGGCCGCGCTGCGCGTCGAGTGCTTCGACGTCAGCCACACCGGCGGCGAGGCGACGCAGGCCTCGTGCGTGGTCTACGAGGACCACCGCATGCAGAGCGCGCAATACCGGCGCTTCAACATCGAGGGCATCAAGGGCGGCGACGACTGCGCGGCGATGCGGCAGGTGCTGGCGCGCCGCTATGCCCGCCTGGCCGAAGCCGTGGCCGCGGGCCGCAGCGACGACGACGGCCGGAGCGACGCGACACCGCCTCCCGCCCAGGCCGATGCGAAGGCGCGGCGCGCGCGCGGCCCCGCGCGCCTGCCCGATCTCGTGCTCGTCGACGGCGGCCGCGGGCAGGTCGCGGCGGCGCGCGAGGTGTTCGAGGAGCTCGGCCTCGACATCGGCCTCATCGTCGGCGTCGAGAAGGGCGCGGGACGCAAGGTCGGGCTCGAGGAGCTGGTGTTCGCCGACGGGCGCGCCAAGATCTCTCTCGGGCATGATTCGGCCGCGCTGATGCTGGTGGCGCAGATCCGCGACGAGGCACACCGTTTCGCCATCACCGGCATGCGCGCGCGACGCGCCGGCGTGCGCACCGGCGGCAGCCGTCTCGAGGAGATCCCGGGCGTGGGGCCGCGCAAGCGTGCGCGGCTGCTGCAGCGCTTCGGCGGCGTGCGCGGCGTGGCCGGCGCCGGCGTGGCCGACCTGGCGAGCGTCGAAGGTATTTCGAAGGAACTGGCCGAGGAGATCTATCGTGCCATGCACTGAGCGCGTGCAGCCGCCGACCCGCGGCGCGGCACCGTCGCGCGCGGCGACGCGCCGTGCGCTGCTGCTCGGCGCCCTGCTCGGCGCCATCGGCGCGGGCCCGTTCGGGCTGTCGGGCTGCGCGACGCGCGCGCCGACACCGCCCGGCGCCGCGCCGGCACCGGGCGCGGCCAGGCCGTCGGCGCCGCAGGCGGCGCGCAGCTGGGACGAATTCAGGCACAACGCCGGCCTGCGCCTGGTGGCCGCGCAGCCGGCGCGCGCGTACACCGGGGCGGTGCCCGACGTGCTGTTCGGCATCCCGATCATCGAGACCGAGCTCAACGCCGACGGCACGATCCGCGGCATCGTCGTGCTGCGCCGTCCGAGCAATCCCGCGGCGGCCGACACCGTGCAGCTGGCCGTCGACGCCATCCGCCGCGCCGCGCCGTACGGCGACATGACGCGCCTGCCCAGGCCGTGGAAGTGGGTCGAGACCTTCCTCTTCAACGACGCGCGTCAGTTCAAGCCGCGTTCGCTCGATTGAACACGCAGCCCGCGACGATGTTCCTCACCATCCCCACGCTGCTGACCTGGGCGCGCATCGCCGCGATCCCGCTCATCCTGGCGGTGTTCTACCTGCCCTGGACGACGGCGACGCAGAACCTGATCGCGACCGTGCTGTTCGTGCTGTTCGCGCTCACCGACTGGCTCGACGGCTGGCTGGCGCGCAAGCTGCACCAGACCTCGGCCTTCGGCGCCTTCCTCGATCCGGTGGCCGACAAGTTCCTCGTCTGCGCCAGCGTGCTCGTGCTCGTTCACCTCGGGCGCGTCGACGTGTTCGTCGCGCTCATCATCATCGGCCGCGAGATCGCGATCTCGGCGCTGCGCGAGTGGATGGCGCAGATCGGCGCCGCGGCCAGCGTGGCCGTGCACATGGTGGGCAAGGCCAAGACGATGGCGCAGATGGTCGCGATCCCGTTCCTGCTCTACGACGGCCGCCTGTTCGGCCGCATCGACACCCGTGCCTGGGGCGTGGTGCTGATCTGGCTGGCTGCCGTGCTGACGATCTGGTCGATGGCCTACTACTTGCGCCGGGCTGTGCCCGAGATCCGGGCGCGCGCGCGATGAGCGGGCCCGCGCCCGGCGCGGCCGCGCCGCATGCCGCGCTGCTGGCCGCGATGCCGGGCGTGTTCGTCCTCATCTGGAGCACGGGCTTCGTCGTCGCGCGTCTGGGCATGCCGCACGCTCCGGCGCTCGGCTTCCTCGCCTGGCGCTACGCCCTGTCGATCCTCGCCTTCTGGCTCTGGGTGCGCTGGGCACGCGCCGCCTGGCCGGCGCGCGCGCAGTGGCCGCACCTGGCGGTGACGGGGTCGCTGATGCACGCCGGCTACCTGGGCGGCGTGTGGCTGGCCGTCAAGCACGGCATGGGCGCGGGGACCTCGGCGCTCATCGTCGGCCTGCAGCCGCTGCTGACGGCGCTGTGGATCAGCGCGACCGGGCAGGAGCACCGTGTGCGCGCGCACCAGTGGCTCGGGCTCGTGCTCGGTCTGGCCGGTCTCGTGCTCGTCGTCTGGCGCAAGCTCGGCGTCGGCGAGGTGGGCGCGTTCAACTTCGCCTGCGCGCTCGTCGCGCTCGTCTCGATCACCGTCGGCACGCTGTACCAGAAGCGCTTCGTGCGGCCCTGCGACGTGCGCAGCGCCAATGCGGTGCAGCTGCTGGCGGCGCTCGCCGTCACGCTGCCCCTGGCCTGGCTCGAGGGCGGTGCGTTCGACCTGCAGCCCGCGCTGGTGGGCGCCATGGCCTGGTCGGTGCTCGGGCTCACGCTCGGCGGCAGCTCGCTGCTGTACCTGCTGATCCAGCGCGGCGCCGCGATGCGCGTGACGAGCCTGATGTACCTGGTGCCGCCGTGCACCGCGCTGCTCGGCTGGCTGCTGTTCGACGAGGCGCTGGGCCTGCTCGTGCTCGCCGGTCTGGCGCTCGCCGCGCTCGGCGTCGCGCTCGTCGTGCGCCGGCGCTGAACGCCTTCCCTGCACCCGACGGAGGAGTGAGAGATGACCACGCACCGCATCGCCGCGATCGCCGGCGACGGCATCGGCCGCGAAGTGATGCCCGAAGGCCTGCGCGTGCTCGATGCCGCGGCACGCCGCTTCGGCGTCGCGCTCGAGGTCGACGCGTTCGACTTCGCGAGCTGCGCCTACCACGAGCGCCACGGCACGATGATGCCGGCCGACTGGAAGGAGCGCATCGGCGGCCACGATGCGATCTTCTTCGGCGCGGTCGGCTGGCCGGCCACGGTGCCCGACCATGTGTCGCTGTGGGGCTCGCTGCTGAAGTTCCGGCGCGAGTTCGACCAGTACGTCAACCTGCGCCCGGCGCGCCTGATGCCCGGCGTGCGCTCGCCGCTGGTCGACCGCGCCGGCCAGCCGCTGGCGCCCGGCGCGATCGACATGTGGATCGTGCGCGAGAACACCGAGGGCGAGTACTCGAGCGTCGGCGGGCGCATGTACGAGGGCAGCGACCGCGAGATCGTGATGCAGCAGACCATCATGTCGCGCCACGGCGTCGACCGCGTGCTCGCGTTCGCCTTCGAGCTGGCGGCTTCGCGGCCGCGCCGCAAGCTCACCTCGGCCACCAAGAGCAACGGCATCGCGATCACGATGCCGTACTGGGACGAGCGCGTCGAGGCCATGGCCCGCGCCTACCCGCAGGTGGCGGTGGATCGCTTCCACATCGACATCCTGTGCGCGCACTTCGTGCAGCGCCCGCAGCAGTTCGACGTCGTCGTCGCGAGCAACCTGTTCGGCGACATCCTGTCCGATCTCGGCCCGGCCTGCACCGGCACGATCGGCATCGCGCCTTCGGCCAACCTGAACCCGACGCGCGCGTGGCCCAGCCTGTTCGAGCCGGTGCACGGCTCGGCGCCCGACATCGCCGGCCAGGGCGTCGCCAACCCGATCGGCCAGATCTGGAGCGCGGCGCTGCTGTTCGACTTCCTCGGCCGGCGCGACGCGCACGACGCGGTGCTGGCGGCGATCGAGGCCGTGCTCGCCGACCGCGAGGCGCCGCGCACGCCCGACCTGGGCGGCCATGCGGGCACCACGGACGTCGGCCGCGCCATCGCCGAGACGGTGCAACGCGGCTGAAGGGGCTGCCGCGGCGCGCGCACGGATGCACGCACGACGGCGGCGCAGCGGCCCTAGAATCGCGCCTTCGCGCGGCCGGGCCTTGCCGCCATCGGCGCGGCGGACGGCAGGGGCGGCCGCCGGCCGGGGTGCCGGTGCCGCAGCACGAATCGAAGATCGATCCACCTCGAGAGGGGGGCAGTGGCGTGAACAAGAGTGAACTGATCGAACACATCGCCGTTCAGGCCGACGTGTCCAAGGCCGCCGCCGGCCGCGTCCTCGAGGCGATGCTGGGCGCGGTGAAGACGACGCTCAGGAAAGGCGGCTCGGTCACGATCACCGGCTTCGGCACCTTTGCTGCGAGCAAGCGTGCGTCGCGCACCGGACGCAATCCGCGTACCGGCGCGCCGATCAAGATCAAGGCCGCGCGCGTCGTCAAGTTCCGCCCCGGCAAGGGGCTCAAGGACGGCGTGCGGTAGCGGCGCGCAGAGTCGGCCGCGGCGGGCGTGCAGGCGCGCGCGCCACGGCGTGCCGGGTGCTTAGCTCAGCCGGTAGAGCGGCGCCCTTACAAGGCGTAGGTCGGCGGTTCGAACCCGTCAGCACCCACCACGGCGCACTACAATCGCGCGGCATTGCGCGCGGCCGCCGCTGCGGCAGCGGCGGCCGTGCAGGGCCGGCAGCGAAGCCGCCGGTTGGGTGGCGCCGGCGGCACGACCGCCGGCGGGCGAGGCGAACCGCGGTTCGCTTTTTTTTCGGCCGGATGCGGCGCCGCGCGCCGCTCCGGCGAAGGTGATCCGAGATGTTCGATTTCGTCCGCAACCACTCCAAGCTCACGCTGGCCTTCCTGCTGCTGCTGATCATTCCGTCGTTCATCTTCTTCGGCATCGAGGGCTACTCGCGCTTCACCAGCGGTGCCAACGAGACCGTGGCCAAGGTGGGCGGGCACGCGATCACGCGCGCCGAATGGGACCAGGCCCAGCAGCGTCTGCTCGAGCGCGTGCGCCGCCAGCCGGGCGCCGACACGGCGGCGTTCGACACGCCCGAGGCGCGCCTGCAGACGCTGGACGCGCTGGTGCGCGAGCGCACCTTGCTTGCGGCGGCGCAGGACATGCACCTGGCGCCCTCGGACGCGCGGCTGCAGCGCCTGTTCGCGAGCGACCCGCAGTTCGCCGCCCTGCGCAACCCGGACGGCTCGGTGAACCGCGAGATCCTGTCGCTGCAGGGCATGAACTCGGAGATGTTCGCCGCCCAGCTGCGCCAGGACTACGCGATGCGCCAGGTGCTGGCCGGCGTCGAGCAGTCGACGCTGGCGCCGGCGGGCGACGCCGAGCGTGCGCTCGACGCGCTCTTGCAGCGCCGCGAGATCCAGTACCAGCGCTTCGAAGCCGCCGCCTACGCGGCCAAGGTCGCGCCGAGCGACGCCGACATCGAGGCCTACTACAAGGCGCACGAGGCCGAGTTCCGCGCGCCCGAGCAGGCGCAGATCGAATACGTGGTGCTCGACTTCGACGTGCTGGGCAAGGGCGTCACGGTCAGCGAGGCCGATGCGCGCAAGTACTACGACGCCAACGCCGCGCGCTACACCACGCCCGAGGAGCGCCGCGCCAGCCACATCCTGGTGAAGGCCGACAAGGACGTACCGGCGGCCGAGCGCGCCAAGGCCAAGGCCAAGGCCCAGGCGCTGCTCGAGCAGGCGCGCAAGGATCCGGCCGCCTTCGCCGAGCTGGCCCGCAAGAACTCCGACGACACGGGCTCGGCTGCCAACGGCGGCGACCTCGACTTCTTCGGCCGCGGCGCCATGGTCAAGCCCTTCGAGGATGCCGTCTTCGGCCTCCAGCCCGGCCAGCTGAGCGGGGTCGTCGAGAGCGATTTCGGCTACCACATCATCAAGCTCACCGGTGTGCGCGGCGGCGAACGCAAGCCCTTCGATCAGGTCAAGGGCGAGATCGAATCCGAACTGCGCAAGGAACTGCTGGCCAAGCGCTGGCCCGAGGCGGCCGAGCAGTTCACCAACACCGCGTACGAGCAGCCCGACAGCCTGCAGCCGCTCGTCGACAAGTTCAAGCTCGACAAGCGCAGCGCCACCGTGCAGCGCCAGCCGGCGCCCGGCGCCACCGGCGCGCTCGCCTCGGCCAAGCTGCTCGATGCCGTCTTCTCGGCCGACGCCCTGCGCAACAAGCGCAACACCGACGCCGTCGAGGTCGGTCCGAACCGGCTCGCGGCGGCCCACGTGATCGCCTACCAGCCCGTACGCACGCTGCCGCTGGCCGAGGTGAAGGAGCGCGTGCGCGCCAGCGTCGTCGTGCAGCAGGCCGCCGCGCTGGCGCGCAAGGACGGCGAGGCGCGCCTGGAGGCGCTGCGCAAGGCGCCTGCCGAGAGCCTGCCGGCGACGGCGGTGATCTCGCGCGCGCAGGCCGCGGGCGTGCCGCGCCAGGTGCTCGACGCCGTGCTGCGCGCCGACGCAGCCAAGCTGCCGGCACTGCTCGGCGTCGACCTGGGCGCGGCCGGCTACGACGTCGTGCGCGTGATCAAGGTGCTGCCGCGCGAAGCGGCACCGGGCGGCGACGCCGGGCTGCGCCGCCAGTACGCGCAGGCCTGGGGCGCAGCCGAGGCCGAGGCCTATCTGGCCGCGCTCAAGAAGCGCTACAAGGCCGAGATCCTGCCGGCCGCACGCGCCGCTTCGGCCGCGAACTGATCGCGCGCGCTGCGCGCCCGGGCTGCAGCGCACGAGGCACCGGCCGTGCAAGGGCCGGCCCGAAGGCCCGTCGCTATAATCGGCGCCCGCGACGGTGGCTGTAGCTCAGTTGGTAGAGTCCCAGATTGTGATTCTGGTCGTCGTGGGTTCGAGTCCCATCAGCCACCCCATCCCAGCGTTTCATCAGGTCCCATGCCGGACCGAACTTCCCGC